>CAZEDT010000004.1:0-115892 GCA_964510795.1 uncultured Syntrophomonas sp.
ATTTTCGCAGTAAGGAAGAAATAATCGAGGCTACCCTGGATGCTTTTATGGCTCATATGGCTCACCAAATAGACCAGATACTGACTCGGGAAGATCCCGCCCCAGAAATGATAGCAGCAGTAATGAAAGAATTATTCGCCCAGGGCCAGTTCATTTTTAATCCGAACGGACTGAACGACCTGCGGGTTCACTACCCCCATCTATGGCAAAAAATTGACTCCTTCCGTATGGAGAGAGCCCGGATTGCTATCGCTGTTTATATGCAACGCAGTGATAACCGCGTCTTACAGGGAATCGACCCAAGAATAATTTCCACCGTCATTCTGGCTTCCCTCCAGGCAGTTTTAAATCCGGATTTTATTCTGGAAAACGGCCTAACTTTTGAGGCTACCGCCATTCAGTTAAGCAAGTTCCTTATCGCCAGTTTGGCTTGAATTTGTTGCAATGCTAATAAAGTTTCACAATTTATAGATGATGCGCAGCAAAAGTGAACAGGGGGACGGTTCTCTTGTTCATCCCCGAGCCAACAGAGGGACGTTCTTTTTGTTGGCTTTGTTAGTTCAAGTTCACGACACGATTTAACTAATGTATTTCAATTACTCGTGTTAAGGGGACCGGTATTGTTATTTTCGGGGAGCTGGGTAAAGGAGCCAACAGAAGGACATTCTTTTTGTTTGACTTGAGCTTTTGAAGTGCCAAACAAAAAGAACGTCCCTCAGTTGGCTGCGATGGATGTGAATTAACCGGGGGCTGGTCTTTCGGGTTTTCTGAAAGCTGGGTGGGTTGACAAGGGGACGGGGTTGTTGACACCCCAACCGGCATCATAGGGGGTGTCAACAACCCCGTCCCCTTGTCAACCCCTAACCGTTCCTACTTGATTTCACAAATATAACCGCGTTAATCCGCGTCTAAATACGTTCTCCTCTTGCGTCGCATTATTAGTCAACTGCGAAGAATGGATATAAATGCTTCCCTTCTATAAAAGCGGAGATAAAAGACGTGATAAGGCTTCCTTGATTCTGTCGATAATAGATCGTTGTTGATAGGCTTGCAGTGTCAATTCCTTACAATCATTCAGATCCTGTAAAAAAATAGCCTCTAGTTCACTATTTACCTTCTTATCATAAATAAAGGCATTAACCTCAAAATTCAAATTAAAACTACGCATATCCAGGTTTGCGGTTCCTACTGTGCTTAAGAATCCATCAGCCAAAATCATCTTGCTGTGAATAAAACCCTTTTGGTAACAGTAACACCTTATCCCCGCTTCCAACAGCTCACCCGCATAAGACAGCGACGCCCAATGAACAAAGGGATGATCCTCTTTTTCAGGGATGATCAACCTGACATCTACCCCTGACAGAGCCGCAATCTTCATAGCTTCCATAATACTATCATCGGGAATAAAGTATGGGGTTTGAATATAGAGCTTATGCCGTGCACAACTGATCATTTTTAGATAACCATCTTTTATCGAACTCCATTTGGAATCCGGCCCGCTGGAAACTATCTGTACCCCGGTATGACCCTCAGAGCTGCGCCTAGGGAAGTATTTGTCATCCAGCGGCGTATAATCCTGGGCTGCAAATCTCCAATCCAGTAAAAATCTGAACTCCAACCCATCTATCGCACTCCCCTGTACACACAGATGCGTATCCCGCCAGTAACCTAATTTGCCCAGACCCAGATATTCATTGCCAATATTGAATCCGCCTACATAAGCCTTTCGACCATCAATTATACAAATCTTGCGGTGATTACGGTAATTTATACGCAGGTTAATATAAGGCAGAAAGGGTGGAAAAAAACTGCTGACCTTACCACCCGCTAGAATCAGGGGGGAAAAAAAATTACCAGGCAGGCGTATACATCCCATTCCATCGTAAACCACCCTTACCTCTACCCCCTGGCGGGCCTTTTGGGTCAGTAAATCTCGAAATTGGCGGCCCAGAGCATCATTACGAAAAATATAAGATTGCAAATGAATATATGACCGGGCATTTTCCAAGCTTGCTAATAAATCATCAAACAGCATCCTGCCATCAGCGAAAATCCGCAAATCGTTGTCCTGGGAAAACAGCGCCTGATTGCTATTATGATGCAGGTGAATAATATCCTGATATTCGTTAGCCTCTTGCTGGTTTAATAAAAGTCGGTTGTTGTGGATTAGTTCATTTTGGGTGGTCAAAACCGGCTGTATTTTTTGTTCTTCTTCCTTTTTCAGAAAAAACATTTTCTTCTTGCGCAGATCCTGCCCAAGAAAGATGTAAAAAATAAACCCTAGTACCGGCATAAAAAATAACATCAACAACCAGGTCAAGGTAGCACTGGGGCTGCGCCTCTCGAAAAAGACCACCAAAATAGCAAAGATAACATTTAATATAAATATTAGTTCCAGTATATGGCCAGCGATTGCGCTTTGAGACATATTATCCTCCCCCCAAAGTATCTTTATCCCCGCCTTACTGGCAACAGTCAATCAAAATAGCTGGCGGTTAGGTTATAAAGGACGGCCCTATCCTACCAGGCTGGCAGTACTAGCCGGATAGGTCCGGTGCAGTAAAATTTCCTCGCCTACACTGCAGCCATTAGCCTCTAGTATTTCCCTCACCGTCCGCAGAGCCAGATCGGGATGATTATTATGCTGGCTCAAATGCGCCAGGAATACCTCCATAAGTCCACTATGCGGAATGCCAGCCAAAACCTGCCCGGCATCGTGGTTGGACAGATGACCTTGAGACCCACTAATCCGTTTCTTTAGATAGGCCGGGTAGGGACCTTGCTTAAGCATTACGGGATCATGATTGGCCTCTAAAATAGCAAAATCAGCATAAGCTAAAGCCTTCTCTACTTCCGGAGTAACCTCACCCAAATCAGTTGCCAGGACACATTTTAGTTTACCCTGCAGGATAGAAAAACCTACTGGGTCAACCGCATCATGTGAAATAGAAAAAGCCTCGATCTTCATCGAACCCAGATCCAAGCTGTCACCCAGTTCGCGGCAGCATTCTTGGGGCAACTTATTCCGACAGGGGATCTTCTCCCAGGTGGCTGCGCGAGTATAGACCGGGACATGATGGCGGCGCACCAGTACATCAATTCCCTTTATATGATCGATATGCTCATGCGTTATCAATACCGCATCCAGCTGTCCGACCTGAACACCTACCGCCGCCAGACCCTGCTCGATTCTCTTGGTACTAATTCCCGCATCAATCAGTATTTTATGTCCGCCCATTTCAATGAATATTGCATTCCCAGTACTTCCGCTGGCAAGGATATGTATCTGCATAAATAAATTTTCTCCTTCGGATAGCGTCCCAATATGTTTATATTTCTTAAACCATTTAATCATTATACTAAAATTCGGATATAGATGGCTGATTTAATAATGTGCAGCAAAAGTGAACAGGGGGACGGTTCTCTTGTTCATCCAGTTAAAGTGCTCGGGGATGAACAAGAGAACCGTCCCCCTGTTCACTTTTGCTGCGCATAATCTGACCTAACGCAGCTTGCCATGCACGGCCAACCAGATGCAGGGCGTTTCCTGACTGGTCCATAGAACCCGGTGGCGTTCGTGGGCTGGGATTAGGAGCCAATCACCAGCCTCCAGTTTTTGCCGACGGCCGGTCTCCCAGCCTAGTTCGGCTGCGCCTTGTAAAAGCACCACCCATTCGTCCCGTTCCTGATCATACCATTCACCCTCAGGGGAGGCCTGCCCACTGGATATAATTCTTTCAATCAATACACCCTGGTCGGGAATCAAGGCTTCAAAAATCTCGGTTGAAAGCTGTTCATTTGGCAGTCGGAAAATATTCATTGAATGGCCTCTTTTGGGTCATGTTTAAACCAATTGCTCATTAAATCTCCATAAAGCTTACTACTGTTTTCCATAATCATTTCCCAGGGCAGATCAGAAAAATAGCCGTATTCCTCCAGATAATCGATATAGGGCTGACCATTTAAATCCTGGCCAGGCAGTATGGCATCATGTACGCCATCAAACTCCACTGCAGGTACCTGAATGCGGTCGCAAATCTCTTTGTCAAAAGTAGCCGCCGCTTTAACCCATTGCCCATTAAGGAAAAAATGATTGTAGGCATGAGGAAAAAACACATTAGTGCCCATGAATTCAACTGCTTCAGGCGGCGATTTATGATTACGAATTGATACCAGGATTAAACGGCTGGGTATACCCGCTGCACGTCCTAGCGAAGCTAACAGTACGGCTTTTTGCAGGCACCACCCTTGACCACTCTCCATTATAGCAGAAGAACGATAAGCTGATCTTTCACCAGTAGTGGCATACATATTATAGTGGCATTCATCCCTCACGTAATAAAACAGCTTGACCGCTTTATCACTGGCACTGCTACAATCCCGGGTTAAGCTTTCACTTAGTTGAATGATGGCAGAATGATTACAGTCAATATCCGGTGTAGCTTGTAAATAGGCTTGCATATTTTCCATTTCAAGCACTCCCCTTCTAAACAAACATACTTATTCATGCCGGTTCCTATTGTTAAATCATATTATCTTCTTAACCTATTTTAGTCTAAAACAGTAAAGTAAAAAAATATTTCTCAAAGCACTTTGACTATTATTGACTATTTATTGTAGGCTGATTATACTGTAGTTAAGTAAATATGTATGGTCGATAAGATTTTAAGTTATTTATTATTCCTTTTTGGGCATTGTCTGACCTTCGCTAACTTTATGTATGTTTCTGTTATAACATACCACAGTAAGAAATGCCGTATATTTGTTAGGATTAAATCAGCCATAAAGTTTTAACCTATAGTCAATCATATTTTGCATACATTTGATCAAACTTAGTTTAGAGCTATCGTTATGATAATGCAGATAAGAATATGAGCAAAGCTATTATGAATTGATTTACACTGCCAAGTAAGTATCATCCATTATGTACTCCTGGAGTCCAACGGTTATCTTTATTACTGAAGGAATTAGTATAACTAGCTGGTAGCAAGATCATATATTTGGAGACATAAATGCAAGTTTCTAAAATGGAGGTATAGCGATGAATATTGAACGCTTTACACAAAAATCACGTGAGGCCCTGAATGAAGCCCAACAACTGGCCGCTTCCCTGCATCACCAGGAAGTTAGCAGCAAACATCTTCTCCAGGTTCTCCTGCAGCAGGAAAACGGTCTTGCTCCTCGCCTGCTGGAACAAGGCGGAGCTAATCTGCCTGCATTAAAAGATCAACTACAGGTTTTAATTGATAAAATACCCGCGGTATACGGTTATGAGGGTCAGATATATCTCAGCAGCAGTTTATCCAGAGTATTGAGCGGGGCTGAAAAGGAAGCTTCCCAATTAAAGGATGAGTACATCAGCGTCGAACATCTTCTGTTGGGCCTTATTCAGGAAGGAGAAAATGATCTTCGCGAGCTGCTGGCCCGCCTGGGTGTTAACAGGAATACTCTCCTGACTGCACTGAAAGGCATTCGCGGCTCCCAGCGGGTGAGCAGCGATAATCCTGAAGATTCCTATGAAGCCCTGCAGCGTTATGGGCGAGACCTAAACCAGCTGGCTATGGAGGGTAAACTGGACCCGGTCATTGGTCGGGACGAAGAAATCCGGCGGGTTATGGAGATTTTGTCCCGGCGCACCAAAAATAATCCGGTTTTAATCGGTGAACCAGGAGTGGGCAAAACTGCTATTGTAGAGGGTTTGGCCCGCCGTATCGTGGCCCGTGATGTGCCGGAGGGCTTGAAAAATAAAACGGTAATAGCTCTGGATATGGGGTCTCTGGTAGCTGGAGCAAAATATCGGGGTGAATTTGAGGAGCGTCTAAAGGCGGTTCTCAAAGAAGTGGAGCACTCTGAAGGACGAGTAATTTTGTTTATAGATGAATTACACACCGTAGTAGGAGCCGGGGCGGCTGAAGGCGCCATGGATGCCAGTAATCTTTTAAAACCTATGTTAGCCAGAGGGGAATTACGGGCTATCGGGGCAACTACTCTGGACGAATATCGCAAACATATTGAGAAAGATGCCGCTCTGGAACGGCGCTTTCAGCCGGTACTGGTTAATCCCCCTTCAGTAGAGGATACCATTTCCATTCTCCGCGGTTTAAAAGAACGTTATGAAGTTCATCACGGAGTGCGCATTAAGGATTCAGCCCTCATAGCTGCAGCAGTCTTATCAGATCGATATATTTCGGATCGGTTCCTTCCCGATAAAGCTATTGACCTAATGGATGAAGCAGCTGCCCGGCTACGTACCGAAATCGACAGTATGCCTACGGCTCTGGACGAAATAACCCGTCGTATTATGCAATTAGAAATTGAAGCCACCGCTCTGGAGAAAGAAAATGATGCAGCTTCCCAGGAAAGACGGGAGCACATTGTTAAAGAAGCCCAAGATCTGAAAACTGAAGCCGGTGCCATGCAAGCCAAATGGCAAGCAGAAAAGCAATCTATATCCCGGCTCCGCCAGCTGAAACGGGACATAGAAGAATGCCGTATGGAAATAGAAAAAGCTGAACGAGAGTATGATCTTAACCGGGTAGCTGAACTTAGATACGGACGCCTGGGCGAGCTGGAAAGAAAACTTCAGGCCGAGGAAGAAATGCTGGCCACCAAGCAAAGTCAAGAAATGCTTCTCCAGGAAGAAGTGGGCGAAGCCGATATCGCCAGGGTAGTCAGCCGGTGGACCGGTATCAATGTCAGCCGCCTGTTGGAAGGCGAACGTCAAAAACTAATGCAATTAGAAGCCATTCTGCATGAACGGGTAATTGGCCAGGACGAAGCAGTTCATGCGGTTTCAGACGCGGTGCTGCGCTCGCGCAGCGGCCTGAAAGATCCCAATCGGCCAGTAGGCAGCTTTATATTCCTGGGACCTACCGGGGTCGGCAAGACAGAATTAGGCAAAGCTTTGGCTGAGTCCCTTTTCGATGACGAAAGGGCCATGATTCGTCTGGATATGTCTGAATATATGGAGAAACATAGTATAGCTCGCTTAATCGGTTCTCCACCCGGTTATGTAGGTTATGAAGAAGGCGGGCAGCTCACCGAGGCAGTGCGTCGCAAACCTTATTCCGTAATTCTGTTTGATGAAATAGAAAAGGCTCATCATGATGTATTTAATCTACTGCTGCAAATCCTTGATGATGGACGTCTGACTGATGGTCAGGGACGCACGGTCGATTTTCGTAATACCATTATTATTATGACTTCCAATATAGGCAGCCAGGAAATCCTCTATTTCCAGGAAAATGGCGGTAATTACACCAGTATGCGAAAGCAGGTACTGGAACTGCTAAAAATTAATTTCCGTCCCGAGTTCTTGAACCGATTAGATGAGATTATTGTCTTCCAGGCCCTTAGCCCTGATCAAATCGCTGCCATTGCAGCTGTACTCCTCCATAAACTGGCTGAACGGCTCGAAAACAATCTTAACAACCAGTTGGTCTGGGATGATAAGGCTCTGGCTTATCTGTCGAAAAAGGGTTATGACCCGGCCTATGGAGCCCGCCCGCTGAAACGAGTCATCCAGCAAGAGGTAGAAACCCTGTTATCACGCAAGCTTATTGGCGGAGAAATTAAAGAGCATACAATCATTGCACTAACTGCCGATGAAAATGGGATCCAGTTGAATTGAAGCGGCTGTACAAGACTTATGAGCTTGTAGCTTAACCATCATATACAATCCACTAAAGAGCCTGGGGAGTTAACCAATATATACCCGGCTCTTTTTTTTACCCACCTTTAGGTATTCTACTAAGTTTCTTTAATTCTTATGACTTATATATTTATCGTTATACTTTCTGTTAGCGATGTAATTTATCCATTATTATGAGATTTTTACTAATAATTTTATATATTGTGTAAAAATATCGCAGGGAATTTCATTGTAAATATAGAAGATTAATATTCACATCAATACATTTAGAACTTTTTATTGCAGCTTTTATTATCCACAGCCATAAATCTGCCTTTGTAGGATATTTGCACATCATTTTTGCTTTCACTTTACTACAGATAAAAAGGAGTCTTATTATGAGCTTGGACAGCGACATTACTGCCAAATTACATACAGAAAACCAAGAACTCCGCAGTCGTATTAATGAACTACAAAGACTTAATAATGAGAACACCTTTAAAAACTTGGCCGATAATGCTCCCGTAGCCATCCACGTTTTACAGGGCAATCATTTTACTTATATGAATTCGGCGTTTACCTCATTAACCGGTTATAGTCTCGAAGAATGTGAAGATATCAATTTTTGGGATCTGATTCACCCTGATTATCAGGATGTGATAAGAGAGCGGGCCTGGGCTCGGCAACGAGGTGAAGAGGTCATTCCGGTTACAGAAATGAAAATTATATCTAAATATGGCTATGAAATTTGGGTTGACCATTCCGCTACCAATACTATTTGGGCAGGTAAATCAGCGATAACAGCTATACTCCACGACCTAACTGCACACAAAAATAATGAAGAAAAGATCCTTCATCAACATAAAATACTGGAAGAAACCTATGCTGAACTTGAAGAAATATATGCTGAATTGCAAAGCTCCCAAAACAACTTACTTGAAGCAAATGAACGCCTGGAGGAGAGCGAGGACCGTATGGATTTAGCTTTCTGGGCTGCTGACGAGGGTCTATGGGACTTGAATATCGAAAGTGGTCAGCTATTTCTTAGCGATAGAGAGGTTACCATGTTTGGATACGATGTACAGGAAATAATCCCTCATATCCATACCTGGGAAGACCTGGTCCACCCTGACGATATAACCAATGTAAAAGCGTGTTTTAATTCACACTATACAGGTAAGATCGATTATTTTGAAGCTGAATACCGCTTGAAAAGTAAAGCAGGGGAATGGATATGGATTCTTGATCGAGGCAGAATAGCCAAACGTGATAAAGATGGAAAACCCATCCGTATGGTAGGAACCAAACGGGATATTAGTGAAAAAAAGGCGGCCCAGATTAGGCTTAAAGACAGCGAGGAAAGATATCACCATTTGTTTGATAAAAGTCCCATCGGCCTTTTAAAAATTAATTTGGATGGTGATATATTAGATGCCAATTACTACTATGTTGACATCCACGGTGCCCCTTCAAAAGAAGCCATTATAGGCATGAACCTATTTGATGAAGCCCGTTCGAGGAATGACCTGGGAATCAAACTACCCGAAATATACGAGGGTTACAATAAACTCGAGGCTTTTTCAATAGATATACAATTTGTATCCAATTGGGGCAGATTTTTATGTATGCATTATATAATTGATCCCGTATTTGATCATGATAAAAAGTTTATGCATTTTATTATAGCCTGTGAAGAAATTTCAGAACGTACCCGGGCTGAAGCACGGATAAAATATTTGAGTTATAACGATAGCTTAACCGGCCTTTACAACCGGGCTTTCTTTGATGAACAACTAAGGCAGCTGGATGTAGCCCAACAATTGCCCTTGAGCATCATAATGGGGGATGTTAATGGACTAAAATTGCTTAATGACTCTTTTGGACACCAAACCGGAGATAAGCTCTTGATAGCTATTGCAGCAATTCTTAAAGATGCCTGCCGGACCGAAGATATTATAGCCCGCTGGGGGGGAGATGAATTCGTTGTTTTACTGCCCCAAACTCCCAAAAAAATAGGCTATTTTATTTGTGAGCAAATAAGGAAGCACTGTCAGGAGAGCAACAGTGTCCCTATTCAGGCCAGCATTGCCTTAGGAGTAGCCAGCAAGGATAGTCTTGATCAAGATATCTATAAAGTTATTTCTGAGGCGGAAGATATTATGTATAGGAATAAACTGTTGGAAAGTAAAAGTATCCGCAATTCTATCATTTCTTCATTAGAGGCCAGTTTACATGAAAAAACCTTTGAAACTAGAGAACACGCTCATCGCATGCAAAAATTGTGTATACAATTTGGCCAGGCATTGGGTTTACCCGCCAATGAAATAGATAGATTAGAGCTCTTAGCCAGACTACACGACATCGGTAAAATTGGTATTCCGGATGAAATATTGAACAAAGCTGGAGCTCTAACCAGCGAAGAATGGGGCTCAATCCAAAAACATCCGGAAATAGGTTATCGTATCGTATATTCTTCCCACGAGTTGGTGGCCATATCCGAAGAGATATTGTCTCATCATGAAAGATGGGACGGGAACGGTTATCCCAAAGGACTACAAGCCAAGGCTATACCTCTCCTGGCTCGCATACTAAGCATTGTTGATGCTTACGATGTCATGACTCATGTGCGTTCCTATAAAAAGGCCATATGCCACGAGCAGGCCCTGGAAGAAATATCCCGCTGTTCTGCCTCTCAGTTTGACCCGGACCTGGTTAACGTATTCATAGGTATTTTTACAAATAATTAAGGTCTAAAAACAGGGGACGGTCCTTTGACATTGTATGTCAAAGGACCGTCCCTAATAAAAGCCCCTCTTGCTTACTCATACCTTAGAGCTTCAATGGGGTCTAGTTTAGCCGCCCGATTAGCCGGGTACAGGCCGAAGAAAATTCCTACTGCCATGGAAAAACCCGAAGCGATCAGAACCGTGGTTAGTGACACATTAAAAGGCATTTTAATCGCCGCGCAAATCAGGGCCGCTCCAAGCATTCCCAAAATTATTCCGATAATACCTCCCAACAAGCTTAGAACAGTAGATTCAATCAGGAATTGCCGCATTATGTCCTTCCGCCGCGCCCCAATAGCCATACGAATGCCTATTTCTCTGGTCCTTTCAGTTACCGAAACCAGCATAATGTTCATGACCCCAATACCGCCAACCAGCAGAGAAATTCCTGCAATAGCTCCGATTATCATGGTCATAATACCGGTTACCTTATTGGCCGACTGCATCTCCTGCTCCATATTAAATACTTGGTAAACCTTGCCGTCTTTTACCCCGTGTCTTAATTGCAGCATCTTTACGGCCCTTTGGGAGACTTCCTCTACTCGATCCTTGTTGACAGCCGTACCGTTCAGTTCATATACACCATTAGAATCAAATATGGTGAAATACAGATTGATAGGCATAAAAGCCTCCGGTCTATCCCCACCACTAAACATCCCCGCGGATGACTTGGAGACGCCAATAACCACCACTGGATTGCCGGCGACCATCAGTTTCTGCCCCAGCGCATCTCCTCCTACCCCAAAAAGGTCATCTGCCATCTTTTGGTTGATGACTATCACGCGGCGGGCTGATGCGTTATCACTAGTACTAAAGAACCTGCCTTGAGCCATTTGTACATTTCGAATCCATTGATAATCTCCATCCGTAGCAGTTAAAGAGCAGCTTTCTTTTTTACGCCGGCTCTCTACCGACGGGGAAGCATATGCTGCAGGCACCAGACCTTTTAGGCCATCTACCGACTCACGAATAATTTTACATTCTTCCAAACTCATCTGGTAGCGCTCGTAATCACCATCCTCAACCTGACCTACATAGATAATAAACAGGTTGGAGCCCATGCTTTCCATCTCGCTCATTATCTTTTCCTGGCCGCCCTGGCCGATGGTAACAACTATGATTACTGCCATAACCCCAATAATTATGCCCAGCAGAGTCAGGGCTGATCGGAGCTTGTTAACCCAGATTCCCTCGACGGCTACCTTTATCATTTCCCACCAGTTCATACCGTGCCCCCCTCTGCTAAGATCAATTCAGCCAGCAGTTGGGTGGCCCGTACTGGATTTTCCACGTGCTCGGTTTTAACCAGTCTCCCATCCCGGAAATGAATAACCTTCTGGGCATGGCTGGCAATTTCCGGCTCATGAGTAACCAGCACTATGGTTCGACCCTGTTGATGGAGTTCCTCAAACAGGGCCATTACCTCTATACCTGACCTGCTATCCAGGTTACCGGTCGGTTCATCCGCCAGGATTATACGCGGGTCATTTACTAAAGCCCGAGCAATAGCCACGCGCTGTCTTTGGCCTCCCGACAACTCATTGGGTCGATGGAGGGCATGGTCCTTCAACCCTACCCTATCCAGAGCAGTATAAGCTCGTTCTTTTCTAACTGCAGTACCTACACCTGCGTAAAGCATTGGCAATTCAACATTGCGCACACAGTCCAACCGTGGCAGCAGGTTGAAGGTTTGAAAAACAAAACCGATTTTTTGATTACGAATCTCTGATAATTGGATTTCATCCAATGACTGTATATCCACCCCATCCAGAATATATTGGCCTGAACTCGGCTTGTCCAGACCCCCTAAAATATTCATCAGGGTTGATTTGCCCGATCCGGATGGACCCATGATTGCAAGGAACTCTCCTTCAGGTACTGACAGGTCCAGATTTTTTAAGGCTTCTACCCGAATAAGGCCACTGGCATATATTTTAGATAATTCCTTGATCTTTATCATTTCACTTTGACCTCACTGCCGTCCTTCAGGCCTTGAGTTGGATTAAGTACTACTTTATCACCCTTTTTTAAACCTGATTTGACCTGAATAGCAGAGGCACTACTGATCCCAGTCAACACTTTTTGCAGATGGACCTTGTCCCCACGAACAACGTAAACGCAGGAATGTCCCTGTTTTTCTACTATAGCATCAAAGGATACAACCACTGCCTTCTGGATTGTGGCGGTAGTAATTTTTAGATCCACATTAAACCCAGGCCTGAGCAGGCTGTTGTTCTGAATGGAAACTACCACTGGAATAGCAGTGGTTTCTCCTTGATTCTTGGTCTTGGTAACAGCTTCCAGCCCAATCTCCTGCACCTGCCCAGGATACTCAAGATCAGGAATGGCATTACTGCTAATAATTACTTTTTGCCCCAGTTTCAGTTTGGCAGCATCTGCTTCGGCAATATCTGCTTTTACACGCAGGGAATTCAAATTGCCAATAGTAATCAAAGCAGTGTTGGGGCTAAGCATGTCTCCGTTTTGTACTGCTATCGACATAACCCGGCCATCAATAGTAGCACTTAGTCCACTTTGAGCCGCCTGTTTCTCAGCCACTGCCATACTGGACCGGGCAGCTGCAACAGAGCTTTCCAGTGCTTTAAGGGAGTAAACTGCTCCGGCTTGGTTGCTGTTAAGCATAGCCTCAGCCCTGCGGTACTCTGCCTCTCGATTATTATAATCAGCCTGAACGGTCTCCAATTCTGCTTTGGATATGGCCCCTTGCCCAAAAAGGGTTTCATTGCGGCGCAGTTTTTCCTTGGCTAGAACATAATCACTTTTAGCCCGGTTGAAACTGGCCTCAGCTTCGATAACTTCAGAACTCTTTCCACCAGCACGAGCCTTAATTAGCCTGGCCTCAGCCTCGGCCAGAGAAGCCTGGGCTTGCAGCAATTTAGGCCCGGCATCAGGTATATCTAATTCCATAAGCAGCTGACCAGCTTTTACTTCTTGTCCCAGTTTTACATGGATCTTTTTCACAGAACCACTTACCTGGCTGTAAAGCATTTCCTTCTCGGCAGTAGTGACCTTCCCAGAAGCTAGTACCGTCTCTACCATTTTTGTTTCCCGTATCTGGCTGGTCTTGACTTCAATTCCGGTTTTTTGTCCGGAACGATAAATATTGAGACCTACTATTAAGCCCACAATCACTAAAATCCCAATAATTATCCAGGCTTTTTTCTTAAATATTTTTTTTACTATGCTTACTTCATTCTCCACTTCTATTTCCCCTTAATTTATATGAGATTAGATCCCCAACCTGATCTTAATAGGTACGTTTTTGATGAATGTTTCTTACTAAAGACTGCAACCCCACCTGCCTAACTAACTAAACTGAAACCGCTGCTCTAAAGTATTCCGTTTTTCTTCTCTGAAATAGTAACGGTAATTAATTAAAAAACCCTGCAGCATATTAAACTTAATTTAACTGCCATACTCTCTCTAAGTATTTGGCAAGCTATCACATTCCCGGTTTTGCACCAGTTTTGGCGGTGAAAAATGCTGTTAGGATGATATAAATCAGCCAGAGGCCAAAGATATAAAAAGCAAGTTTTTTGCCATCCTGTTTCATGGCCACAGAGCCACCTATTATCAGCAGAATCAGACTCCAGACGTTAAATAAATCAACTTTACTGAGCAACATAAACAGAAACCCTGAATCAGTACTCCTGGGTAAGATCAGCGCCAGGCTGGTACTGACCGCCATAGCCTTCTTAACTCCCATAGTTACCATTAAAGCTGATTTAATTAGTCCTCCGATAAAAGCTGGGATCCAGGCAAAAAAGGATATTATATATAATTGCTTAAAATTGGCTTCCCCCAGACTGACCTGATTGAAAAGGGAAAGTAAGGCCGCCTGAATCAGCCACATAAGGGGCGGGAGTGCCACAGCAGCAATCATGACACTGATACCAGTCCATTTAACAGCAGCTGTGATCTGTTCCGGCGTCAAATTGGGCGCCTGCCTCATCGCCTCGGCAGACATTTCCTTAATTTGCGGCAAAACTGTAATCGCTAACAGAAGATTGATACCCAGTATGACCAGGATGGGTATCAATCCCCGGGGGTCCTCACGAATAGCCTGGAAGGTTTTTACCGGCTCGATTATTACTCCCCAACAACGCCGGGGCCAGCTCATAGAACTCTCTTCCATTATAGACACCTACCTTTCTATTTTTATGACAAACAATTTTACTAGGCTGCTTTTTCTCTGCAAAACAATATGCTAAGCATTAACGTCTATTATTACATACTATATTTCGCTTTGATTCAACATTTTCTTTAATTTTCTGGGTTACACCCTATAAGATATATATTTATAAACTAACTTCACATAATACTACCTTCCTTTGGGTATTCCTCCGGGGTGGTGTAAAGCTGGCCTGCGACGGTTAGAACGAGTTTTGGCCAATAGGATTAGGAAGAATAAACCGCCGGCTGCAAAACCCCATCGGGCCTCAACTATAAAAGATTGTACGTAAAGATAGACCGAGACCAGCAGCGAAGAGCCGAATACTATTGCCCAGGCAATAGTATAGCTGGCCTGAGTGTTGCGATCCATGGCTTCTTCTAAATTTTTAAGCGGTAATTTAAGCTCCAGATCGCCTCCTTCTGCCCGTCTTAATACCTTCTCCAATAGAGGTGGAACTTCTACCAGAGCTGTCCCCAGAGCTATGCCTTTGTCTTTAATGATAGTCCAGGGACGAGCTTTATCAGGCATAAATTCTTTTAAATAGGGCTTGGCGGCATCCAAAAAGCTTATATCCTTATCCAAACCGACGCATAATCCATAAAGAGTGCCCAGCGCCCGACCCAAAAATGTAAACTTGGCCGGAATCTGAAAGGGCTGCTCATAGAGTATTTCTTCCAGGTCCTGCAGCAAGGCACCCATGTCAGCATCAAGCAAGTCAATTCCGGTGCCCAGGATCTGTTCCAAAAACAGTCCGATAGCCCGAGCCAATAACTCCTGGTTAGCATCACGACGCAAGAAGCCTACCTGCTTAAGATAAAAAACCACCTGCATCTGGTCACGTTCAACCATTGCTAGTACCATTTTAATCAGATTATCACGTAAATCCGGACTAATGGTTCCTACCATACCGAAATCTATCATGATGATTTGCCCGGTGGGGGTAATGAACAAATTTCCCGGATGAGGATCGGCATGGAAAAAACCGTCAACCAGTATCTGCTTAACGTAAACCTGCAACAGTCTGCGCGCCAGTGCACCCCTATTGACTCCGGCTTTATCCAAGCTGTCATAGTCGGTAATTTTTATGCCTTGCATATACTCTAAGGTAAGTACCCTCTGACGGGTAAATTCCCAATGTATGTGCGGAATGATGAGGTCGGGGTCTGACACAGCATTTCGGGCTATATTTTCGGCATTCTTGCCCTCCTGGAGGTAATCCAGCTCCTCCCGAAGAGTAGCAGCAAATTCACTGTATATGGCATCAAGATCCACCCATTGCTGCCAATTAGTAAAGATCTTTAAAAATTTAATTACCTGTCGCATAGCTCTCAGGTCTATATTAATTGTTTTTTCAATCCCTGGCCGCAATATCTTTACCGCTACAAGATCTCCTGCAGGGAGTTGGGCGCGATGAACTTGTCCCAAGGAAGCAGAGGCCAACGGAGTTGCTTCAAAATATTTATAAACCTCACTAACGGGCCGACTGAATTCGCTTTCCAGCACCTGGCATATGTCCTGAAAATCTACTGCCGGTACTTCATCCTGTAAACCAGCTAATTCTCGGGTCGTAGCCTGTGGAAGGATGTCCACCCGGGTACTCAAGAACTGCCCCAGCTTAATCAGCAAACCACCCATCTCTATCGCCGTTTCGCGAAAACGACGGGCTTCAGAAAGATATAATTCGTTCCTCTTTTTTTCCTTCCAATCATCCGCATGCCATGAGCCCTTTAATTTCAAAGAGTAAAAGGACCAAAATATATGAAAAAAAAGATTAATTACCTTTAAAAAGCGTTTTAGACCCATCCAGGGACTATATTTCATTTCCCGACCCCCTTTTGAAAAATAGGCAAATACCAGTACTTTTAATTGCTGCTATTAAATATTGAGCGAATACATTAATCATTTTCAACATAGCCCTGTAAAATGATCCCGGTCGGCAGTTCAAACCATAACCAGAAATTTACCCATGCTGCTAAACCTTGCTGTGATCCTATACAGTATTATATTAGTGCAGTTAGATACAAAAGGAAATTCCTATCTTGCCGAACTATATCAGATGATGCTGGCATTTAAACTTAATTTCAGAAATTTCTTAATTATTAGGGAATAAAATACAAGGAATATTAACCCGGAGTGGCGAATATAGCTGAAATTACTACGCTTTACGGTTATAGTTATATTGCTTTAATAATAGCCTGCCGGACTCCTAAGATCTAGCTTAATGAACTGAAGGTGAATTAATTGCTCCCAACTCCGTTTGTTTTACATATTATTCCCGGATATATTTCTAATATTTTTTTATTGGAATACGAACATGGACTGCTGCTCTTGGACAGCGGAGCCGTAAATGATGTGAAGCGCATAGAAGATTTCTGTTTCCAAACTATCAAACGTTCTCCATTTGAAATTAAACTGGCTGTGGTTACCCACATTCACCCTGACCACTCCGGGGGAGCCGCCCTCTTAAGAAAAAAATATGGTACTGTCATTGCCGCTCATGGTGAAATGGATCGTTGGTATGCAGGGCTGGGCGGCTTTATCCAGCAAAAATTGGATTGTATCATGATGCAACTGGTAGCTCTGCGTAATCACAGCAAGCTTGAGAGAACCCTTTATCCTCGAAAAATCGGGGCAGATCTTTTGTTGACTGATGGCGATAAATTACCGGGTTTCAGCGACTGGAAGGTTATACACGTTTCTGGTCATACTTCTCATGATCTGGCCCTGTACAATGAAAACGCCTCCCTCTTGTATGCCGCTGATTATGCTTGCGAAGTTAAAGATACTCTGCTTCCCCCTATGCCCGTTATGTTTCCCAAACAAATGCAAGCTTCCTATGCCAAACTGGCTGCCCTGGATGCATCCTCTATCCTGCTGGCGCACGGAAAAGCGGTCCACAACCAGTCCACACCCAATTTATTCCTGGGTTTACAGGAGCTTTTGAATAACCCTCCCAATAGACTTACCCGCAGGGTACACCGCATGTCTATATATTCACCCGAATGGTGGCGACAACGCTTTTTACAACGCAAAAAAATAAAATAGCAATCAGCCTACGTACTTCTGTTACGCAGTTTACAGAGTATGCGCAGTAAAAGTGAACAGGGGGACGGTTCTCTTGTTCATCCCCTAGCACCTTAACTGGATGAACAAGAGAACCGTCCCCCTGTTCACTTTTACTGCGCATAATTAGTCTACTGCGTACAACAGGAGTTGCTATTTATGAGTTCTTAATAGCCTCATCCCATTCAGGGTAACCAGCAATGAAGTTCCCATGTCTCCTACCACCGCCAGCCACAGGGTAAGCCAACCAGGGATGACCAGGAGCAAAATACCTACCTTGACAATTATGGAGAAAGCGATATTTTCCTTAATAATTCTCCGCGTTCTTCGACCCAGGTCAATGGTGTAAGCTAATTTAGATAAATCATCGGCCATCAACGCTATATCGGCGGTTTCCAGAGCAACATCGGTTCCCGCTGCCCCCATGGCAATACCTACCGTCGCTATAGCCAAGGCCGGGGCATCATTGACACCATCACCGACCATAGCCACCTTTTGCTGCTGGGCCAGTAAGCCCTTGATGGCCTCCACTTTATCTTCGGGGAGGAGATCAGCCTGATATTCATCCACCCCGGCAGCAGCAGCAATAGAATGTGCTGTGCGCTGATTGTCACCGGTCAGCATTATAGTCTTTTGTATACCAATACGCTTAAGCTTCGTCAGCTCTGCTGCGCTGTTATCGCGCAGATGGTCAGCCAGAGCTATGATACCCCGGAGCTTTTGCTCATCACCCAATATAATTGCCGTCTTGCCTTGATTCTGCAGGTCCTCCAGGCGCTGCTGGGCATCGTCAGGCAGAGGGCGGTTTTGCTCCTCGAAAAAGCGTGCATTGCCTATATAATATGACTGGCCCTCAATATCAGCATAAGCCCCCTTGCCAGCCACGGCCTGAAAATTCTCAACCGGCGGCAGTCTCACTCCTTGCTCCCGGCTATATTGGCTGACAGCCTGAGCCAGAGGATGCTCCGAACGAGATTCGATGGCTGCAGCCAGACGCAGCAGTTCCGCCTCACTGCCATTAAAAGCTATAAGGTCACTTACCTCCGCCTGTCCACGGGTGAGGGTACCGGTCTTGTCAAATGCGATGGCTTTTAGGTCACCCATGGCTTCGAGATAAGCCCCGCCTTTTATCAATACCCCATTACGGGCTGCACTGCCTATAGCTGATACAATCGATACCGGCGTAGATATTACCAGAGCACACGGACAGGCTACCAGCAGCATCCCCAGAGCCTGATATACCCAGTGGCTGAAAGCTTGTCTGAGAAGCAGGGGAGGTACTATCGCTACCAGCAGGGCCATAACAATTACCGCTGGCGTATAGTAACGGGCAAATTTTTCCACAAATTGCTCAGCAGGAGCTTTTTGCCCCTGAGCATCTTCTACCATGTTAATTATTCTGCTGATAGTATTATCCTGAGCCAGTTTTTGTACCTCAATTTCCAGTGCCCCAAAACCATTAAGAGTACCAGCATATACCTTGGACCCTATTTCTTTATCGACCGGCATGGATTCACCGGTAATGGCCTTTTCTTCGACGGCTGAGGCCCCTTTGATAACCCGGCCATCCATGGCTATCCTTTCACCAGGCCGCACAATAAGGATATCATCCAACTCAATTTCCTGCACTGATAAGGTTCTTTCCTCCCCATGGCGACGAACCAGGGCTTCATTGGGGGCTAGCTCCATTAACATGCGAATAGAATTTCTGGTCTTATCCATAGAAAATGATTGCAGGGCATTACCCAGGGAAAAGAGCAGGACTACCGTCGCTCCCTCCTCCATCTGCCCCAGGGCCACGGCTCCCACAGCCGCAATAATCATGAGGACATTCATGTCCAGTTCATGAGCATTGAATAAAATGGCCAGACCAGCTTTGGCAGGCAAAAACCCGCCCATTAGGATGGCTAATAGATACAGGCTATGAGTCCATAATACAGGTGCATTCGATAATTGAGTAAGTACGGCCAACAGGACCAGGCTCCCTGCCAGTATGGTAGACAGGGCATATTTATTGCTTCTCCAGAAGGGCAGCGGCAAGACTTTAACGTTTGCCTCACCTTCCACCCTCCCCTTATAACCCATCTTCTCTATAACCCCCAGAACTGTGTTTATGGGTACCTCATGGTTAATTTCCATCTTGGCTGCCCCGTAGTTGACCCGTGCCGAATTAACCCCGGGCATAGCTTGAATCCTTTTTTCCAGTTTGGCAGCGCAATCGGCGCAATCCAAACCTTCCAGACGAACAACATTAGTTAGACTTGACCGACCCGACTGTAACAGCCCAGCTGGTTCCTTAGCGGAATAACCCAGGCTATGAACTTTGCTAATAACCTGCGGTATTCCAGTTACGCCCGGGTCATATTGAAACTGCAGCTTGGCTGTACTAAAGATTAATTTCGCATTACTAATCCCTGGCATCTTGCGTATCGCCTGTTCAACCTTGGCTGCACAATCAGGGCAATCCATGCCATCTATTTTTAATATGCCATCTATAAATAGATCTTCCATTTTAATAGCCACTCCTGCCATAATTAATGCCTCCCCTATTCCGTAACGTGCTCCAATCCCTGGTTAAAAAGGCTGCTTACATGTTCATCATCCAAACTATAATAAAGAATTTTGCCTTCCCGGCGGAATTTCACTAACTTCTGACTGCGCAAAACCCGCAGCTGATGAGACACCGCCGAATCTGTGGCGCCAATAACCGCCGCCAAATCACAAACACATAGTTCTCGCTGCATTAAGGCAAAAAGCATTTTTATACGGGTTGAATCACCCAGAGTTTTAAAAAAATCAGCCAGTTCAAACACTGTCTCATCTTTAATCATCTGGTCCCGAACGGCCATCACGCTTTCTTCATGTATGCATTGAACCTCACAGCGGTCCACAAATTCATCACCCATGTTAATCTCTCCTTCGCTCTTACGCATGAATATATGTTCATATGTATTATTGTATGCTTTACGGCTCGACAAATCAACTACTTAATATAAAAATTTCCCCGACTATAAAAAGGTCAGGCCCACACTAAAATGCTAGTGCTTTGCCTGACCATATTTCCTAATATAATCCCACCTGGCGGGAGGCCACTAACTTATTGGTGACCATCAGATCACTAACTAAGGTTGCTTCACTGCTTTCAAAATTACACTGAAGTTAACCTCCGCTAGGTTCATAAGTAAACGTTTAGCCTTTAATAATTTTAACCTGGGCCTTATCCTGAATATACCTTCTACAGAAATTTTGTGCACTTATCTCCAAAAGAGTAAAATGATAAGGTAACATCGTAAAGGAGATTCTAAATGAATATTGGCATTGATATTGATAACACCATCAGCACTACCCGGGAAACTATTTTGTACTTTGCGGAGAAGTTTAATCGTGAAAATGGACGGGGCAACCAATTCGATATGGCTTATTATAATCTGGAGAAATCCCTGGGTTGGGACAGCTCCACTTCGCAGCTATTCTTAAGCACTTATCTGGCTGATATATATCGTCAGGTCCTGCCCAAACCCCATGCGGCAGAGGTCATCAGCGAGCTGCATCAGCAGCATCGTATTATTCTAATTACGTCCCGCAATCAGCGGGATGAAACCGTAACAGACATCACTAAGCATTGGCTAAGCCAGCATAAAATTGCATATGATAAATTGGTGATGAATACCACCAACAATATGCACCATTTTAGTAAACTGGCTGACTGCCTCGACAATGGTGTTGAACTTATGATCGAGGATCACCATGATTTGTCCCTGGAATTAAGCACCCACCTGCCGGTAATCCTTTTTGACTATCCCTATAATACTCACCTGAGTCATGATAATATAATTCGGGTGCAGAATTGGCTGGAAGTTAAGCAGGTAATTGAGAAGATATTAAGCCAGAAGTAGTTCTATGGCGATAACTGCATAAATAAATCAAAAGGCCGTTAAGCTCGGGGCTTACGGCCTTTTTTGTTGTACTCTCTACAGTTTTTTATCAAGCTACACGTCTTCAGGTTCTAGGCTTTCTGCATCTTAGCCCAGCTATCCCGTAACGAGACTATCCGATTAAATACCAGTTTATCCGGTTGGGAATCAGAATCAAGGCAGAAATATCCCTGGCGCAGGAATTGATAACGATTACTGGTTAAGGCTTCTGCCAAACCCGGTTCTACTTTACAATCACTCAGGACCTCCAGGGAATGGGGGTTAAGCTTGGCTTTGTAATCCTTACCTTCTTCTACATCATCTGGAGTCTCAGTCGTGAAGAGATGCTCATAGAGCCGCACCTCAGCCGGGATGGCATGGTCTGCAGATACCCAATGGGAAGTGCCTTTTATTTTGCGGCCGCTGGTGGCCCCACCGCTCTTGGAATCCGGGTCATAACTGCAATGTAGTTCAACAACTTCACCACTGTCAGCTTTAATCACCTGTTCACATTTGATAATATAGGCACTTTTTAGTCTTATCTCTCCACCCGGAGATAACCGGAAAAATTTCTTCGGAGGATTCTCCATGAAATCTTCCTGTTCTATATATAATTCGCGTGAAAAGGGAATTTTGCGTGAGCCCATGGCTGGGTTTTCAGGATTATTCTCAGCTTCCAACCATTCCACCTGGCCTTCTGGATAATTATCGATAATAATCTTCAAAGGACGTAACACCGCCATAACTCTATCAGCATTAAGGTTCAAATCCTCACGGATGCAATGCTCCAGCAGAGCTATATCCACCATACTATCACGTTTGGCTACCCCAATACGGGTGCAGAAATCACGGATGGATTCCGGGGTATAGCCACGTCGTCTTAAGCCAGAAATAGTAGGCATGCGCGGATCATCCCAACCGTTAACATAATCTTTTTCCACCAGTTCGCGCAGTTTGCGTTTGCTCATTACCGTATAAGTTAAATTCAGACGGGCAAACTCAATCTGCTGGGGACGACCATGAATATCGGCACCATAGTCTACATAATCCAAAGCCCAATCATATAAAGGGCGATGGTCTGAAAACTCCAACGTACACACCGAATGAGTAATATCTTCCAGAGCATCAGACAATGGATGCGCATAGTCGTACATTGGGTAAATGCACCACTCATCTCCAGAGCGGTGGTGGGTAGAACGCAAAATACGGTACAGTACCGGATCACGCATGTTCAAATTAGGGGAGGCCATATCGATTTTGGCCCTTAGTACCCGGGCTCCATCCTCAAATTCTCCGGCGCGCATACGGGTAAATAAATCCAGGTTTTCTTCAATGGAGCGATTGCGGTAAGGACTATCTTTACCGGGCTCTGTCAGGGTGCCTCGATACTCTCTCGTTTCCTGAGCCGTCAAATCGCAGACATAAGCCTGGCCCTTCTTTATCAGCTGTACCGCAAATTCATATAATTTTTCAAAATAGTCGGAGGCGTAAAACATACGCTCCTCCCAGTCAAATCCCAACCACTTGACATCGGTTTGAATCGAATCTACGTATTCAACATCCTCTTTACTGGGATTGGTATCATCAAACCGAAGGTTACAGATACCCCCATTTTTAGCTGCCAGACCGAAATTCAGGCAAATTGACTTGGCATGCCCTATATGCAGGTAGCCATTTGGTTCCGGCGGAAAACGTGTATGTACCCGCCCGGCATTTTTTCCGTTCTCCAGGTCTTCGTTAATTATATTCTGGATAAAGTTCCCCGAGGAAGCCGGACTTAAATCCCCTTCTTCAGTGCTTTTCTTATCCTCATATTCAGTTTCCGAGTTGGCCATCCTATTTTCCTCCTTAAAATAAAAGGCACCCCAAGCCGTAAATTGATCTGCATATCTCCTGGGTAATACCTAACTCAAGCGTATTTTATTTTAATTATTATACCCTTTTATTACAGGATTCTGTAGTTAAAACCATTATTTTCTGTGTCAATCTGTGGAATTCAAAACTATTTGCTTGGAATAGTTATGGCCCGTTACGCTTTCCGATATGCTCAGTGTTTATTTTTCCGGACTTTCTAAGCACGAGTTTCAAAACGCCTATTTTAAAGGCGCTTGTCCATTTATTCGCTCCTGGCATTTATACAAAAAATGACTTATATTTTCAGATTCAACTTCAATCATTTCATCAGTCATACTACCCCGACCCAGTCGATCGCACCATGATAACAGAGCTATTTCATTTATATCTATCTCTTTAATCATTGTTTGTATATCAGCGAAAGGTAATTTTTTAACCACAAAAAGTATCTGCATATGCCAGCGCACCATTTTGGAAACATTATCAATAAACTGCTTCTCATCGGTTAACTCCGTCAAAAACTTGATGGCTAGAATTTCACCGTATTTATCATGATCATAGGCAGTTATTCTACCTTTTCTTATTCGGGTTGCGGGTATCTTACCCAAATCATGTAATAAAGCAGCCCACATTAATACTCGAGGCGCTTTACTCAAATGCCTTGTTTCTGCCGCAAAATCTACCACCAGCAGAGTATGATTCCAGACATTGCCTTCCGGATGATGTTCCGGAGCTTGCTCCACTGCAACAAGATCTCCCAATAAGGTAAAAGGATAGGTACTGGTAAATAAACCTTCTTTAAACATTTTCTCCAAGAAAACTGAAGGTTTCTCATCTATAGTCAAATGTCGGTCTAAATCTTTGAAATAACCATGCCTGGCATTCTTCAGTTCCATAGTTTACACCATAACGCCTCTACAGCCACTTGTACTGATATTTCAGGTTTAGTTAGCTGCACCAGCAGTTACTCTCATTTTGAAATTATATTGTATCAACATAACCCTCTTCTTGATAAGCTCTTGCTTCCAAGCATTCTTCTAAAACTTCAATGCTGTCAGAAATATACACATATTCTCCGCCTTCACAATCCGCGCAAGCTTGCGCGTAAGTGGTATATTCCATCGGATAAATGCCGTTAATATTAACTATAAAAAATGGCATCTTAAATCACCTGCCTTTTAAAATGAACTATTTTTATTATTTGGTCTTTATTCTTTTATAATTCTCATCCAAGAAAAACGCTCCTGGTAATTAGATTCATAATATTCATTAATATCCATTATGGTGCACCCAGCTCATTTAATTCACATACAAATAACCGTCATCCCAAAGAGATGACGGCCTGGTTGCTATTTAGTTCTAGACTGAGCTTTAATCCAGGTTTATCTGTCCAAAGCAGAGGATATTTTTGTCCTCATCCTGGAGTCGGTATTCTTTATCTGTATAACAAAGAAAAACCTTGCTCTTCAAAAATACAGGACGACCGAAGGTTATGGAAAAATGCTGCAGTTTAATACCCGCTCGGCAGAGTTCACTCATGATCAAGTTGGCGGTACAGAGACCCTGGATGAAAGGCCGGTCATAGCCGAAGAGTCTGGCTACCCAGGCTGATGTATGCACGATATTGCGATCCCCCGAAGTAATCCCATATCGCTTGGGTAAATTCGCCGATATATAGATTTCCTGCACGGTACAGTTTAGCAGCGGTTCAGCCGGAACATGGGTAATGCCTTTAAACTCATTAGTCTCGTCCGTCTGCAAACGGGATGCGTATTTTTCAGGTACCTCTTTAATTACAAAATGATCCCGCATCTTCATGAAAAGTTCTCCGTTGCGACTTATGGCAGAGAGCCCGATCATAGCCGCCTTATCTGGCTTTATCCGCAACACATCTTCGAATATATAATCTATAACGTAACTATCCCCAGGAATCAGTTCCCTATAGAACCAAAACTCACTTTTAAGATGAAGTAAATACTTGAAATTAGCTCCCAGACCATCTATAACCTCCATAAACCCAACGGCTCTGGAAAAATCAGAATATGTAAAAGGTATATATATGTTTTGAGGTGCTCCAAATAGTTCGTACCACCTTTGTTTCCACTCAGGGTAGAGTATAAAGTGCTCGTCTCTGCCAATACGCCGATTCTTGAATACCACCCGGTGTTTCCTCAAAACACCCTTGAAGGCGCGGCTGTAGAAGAACCATTTATAGGCCAAGGTTCCGGGGTGTTTTCTATTATAGATGGATTCTATTATGGGTTCCATTCGCTTCCCCCCTAAGTACTCTTCAAACTATTGAGCATCGAATATAGTCACCATTTACTGCCTCATGATCTCCATGCCAAGGTTGGCATAACCATGTGTATTCTACCCGCTCACTGAATATCGACGGGTATAAACAGGATAATGTATCAATGTTAGTAAATATTGTTACATTATGACATAAGAAAAGCAACCGCAAACTTGAGCTATTGACCTTCCTAATCCTTACCGAATTGCTTCTAAATATTGAAAATAGACAATCAAATTAGATTAACAAAGCTGCCACAGCTTACAAAATTCCCTGTTCCACGTCTACAATTAATTTCTTTGTCCATTGCACCAGCCAGTCAGAATTATATAAGTATACGACAAATTTCTAATTCTATGGCTATCATATGGCATATTCAGGAAATGGTACTCGGTTTGCCTAGCTCCGATAGAATAAGCGGAGCTAGCCTAGCGATGTTAAGCCCAGCCACTTTTCCACAGGCATAAAGCGAATTGACAAACAATCTGCACTAAATATTTTGCTCTCATTCAGATTCTAGCAGGAAAATATTTGTATTTATCGAATTATATGTAAAAATAAGATAACAAAGTTACAGTTTTTACCATTGATAAAGTAACCTGAAGGGGGGAGTATCACTACCGAATACAATGCCAAATACAATTCCAAAGCTACCCGGGACAACTCATAGAATGGGTTAGAAACACTGTAAAACAGGCTTCCGCAACTCTAATTAGGAGTTGGGAGCGTACACGTTATTTAGAATTATAAAAGTGAAAGGAAGAGTGAGTTATGTCTTACAGATATGCATACAACACTAGAGATATAAAGTTTATCTTAAAAGAATGGTTACCCACCGATGAAATTCTAGCTTACGATAAATATAAAGACTATTATACCAAGGATGATTTTGATACCATAATTGACCAGGTGCGCAAAATTTCGGCTGAAATAATTGCTCCTACTGCTGAAGATGCAGATGCCATTGGAGCTCGTTGGGAAAACGGACAGGTTTACCTTCCCCCTTCATTCCATTCTGCCATCCGTTTCCTGCACGAGAATGGCTGGGCAACCAGCAACGTAGAGGATGTTGAAGGAGTTGTGCCCGTCGTTCTCCTTAGCCTCTTGTACGAAATAATAGCAGCAGCTAATCCGGCTATGTTTGCTTATGCGGCTACTGGCAGCGGTGTTGCGAATGTTCTTAAGCACTATGCCAGTGAAGAACTAAAAGCTAAGTTCCTACCCAAACTATTTGATGGTACCTGGGGTGGAACCATGTGTCTGACTGAACCTACTTCAGGGTCGGATGTAGGCGACCTGCTCTCCAAAGCCTATCCTACCGATGAACCCGGAATTTATAAAATAAAAGGGCAAAAAATATTTATTACCTGTGGTGACCGTGACGATGTAGAAAATATCATCCACCTCTACCTGGCTCGGATAGAAGGTGCTAAACCCGGAACCAAAGGTTTGTCATTATTTATCACTCCTAAATTTTGGGTTAATGACGACGGCAGCTTAACCCCGAATGATGTGCAATGCATAGGTATCGAGCATAAGATGGGCATTAAGGGTTCTGCCACTGCCGCGTTGGTAGTCGGCGAGAACAATAATTGCCGCGGCTGGTTAATCGGCGATCCTCCCGATGAAAACGGTGTAGGCCAGGGTATTGTTCAAATGTTTAACATGATGAATGAAGCTCGTCTGGATACCGGTCGCCTTTCAACCGCAGTAGCTTCCAATGCATACTGGAATGCCAAAGATTACGGCAAAGAGCGTATTCAGGGGCGTCTTCTGACCAACCCGAAACTAGGCCGTGTTACCATCAACAAACATGAAGACGTCAAGCGGATGTATCTGCTTAACAAATCAACCACCGAAGCCTGTAGGGCCTTATTGTCGAAGTGCTATTTCTATGATGATGTTCGGGAAAATGATCCTGATCCGGAACGCAGAAAATGGGCTCAAAATAAAATGGATATGCTGACCCCATTATGTAAGGCATATCCCAGTGACGAAGCCTGGGGCTTAATTGCCGAATCTCTGCAATCTTATGGTGGTTATGGATACTGTGAAGACTATCCGGCCGCTAATTCCGCTCGCGACTGTAAAATCTGGTCCATCTGGGAAGGCACCAACTTTATCCAATCCATGGACTTGATTGGACGCAAATGGATGCAGGGCAAAGGAGCTATCTTTGCTTCCATCCTGGCCGAAGTCGATGAATTCATCGCCAAATACAAAGGCAATTTTGATGGCATGGAAAGAGAAATGGAACATTTGGAAAAAGCCCTGGCCGCTTATCGTGAGATTCAGATGACCATTGGCGGCTATGTTGGTTCCGGCAAGCTAGGCTTAATGGCTGTTTATGCGCGCCGCATCCTGACAGCTACCTCCCAATTATACTGCGGTTATCTGCTAATGGATCAGGCGGTAATTGCCAAGCAGCGTTTGGCTGAACTAGCTTCCGATCACTATGATTATAACTTCTATCTGGGCAAAGTCCTGTCCGCTCGTTATTACCTGAACACTGCAGTTCCCAATGTATGGCACATCCTTGAGATAATAAAACTCGGGGATATGTCGGTTATAGAAGCTCCGGATGAAATATTCGAATTCTAAGATCAGTTTGTTAAATTAGTATTAATAAGTAATTATCACGATAAGAAGCCCTCGGCAAGCTAGCATTGCAAACTGCTAGACTTACCCGAGGGCTTGCTTTTATCCATAATAAGCTTAACTGTTTAAATACCCCTATCCCGCTTAGTAGCCGTAATGTGGCTGAATCCAGCAGATTATAAATCTAGTTATAAGGGTACGCGGTTATCATAAGGAGAGACATACAGGCAGTCATTCTTAGCCAACCTCCGCTAGAACTCACAGGATTTAACGGTCCTGGGAAAGGGCACCACATCCCTTATATTGCTTACCCCGGTAATATACATGATAAGCCTTTCAAAACCCAATCCGAATCCAGCATGCTTGACGCCCCCAAATTTTCTGAGCTCCAAATACCACCCCAGTTCCTTGGCTTCCATCCCCATCTCTTGCATTCTTTGTTCTAATTTATTAACTCTCTCTTCTCTTTGACTGCCGCCGATTAATTCTCCTACCCCGGGGACCAACAAATCCATGGCAGCAACCGTCTGGTTATCATCATTTTGCCGCATATAAAAAGCTTTTATATCTTTGGGATAGTCGGTCACAAAGACTGGTTTGCCAAAAACCTTTTCCGTTAAATGCCTCTCGTGCTCAGTCTGCAGATCACTTCCCCATTCCACCGGATATTCAAATTGCTGACCAGATTCCTTTAATATTTCAACCGCCCGGGTATACGTTACATGGGCAAATTCCGATTCTACTACATTTTGCAATCTTTCCCCCAGACCTTTATCAACGAATTCCTTAAAGAACTCTATTTCTTCCGGAGCATTTTCCAGTACATAATTGATAACATACTTTACCATAGCTTCAGCCAGATTCATGTCATCCGTCAGGTCAGCGAAGGCTATCTCCGGTTCGATCATCCAGAATTCGGCTGCATGGCGGGCTGTATTGGAATTCTCGGCTCTGAAGGTGGGACCAAAGGTGTAAACATCCCTAAATGCCAGGGCGAAAGCTTCAGCTTCCAATTGCCCACTGACCGTAAGGTTGGTTTTGCGTCCAAAAAAGTCCGCTGCAAAATCAACCTCACCGGTTTCGGCAAGGGGTGGATTTTTTGCATCCAGGGTAGTTATTCTAAACATTTCCCCGGCCCCTTCAGCATCGCTGGCAGTAATGATAGGTGCATGCACATAGACAAAACCCCTATCCTGGAAGAACTTATGAATTGCATAAGCCGCCAGCGACCGAACTCTGAAAACAGCAGCAAATAGATTGGTGCGGGGACGTAAATGGGCTTGCTCCCGTAAAAACTCCCGCGTATGCCTTTTGGGCTGAATAGGGTAGTTTTCCGGGGAATCCCCTTCTAAAATAACTTCCCGGGCTTTTATTTCAAAAGCTTGTTTGGCCTGCGGTGTTTCCACCATTGTACCGCGGATAGTTACAGCTGATCCCACCCTATATCTAGCCACTTCTTCAAAGTTGGCCAGGGCTTCTTTTTCATACACTACTTGTACGGTGGTAAAATGGGTACCGTCATTCAGCGCCATAAACCCAAAGGATTTTTGATCTCGATTAGTCCTTATCCAACCGCTAAGCTCCACTTCCTGATCCGCATATCTCTTTATATCCCGCAGTAACTGCCTGATCACTACTTTTTCCATATCGATTCCTCCCTGATCTATTTAGGCAAATAGAAGTTCAGTCTGAGTCCTTTATATTATATTATGGCAAATATCAATTTTATTAAAAATAAATAGCAATTTTTTCATGAGCATCTTCACCAGCCAATGGAAATCAAGGTATTATCGTCACTAACTGCTGAAGGTCCCGCCAAGAATGAAAGACAAAGGCTTTATTATTCAAACGAGCTCAATGAACCATCTGTTTTTGATTGGGATGATGCAGGTAAGCCTTTTTTCTCCACTTGGACCGCACATTATTCCTGGCTTATCTGCATATGTAGTAGATGAGACATCCTTGTATAACCACGATTAGTGGAAAACCCCATTTAAATTTAAGATGGCGGGTTTTGTGGCGAAATACCCTCATACCCAGCCAGCCCCCTAATGAGCCACCTATAATTGCCCATAAAAAAAGCGTCTGCTCCTTGATCCGCCAGGCTCCCTGGCGTGCCCGCTGTTTGTCCCAGGCAAACAGACCAAAGCTTACTACATTGGTTAGCAGAAGATAGATTATAAACATTTTCAAGTATAGTTGGTTTTGCAGCATACCTTTATCCTCCCCATTATCTCTAATTATGGCTACCCTTATTTGTGATACGGTTCGCCTTTCAAGATCTTAAAGCCCCGGTAAATCTGTTCAGTTAATATTAGCACCGCCATTTGATGAGGGAAGGTCATTTTCGAGAACGAAATGCTCTGGTCGGCGCGCTGTTTTACAGCCCTGGAAATACCGTGTGATCCGCCTATTACCAGGTTTACCCGGCTCTGGCCAGATAGGTTCCATTCTTGCAGACGGCTGGCTAATTGTTCAGAACTAAGGGCTTCTCCATGCGGGTCAATCACTGCCAGGATTTCATTATCCCCCAGCAAGGCTAGAATTCGGTCACCTTCCTTGTTTAGAACCTTTTCAATGTCTTTTTCGGAGGGTCGGGGGGGTACCTTTTCCTCCAGACCATCCAGCAGTTCTATGCTGGCATAGGGTCCCATTCTTTTCATATATTCTTTTATACCGTCGGCATAAAATTTTTCTCTTATCTTGCCTACAGAAATGATCCGGTATTTCAATTCTTTCACTCCGCTCTGCTGCTGCTTCTCATAGTCTAACTTAGCTTTAAGCAAAAATAAACCGCCCTAGCGATAAGAGCGGAATTTAGTGGCCATTAATCTGAAAATAACATTACATACTTACATATCTTTTACCAGTTCTATCGTTATTTTAAGGATTTCTGTTTTATTATCCGGCTTAGATGGCAGCCGAATTATTTCCATTTGGACTTGGTCTCCTACTTTGTGGGCAAATATCTTTTCCTGCATCTCCAAGCCGGTCTCAACGGAATCGCCATCTATTTTGCTAACAATATCATTAGTCTTAATCCCTCCCCGTAGAGCTGGACCACCCGGCAGGGGTGCAACAATAACTCCATTAGAAACCGGTAATCTATAATACTTGGCTTCCTGGGGATTAATTTCTCCCAGAATTTTTATACCCATCAGGGGGCGAATAACGCGCCCGTTCTTAATGATTTCGTTAACCACCACTTTTACTTGACTGGACGGTATGGAAAATCCCATTCCTTCAAAACCCGACATGGCAATTTTTATAGTATTGATGCCAATAACTTCTCCATCCAGGTTCACCAGGGCTCCGCCGGAATTGCCCGGGTTGATGGCAGCATCAGTTTGAATGAGCCGCAGTACAAAGCCTTCTTCGGTGGTTATAACCCTATTCAACCCGCTTACTACTCCTGAGGTTACCGAGCGGGCAAATCTCAGCCCCAATGGGTTGCCAATGGCTACTACTTCTTGGCCGACCAGCAGGCGATCGGAATTACCCAGACGAGCCGGAGAGACTTTTTTCTCCACTTTTATTTTCACTACAGCCAGATCAGTGCGTGGATCAGATCCTATCAAACTGGCTTCTTTGGTATTGCCATCTGCCAGGGTAACTATCAAATGCTCAGCATCGCGTACTACATGGTAATTGGTTATGATGTTACCGGAACGATCATAGATTACCCCGGAGCCAGTAGCCTCAGAGCTGCTCCGATTGAACATATCCCCTGTGCTGCGCAAATTACTGATGCCTACTATGGAGGGACTTACGTGGCGGGCCACATCACTTACTGATCCCATTACGAGCTGATCCTTGGCTTTATTCAGCACGTATCTATTTGGACTGACCAAGTTGCTGACCAATAAAACCGCACCTAAACCAAAACAGAGAAAAATCAGGAAATATTTTATACCCTGGACAGTTTTGCGATCCACATTATTCCCCCTCAAATAGTCGATAGAGATATTCTGTGCCAGGGTGGGTTATTTATACTTGGATAAAAATACCCGGCAATGAAAAATCTCATCTAAGTAAGAGGTGTACTCGATAGTATGTTCTGTGTGACTACCAAATTTCATGTCTGGTAGTCTGATCGTTTGATAGTTCAAATCACAGCTTTAGCCTTATCCTGACTGTATGCATTAAAAATCCCCACCCTGGTCAGAAAGGTAGGGATTTTTTTATGCTACTCTTATAATAAATATTTTATACTTCTATTTTACTTTGGCTCCTAGTGCTTCTAGTTTTTCTTTAATGTTTTCATAGCCACGGAATATGTGGATAGCATCCTCAATAACCGTTTCGCCGTGAGCTGCCAATGCGCACAGAATCAAGGCCGCACCGGCACGCAAATCAGTGGCTTTTACTCGGGCTCCATAAAGGGAGGGAGTTCCTTCAACTACCGCTGAGTGTCCCTCTAATTTAATTTTTGCCCCCATGCGCTTAAGCTCGTCCACTATCTGAAAACGATTCTCGAAAACATTTTCTACGATCACACTGGTTCCTTCAGCTAGCGATAGTAAAGCCATCATCTGTGACTGCATGTCCGTAGGAAATCCGGGATATGGCATAGTCTTTATATCGGCTGGCAATATCCTTTTCCCGGCTTTCACCAAGAGGCCCTGTTCGGTCTCAGTAATAATTGCACCCGTTTCCTGTAATTTGGCAATAATGGGGTGTAAATGGGTAGGAATAATGTTTTCCACCACCACTTCACCGCCGGAAATAGCGGCAGCAATCATATAAGTGCCGGCCTCAATACGATCGGGAATAATAGCATAGCGACAGGCTTTTAACACCGGTACGCCCTCTATTTTTATTAAATCAGTACCTGCGCCTCTTATTTTGGCTCCCATGGAATTTAAAAAATTGGCCAGATCTACGATTTCGGGCTCCTTGGCGGCATTTTCTATAATGGTTTGCCCCGGGGTTTTGCTGGCCATCATCATGATGTTCTCAGTTGCACCTACACTGGGAAAATCCAAATATACCCTGGCTCCCCCGGGCCGGCGGGAATTAGCATAAATAAAGCCATGCTCTATTTCTATCTCCGCACCCAGAGCCTGGGCACCTTTTAAATGCAAATCCATAGGCCGGGAACCAATATCACAACCTCCCGGCAGCGAAACTACCGCCTCTCCCTGACGTCCCAGCAATGCCCCTAAGAATAAGTTGGAAGCCCGCAGCTTTTTCGCTAATTCATAAGGAGTCTGCACTTTTACCGCCTCCACCGGCGGCTTAATCGAAAGGCTTTCGTCTGGATTCCAGTAAGCCTCTATTCCCATTTCATTTAATATCTGTATCATAACCTCGACATCGCAAATTTTGGGTACGTTATCGAGAATGGTTTCGCCTTCAGCCATTATACTGGCGGCAATAAGGACCAGCCCGGCATTCTTCGCACCGCTAATGCGGACGTTGCCGTATAATGGTTGTCCTCCCTCAATTACCAGATTGTCCTTCAAGAAGTACACCTCACTATTGCTTTTCCATATATTGATAACATTGATATGCAAAAGTATTAAAATCAATACCCGTGGTCTTTTCAATCGCCTTGGAGACAGAATACCCCTTGGCCAGGTAATCCATAATCATATATAATTGCCCTTCCCCATATTGGTAAGCAATAAATTCTATGGCTTGAAGGGATTCCCAATAAGCCATCTGCTGGTTGAGCTCGTCAAACTTCTTCTCCAGCTCTTCAAAGCTGTATATCTGCCCCGGTCTTCCACCCTTAGGTGTATCAAACTCAAAGCCAGTTATTTTCTTTTCTATATACTGAGCTATTCCCTCTGTCCACCAGCGATTATAATTCCCCCTGGTCTTATCGTCAACCATTAAATGCACAAATTCGTGTACCATAGGACCTTCTCTGAGAAATTCATCCTGATCATAGGACTGTTTCAGCCATTCTCGGGGTGATAAAACCCGGATAGTGCCCCCCCAGTATACCCCCATGGCCTTTTCGTCTTTGTCCCAACCAAAACTTTTGGCCAGGCTCTGACTGTCAGGATACACCACAATACTAGTCTCTTGCTGGGCTTGCCAACCCATTTCCTTACCAACTGATGTATAGGCTGCTTCAGCGGTGCTGGCTACCATAGCAGCATAATCACTATCAACCTGGGTATATTTAACTGTAAAGTGCTCGGTTTTTAGCTCCTGAAACTGTGCAGTATTAAGCTTGGTTTCCTGTCCCACCATAAAATGAAAAAAATTCTGCCAGATCTGTCTAGGCAGGGCGGTGTTTTTGCACAGATAAAACCCGAAGCCAGTGGCTACTATGAGCAGCAACAGTACCAGCATACTGCCGAGTTGATGTTTACTCCCCAACATAGTATTTGCCCCTCCCCTCTACCCATGATTATACTATGGGCAGAGCTTTAAAAGGCTAAGCAAATACTGGGATATCAGCTATTCTTTGAGGTAGGCGCTTACTGCTATCCCCGCCTGGGCTCCATCACCTACCGCCGTAGCTACCTGGCGACCTCTTTTGACCCTGATATCCCCGGCTGCAAATATACCTTCCACAGACGTCTGCATCTCTTCATCAGTTATGATATAACCTTCTTCGGTATCCAACAAACTTTCCAGAAAATCAGCGGCGGCTGTCAGTCCGATACTAATAAATAATCCTTCTACTTCTAAAATTTCTTCAGTATTGGTAATGACATCCTGAAGAATGACCCGGCGCATGATACTATCACCCTCAACCCGAGTTACTACTTTATTTAATTTAAGTTCAATTTTCTCGTTAGCTAGCATTTTGTCCACAGCGGTTTGATTAGCCCGGAAGCCTTCCCGACGATGAACCAGGTATACCTTGGAAGCAAAATCTGACAGGAAAAGAGCCTCTTTTACGGCTGAATCTCCTCCGCCAACCACTGCAACCGGATAGCCTTCGAAAAATGCTGCATCACAGGTAGCACAGTAAGAAACTCCGCTGCCCTTGAATTCTTGTTCCCCTGGCACCTTCAGTTCACTACGTCGAGCGCCCAGCGTAATAACTACCGCTCGAGTCAGGTATTCGCCTTGTGTGGTGATTACCTTTTTCCCTTCCGGCAAGGATTCAACATTTATAACCTCTTCAAAACTCACCTCTACTCCAAAGCGCTCAGCTTGTTTGTGGAAGCTATCCATTAGTTCAGCACCGGTAACTCCAAAGGGAAATCCGGGGTAATTATCCAATTGGTCAATCCAGGCAGCATTACCACCAATATTGTTGGATTCTAAAATTAGCGTTTTCAACTTGGCTCTGCCAGTATATAGACCTACCGTTAAACCTGCTGGACCGGCACCCAAAATAATAACATCATACATGAGCATGCCTCCTTTTTTTTGTTTAATAAAAACAAGAACCCTGACCCCATCAGGCCAGGGTTGTGGATTAAACTAACGTAAATAGTTCAATGGATTAACAAAACTCCCATTAGCTACTACCTCAAAATGCAGATGTGGTCCAGTACTATTACCGGTTGATCCTCTCGTAGCAATGGTCTGTCCGCGAGACACAGACTGCCCTTGGGAAACTGCAATACTGGAGCAATGTGCATAGCGGGTAACCAGTCCGTTGCCATGATTGATAATTACAAAGTTGCCATATCCGCCCTCGCGTCCAGCAAAGACTACGGTTCCGCTATCTGCTGCCCGAATTGCCGATCCTATACTACCGGCAATATCTATTCCCGTATGGCGACCGAAGAATTGAGTAATTGATCCTTGTACAGGCCAATCCAGATTGCCTGAGCCAATCGTTCCTCCTCCACCACGGGAAGCTACCTGGATAACGCGACTTCCTTTTACCACCACGCGGTCGCTGGGATTTTTAATTATCTTTTCAGAAACAATATCCTTTTTTTCAATAGTACCATTGCGTTTGCTTAAAACATACGCAACCTGTTTTTCTCCATTTGCACCAGGGCTTTTTACCTTAATGCTGCTAGCAGCATTGCGATCAGTTACTATCTTGGTTTCGTAGGGAATTGGCTCCGTCTTGCTGCCTTCTACTTTAGCAATTACATTTATATGGGGCTTACTTTTTATCAGTATAATCTCCTGCCCCAGATCCAAAATATCATTTTCCTGCAAATGATTAGCTTTCAGAATATCCGCTACATACATATCATTCTTTCTGGCAATGCTCCACAAGCTATCGCCTTCCTGAATTTTATATTTTTCCGGGCTCGCAGTTCCGGTGGTAATTTTATTCCAAGCCCCTTGCGGCGATAGTACTTCCGCCAGAGAAATCTGGGTTTCTTTTATCGAGACTTTTTCCACAAAAGCAGCCGATATCAGCTTCTCTCCTTGGCCCACACTGCTGTTTTCGTTCTTAATTTGTTGGATAAGCTTTTCCGCCGCCGCTTTATTATCTACGTAGGCAACGTTTTTACCATTTACAACAATGGCTGCGGCCATTGTTTTGAACTGCAGGTTCTTTTTTAGCTCAGTTTCCACCTTATTGGCGTCTAAAAGGGTATCTCTCTTAACAAAAGTTCTTTTCAGATCCACTTTACAGTTTATTTTCAGATTATTATGCCCAACGGATTGTTGTTTAGTTATTTTCGCCAGAGCTATATTTACTGAGCTAGCATCCTTAACTATGAATTTGGGCTTATTGTTAATATAAACTGCATAAGCAGGTGTTTTCACTCCTAAAAACCATACTCCCAGCAACAGCACTACCAGAACTCCAGATCCTATTCCTAGCAATTTTTTGTTCTGTAATAATTTTTGCATATAAAATCTCCAATATTATAATTATTTTTTGTCTGTTTCTATTTCTACACTCCATCCAAATCTTCCTGCTGGAAAATTACATTAATTATAACTGAACCATTTTTTCCATGGTTTCCAGATAAATGGCAGCTTCAATTCTCTTGCGGTGCATGGCACAACTGACCTGACTGGGCTTGGATATGTCACCATTACTATGGTAAGCATTAGCGTGACAGCCGCCTCCACAGAAATAGCGTGCCCAACAGGCTTTGCATTCCGGCTTGTTCTGTAAATGATTATGGGCAAAATCCCGGCGTATTTGTTCGTTTAATGAAGCCTCAAAAATATTACCCATCAGAAAATTATTTTCACCGACAAACTGATGACAGGGATAAATATCCCCGGAGGGGGTCACTACCAGATATTCCATGCCCGCTCCACAACCGGAGACGCGTTTGGCCAGACAGGGTCCCTTTTGCAAATCCAGGTTAAAATGAAAAAAGTCCACCGTCTCTCCTGCCTGCTTGTAAGCGTATAGTAACTCGGTCATACGCTCATATTCCAGCAAGACCTCGGGCAGATCTTCTTCCTGAATACTGAATCCATTGTCCTTTCCCACCGCCGGTTCCAACGAAACCGACTTGAACCCCAGCTCCACAATATGCTGGAGATCCTTGGAGAAATCCAGGTTTTTTTTGCTGAAGGTGCCGCGTACATAATAACTTATGGGGTGACTATCCACCATCTTCCTAATGTTGGGTACTATGATATCATAGCTCCCCGAACCATCATTTAACATACGGTGGCGGTCATTGGTCGCGGGCCTTCCATCCAGACTCAGAATGACTCCCATTTTCTGATCCAAAACAAACTGTATAATATCATCGTCCAGCAACAGGGCATTCGTAGTCAGGGTGAAATTAATGTTCTTGTTCCACTGCTTTTCCAGTTCTCTGCCGTACTTAACCAGTTCCTGCAACATGGGAGCCACCAGCAACGGTTCGCCGCCAAAAAAATCTACTTCCAGATTCCTTATATCACCGCTCTGGTGCATTAGAAAATCCAGGGCTTGCTTGGCTGTTTCCAAGGACATCAGGCAGGCATCCATTCCGAAATCACCCTGGCTGGCAAAACAATAGCTGCATTTCATATTGCAGGCATGGGCTACATTCAGACACAAAGCTTTTATCTGCAGACGCGACAAATCAACCGGCCAAACCTCTTGCTCACTGAAAAGGGCACCAGTCTGATAGGCTTCTAATATTTCCTCAGCAATTTCACCGAATTCATCTCCAGGAATCTCTGCTGCCAGCGATTCCATAACCTGGTCCTGATTGCCTTGGTATATTATTAGTTTTTCTATATATTTATAGCTGGTTTCATCCAAAACATGTATGGCTCCGCTGTTTACATCCAGCAGCAGGTTTTGATTCTGCCATTGAAAAAGATGAATATTAGCAGAGAAATCATAATTAGCCAATGGTAGCAATACGCTTCTCCTCGTTTCCTGATATGATAGGCTGGTTTAGTTACTGACTAAAAACAGCACAAAAAAAGGGGCTTGCGCCCCACTTTCTCTTAGTTCTGATTTTTACAGTTCTGATTTCCAACCGTACAGGAGGTCTTACAAGCCGACTGGCAAGAGGTGGCGCATTCCCGGCAGTTTATGGCGTCTTTATCCCTTTTAAGATTGGGATTAATTACCGTGGTTATGTGTTTTTTCAAACTCCAAACCCCCTTCCTGTATGAAATTACCGCAGTATAATCCTACTGCTAGAATATATGTATTCCTTAATCGGAGCAATATGTCTAAAAGCATTAAAATGGAGCGGGAAAAGGGGTTCGAACCCTCGACACCCGGCTTGGGAAGCCGGTGCTCTACCACTGAGCTACTCCCGCTCGTCAATCTAAGTGTCATTTATAAGGAGCAACACCTATTTCGGCTCGGACTAGAAAATAATATGGCGAAGCCGATGGGATTTGAACCCACGCTCTCCGGCTTGACAGGCCGGCATGTTAACCGCTACACCACGGCTCCGCATCACTCGCAGAAATATGGTAACATACTACGCTTACTTCTGCAAGCTATATGTTATTAAACTGAATTTATCTGCAATAATCACAACAGCTCCATACCGGACAAATTCTGCAGCTATTCCTTCTCCTATACCCATAGCTCCTCCAGTAACAATAACCACCTGATCTTTAAAATTAAAAAATGATTAGCTTCCTTCATGAGCAGACATCTTCTTGGTATTACTAAGTTCGAATTTATAAATGATATAATAAACGAATAACTAAATGGCTAATAGGTCTTAAATTTAAAAAGAGGGTAGTCAGCTAATGCACAAAATGCCTGATTTGAATGGTGTTCCTGAAGCAGAAATTTATAAAGATGAAACGGCTTCAATATTAGGAGCAGACTCTAATTCACTATTAATAGTCAATGAATTATGGTCAGGATACCGGAAAGATACCCCCACTGTGCGTGATTTATCATTTTGCATAAAACCCGGGGAAATAGTAGGCTTAATTGGCCCCAACGGCGCCGGTAAGTCAACTACCATTAAAGCCATATTAGGTATGATTGGAAGGTTTAAGGGGCAGGTAAAGCTTCCTCCCGCCCACTCTTCCGGATACACCTATATACCTGAGCTACCAGCTTTATATAATGAACTAACCTTATGGGAACATTTAGAAATAGTAGGCATGGCCCACGGGATGGAAAAATCCGCATTTGATCAACAAGCCCGAATATTGCTGGAACAGTTTGATATGCTGGATAATCAGCATTCATTTCCGGGTGGTTTTTCCAAGGGTATGCGGCAAAAGGTTATGGTCTTGTGTGCTTGTCTAATTCAGCCTGTACTTTATTTGGTTGATGAGCCGTTCAATGGTTTGGACCCCTTTGCGATTAGTGAACTTCTGCATCGATTTAGCAGCGAGAAGTCTAGGGGGGCAGGGATATTACTTAGCACCCATGCCCTGGATATTGCAGAACGAATATGTGATCGTCTAATCCTGATTAATCATGGTAAAATGGTGGCCGAAGGCACCCTGCAGCAATTACAGGCTCAGGCACAACTTCCCAACGCTAGTTTATTTGATATATTCACCAAATTAGTGAAAAGGTAATAATGTATATGATGTTAAGCAGACTCCTGTTTAATCGCCGCCTAAGCTATCGATTGCATATAACTAAAGAGCTAATAGGGCTAACCGTCGATTTCTGGGTCTCCCTTTACATCATTGTCCCTGGATTGATTCTTGCCGGGTCGTTCTATCTCGAATTGCTCCATAGCCTGCCTGCTTGGTACTCACCAGATTTTCAGGTTCTGTGGCCTTTAATAATCTCTCTTTGCGTTGCGGTCGGAGCCGCCCGTACCTATATGAGCAGAGCTGATCTCATTTTTGTCTATCACCATAAGTCCGATTTTAGGAGACTAATAAACTACGGACAAATTATTAGTATTATGGTTAAATCTCTGCCTGTGATTCTGGTTTTAGTTATTGCCTATCCTTTCTATCACCACATTCAACAAATTGACCTTAATACCTGGCTGTTGCTTAGCCTCTGGGTATTGGCTATTAAGGTGATGTTGTTACTCATTAACTGGCATCTGGCCAATCGCCTTTCTTCCTGGGCTCATAAAGCTACTCAGCTTATGCTGGCGCTGGCTTTTTTCTGGTCATGGCTTAATGTGCTTGCACCATTTCTTCAGCACGCGGATGCCAAGCTTTACCTAGCCCTTAATGGCTTCCTATGGTTAATTGCGTTTATGTTAATTAAATGGCTGCTGCCAATTAATAACTGGGATATGGTGGCTGTCGCAGAAGAAAACTATGACATCAGCATGATGCGCCTATTTCTAGGATACCAAGCTCAGGTGCAGGCGGGAGGCAAAAGCGGAAAATCCCGGTGGGGGCAGATTCGTTGGGGAATAGCGTTTAACAAAAAGCTAACTTACACCTACTTCTTTATTAAATACTTTTTTCGTAAACGTAATCTTTGGTTGCTCTGGACGCAGTTCTATCTGGTGTCGGGATTTTTGCTGGTTGAAGCAGTTCCCTTCTGGTATAAACTGGTCTTTATGATTGGAGCTCTATCAGCTTTGGGCTTTATGTTGCAAACGATATGGCAGGAACACAGCCAAGATTTGTTTTTGCGCATGTTACCCGTTAGATGGGAAGATTTACAACACGGCATTACCACGCTATTGCGATTACTTCTACTTCCATTATGCATTTTATTCACTTTAGTTCCTATAGCGGGAAAAGGTACTTGGTTGGAAGGATTGGCAGGTTTATTTATAATTCTAATCTATGGTCTAGCAATATCGACCTATTTAGGCCTCCGGATCTCAGTGTTGTTCAACTATAACCAAAATCATGATTAAACATATAGGAGCATGATAGGAGGGCATAATAGCTTAACCCCCGGAATATTATTTTTCTAAATTGTCACAATAGATTGGGATTGCTTCTCTCATGACCTTGGCCATGCCTACCTGATATGGTAAAGTAAATTTATGGGTTAATTTTTATTATTTTACATTAACCAGTAAATAATACTGCGCATTTTAAGGTAGGGGAAAATATGAAGAAGCTTAGCGAGTTAAGCCTAAGGGAACTGGCAATAGTGGAAGAAATTTTAAATGGGGTTGAAGGTGCTATAATAATCGATGAAAATGGAATTATCCGGGTCTTTACCGATTATTATGTGCGTGAATCCGGTTTAGTCAAAGACCATGTACTAGGTCAAAGAATAGATAAAGTGTTTCCCCATACTCGTTTACTGGAGGTTTTGAATACCGGGAAAGCAATTACCGCTGATACGTGGGAACTAAACGGTAAAATCCAGATCGTCTCCCGTATCCCCATAATGGGTGAAAACGGGGTAATTGGAGCGCTGGGGATTAACATTTTTCGCTATCTAAATGAAGCCCAGGGGTTCGCCCAGCGAGTACAGAAAATGTTTTCCGAACTGAAGTACTACAAAGAAGAGCTCCGGCGCATTTATAACGCCAAGTATTCGTTGGGAGCCATACTCGGAGAAAGTAAGGAAATAATTGAAACTAAAGAGCTGGTTAAAGCCGTAGCCCCATCGAATATTCCCATTCTAATATATGGCTCTACCGGCACAGGTAAAGAACTGCTAGCTCATGCTATCCATCAGGAAAGCTCCAGGAGGGAAGGGCCATTTGTGCGGGTAAATTGTGCCGGCATCCCTGAGAATTTGATCGAGTCCGAGCTTTTCGGTTACGAAGAAGGGGCCTTCTCGGGAGCACGTAAAGGCGGCAAGCCGGGTAAATTTGAACTGGCTAACCACGGCAGTATATTTCTCGACGAAGTTAGTGAATTGTCCTGGGCGGCGCAGGCTAAATTGCTGCGGGCTCTACAGGAGAATGAAATTGAAAGAGTCGGTTCGACTGCATTGATTTCAGTGGATGTGCGGGTCATATCAGCCACCAATATACCTTTGAATAAACTGGTGACTGCCGAAAAATTCCGAAAGGACCTGTTCTTCCGCCTGAATACTTTTACTATAAATATTCCTCCCTTGCGGGAGCGCCTGGGAGACATACCTCTGCTTTGCCAGCATTTTATTGATAGCTACAACCGCGAGAACGGCGCTGCGGTGGAAGGTATTAATAATTCAGCTTTGAAGCTGCTATCTTCCTATCACTGGCCCGGTAACGTCAGGGAACTCAATACTGTTATCGAAAGAGCCTGTATAGATGCCCGGAAAGGTACAATTACGGTCGATAACCTGCTTCGCTTCACCAGGGATACCCTCGAGAAGGATATGGTTCCTGAAGCTTACAAAGGCTTCGATATAAAAGAAGCTAGGCGAGAAGCGGAAAAAGCCGTTATTATCAGAGCTTTGCAGGTCAGTGGCAGTAACCGGAGAAAGGCAGCCGAATTACTGGGCATCAGCCGCTCGGCCCTCTACAACAAACTGGAAGAATTCAAAATTATCTGAATCTTGTGATATGTCAAAATATTTAGACTTTAGTCCATCGTTTTGGACACTTGGTTTGGCTAAACAGCAAGGGCACTTGTAAAAGTGTCCATTTATTTTGACATTACCTGGTTTATCAAAAATAGAATAGTTAAATATAGCCTCCCCTGAAGACTGGCACACTATTTGCACTTCACAATATTGAACTGCTAATTTTGGGGAGGAGGTTTTATTATGGCGCTGTCAGAAAAAGACTGTATAGAGAAAACTTACGCCTCATGGAAGGATGAATATCAGAGCAAGTTGCGCAGTGCTGAAGAACTGGCTGCTATGATCAAGAGCGGGGACATAATTCTTGAGCCGGGCGGCATTAACATTCCGCACGATTTTCATGTGGCCCTGGCCAAGCGGGTGCAAGAGTTGAACAATGTTACTATATGCCTGGGATTGGCACTCAAATTGTATGATTTTATGCAGCCGCAATACAAGGAAAACATTCATATAGAAACGCCTTTCGTGGGACCGGTGGAGAGGGTCTTGATTGAATGGGGTACGGCCTCTTATGTTCCCCAGCATTTGAACCAGTTGGGACCCTGGCAGGATTGGAGAAACCCCAACGTAGTAGCAATGGTGGTAACACCGCCAGATGAAAACGGGTTCTGTAACCGCTCCTGTTTCGGCGGATTAGTGCCAAGAGCTGCTATTGCTAAAGCGGATTTGGTCCTGGCTGAGGTAAATCCTAAAACCCCCTGGCTGGCGGGAGACGCTCTAAAAATCCATATCTCGGAAATTGATTATATCTGTGAGAGTAACGCTGATCTGGTAGAGATACCTGATATCCCTATTACCGAGGTAGAACAACAAATTGCAGCTTACATTGCAGACATGATACCTGATGGGTCCACCATACAACTTGGCCTGGGGGGGCTGGCCAATGCCATTGGGTACTTTTTGTTGGATAAAAAAGACCTGGGAGTTCATACCGAGGTGGTCCAGAAGTCCTTTATGAACCTCATGAAAGCAGGCGTGGTGAATGGTTCTCGCAAGAACTATCAGCCGGGCAAGCTGTTGGCTACGTTTTGCGTAGGGGATAAAGAATTATGGGATTACGTAGATCATAATGAGGATTTCCTGTTTACCGAAGTCCAATTTAATAATGACCCTTACGTGATCGGGAAAAACGATAACCTGGTATCGGTCAATAACGCCTTGTGTATGGATTTGACCGGACAGGTGGGGGCGGAGTCGATTCGTCATCGGCAGTACAGCGGGACTGGCGGACAGATGAACTTTATACAGGGAGCGGCTCGTTCTCAAGGAGGCAAAAGTATTCTTGCCCTGAACTCCTCCTGGAAGGACAAGGAAGGCAAACTAAAATCAAGTATAGTTCCCTTCATGCCACAGGGAACCATTGTCACCACTCCCCGCACGGAGGTAGAATACGTAATTACCGAGTACGGTGTAGCCAACCTCAAATACAAACGGGTGTCTGACCGGATCAAAGCCATGATTTCAGTGGCCCATCCCGATTTCAGGGACGAACTCCGCTCCCAGGCCAAACGCTTCTGGAAGGAATAAATTTTTATAGCCGGCCAGGGCATAATTCCCTGGCCGGCTATCGCATGATGGGCACGAATGTTTTTGAAAGAAGCCGTCTACTTCCGGCTATAGCTTTCCAGGCAGTTTTGCACGATGGCCAGTGCTTCGGCCTTGTTCAGCAAACGCTCGCCTTGAAAACTGCCGTCCGGATAGCCCGCAACAATTCCTCCGCTCACTGCTGAATCGATGCCGGCTACAGCCCAGGCTGGGATGGGATCTTTAAAACTGGCCTTTTTGCCCGAACCGGCAAAGACCTTTCCGGCTAGATTGACCGCTTCAGCCCGGCTGATGGACTGCCCGGCTAATAGTTTTCCACCCGGATAACCGTTCACAAATCCAGCCTCCAATAAAGGACTAATTTTCCCCAGATCAGCAGCTGGCAAATCTTTTAGGTCGGTAAAACGGGCTTCCCAACCAGGCTTACTTTCAGCCGATATAAGTGGACCAGATGAAAAGGGCAGACTAACATCCACCAGTAATCGGAAAAACTCCAGGCGGCTTAATTGCCCCTCTGTATCAGCACTGTATTTCTCAACATCTTCTAGAATCCTGGAAACTCTGACCGTACTATAATTGGCTTTATTAAACACAAAGTCCAGCGCCATTACTGGTGCAGCTGTATTTAGGCTTTCAACCTGCAGTGTAAGTGTGCGGGGGCTGGCTGATACGAATTTCATTCCGGGCTTGCCAGCCTGGTCTGCTATTTGATTAGCCTGGCCATTGATTGCGGTCGGCCATTCCACATAGTTTCTATAATTTTCACTGGTGGGTATCTGCATATAGCTGATCCCTACCGGCAGAGTTATCTTTACTTTTTTCCCTTGCGCAACCGGAATGGCAATGCCAGGTTTGCCGGCAGCCCTTACCGTTCCCAGTTCTCGATTCTCTCCATAGCCGACCTGGGGTGAGCTGAGCACGCTATATACGGTGTTTCCCTCCTGCTGCTGCCCGGGTATTTGCGGGCGATCAGGATCACATATACTGATTTTAATGTCGGTTTCCGCGGTCGCTGCGCCAGGAAGATACCAGAGCCACAAAAAAACCAGTCCCCCTATTAGGCAATATTTTTTCATTTTACATAACACCATTACATCCCCCTCCATCTGACTTAAACAAATAAATTTGCTTTTAACGCCATTTTAATCCTTGCCGGACAATTTTTATATAACTTTATGGAATAAAAAAGAATATGGACTAGTGTAAATATTTCTTTTCCTCTATAGAAATATTTACGCTAGTCCATGCAAAAACTTTCGCTATTAAGGATAGACAGATTAATTTAGTTTTCTATCCGGGCAAGGACAGGCAAAGCTTTCAGTCGTGGGCCTTGTCGTTCAATAATATGTCGGGCAAATCCTGCGTCTTTTAACCAGGTTTCTTGTTCGTGTTTTTCCAAAATAACCGGCATGCGGTTATGGATAGGCTGCACGGATAGATTGGCTGCAGTAGTGAGAATTACAAAGCTCGGCAGCTTAATTCCATCTTGCTCATAAACACTATATAAGCCGGCCATATAAAGCACCGGGGTATCCGGCATGCTAAAAAGATATCGGTCCTTTTTCTTTTTACCGGGCACTTTTTGCCACTCGTAAAATCCGGTTGCCGGGATAACACAGCGCCTATTTACAAAGGCCTGGCGAAACATGGCTTTTTCCGCTACGGTTTCGCTGCGGGCATTAATAATTACGCCGCCTTCCTGCCAGCCAGGAAATCCCCAGGTAAATAAGCATGCCTGCACTTGTTTATCTATCATTGTGATCACTGGTGCAGTATTAGTGGGAAAGATTTCTCCGTTTTTCATCCTGGCATACTCGGATGTATTGGCATAACGGCGATTAATCTCCTGCATAATTTCTCTGATTTCCAGTATTTCTTCTTCTGTAGATATAAGATACCTTCCGCAGATGGCTAATCCCCCCTTCTTTCCATAAACCAGCGGTCTTCCTCCAGGAACAGATAGACCTCTTTGTTTTGCACCTTACAGGTATATCTAATACCGACACCACCGGCTTTTAGACTGGCCGCCCTGCGAATATCTATTACTCTTTCTATTCTATATTCATGACCGTCTTCCCATACAAATGAGGTTGGTTTAAAACCTCCATCTGGATAGAAAACTGCCGTAACGCTAAGATATATTTTATTAGGATTGCTGTAGCGCTTTTCCTCCATTATGGTAATTGGCCCCCCTTAAAGAATGATACCGGGTGGATAATATGCTCTTCTTTGGGGTTTATAGCACCCAGATCAGTATCCTTCAGCAAAACTGCCCTTTGAATCGAGAAATGGCCGTATCGGAGGCGCAGCATATCTACGGTCGCCTCCATTTTTTCCTGTTTCAGGCGTCTTTTTTCATCCTCGAACAGGGAAAGCTGCTCATGGGTATCGGCAGTCACCAAATCGCACCCCCGCAGCCCAATACTGCGGATGGGATTTGACCAGCGATAATGCGCCTGGAAAAGCTCCATGGCCTTTTCCGCCAGCTCAGAGGAGAGCTGGCTGGGTTTTAAAAGCTTGCCTTGCAGGTCAAAGCTAAACAAGGTATTATCCCGGATGTGAATTTGAGCAGTCCGACATTTAAAGCCGTGTTCACGCATCCGGGCAGCCACACTTTCACTCAGCATATAAAAAATAATTTCTACATCCTCGTTGGTTTCCAGGTCGCGCGGAGTAGTGATACTGTTCCCGACACTTTTTATCATGCCTTCTTCACCCATGCGTATTACCGGTGAGTGGTCATTGCCGTTGGCAAATGACCATAGCACTTCGCCCCATTTTCCCAGAGTGGATTTTAATGATTCCGGATCGGTATGGGCAATATCACCAATACTGCTGATGCCGCAACGGGCCAGCTTGCGCTTCGTGGCTCGGCCTACATACAGCAAATCACCGGCGGGCAGGGGCCATACAACTTGCTTGAAATTGTCGCGGGTGATGACGGTAGTAGCATCCGGTTTTTTTAGGTCACTTCCCAACTTGGCAAATATCTTGTTATAACTCACCCCAACTGATGCGGTTACACCCATTTCAAATTTAATCCGCTCTCTAATTTCGTTGGCAATCTCGGTACCGTCTCCGTATATTTGACTATCAGTAACATCCAGCCAAGCTTCATCCAGTCCAAACGGTTCAACCTGATCGGTATAGCTGGCATAAATACAGCGGGCCAACCGTGCAAATCGCAAATAAAGCGGATAATTCGGCGGGAGTACAATCAGCCCCGGACATTTTTGCATGGCCTGCCAAATAGCTTCACCGGTTTGGATGCCGGTTGCTTTGGCCAGATAATTTTTGGCCAGCACAATTCCATGCCGGGCAGCCGGATCTCCGCAGACCGCTACCGGTTTATTGCGCAGGTCAGGCCTATGCAAGCATTCCACCGAAGCATAGAAGTTATTAAGGTCGGAATGTAAAATAACTCTATCTCCCATGCCAAGTCTCCTTTATCCAAACGGAACATTTGTTCTATTTAGATAATAACACTTTTACTATTCCAGTCAAGCGCCAGGAGGAATTTGCAGGGAAGCAATTATTGGCATTTTATTTATGAAAAACGGGTCCTCCGCGGGGCGCTGCAAAACAACTTCCATCAACGGGGTAAACTGGCAATTAGTCATAATATGTTCAGCATTTATAATTGTGCTTTAAATTTTGTGAATATAGCTGCTATGCTGCGGCATCGACTAGAGGAGGTTGGCTGTTCTTAGGGGGTCGAGGAACGCTTTAGTGAAATGGTAAAACTCCTCGGATAGAAAACCCAGGAACCCGACAGGTAAACTATATACAACCAGTATGGATCACTTTAATACTAATATCTTTTGATCAACATAATTGGCAGCAATTCCATTAAGGTCAAGTTTTACAGTATCGGTCAGCGTTTGCTGCTGCTTATTCCAGGCTTCAATTAGCTGGCTCTTTTTATTTTCTAAAGTAGTTATGGTTTTTTCCAGCACTGCAATTTGCGGCTCAATGGCCTTAAGTTTTTTTACAGCCTGGTTTTTTTCAGCCTTTGCCTTTTCTAATTGGGCGGTCAATCTTTGTTTTTCTTGAGCCTCCCTGGCTAGATATTCACCCGGTACCTCATGATAAACATACCAATTTTGCCAGAAACCGTCTTGGGTCTCTACGTCCCGGTTATCAACGACCGTATTAATCGCTAGATTACGGAAGGGCGTTTTATGTTCAAATCTCGTATCATTGGTTTCCAGAATGGCTCTACGCCCTACTTCCCCTCTATCTTTAGCATATCCACCCTTTGAAACAATTATTTCGTATTCGGAGTAAGATAGTTGGGCAACAACATAACCTGAAAGATAGTAGTATTTTTCAGCCTGGACAGCCAAAGCATTTTGTAGATTTTGTATTTCGTTATCATATTTTTGGGGATCTTTAATACTACTTTTTTCGTTTTTTAAATTTTTCAGCGCCGCCTTTTGAGTCTCCAGCTTAACCAGGTTGTCCTCATATTTAGCCAGGAGCTTATTGCAGTTATTATCAATTGGGATTGCGTATCCTGCTAATTGGCTCTGACAGTTTCTATACGCAGCGATGTTTTTCGCATCAGCCAATAATTTTAATATGTCTTTTTGAACCTTCTCAATATTTTTTTGACGATATATATCTGTTATCTGCTTCAATTCACTGGAATCAGGCGCAGCTTTTTTCAACCTGTCAACCATAACCGAAAATGGCTGGTACCGACTGCAGCCTTCGGCCGTTATCGCATCCGGAACTCCCATATAAAGATGAGCAAAATACTTTATATCCTCACTGTCACTATATGCTAACACATCATTGTAATTTAACTCCTGCTTGGTTGCACCTCGTGTGATCTTCCATCCTGCTTCCCGAAAGTGCGTTAAATCTACTTGGTGTAAACTTTGCAGAGCTAGTAATTGGATTTCCCTGCTATTACCCAAGAAATGATATGAGGAGCTATTAACTACGATATCAGAGAGCTTATCTCCGTCTCCCTGTTCTGTATATTTCTGAATATGTATAGCGGTTGTATAGTAAATGCTCCCGATTACTAGAACCACTGTCAACAGCGCAATAATTACAGCACTTGTCTTGAAAGCCAGTTTCCTCTTTAAATTTAGTCCCTGGTTATTGACTTCAGCCGGCTCATTCACTATAGGCAGAAACGTGCCTGGCTCCCTTTTAAAAATGGCATGAATCAGAGCAACCGGAAAAAGAAAAAAACCATAGCAATACCATATCTTTCGATTTATACCCTTGTCTTTGGCCTCAACAATATATAAAGGGATAAACGCCAGTACAAATACTGCCAAAAATATTAATGCAAAAACGACTCTCAAATCGCTTGAAATTATATTATCCATACAAACAATTTACTCCTCCCCTAAGTTCATGCCCTCTAGTTGCCACACAAGTACAGGTTTTTCCGTATGTTAGCCAAACCAACTTTTCAATGATGGTTTCAGTCAGAGCCTTCTGCCTTGTTGCACCGAGTTTTTTATATGATGAACACGATATTCTCGTCCTTTTTATGTATATATTTCTATATGAAACGATAAATTCCTTTATTTTACTTCATTTGTTTCAAAATACATTTTGTCAATAATATTGAAGATATTTAAGCCCATATCTATTCCATTCCATAAAAATAGCGGGACTCTTGAAAGTCCCGCTATTTTTTAACTCATATAGGGCACGGACCAACTTTTCCAACCACCATGAGAATATAGCTAAGATGGTGAAACTGCATATTATAACAGGATGTTTATCTCTCGTTTCAATCGCGCTCGAATAAGAATGACTGTTACCATTTTCAATTACCGAATTTGAAACACTTTCATATTAGTGCAAAATACTAGTAATATTAATGGCTTAACTGTGATAAAGACTAAAGTGCCTGTTAATTAGCAGCAAATAAAATTTACATTTATCTGAATGACGAATGCCCAATTATGCACTGTTACTTTTCGTTATTGTTGGTACAAGGTTTTAATTTAATATCCGGGACCGATTTTGTTGGTCGGGGTACCTTTATTACCTTTTCATCATACATAACTTTCCCGGTAGGGGGCTTACACATAACAATCACCTCTACCGGAAATTTTTGACAACTAATTTGAATATAATACCTCAAACCATTCGGTCTTATTCAAATCCAAGATAATTCCTTCGTTTTCAGGGAATGCTTTAACAGGTTCATGCTCTTCATTAAGCTGTAGCAACCCCCTTACCCATACCAAGCGATCAGCACCGCTGACATCGGCAATTTCAACATAGCCCATTTTAACCGTATCATCATGAGGGAAAACAATCCAGTAACCATCAGCTGCCTTTGGATTATATCTGGGTTCAAGAATAGAAGCATACAAGTTTGGAGGCCTGAGTTGTTGTTCAATCTTAAAAACCTTTTTTAATATAAAAAGATGCGGTTTACATGCAGCTACCCATCTTAGAATAAGTCCCCAAAAAACACTAACACCCAGTACTGTTAAAGTTAGGTAAATAAGTTTAGTAGATGATAAATTGTGAAGTTCTGATAATTTACTGAGATCAGGCAAGGAGGGGATTTTGTGAAGGAATATTCTATAAACAAAATAGATAATTACGTAAATTACCCCGCTATGGAGCAAGCTTTTTAATATTAAGGTCCAATCACTCTCAGCCTTTGAATGTTTATACAAAGATGTATATAGAGAATAGGCCAAGAACCCCGGCAAAATAAAAAGAAATATTAAATAAATGGTTGTAAGATCAATCTGATTCATTTAATAAAGCTATTTGGCTCGCCGTTTTTGATTTTTTGAATTACCCTTACCCTGCTTATATGAAACGGTATCTTTAGATGCAGCAATATATAAGTTTGATGATACAGAAGAGTAATTTTTCGGTTGAGGAATGCGTACAACTTTTTCATCGTACATTACTTTTGCCATATGTAAAACCTCCTTTGCGCACAAGCCCGCCCATAAGATATTTTAGCATATCTTTCAGTAATTTTTAATACAATGTTATTTAATGGTAATTAATTTTAACAGGCCTCAAATAGAGCCCGTTTATTCATTAATAAAGGTTTCAAGGGTCGTTCACTTAATAAAACGCCGGTTTTGATCTTATTGCCGGTCAGTAGCCGAAATACTAACCCTAAAAACAGTTGTTTGTACCTTTGGGCAGAGAGCCTTTATATATAGAGCTTGGAACTGGGTGAGAAAAAGTTACACCGAAATTGGCACTATGCCCTATTTCAAAGCTTTTTTACAAAAATAGCGGGACTCTTGAAAGTCCCGCTATTACTTAATTCTTATGGTGGGCGCGGAGGGTTTCGAACCCACGACTTCTACCGTGTGAAGGTAGCACTCTCCCGCTGAGTTACGCGCCCATTTTTATTGCTGCCTATATTTTAGCATCTGGCTGTTTAGTATTCAAATCCTTAAAATAGTTGATCACTTACTATGGTCTGGCTTCTTTTTGGGCCTACGGCTACCAGTGATTGTTTTACCCCACACAGCTCTTCAATCTTAGCTATATAGGCCTGAGTGTTGGCAGGCAGATCTGCATAATTCTCAATATTACTGATATCCTGCTGCCAGCCTGGCATTTCTATATACTCAGGAACACATTCCTTTAAGACGCCCAGGCTATCCGGGAACTCATGGAGAAGCTCTCCCTTGTAACGGTAAGCTACACATATTTTAATATTAGCAAAGCTATCCAGTACATCCAGCTTGGTTATGGCTAAGTCAGTCAATCCGTTGATTCGGGCGGCGTAGCGGAGTATGACGGCATCCAACCAACCGCATCTTCTGGCCCTTCCGGTGGTAACTCCAAACTCGGCACCTCTTTCGCGGAGCTTTTCTCCATCGGCATCATTCAGTTCGGTGGGGAAGGGTCCTTCTCCAACCCTGGTAGTATAGGCTTTAACTACCCCGATGACCCGGCTGATGCTGGTCGGTCCTACTCCTGCACCTACACAGGCTCCACCTGCAGTAGGATAAGATGAGGTTACATACGGATAGGTACCATGGTCTATATCCAGCAAGGTTCCCTGAGCACCTTCGAATAGAACTTTTTTGCCTTCTTTTATAGATTTATTCACCAATTGCGAAGTATCGGTCACATATTGCTCCAGGCTATGAGCCTGTTCCATTAATTGATCAATAATCTCTTTGGCATTAAAGCCAGTTTCTCCGTAGATATTTTTAAGTATTTTATTTTTGCGCTCTACTTCAGCACTGAATCTCTCCGCGAAGGTTGAATCATACAATACATCACAAAACCTGAAACCTACCCGGCTAATTTTATCGGCATAGGCTGGCCCGATACCTCTCTGGGTAGTGCCGATTTTGTTCTGCTGATCCTCTATAGCATCTATCTTCTTATGATACGGCATAACTACCGGAGCACGGCTGCTAATTCTCAGATTGCTGGTATCTATGCCGCGTTTTTGCAGTCCATCCAGTTCTTTGATAACCTCACCCATATCTACAACTACCCCATTACCAATCACACAGGTAGTCTTCGGATATAATATGCCAGATGGAATTAGATGCAGCATGAATTTCTCGTGCGCTACTTCGACCGTATGTCCCGCATTGCTTCCTCCCTGATACCTGACCACACAATCGGCTCTTTCTGCCAGGAAATCAGTGATTTTCCCCTTACCTTCGTCGCCCCACTGAGACCCTACTAATACTACCGCTGACACAGGTCCACCCCCTGGTTTATCTAATATAGAAATTGAGCTCATTAACGAACTCACCCTAATTATATTGGCTCACTAACCTATTAATAGTAGCAAAAGGGTGTTAACGTGTCAACTAAACACACGGCAATCGACATTTTAACCCTATTAATGTTCTTGTTCTTTAGTCACTGGATCAAATACATGGGTATAGGCTTCGCTGATATCCCGAATGGGAATGATATCAATGCCCTTTATCCCGGTGGGTATATCCGCTATGTTGTCATAGGGGATCAAAACCTTGCGGATACCTGCCTGACGGGCGCCGATTATCTTCTGGTAGATACCACCCACAGGTTTTACCCGGCCCTGAATGGATATTTCCCCGCTAATCGCCAGATCTTGCCGGATGGGCCTGAGCTGTACTGCGCTGCTTATAGCTAAATATATAGCTGCACCCGCGGAGGGTCCATCTACCTGTCCTCCACCAATGACATTGATATGTATATCATATTTATTAAGATTTTCCCCATGCACTTTCCTGAATACCGAGGCCGCATTTACCACAGAATCTTTAGCCATACTGCCAGCAGTATCATTGAAACGGATGCTGCCCGGGCTGCTATCTGCGGGAAAAGCAATGACCTCCAGTTCTATCAGAGACCCCTGGTGTCCATTCACTCCTAAGCCAAATATTTTGCCGACCTCAGCTTCCTGAGAGGCCCGGCTGAGAATCTGCGGAGTAAGACGGCTATTCTGGATAGCGCTATAAACATGTTCCGTCCTCAGCGGCAGCTTCCCGTCCACTGATTGACCTTCATTGCAGGCCAGTCCAAAGGCATCCACCAAAATTTTATTGGCGGTTCGTCCATCATTGCTGTAATCGCAGATGATATCCTGAAGCTCCTCCTCGATTTCAATTTCCAGCTTATGAGCCGAATTGGCCACTATCTGCCGGATATGTTCGGGATTGAGCGGCTCAAAGAAAATCTCCATGCAGCGTGATCTGAAGGCAGGCAGGATCTCTTCTCTGGAACGGGTAGTAGCTCCAATCAATACAAAATCAGCTGGAACACCTTCGTTAAACATCTTTTTTATATACTGAGGTATTCTTTCATCCTGAGGATCATAATAGGAAGATTCAAAGAATACCCTCTTGTCTTCCAGTACTTTTAATAATTTATTCTGCAGATAAGGGTCCATCTCCCCGATCTCATCAATAAATAATATGCCGCCATGCGCATCTGCTACCAGTCCTAACTTGGGTTCGGGTATGCCCTCTTCGGCCAGTTCCCGACGCGCTCCCTGATAAATAGGATCATGCACTGAGCCCAGCAGAGGATTGGTGGATTCTCGAGGGTCCCAGCGCAGAGTGGTTCCATCCACCTCTACAAAGGGGGCATTTTCCTTGAATACGCTGTACTGATTCCCTCTCACCATCTCCATGGCCAGCCGGGCACAGGTGGTTTTTCCTACCCCCGGAGGACCATACAGCAAGATGTGCTGTGGATAAGGGGTATTCAATTTGGCTACCAGAGCTTTAACCGCCTGATCCTGACCGATAAGTTCATCTATATGAGCAGGCCTGAGCATTTCAAAAGCTGAACTATTCAACCCGCTGAGCTCCATTTTCTCTAATTGACCCAGCTTTTTCAAAGTCTGGGCATTCTCACAGCTTTTGTGCTGTTCCTTGATAACCTTTTTCCTTATGTCCTGCACATAATCACTATAGTTCTGTTCCATCTTTTCCTGAACCCGCTGGTCGAGCTGTTTTTCTATTGCCTGTCGGGCGTATTGTTCTGCCAATATTTCTTCCAGCTCAGTTAAGACCTCCCCCATGCTCTTTATATAGGGGAGTCGGCTAATAGTCGGAGTTTGACACAATATTTTATGTAAGGCCAGGATTTGCTCTTCCTGGCGGGGTGAGTTTAAGCTCTCTACCGCATCCAGTTTACTGGCCCGAATTATAAATTCCTGGGTTCCATATAGCTGCTCCATTTGCTGGATTAGGGTATCTATGCGACGCTTAATTTCTAACGGCTGGTCTTGACTTTTTTTCTTGGTCAATTGCTTCAATAAAAGCTGCCTCACTTGCCCAGTCCTCCCAGATTACTCGTTGCTTATAATAAGATTTAACTCTGCTTGAACCGAGGGGTAAATCTTTACTTTGACCTTATATTCGCCCAGGTGCTTAATTGCCTCCCCGATCTCAATCTTCTTTTTATCTATCGGTACTTTGAATTTTTGCTGAATGCTGTCGGCAATCTCTTTCGATGTAACTGCTCCGAAAAGTTTATCACCACCGCCGGTTTTCACCTTAATCTCCACCGACTGGCCATTAAGCTTTTGTTTTAGCTCCTCAGCAGCTTCTTTTTCCTTATTTTTTTTCTTTTCTTCCTTCAGGTTTTTTTCTTGAATCTCTTTTAACTTGGTTTTATTAGCTTCCTCAGCCAACCCCTGCGGTAACAAGAAGTTGCGGGCGTAGCCATCAGATACCTCCAGGACCTGCCCCTTGGTACCTAGCTTTTTCACATCTTGAGTAAGTATAATTTTCATTTATATCCCCTCCTTTTTAGGACGTAGTTTTCTATAGTCTAATAATGAATCAAAGAGGCCCATAAGACCAATGAAAATAATGGCTGATACGGTAAAGAACAGACATAGCATAATAGTTAAGGCTATGAACCATTTCCTGCTCTTGCCCTGCATATGCCGCAGGCGGTAAATCAGGTGCGAAGTGCCATAATAAACGGTAACCGGCACACTTACGGCTAAGACATTCGCGCCCACATAGTACAACATCTGCATGTCGTCTCGACCCAGCAACCAGCAAGCCAATCCAGCAATTACTACCCAGGAAAACTGCCAGGGCATTATTTCCTCGCTAAAGGGCAGCCTTTGTAAAATGGGCAGCTTTCTCTTCCTGGCCAGGGCCGAGCTTAAATATAGGATTAAATAAACCGCCATAATAGCTTGCAGGCCTAAGAAGGCAGGTATGTACTTAACGATCGATTTACTCATACTAGTAAACGTTGCCTGGATTTCTTGCCTACTAATCCCCTGGTCTTCATAGAAGTCAAGTAAACCCGAGCTTTCTGACATTTTCATGCTATCCATTATGTTGCTCTGAATTTCTGTCTTCAGGGTATTTACTCCCTCATAGCCTAGCTGCAGATAGGAGATACCCAAGAATAGGGCTACGCTTAAAACCACTGTCAGCATTCCCCACCGCAATAATTCATAAAACGATTTGCCCCGGGACAACAATACAGCCATTAGCAGGGAAGGAATGCCATAAAAAGCCAATGCGTACAGCAGGCTATCATTACCCGCCAGCAGATAAATTATACTCAGATTTAAAATAAATACCAACAGTAATTGGCCCCTGTTCAGGTAATAACCGGATATAACCAGGCTAATTCCCCACAGCAGTCCCCAAATAAAGATCAAATCTGGTAAGCTGACCATAGCCAAGCAGGCCAGGGATGAAAATAAAGCAAGATTAATGACTGCCGGCAATTTATCACCTCTTTTTGTTTTCTTTGCGTTCCATATATTTCTGAAGTTCCGAAAGATCTCCATACCATTGTTCGATTTCATGGGCATCATTTATGCTGCTGTTAATTTTATGTTTTATCCTCATATCAATAGCTTGAAAGCTGATACCTACTCTTCTTCCCAGTATATAGCAGACAATGATGATAGTAGCCAGAGCGTCACTGCTGGCATCGCTGCCGGTCTTCACTAAAGACTTCAACAACGCTGCTACTGATTCAACCAGCTCGGCCTTGAGCCATTCAACCACCTTGAGATTGGTGGCAATATCTAATTCCTTGTTCTTAATATTCAAACTAAGACACCTCCACCTTTGCTTCTTTCTTCATAGTCGAAGCAATTTCCTGCTTAGGTAGTTAGCCAGAGCCCTGAGGACAAGTAGGAAGTGAAACATCGAAGCAGATTCTAGTTTCCATTTAACCTGGGATCTTTTATAAAAATGAGCCCTCCACAAATGAAGAGGGCTCATTACTTATTATTCTTGTGTATATGGCATCAACGCCATGGTCCGGGCTCTCTTGATGGAAACGGTCAACTGACGTTGATGTACGGCACAGTTCCCGGTAATTCTGCGGGGCAGGATTTTGCCTCGTTCAGTAACGTACCGGCGCAGTTTGACTAAATCCTTGTAATCTATAGTTTCGATTTTATCAGCACAGAAATTGCACTGGCGTCTTTTTTTACGTTTATCTTTTTTCAAACGACAAACCTCCTTTTACTCAAGGTTATCTAAAAGGGGATCTCATCTTCTTCGGGTTTATCAAGCATATCAATGTCTTCTAAACGTACTTCCCGGCCTAAATCTTCCCACTCGCTGCCTTCTTTTCTAGAAGCAGCCGGATGAGAGGCACCCGAGCCTTGGCCTGTCCCTGATTTGTCCAGAAATCTGAGCTCATCGGCCACCACTTCAGTAACTTTTCTCTTTTGCCCGTCTTGGGTTTCATAAGTCCGAACCTGAAGTCGGCCCTCTACCATAGCTAAGCGGCCTTTAGTGCCATAATTAGCACAAAACTCAGCTTGTTGCCGCCAGACTACCACATCTATAAAATCAGTTTCTTCTTTGTTATATTTGCGGTTAATAGCTAGTGAAAAACGAGCTACTGCAGTTCCATTCGGAATATACTTGAGTTCCGGATCACGTGTCAGTCGACCAATAAGGATAACCCGATTAAGCATTTTTCTCCCCCCTGCCAAACAAAAAACCTATTTTTCGTCTTTGCGAATGATAATATGACGTAACAGGCTATCAGATATCTTTATAACCCGGTCCAGTTCAAGAACTGTTTGGGGTTGGCCTTTGAAATTCCACAAGGCATAGATACCCTCTGAATAGTCTTCTATCCTGTACGCCATGCGCTTTTTGCCCCAATTTGGCACTTCGTTAACAAACTCACCACCGAAATCATCGATAATCTTGTGCAGTTTTTCTTTGATTTCAGCTACAGCTTCTTCGGCCAGATCAGGTTTGATGATAAACATCATTTCGTAATCGCGCATTCTCACACCTCCTCCCTATGGACTAAACCCATATGCATGGGTAATGGCCCCGAATATACTCCGGGGCAGGGACTTCCACCTATTATACCAGTTTTCAGCAGGAATGCAAGGCTTAGAGCTTGCCTTTTATTAAGAGGGTATTCAATTCGCTGACCGGCTTTTCTATTATATAGGTATCATTATAGAGCGCCTTTAAAATAGCTACTTCCTGTTGTTCCTGGTTATGTTTAAAACCTATAATGCAAAAAGGTTCTTCCTTCTTTGAGGACTTTACCACAACTAAATCGCCGGTAGAAAATTGTGTACCCACGAGCTGCAGCACCATATTCTCGCCCCCCTGCCCAGCTTTAGTACTATTACAGTATATGCGCTATATCACCGGGGTGTGCACAAGAGAATAGGCCGGGCAGCTGTTAACCTTCCACCGGCGGCGGACTCGCTTCGATAACCCGGGTCATTTTTCTTTCAAAATCACTGCGGGGCAGCATAACCAGGCGTCCACAACCCTGGCATTTAATTTTTATGTCCGCACCCATGCGCATCACTTCCCAGTTAAAACTGCCACAGGGATGCTGCTTTTTCATCCGTACGATGTCACCCAGATTAAAAACTTTTCTCTCCATCAAACTCCCCCCTAGCAAAGCACCTAAGACGTGGATGCCGTGGATCAAACTGATGTGCGGGTTTATTCTTTATTGGGCTAATACAGCCGCGTTAATCCTTTTTATTCTACCTATGGCCATCTACGTCTATAGGTTCTTTCAAAGCCTACCGGCTAGCGCATTATCTGTATGGGCGCGAATTTGTCTGCTATAACCCGCCCAATTCTATAGGCTTCACAATTGCGGGACGCCATACTATTCAGGAATTCTTCCTCCTGATCTTGCGGGACTGCCATCAGCAATCCTCCTGCGGTCTCCGGGCAGAATAATAAATCTCGGCGGGTTGACTCTATTTCTGCTCCATAAACCACTTTATTATCCAGATAATCTCGATTGGTATAAGCTCCAGCAGGAATCAATCCCATCCGGCCATATTCTATCGCCCCCGGTATGAAGGGCACTTCATCGGCATATATTTCCACCTGCACATCGCTGGCGGAGGCCATTTCATAAAGATGCCCCAATAAACCAAACCCGGTCACATCAGTAGCCGATTTTATCCCACAGTTCTGCATAGCCTCGGCACCCGCTTTGTTCAGCATGGTCATCCATTTTATGGCCTCTTCCATATGACCCGGCGAAGCCATTTCTGCCTTTATGGCAGTCGCGATAATACCATTGCCCAGTGGTTTGCTCAAATAGAGACTATCTCCCGGGCAAGCCCCGCTATTGCTGATAATTTGTTCGGGATGCACCAATCCCGAAACAGCCAAGCCATATTTGGGTTCGTTGTCATCCACTGTATGGCCACCCACCAGGAGAGCTCCCGCTTCCTTAATCTTGCTCAGCCCTCCCTGCAAGATTTTGCCCAGGATAGACATATCCTCACATTGCGGAAAACATACCACATTCATGGCTAGGAGCGGCTTCCCGCCCATGGCATAAATATCATTTATAGCATTAGTAGCCGCAATTTGACCAAATATATACGGATCATCCACCATCGGCGTGAAAAAATCCAGGGTCTGAATGAGGGCCAGGTCTTCCCTCAGTTTGTATACGCCGGCATCATCACGGGTATGAATCCCTACCAGCAAGGCAGGATCATCTGGCAAAACTAGTTCTTTTAAAACATCTTCTAAGGTCCCCGGACCTATCTTAGCAGCTCAACCGGCCGCGCGGACCATGTCTGTAAGTCTTTTTTCCAACCCCACTCCTGCTCACCTCCCCGTTTATTATGGACGCGGATTACACGGATTTAAGGCTTTAATGCCAAAGGTTCCCCTTCAATGATTTAAGCCCTTAATCTTAATATATCTGTGTGCAGCGAAACTGCCCGCGCCTTTGTTTTTCTTTATACAAAATCCTGCATGAAGGCTTTGTAACCTTTGTAGGACATGTAAACATCAGCTTTACTGGCCACTTCAAAAGGCGAATGCATACCCAGTAATGCCACCCCACAGTCGACTACTTCCATGCCATATCGAGCCATATACTGGGCAACGGTTCCACCTCCGCCAATATCTACTTTCCCCAGTTCACCGACCTGCCATACTACTCCAGCATCATCAAAGAGCTTACGTATCCGGGCCAGGAATTCAGGATTGGCATCATTGGAATCATATTTGCCCCGCGAACCGGTGTATTTTGTTACAACCACCCCCTGGGAAAGGAAACTGCAGTTCATTTTCTCGAATACTTCCGGATGATTCGGGTCCACTGCCGCATTTACATCCGCAGATAGGGCCGAGGAGGCGGCCAGCGCTTTCCGCAGGCTATAGTAATCACTGCTGCCTGCCTTGTGCATCAACTCCGCCACCAGGTTTTCAATGATCAACGACTGTAAACCGGTATTTCCGGAACTGCCGATTTCTTCTTTATCAACAAAGAGGCATAAAGCCGTTTTTAGTGGCTTCTCCACCTCCAGGGCCGCCATCAGCGAGGCATAGGCGCTAACCCGGTCATCCTGTCCATAAGCACCTACCAGACTTCTATCCAGCCCCACTTCCCGGGCTGAATAAGCTGGAACAAATTGCAATTCGGCACTGGTGAAATCATCTTCTTCTATATCATATTGCTCTTTAAGGATACTCATTGCCCTGGCTTTTATAGCCTCATCGTCCTTGTCATTCAGGGGGCGGCTTGCCACTAACGCATTCAAGCTTTCCCCGCTGATCGCCTCGGACATCTTCTTTTCCATTTGATCTTTAGCCAGATGCGGCAAGAGGTCGGCAATAGTAAAAACCGGGTCCTCAGGTTTTTCTCCAATCTGGATATTGATAATCTGGCCGTCCTTTTTTACCACTACCCCGTGTAAAGCCAGCGGCATGGCCAACCACTGGTATTTCTTGATGCCCCCGTAATAATGAGTTTTCAGCATCGCCATTCCATCGGCTTCATAAGCGGGGCGAGGCTTGAGATCCAGGCGCGGCGAATCAATATGGGATGCCAGCAGGTTTACTCCATTTTCCAGCGGCTCCTGACCTATTATCGCCAAAGCGGCTACCTTGGATTTGAAATTAATTAATATCTTATCTCCGGCTTTTATAGCAGTCAAATCCTGCAGTGCTTTAAAACCTTTCCCCTGGGCTAGTTGACAGATGTATTCCACTGCCTCCCGTTCGGTCTTAACCTGGCTGAGAAAATCTATATAGCCTGCATTAAATGTATCACTGGCCTTTATTTCTCCAGCATTCATTTTGCTCCAGCAATCCTGTTGTTTTTTCTTGTTTTTCTCTTTCATTATTTTAACTGCCCCTTTCTACAAATTAAACTAAGTCGTATGCCACAAGCTTATTTTCTAATTTTCCTATCCCCGGAACAATCTATACACTAATGCCCAACAGTCTTTCCAAGCCTGCGAAAATATCGAAAAGATATGGGGCCAGAGATGACTTATCTACCAGATTTCTAATATCAATAAACCCCGTCCAGCCCATGCCGGCACCGGTTTTAACAAATGGATATAAAATCCCCAGCACCACCGCCATAATCATCAGATCCTTGCCAGCCAGGAGTATTAATCCGATTAGTCGGTTAATCCCGCCCAGTACTCCACTACGAAATGGTGCTTCTAAAACTTTCCATATAAGTCTCAGCCCTTTACTGATTATAATGTAAATAACTAGGAAAGCTAGCACCACCAAAATCAGGTGCGCAAAATTGGCCAGTTGTTCTTGTACCACCGGCAGTGTCTTAAGTGACGGCAGCAGGCTTCCCGCCGGGGAACTGCTCCAGGCAGGCTGAGGAATTTTGTCGGCTATGGCCTGGGACAACAGCATATCCAAGCCGAATTTCTTTTCCAGATACAGTGCCAGTTCGTTGCGGTAAATAACTGCCACAAACAGGGCTATCAGGGTGCTGGCCAAACCACCCAGTACCGAGAGAAACCCACGGTAAAAGCCCAGCAGGGCACTGATTCCCAGCAAGGCCAGGATAAGGTAGTCCAGTGAGTTTACCGGCATTGAATCACCTCTTGCTTCTATTTCGGAGCAGACGGAATATTTTTTATAAACCATAGAAAACAGGTTTAGGCTAACATCAGTACTGATAAATTGGGAGTAAGTATTTCTGTCGTATAAGAAAACCGAATTTTTCCTAGTGTTATATATAAGATTACCATATTTTATTCTTAGCTTGAAAAACTATCCTTAATATACACGTATATTTATTTGTTTGTGTTACACTGGGTTGACAAGGGGACGGGGTTGTTGACACCCCCTGTGATACCGGTTGGGGTGTCAACAACCCCGTCCCCTTGTCAACCCGGGGTGTCAACAACCCCGTCCCCTTGTCAACCCAAGATTAATCGAGGGAGAACAGAGAGGTAGCGATGCATGTTTGAAAATTTAACTGTGTTGAGCAATTATGTTCAGCAATTTGGCGCCTGGGCACCGGTGGTGGCATTTCTGCTTTTTTTTATTCAAGCTGCTATTCCGGTATTTCCATATATCATACTGGCCGCCGGCGGTGGTATGTTGTTCGGCTTTAAAATAGGCTGTTTCCTGGCCTGGTCCGGAGCCTTGAGCGGAGCCTGCCTGGCCTTTTGGGTCTGTCGGCTTCTGGGACATAGTCCTCTGTCACAATGGTTGCACTCCCGTTATGGATATGATGTGGATAATCACAATCCCTCCGTGGCTTTTTGGAGTATTATGATTTCGCGGGTGATCCCCTTTGTACCGACTCCCTTTATAAATGTCGCTGCCGCCCTGGGTGGAGTGTCTTTTTGGAACTTTTTTATCGCGTCAGCTATCGGCAAGCTGCCCACGGCTATTCTCTATACCGGCCTGGGCCTGGCCTTATTTAATGCCCAAGACATTAATACCATTCTCCTGATTATTGCCGGAACAATAATTCTTATGCTAGGCCTCAAGGCACTGGCTCGTAAGCTTTTTCCCAAAAATCAGGTGGAACAGAGTCATAAAATGTAACCCGGGCAACGTCGTTTCACTCTGGCCTTAAGATATGGAAATAACTTCGCTCCTTAACAATTTTATACCCTTTGTCTATCAACCTGCAGCGGTTTTTTAAACAGTCATGCTGTAATTAAGGGCGCATAATTCTCCTCCAATAAAGCTAAACTAGGTGTAAAAAGGAGGATTAATTAATGGCCTTACTGGGTAATCCTTTTGTAGCCAATGTTCCCAAGCAGATTAGCGAACTGGAACTGTTGCAGGCTTTGCGAGTAGATATCGCCGGAGAATGGGAAGCCATTATAGGTTATGAGGCTCACGCTATGGCAACAACCGACGAACGGGTTAAGAAAGTATTGTACCATATAGCCAATGAAGAAAGGCAGCATGTAGGAGAACTTCAGCAGCTGTTATATATGCTTAATCCAGGAGAAGCTGATCATATGCAAAAAGGTCAGCAGGCCATACAACAACAGCAAACCCAAAATTTCCAGACTCCTATGCAATAGACGATTAAGACCCCCGGGCTGTTGATAATCCACTACAGCGGGGGTCTCTAAAATCTTTATCGCTTTAATCTCAAAGCCAATTAGCCCAGCCAACACCTGGCTAAGGAAGTTTTCCCCCGGTAACCCAGGTTATCCTAATCTGGCAGCAAATTTTTCCGGGCTATCTAATAGATATATAATACCCTCAATTAATCCCGCTATAGCAGGTATAACGGTCCAGAAAAACAGTAAATAAACTATACCCCACCCAATTTTACCCATATAGAACTTATGAATACCGAATCCTCCTAGTATCAAAGCCAGAATTCCTGCTACTATATGATTTTTCCCTTCATCTAATGCCATCTGTCTGACTCCGCAATTTGGACAAATTTCCGCTTTCTCATTAATTGCTCTTCCACAATCCCGGCAAAACTTTTCCATATATCCTTCCCCCTTTACCCGATATCATTTCAGCTATGCTTGGTCTTTACTGCAATCAATTTAAGAACCAGGGAATGTCTTTGTTGCCAATAGCAAATTTAAGTGCTTTTATTCCCCGGATATAAATGCTATCCCTATTGTTATTTGCCAGAAATATTCATTACCACACAATTACTGTTATTCAACACATTATACAGACATCCTCTTTATATCTTATCACATACAATTTGCCAACCCGATGAATTGCTAAATAAGCGGTAAATTTGCTTCGGTTAACATATTTTGAGAAAACTAAGCCCATTAACGGCTTTAGTCTTTATAGATTTTGACATAAAAGGATCTCTGGCGCGGTCCATCAAATTCACAGAAATATATACCCTGCCAGGTTCCCAAAACAAGCTTGCCACCTTCTAAAGGGATAGTCTGTGAAGCACCCAAAATGCTTGCTTTTAAATGAGCGGCTGAATTGCCTTCCCCATGACGATCCCCCGGGTGGGTCCAGGGGGCAACTTCATCTAACCTCATAAGCAGATCATGAACTACGTCCGGATCCGCATTTTCATTAATTGTAATAGCCGCGGTGGTATGAGGGCAATACACCAGAACTATCCCGTCTAGTGCCTCTTCCTGCTGGATAAATCCGCGTACTTGTGCAGTAATATCAACCATTTGCTCGTGTTTGGAAGTCTTCACCTGCTCTTTATGCATCTAATCGCCTCCTCCTAACATTAAACTACAAATACTTACTTTATTTCTATGTAATATTTATGCCATAATGATATAATTTATTATAAGCAATGTTTGGGGGAGGATTGCATAAAAAACAGGCAGCAAGGACTAGTTGAAGGCAAAAAAATGCGGGGAGGTATCTAGTATGACTGAATATAAAATACGTCCATTGGTGGTTGCCCAAATAGGCGCTGTTAAAGGCGTAGCCACCCACATGGTTGACATGATGACTCCAGTCGTAGTTCCAGTTCTGGCGTTTTATATTGAGGGAGGTCCTAAGAAAATTCTGGTTGATACCGGGGTTGTGGATGGCGGACCCGAGAATAATTTCCACGGCTTTCCCCTTATTGATTCCGGACCGCAGGGTATGGTAAAAGCGCTGGCAGAGATCGGACTCACACCTGAAGATATTGATATTGTGATAATTACCCACCTGCACTTTGATCACGCGGCCAACATCAGTCTGTTCCCCCATGCCCAATTTATCTTGCAGAAAAAAGAATGGGAATATGCTAAAGCTCCCCTCCCGATTCAGAAAGGGGTATACCTGACTGATTTACTGAGCCAGCTGGAAAGCTATGATCTTATTCTGGCTGATGACGGCTATGAAGTTGCCGAGGGGGTTAAGGTAATATGTGTGCCTGGTCACACCAAAGGTCAGCAGGCGGTAGTGGTAAACACCAGCGATGGCAACTATGTAATAGCCGGTGACCTTATGTACACCCTCCTTAATATCTATCCCGAAAAAACCGAGCTTATTGACATGTTTGGCAACCAGATCCCCTGCACACCACAGCCGGGACACGCCTTTTATCCTCCGGGCATTCATACTGACCTCACCGACTGGTATAATAGCGCCTGGCGAGTATTATCTATTGCCGGAACTCGCAAACATATCATTCCGGGACATGAACCCAGCCTGGTAGGAAAGGTCTTCCCTGAGTAGCATTTTCCCAACTGATTACGACAATTATCCTTTGCTTTTCGGATTGCCGCTCCATAAAAGAGAAACACATATATCTATTTCTACAATTTACAAGGGTACACCACCCTAACCTTTAAAATGGCAGGCTTTTAATGATGAGCAAGCCCGATAGTAAAGTATTTAACAACTAATTTGAGGGGGGTTTAGAATGACAGAGGCAAGACTGGAATTTCCTATTATGCAAGTTGAAGATTTACCATTCTTAAAAGGAAGACGCCTCCAATTTGATAGCATTGCCGAGATGTTTTATACCAGAGTGCAGGAAGCCCCAAACACACCCCATGTGCTTTTCTACGATCAGATAATCACTTACGCCCAGACCAACCAGCGATCTAATCAGGTAGCCAATTACCTGAAGGAACAAGGCGTACAAAAGGGTGACATGGTATCAGTCATGGTATTAAATTCACCTGAGATTTACTATACGATGTTTGGGACTCAGAAACTGGGTGCCGTAGCCGGAGCTATTAACTATCTGCTGAAGGGCCCGGAAATAGCCTATGTGCTTGATGATTCCAAGCCTAAAGTCGCCTTTGTAGGCAGCGAGTTTATGCAGGATTTTGCAGCCGGCTATGCCCTGGCTAACCACAAACCGGTGGTTGTTGAGGTAGCAACCGGAGCAGAGCATGGAGCCAATATTGCTGCTGGGACCCTGGTCGATATTCTGGCAAAATACCCCGATACTGAAGCCTTGGTGCCGCAGGGTCCGGATGATCCGTTTTTGCTGCTTTACTCTTCGGGAACTACCGGTTCCCCTAAAGGAATCCTTTTGCCCAATAGAGCGCAGCTCTCGCTTTGTCGAGCCATGAATATGATTCAGCTTTTTCACGGCAATGACATAATGATGATCATCATGCCTATGTTCCATACCAATCCTCTTTGTGTCTGGACCTATCCTATAATCTTCGGCGGACATACGGTGTGCATAAGGAAGGGTTTTTCACCGGCTGACTTCTGGCCTTCAGTTTTGCAGTATGGAGTAACAGTGGTTATGGGAGTGCCAGCCATGTATAACTATATCTACAATTCAGCCGATCCGAATACCATAGACAGATCCAGACTCAAGCTACGATACGCTTTCTCCGGTGCAGCTCCTCTGCCGGTTGAACTAATCCTGGGATTTAAAGAGAAATTCAATGTAGATATCCTGGAAGGTTATGGCTTGACCGAAGCGACCGGGGTGTCGACCGTAAATCCACCCGTTGGCAAAAAGAAACCTGGCTCGGTAGGCAGAAATTTCCCGGAGCAGGAAGTCGAAATTATGGATGATAACAATAATATTTTACCTCCATACGAAAAAGGCGAAATCTGTATTCGGGGCGACGCTAATATGATCGGTTACCTCAATAAGCCGGAGGCTACCGCCGAAACTCTTATAGATGCCTGGCTGCACACTGGTGATGTGGGATATATGGACGAAGAGGGTTATATATTTGTCGTAGACCGCAAGAAAGATATGATAATCCGCGGCGGCGAGAATATTTATCCCCGCGAGATTGAAATAGTCCTGGAGGGACATCCCAAGGTAGCGGAAGTAGCGGTAATAGGGGTTCCTGATCCGGCTCTGGGAGAAAGAGTCAAGGCCTTCATTGTCCCGAAGCCTGATCAAGCTCTAAAGGGAGAAGAAATACTGGAATTCCTGAAGGATAAAATGGCCAAGTACAAGATTCCCGAATTCATTGATATTACCAATAATATTCCCCGCAATCCGACCGGTAAGATACTGAAAAAGGATTTGCGGTAAGATGATTAGCCCTCCGGTAAGATTACCTCCGGGGGGCTTTGACTGTCTAATAGAGTTTGCAATAATATCGACTAAATAGGATAATATTGGCATAGGCTCCTAAGCAAGGTTTATAAATATTTGCTGGTTTGATAGTTAAAAGCAAGCCGCTCATAAAAATATTTTATAGTAGGAGGAAGATGAAATGATAGTTCTTGCCGCCTCTTTTAAAGCGAAAGCGGGTCTGGAAACAAAACTGGAAGAGGCTCTTAAGGCCATGATCCCCAAAGTCCAGGAAGAAGAAGGCACCCTGATGTATACGCTGCATAAGGCCAAACGCGATCCCGGACAGTTCCTGATCTATGAAATGTACCAGGACAAAGCCGCCCTGAATTTCCACAGTTCAACCCCATATTTCAAAGAATTCTTTGGTCAGATAGCGGACCTGTTAGAAGGTACCCCCCAAATTACCATCTATGAGGATATTGCCTCCATTAGCCGCTAGGATTAGCTTTTTCTCAGGAGATCCCGGTAAATTCCATCGGGTTTCTCCTGAGTTACACCAGTTATTACATAGGAGTTCCACCGGGACGTTCTTCCTGTAACAATGCTTATGCTCTTTGTACATTCATAGCATTAAGTCCTGTAACTCGGGCTATTTGACGAAGTGTTACGCCTTCATTTTCCTTTTCCATACTCTGTAGCTTTCCAATTGGTTCTCCATCCATCAATGCCTCAAGTTCGGCCTTCACTTCTCCATCGGTTTTTTTACGTTTTATTTCTTCATCCAGACAAGTATCTTCGTTTTCTTGCTTCATAAACTCCCGAAATGCCCGAATCGCTTCGATCTGGTTCCGATGAAATATGCATAGAATATACTCGGTTTGGGTTAACCCGCTTGGATACTCTTTCCCGCCGGCATACGCATGAATACTGCTCCATCGATACGATTCCGGGTTTCGTACCAAACCTGCTTTCACCGGATTGTTGTGTATATATCGGACTACGGTCAATAAATACTTGTCGTCTTCAACGCACTCACTGCCGTAACGTCCTTGAAATACATGTCCGCTTCGACTGTATTTCTGGTTATACCACTTGGCATAACTCGTCCCAATCCGACTCATGGTGCGAGATACCGTATCCTCGTTTTCTCGCACCAGCAAGTGAACATGGTTGCTCATCAGACAGTACCCATAAAGCCCATACTCTTGATTTCTCTTTTTCTGCGCTAGCGTTTCCACAAAGTGCAGGCTATCATCATCGTCGAAGAAAATGTCTCCTCGATTGATTCCCCGCAATACTACATGATAAATGCCACTCTCGCACCGTTGTCTTGCCTGTCTAACCACGCCAAAACCCCATACATTTTTTTCCATTATACCGAATCTAATCAAAAAAACCCACCGGTTATTCCAGCGAATCCAATTGTTCAATTTCTTAGTTTTATTGTGTTACAAGAAGAGCGTCCCGGTGTAACACGGTGTAACCCGTGTAACCTGAGCTCTACTAGTCTGTTTGACTTTGCCATCAGAAGTGGTGGAATAGCTGGGTGATGTCAGGGGGACGGGGTTATTGACAGCTTTTAGACCCACCGGTTTTCCAGTGGGTCTATATAAGAATTGTTCAATTATTGTTTATTATTTTTTATTGTTACGCGAAGAACGTCCCGGTGTAACCCCCGGTGTAACCCGGTGTAACCCCCAAAAAAAGCCAACAAAAAGAACGTCCCTCTGTTGGCCCTCTGTGTTGGGCCGGAACCCCCGGCCTAGCCGGGGGTTTTCATTGCGATAAAAAAACACCCCCAATCCATTTCATTCCGGATTGGAGGTGTTGGCAATAATCCCGTCCCTTTGACACTTAAAGTTGCCATGCCAGTTCTTTTCAGCCGAAGCTTTTATTGATTTTTTCCTTATCATATTCCAATATCCAATTATTATATTTTTTATAGACTTGCATTAAAACATCTTTTGAATTTGCTACAATATCTAAACCTCTATCATCATAAACATGAAAAATGGAATTATTTAATTGATTGATAAAGTATAAGTCTCCTATAAGGCATGGTTCTTTTTCTATGCTTTGATTTAATTTAGCAATAATCATATCTTTAAAATTAACCTCTTCAACTTTACAACTTATCCAAAAACGGTATGTCTTCGTATCATCAGTATCTCCAGCTTCCTTATATCTGTATTCTAATTCGTCTTTAAATATATTAGCGGAGAAGTCTTTTCCATAAAAATAGTTTTCGAAAACCTTCAATATTTCTGGTTCAGATTCATTTATGGGATATTCGTCCCATGAATCTACAAAAAGAATAACAAACAGTTCATCCTCAACCTTATTTATCTCATTAAATAATGCATACGAGCGAGTATAACACTGCTCAATTCTTCCTTCACAAAAATCTAAATCGCCACCTAAATCAAATCTAATCCCCACAGGGAAATTATAGAATAATGGTTGCTTTAATTGTAATGTAGGAAATTTTTTATTTAAGTACATCTCTAAACTAAATTCACTCACATATATCACCGCCATAAAGTATTGTAGAGGGCGACTTTACTCGCCCTCTATGAATTTAACCCTTACTTAAGCTTTATTACTGTTCCGGTTTTACTTTTATGTTTATTTTCTATAAAATTACCATACTCATCTGCATCTGCAACCCAATGAAGCTCATTTCCCCTTTTTTCAAACACTTTATAAGCAGAACCCCCATGTCTAGTTGTGTCTTTTGCCCAGAAATATCCCTTCTTTGTATTATCTTGATATGCCTTTACTTTTTCGCCGTTAAAATTATATGTTATTTCAGACTTTGCATTAGTTTTAATATCCCATTTGGTCTTACCTGCACCCTCAAGGGTATGTTTAATAGATCCAGAATGCTCAATTAATTCCTAACCGATTTGGTTCCAGTTTTTCTTCCAATAATGCCCAGAGATAATGCTGGTACTGCCTGCGGATACTGATTTTCAAACATTTGACATGTCATGTCGAACGAATTGCTCGGATCCGGTGTAATTAGTTCTAATAATGCCTTACCTGATTTTTCATAATCAATAGGTTCGGCAAATATCATTACATTACCGCTTGGATCAACATACTTAGCTGGATTATTGATGCAATACGTGTAAAGATTCAAACTCAGCGGATTAGTAATACTTCCCTCATAACTATCCTTCGATATAAACCTGCCGATGGTTGGATCATAGTATCTGGCCCTAAGATAGTAGAAGCCACTCTCACTATCCAGCATCTCTCCTGCATATTTGAAGTCATTTGCTATTGTCTCGGTCTGATTTAGGATGTTTCCCCATTCATCATATTCGTAGGTGTTGACTGGAATTCCTGCTGTGTCTACAATCTGCACTACATCGCCATGACCGCTGTAGAGGTAGTAGTATTCCTGGTTGCTATTGTCCTTTTTGACCAGGAGTTTATCTGGCCCCCAGATATACTTTGAACTTTGGCTGGCATTTACATCTGATATTACTCTGCCGGCATTGTCATAGGTATAGCGTGTGGTTGCAGTCGGTGTAACCTTCTTTAGTCTTAATCCGGTTGGATCATAGGTATAGCTAGTGCTCTGTCCTGAAGTTGTTACACCAGTGAGTTGGTCTAATGCATTGTAGCTGCAGTTGAATGTGGTAGTGTAAATTGGGAATCCGGTGTTAGAGCCAATCCATAATGTCCGACGATAGACGGTGTTAATTGTCCAGAAACTGACGCATTCGTGTCTCCTATCTCAGCTACCCGCTCGGCAGCGGTTACAGCACTAATTCCGGGCATGGTTTCGAGCTTGTAGTCAAGCTTAGGCATAACTGCCTTTAACGCTGCTTCTACACAGCTTATTTCCTGCTTTTTAAACTGAATGTCCCTGACGATACTTTTAACCAGGAAATCACTGTTTGCCTGGTAATCTCGCTTGGTGTCTCCGTTTTTATCGATTAGCTCCAGTATTTTTTGGGCTTTTCGAATCAAACAGGCATTATTACTGCAATTACTCGGAAAATCGGCCAGTTCTTCTACGGTTATACCTTCTAATTGATGGGGAGCGGGGTATTAAAGAGCCAAGGCCTTCATTGTCCCAAAGCCTGATCAAGTACTAAAGGGAGAAGAAATACTGGAATTCCTGAAGGATAAAATGGCCAAGCACAAGATTACCAGTAAGCTGCCCTGAAAAAAGATTTTTCATCCAGCAGTGGTAGCGCTGCGTGCCATGGGAGTCTGCTACGGAAATATAATCTTATACCTATAACACCTTTCGACCGTCCCCCAGGAGCAGCCTAAAGGTATCCTGCCTCCAATGATTGCTTCCAGCTGGCTTGCCATGTTACTTTCCGGATTTCGCAGCTAATGTGCAGTAGTGGCTAATTTTATCCTGGGGTTGTCCTTTAGCCATTAATTGCGTTCTATTAAATATGGTAGGGGCGTATTATTTTATATCCAAATTTCCTTGACGGAAAAGAGGAAGGGCACTATAATAGCAAGAAATGATTCTAATTTAGTTAATTAAATATATTAGGCAGCATAATTCTGCCCGGCGAAGGCGCCTATTTGTTAATCAGGTTGAAACCTGATTAACAAATAGGCGCTTTTTTTATAATTATTTTTATTTATTGGGAGTGATGTATTAATGATGGAAGTTAACATTCAGGACCTGGCTTCAGCCATAGACACTATCTGGGTACTGCTTTGCGCCGCCCTGGTTTTTAGCATGGAAGGTGGCTTTGCCTTTCTGGAGGCTGGTTTTATCAGGTCCAAAAATTCTATTAACATTGTTATGAAGGTTTTCACCGATTGCACAGTAGGGATGCTCAGTTATTGGGTGCTGGGATTTGCCATCATGTATGGTGCTGACCAAGCTGGCCTTTTTGGAAGCACCGGCTTTTTCATCGGCGGAGACTTGAGTCATATTAAATTGCGTATACCTATATATGCTTATTGGATTTTCCAGGCAGCCTTTGCCATGGCCATGGCTTCCATAGTCTCCGGTGCAGTGGCTGAACGGATGAAATTTGGCCCGTATATTATCTATACCGCTCTGGCCGCAGGCTTGATTTATCCGGTGGCCGGCCACTGGGTATGGGGTGTCGGCGGGTGGTTAGGTCAGCTGGGCATGCTGGATTTTGCCGGCTCAGCAGTGATCCATGCGGTCGGCGGGTGGAGCTCTCTGGCTGCAATATTGGTGTTGGGGCCGAGAACCGGCAAGTTCAGGGAAGATGGTTCGGTAAATTTCCTGCCGCCTCACAACCTGCACCTGGCATTTCTGGGAACCTTCTTGCTCTGGTTTGGTTGGTTCGGATTTAATGCCGGAAGCTCACTCTCCGGATTGGATTTGAACATTGGCAGAATCGTGGTAACCACTAATTTGGCAGCAGCTGCTGGAGGTGCAGTAGCCACTCTGTTTACTATGTGCAGATATGGCAAGGCTGATCCCACTATGGCTATAAACGGATCTCTAGCGGGTCTGGTGGCTATAACTGCTGGCACAGCCTTCGTAAGTCCGGCTGCTGCGGTGCTCATTGGAGGTATTGCGGGAGTACTGGTAGTTTTAGCGATAAATTTATTTGATAAATTGTTGGTAGATGATCCGGTAGGCGCCATTTCGGTGCACGGTGTAAATGGACTGTGGGGTTCACTGGCAGTAGGTCTTTTTGCCGAGCACGGAGGTCTTTTCTACGGGGGCGGCTTAAAACTTATAGGTGTACAGCTTTTGGGAGTCATTGCGGTATCAATTTGGTCCTTTACAATGACCTATTTTATATTTTCAGTCTTAAAGAAAAAGGTAGGTATTCGGGTATCATTAGAAGAAGAGATTGACGGCCTTGACATCAGTGAGCATGGTATTTCAGCCTATTCAGGTCTTTTGAGCGCCAATAATGACGGCAGCTAGATTATAGTTGCCTCCGCATCAGAGCTAACCTATACTTGATAAAATAACTTATAAAATTTGTGGGGCATTGATATATGTTTTCTTGAATTAAAGACGGGAGGTAAAATTATGAAAAAAATTGAGGCTGTTATTAGACCCTCTAAACTGGCAGAATTAAAAGCGGCTCTTGATATACTGGGTATCCGGGGAATGACCGTCTATGATGTGAAAGGCAGGGGCTTGCAGCGCGAAAAAAAACAGTACTACCGAGGGCAAGAACATGCAGTTGACTTATTTCCCAGGGTTAAAGTAGAAATAGTATGCGAGGATATCTCGGTGGAAAATATCATATCTACCATTCTGACTGTTTGCAGAACCGGCCAGGTAGGCGACGGAAAGATATTTGTGTATCCGGTGGAAAAGGTACTGCGGATTAGCACCCGGGAAGAAGGCAGTGCCGCTCTGTAGACCAGTCCGAACGAAAAGACAGGGGATCTTTTGCTTGCTCCAAACCAAAAAAACCTTTCGGCGTTTAACTATCCAGCAAACAAAAAACAACTTAAGATTGGTAAATACCATATTGATCGTTAAGCAAACAAGCAAACTACTCTACACGTGAAACAGCTCGTTCCTCATCTGGGAAACGAGCTGTTTCAGATTAATCGTAGATTTTGCTTGATCGTAGTGCCAATTTTAAAACTTTGTCAGGTATTGGCGCACTTCCCAAGGGCTTACTTGAACATTATAGTCTTGCCATTCTTCCATTTTGCCCTCTCTGAACTTCTCGTAAATATGTTCTCCCAGAGCCTCTTTGACTACCAGGTCTTTATCCAGTTCACACAGCGCTTCCAGCAGGCTGCCAGGCAGACTCTCAATACCCAGTTTTTTCCGGGTGGCTGAATCCATTTTGTAAATATTTGTATCTACTGGAGACGGCACCTCCATTCCTTTCGCAATTCCATCCAGCCCGGCTCGCAGCATTACCGCCATAGCCAGGTAGGGATTACAACTGGAATCGGGATTTCTAACCTCAACCCGCGTACTTAAACCTCTCTTGGCTGGTATTCTTAACAAACAACTGCGATTGGCTCCCGACCAGGCAATATACACTGGTGCTTCATAACCAGGCACCAGCCTTTTGTATGAGTTTACCGTAGGGTTGGTTACAGCTGATAGTGCTTTAGCATGTTTCAGAATGCCGGCCATATAATTGCGAGCCTTGTCACTGAGCTGATCCGCACTATTAGGATCCCAGAATATATTTTGGTCGTCTTTAAAAATAGATTGATGAATATGCATACCAGAGCCATTTATTCCGAATATGGGTTTGGGCATGAAAGAAGCATGCAGGCCATGGCGCTGGGCGATGGCGCGCACAGTTAATTTGAAGGTCATGATAGCATCAGCTATGTGCAAGGCATCACCATATTTAAAATCTATTTCGTGCTGACCCGGAGCTGCTTCGTGATGAGAGGCTTCGATTTCGAAGCCCATTTCCTCCAGGGTGATGTCCATATCTCTGCGGATGTTTTCCCCCATGTCAATGGGGGCTAAGTCAAAGTAACCCGCATCATCCTGGGTCTGAGTAGTAGCCCGGCCATTTTCATCAGCCAGAAATAAGAAAAACTCTGCCTCCGGCCCCGCTTTCATGGTATATCCCATTGCCTCAGCTTCGCTTAGCACCCTCTTTAAATTGTTACGAGGACAACCGGCAAAGGGAGTTCCATCAGGATTATAGATATCACAGATTAAGCGCGCCACTTTACCATTGGATGATCTCCATGGAAAAATTACAAAGGTATCCAGATCTGGTATCAGGTACATATCTGATTCTGATATCTCAGCAAAACCATCGATAGATGAACCGTCAAACATGATCTCGCCTTCCAGGGCCTTCCCTAATTGGCTGACCGGGATGGCTATATTTTTCATAATTCCCTGTATATCAGTAAACTGCAAGCGAATGAACTTAACATCGTTGTCTTTTACCTTCTCCATAATTTCGAATTTGCTTTTCTTAGTCATTCTGATCTCTCCTTATTTTAAATTGGTTCGACTTCTAAGGATGGACTAATGTCGCGGTGCCATGGCTGACCAGGAGCGACTCCTCGGCAATAATAATGGCCCGAGCCAGATCCTTCATGGTTATCCCCCGATCCATGCTATCCTTTTGCATCAAGCGGTAAGCCTCATTTTCAGTAATTGCCAAATTAGTCATAATAATACCCTTGGCTTTTTCAATAATTTTGCGGCTATTTAGGTTTTCTTTAAGCCTATCTACCTCATTCTGGGCAGCAATTAATTTGCTTCTATAGAGCATACACACTTCAATTACTGATAATAACGTATCCTCTGTATAGGGTTTTTGAATCTGGACCAGATCTTCCAGATTTCTATTATCGCTTTCTCCCTTCAGTACCAGAACCGTGCCGAGATTATCATCTAGCAGGATACCAGTTACCTCCATGGTACTGCCGCCTTCCAGGTTAGAATCCAGAATAACCAAGTCTGGCAATATAGTTCTGGCCTTCCGCAATAGATCCGGTACATTCCGAGCTTCTGCCTGTATGCAATATCCGGCCCTAATCAGACTTTCCCGCAATATTTTCCGGCTATTTACCTTGCTATCGGCAATAATTATTCGAGCTGTTGACACAATCCATCATCACCACCTCTAAAGAACAAATGTCCGAAGCCTAGCCGGTCTAAGAACTGACTGTAACTTCGGACATCTTCGCCCAATCATTATTATTTTAATAATTTGATTATATTTTTAAACAGAAATTTAGACAACCGCTTTGCCAGGGATATACTGTATACCTTGCTTTTAAGGGTAGTTTCGGCGCCGGCTACTAATCTTAAATTCCTAATATTCCAGCCTTTAGCAATTGTCAGCGGGGGAGCGCTGTTCCTTTCATAAGTATTGTTTGCGGGATAACTTATGGCTATATTTTTATATTATTACAAATAATGGTAAAATGAGGAAAAGAAGATCGAATACTAACAGAGGGGGAATGGGGAATGGTCAACCGGGAACAGCTAAGAATGTGTACATTACCTGAGATGTTTAATGACTCGGTTATTAAGTTTGGGGAAAGGAGATGCCAGTGGTTTAAAGTTGCTCCAGGCTCTGCCGAAACAGAATCTTTAACCTATGCCCAGGTGGGAATGATTGTTCGCGATTTATCTGCCGGACTTATTTCCCTGGGAATTAACAAAGGAGAAAGAATCGCCATAATGGCCAATAACTGTCCGCAATGGTTGTGGGCAGACTTTGCCACACTGAACAGTGGTGCTGTAACAGTTACTGTATACCCATCACTTTCAGTAACGGAAATGAAATACATTATAAATGATTCCGGCAGCAAGATTCTCTTCGTTCGTGATAATGAAGGTGTACAAAAGGCTCTGGCTGCCCTGGATGACCTGCCATCCCTGCAAACAGTTATTGTTATGGAAGACGACTGCCCGCTTCCTGATAATCCAGCCTTTTTACACCTAAGTTCGGTTAGACAGAGGGGGCGGGTTTATCTTTGGAGAAATCCTTACTGTTATGAGCAGGTATGTGATTCGATTAAGCTATGGGATATGGCCAGTATTATATACACCTCTGGAACTACCGGCAACCCCAAAGGAGCAGTACATACGCATTCGAGTTTTATGTATGCGGTACAGGCGGATAATAACACATTTGCCCGTAATGATTGTGGAATTGATGAATACGGGGTACTGATATCCTTCCTACCTCTTTCTCATACCTATGAAAGACAATGCGGACAGATGCAGTCAATCGATGTTGGCTGTACAATCGCCTATGCGGAGAAGCCTCAGACTATGATAATGGATTTACAGCTTTTCAGACCAACCTGGTTCTGTGCTGTACCCCGAATTTTTGAACGAATATATATGGCTATACGGGGTTTGGCCTCATCAACGCCGGAGGGCAAGGCCGCTTTTGAAAAAGCTATGGACATTGGTTTGCAAGTAGTGGACTACCATGCTGATGAAGATGGCTTTATTGATATGGGGATAGATGTGGATGTTACGGAAAACTTGCCGGAGGAACTTAAGCAAGAATACCAATGGGCAGACCAATTTGTATTTAGTAAGGTAAGAGGTCTCCTGGGCGGAAACTTCCAATTTGCTTTTTCGGCTTCAGCTGGTCTGCCGGCCAAGCTTTGCAAAGCCCTTTTTGCAATGGGAATAAGGGTCTGTGAAGGCTACGGCTTAACCGAAACCATGAATGCCGTTAACTTAAACAATCTCCGGGCGGTTCTGCCCGGCTCGATGGGACCAAGCAATTATTATGTTGAAGAAAAAATTGCTGAAGATGGGGAATTATTGGTTAGAGGGGGAATGCTATTCCAGGGCTATTTCAACAACCCCGAAGCCACAGCCGCAGCCTTTGATGAGGACGGATTTTTCCACACCGGTGATATTGCTGCTACAGTCTATAATAAAAAGCTAGGCATTAATTACTATAAAATTATTGACCGCAAAAAGAGCATCATGTGTCTTGATACAGGTAAAAACGTTCCGAGGGCCAGGGTTGAAGAAAAATTTGCTACCGCCCATTATATAGAACAGATTTGTGTAGTCGGAGATGAGCGCAAGTTTGTAGCAGCTGTTGTCGTACCTAAGTTCGAGATGATAATACCGGCTCTAAAAGCACAAGGACTGGAAGTGGATGAAACCCAAATTATATGGGCCGGCGATGAAGGCAGCAAGGTGATCATTCAGGTCGGCGAAGAGGTGATTAGCAACCCGTTATTGCGGAACCTGATTGACCAGGATGTAGCAGAGGCCAACAGTGAACTTGAGGATTATGAGCTGATTAAGAAGTACCATATTTCCAAACGCAGGTTCATTGAAGCCATGGATGAGATTACTCCTACCTTGAAGAATAAATACCGGAATATTATTAAGAACTACTCTGATGAAATAGAGGAATTATATAAATAGGTTTTTATTAAAGGTGTTCCCTCTGTTCAGTATTTTATTTAATAGATAAGCAGCCAGATCACCTAAATAGCTCAATCTATTGACCAGGATTAAGCAGCCTCAAAAAAGGGCGTTGAAAGCATTCTAAATGTTACTGCAGAGATGCTCCTAACGCCCTTTTTATCTTACTTTCCTGGAATAATGTGAAAATCAAACTCGCTCATCAGGCTGTCGGTAGTCCAGTTTTTTGTCACCAATCCCGTCCCCTTGGCTCTTGCGCCCGTAGATAACTCCTAGCTTTTTCATTTTATTTCTCAGGGTACTCGGGTTGATCCCCATCAACTCGGCCGCTCCTCCCTCACCATGGATCTTACCCCTGGTAATCTTTAAAACCTGTTGGATGTGCCTGGACATAACCTCATCCAGTAAAAGCGGGCCGATTTCCTTATCAACCGGGTTGGCGGCTGGCTTTTTTTGACTGGGCAGGCCAATATTCTCAAGACTTAAGGGTCCGCACTGGTTCAAAATAAGAGCCCGTTCAATAACATTGGCTAATTCGCGTACATTGCCCGGCCAGTCGTAACTGACCAGCAGGTCAATGGCGCCGGGGGCCAGCGTTGGGGGCGGATATATTCTCAGTTCCCGTGCTTTACGAGCAATATAATGATCAATCAGAACAGGAATATCCTCTCTTCTTTCTCTTAAGGGAGGGATGTCGATCGGAAATACGTTAAGCCTGAACCATAGGTCCTCGCGGAACTTGGCTTCTAAAACCATATTTTTCAGGTCACGGTGAGTAGCCGCAACAATTCTTATATTCACAGGAATAACCCTCGACCCGCCCACCCGTTCGATTACTTTTTCCTGTATTACTCTGAGTAACTTGACTTGTGCCTGCAGGGAGAGTTCTCCTATCTCGTCAAGAAAGATGGTCCCATTGTCAGCACGCTCAAAGTATCCGCGTGTTTGCGACAGAGCTCCTGAATAGGCTCCCTTTTCGTGTCCGAATAATTCACTCTCAATAAGAGACTCTGGAATGGCGCCGCAGTTGATCTTGATAAACGGACCGTTTCTTCTGAGAGATAAGGAGTGAATGGCATTGGCGATCAAATCTTTCCCTACCCCGGTCTCACCCAAGAGAAGTACCGGGCTATCCAGCGGTGCTACCTGCATTACCATCTGCATGACACCCTTAAGACCAAGATGCTCTCCCACTATTTCATGGCCAGTCATGTCTTGGAGCTCATCCTTGAGATATTGGTTATTATCAGCCAGTATCTCATTTAGTCTTACGACCTCACGGTGCTCAAGAGCAACCTTCAAAGCCACCACAAAGGGAGTCCCTAACAAGGTAAACAAGGCCGCCTGTTCTTTGGTATAACCTTCCGCTCCTTCTGCAACCAGTACCAGACTCCCCATTATTTGTTCCTGCGATACCAGACGCATGACCAGCAATGAGGTTGCCTTTATATCCTGATAACGGAGCATGTGTTTGGCTATCCAGCTCGTTTCCGGATAGTCTATGATCATGGCCTCATTCCACCTGGTTTGGCGTGACTGGATAAGTTCGTCCCTGGCTTGATCGGATAAAGGAACGACTATGTCCAATTTTTTCCCGCCCGATGCAGAAGCAGCTGCAATAATGCGCATCGCTTGAATATCCGGTTCGTAGAGCTGCAGGTATATCCTGTCAGCAGGTATCTGGTTTTCTTGCAGAAAACTCAGACACGAAAACATGGACTGTTCTATCTCCAAATAGCTGCATATCCGTAATGTTGCCTCCGAGAAAAACTCATTATTATCCATCTTCATCATCCTATAATCCTCATATTCAATAATTCGATTAAGAAGGAGCTATTAGGGATTAATTTTGACGCATAGGCCTGCAACTGGGAGCTCAAGGATACCTCCATCCGGTTCTAATGGTTTGTACTAATTGATATACGAACTGCTACCTATTCAAATCGCCGTATATCACAAAATATATACCCAATCGTGATATATGGCAAGCAAATCATCATAATTGGCAATCTGACCTCCGGGAAGTTCTAAAGATACCGGTTTGTCGGGCAGGATATGGCTGGCATAATACTTGCTCTTAAGAATGGTAAATCAGAAAGGGGGCTCCGGCCAGGCAAATAGTCTTAATTCAGGCTTACCAATAATATTTTAAGGAGGTTGCAGTTTATGAAAACCAACTGGAAAGACATGCGGGAGTTTATCGATTTTCTTGATACCAAGGGTCAGATCCGCCACGTTACAGAAGAAATTGATCCCGATTGGGAAGTTAACTACATTACCAGAACTACCTTACAAAAACTGGGTCCATGCGTGATATTCGACAATATTAAGGGTGCCAAATACCCACTGGTTACCGGTTTATTAGCTGAAGACAAGCGGTTTCTGTGGGCACTGGGCCTGGATAATTGGAGCGATTTCAATGAATCATGGGCCGAGAGAACTCAGAACCTGATACCTCCCAAAATTGTTACCGAAGCACCGTGTCAAGAAGAGGAAATCCTGGAAGCTGATATTGACTTAAATGAAATATGCAACGTCAAATGGCATCAGAAGGATAAGAGTGCTTTCCCGGGAACGCTGCTTATCTCAGTTACCAAAGACCCGCATACTGGCGTGCAGAACTCCGGTATCTATAGGATGGGGATACAGGAAAAAAACAAGCTGGGTTGGGGAGCACCCCTATCTACCCATGGTCGTATGCACCTTACTGCCTGGGAGAAAACCGGCCAGCCCATGCCGATTGCTTTGGTTTGCGGAGTTGATCCTATCATTGAAATGATGGGAGGAGTAGGAACATCACCCGGTATTGACGAGTACTATCTGGCTGGTGGATTGCGCGGGGAAGCAGTAGAAATGGTCAAATGCAAGACCATTGATATGTTAGTGCCAGCCACGGCTGAATGGGTAATGGAGGGCTATATTTATCCGAATTCCCTGGAACTGGAGAAGACTGAATGGTTCGGAGAATATACTGGACATTATGGCGAGGCAGCCGTATTGCCGATGGTTGTGATTAAACATATTACCCACCGCAAAAACCCTATTTTCCACGGAACCCGTGAGCAATGGTATCCTTCAGAAAGCCACTATGTAGTAGGCAGAACCCATCAGGCTGAGACGTACAAGATTGTTAAAAAGCTGGTTCCGGGAATCCTGGACATGAGGTGTAACCCCGCTTATGAATGTATCGTCAAGATTGACAAGCTATATAAGGGTCATCCTCAACGGGTCATGAATGCCGTCTGGGGATCAAGTCGTGGACCATACAAACATGTAATTGTAGTTGACAAAGATATCGATATTTGGAACTACGAGATGGTTCATTGGGCCATGTCTACCCGAGTGAAGGCAGACCGTGATGTCACCATTCTCCCCAGAATACCTGGACAGTGGCTTGATCCCTCCAGTGCCTTCAAAGAAAGACAGTATCAGGCCGGGCTGGGTATTGACGCTACCATGCCGAATGAAGAATATGATCGCTGCGGCGATAAAGTCCCCAGTCTGGTAGACGACCCAGAGATTATGGCCAAAGGAAAGGCTAAATGGGGCGATACCTTCTAAGCACCGGGGTGATCAGGTAAAAAGCAGATCCCCGGTTGGCTGGGATGGATTACTGACAAACTGGATTCCCCGCTTTCCCCTGGCGGATAAGCGGGGAATCCTCTATCCATAAAGGAGGATTGACCAAATGAAACTTAAAGGCAAGGTACAGGCTCTTATCGGTGCCTCAGTGCTCTCCTGGTTGTATGGCAGTCTAATCTTCGGGCTGCTGGGGAGACTGGCGCCCATCTGGATGGAAAGGTTTCAGGTAGGGAAGGGTGCCATCGGTTTGTTAATGACCATCGCCCTTCTAGCTATGGGAGTAACCATGTATTATGCTGGAAAATTGGCTGATGAGAAGGGTACCAAGCTATCACTTACAATCGGTGTTTTGTTGACCGCCGCGGCTCTGCTGGGTATGGCTTATGTGCAAAACCTTTATACGCTTTACGCTTGCGGGATTATCCTGGGGGTCAGCGGGAGTCTGGAGTTTGGTACTGGTTTAGCCTGTGTTCAACGCTGGTGGCCGGAGAAAAGCGGCCTGGTATCAGGAATATTCAACCTCTGCTTTGGTGCGTCGGCTGCAGTAATGGTACCCATTTATCATTACCTGTTGCAAAGTCAGGGATATTATCATGCTCTTATTTCGATAACTTTGCTCGTTGTGGTGATCGGATTAATTTTCGCTCAGCTTACTGCCTCTCCAGATGAGACAACCGCTGGAGCGAAACCCGGTCAGATCATGCCATCATCCCCGGACGGAGAAGAACCATCATTTTTTACCGTTAAGGAAGCCTTGCAGACGTCAACATTTTGGTTGATATGGGCCATTTGGGCACTATCAGGTACGGCCGGAATTGGACTGGTGATGCTGGCCCTGCCTCTCTCACAGGATATTGGTCTTACCTTGGCTCAAGGCAGCCTCTTGCTGGTTACCTTCAATGCTGTAAATGGCTTGATTCGGATGGTTGTAGGCCCGCTGGCAGATAAAATTGGTGGCAAGGCCATTATGGCACCGATTTTCACAGTTGGAGCTATCGCCTGTTTCCTGCTTACCCGGGCAGAAAGCTTCGGTGCTGCCGCTATCTATCTGGCCCTTATCGGAGGCACGCTGGGAACAGTATTTACCGTTACCCCGGTATTGGTCAGGCAGTATTTTGGTTTAAAAAATTTTGGCGCTATATTTGGTTTAATATTTACTTCCTACTGTTTCTTCTCGGCCCTGGCCGGTCCATTTTTAGGAGGCGTAGTAAGGGATCTCACTGGTAACTTTACCGCTACCGCCATATATTTTGGCGTTTTTCTAGCCATCTCAGTCGCTCTGGTAGTTAAGTTGACTCCACCCCAACAGCCGGTAACTGTTAACTCAGACAGCCTTGATTCCTCCATCTAATTAAACCTGCCAGGCAGGCAGATAGTAAGCATTCGTGGATTCAGGATAAATGAATTCCTATATTGACTCCCATTTTCGCAAACAGTCCAGGCTGAACTAGAGTTAGCAAGCAACCAATGTTTTTAAACCAGACCAACCAAGCAGATATTATTGAAGAGGGGGTTGAAGTTGTGAAAAAACGCATAGTAATTGCAATAACAGGTGCAACCGGGGTAATTTACGGGATTGAGGCTCTCCGTTTGCTGGCAGCCAACGATAATGTTGAAACCCATTTGATTGTCACCGAATCGGGCAAACAAAATATCGAAATAGAAACCGACTACGCTGTCAATGATGTCCTGGGCTTCGCAGATTATGTATATGACGATAAAGATGTAAGCGCTTCTCTGGCCAGTGGTTCTTTCCTTACCGATGGTATGGTGGTGATTCCCTGTACGATAAAGACCCTCTCTGGAATTGCTAATTCATACACTACCAATCTTACCGTACGGGCAGCGGATGTTACTCTGAAAGAGAAGCGCAAACTCGTTCTCGTGGTCAGGGAAACCCCCTTGCACAAAGGTCATCTTCGGTTGATGAACATAGCTGCCGACGCTGGTGCCCACATTCTTCCGCCGATTCCGGCTTTCTATCATCGTCCCCAAACCATAGAAGATATAGTTCACCAGACGATCGGTAAGATATTCGACTATCTTGGGGTTGAGAATAACCTTTATGAACGCTGGGAAAGCCCTGCCAAAGAATAACACAGGTCAGACGATGACCTGTACCAGGTTTTTTCCTGGTTCTTTAGGATAGCTGTTGGCACCCGAGAAACTAACCTGTCAAGATATCCAGGATTTGATGGAAGTTTTTTTAATTGCCAGCTCGCTGGTGGGGGGCAGAGGAAAAACCGTTTTCCGGGAAAGGGGGAAATAGGGTGTCGGTTAAACAAACCCAAGCCAGCCTGGTCGAAGTAATAGCTGGAGAGGAAACCCAGCGTATTGTGTGTACGGCTATCCTGGTCGGCCACGACTTGAATGTTATCATCCAAGGTGGAGACCGATCCCATATCGGAGCGGCAGCCATGGCCGTTCCCCGACCAAGTCTCAAGAATCCTGAAAAGATGAGTGCTACCGCATCGGTGCTTACCGTAACAGGTCACAAAGAAGATGAGCTTGCTCGGCTGGTTGCCTTGCACCTGGCTGCCCATTTAGGATGCGTTACAGCAGTAGTCGCGGGTATACATGTTGATGGCGCAAGTGAAAAGGATATAGCGGACATAGTTGCGAATGTAAAAATAGCCTGTCATGATCTCGTGCAGTCCATCATGAAAAATCGATCCCTCTCAGAATAAGGTTGGATAAACTATCCCGGGTTAGCTGGCATCGGCAGGAATTGCAGCTCCCTGCCGATGCGACCAAACCCCATTGTACACCATGGTATGCGCATAGCCTCCTCAAACCATTTTTTCACCTGCCCCTTGGAGCTTCTGAGACAATACCTAAAGGTAAGCATATCCACAAATTGTGAAACGCGTATGAATGGAGGTATGATCTATTATGCAGGAACCCAGGGTAATCCTCGTTGATGAAAATGATAAGGAAATTGGTACTGCGGGTAAACTTGATGCACATAAAAATCCGAGATTGCATCGGGCTTTTTCAATCTTTATTTTTAATTCACGGGGAGAACTATTAATACAACAACGTGCCAGTACTAAATATCATTGCCCGGATTTGTGGTCCAACACCTGCTGCAGTCATCCTCAGCCCAATCAAACCCTTCAACAGGCGACTCACCTGCGCCTGCGGGAGGAAATGGGCTTTGATACCGATCTGAAGGAAATTGGTGCCTGCATATACGAAGCCCATTTCGATAATGGTTTGACCGAATCCGAATATGACCATATCTTTATAGGTAAATGGAATGGGAATCCGCAGGTCAATCCCCAAGAAGTTGCCGACTATATGTGGATATCATTAAAACAATTAGTAAACCAGATGAATCATAATCCAGCTAAATTTACAATTTGGCTGCAAATTGTTATGAAAAAATATCTAACCAGCTTTGATGCTGTACTTAAGCTTTAGGGGAGCAGTTGCAAACTGGAACAGCTCGTTCAGAAGTAAACCTCTGCCCCCTAAAAGAAAAAGCAGAAAAATTACTCCCTGCTTTCATGTTTCTAAACCAATTTATAAAATGTTGTATACTAGACATCTAAAATATTTAAAGCCGGTGGTATACAGGCCACCATCTTATCATACACCATCTGTAATGGTCTATGTTTCCAGTCAATAGTTGTTATGCCATCATTGTTGTAATTTACAATCACCACAGTTTTATTGTTGGTTAATTTTCTAGCCATTACTGTAACACACTTATAATAATCCTCTAATTCTGCATAGCTATGTGCAGGGTAGAAATAATAAACGTCATTTCCTTGTTTCTCATATTTAGCCTTTCCAAATATAGATTTTAGTAATGCTTCAATTTCTTTTTTGGTATCATCCAGGTTCTTTTCCACTGTATATTTCTTCAATTCGTTACCTCCTACTACATTCTGCTCATCTACAGCTTGCTTCAGCTTGGCTAAATTCATAAGTACTTTATAATCTTCACTATGCTCAAAGGCGTAATTGCCTAATATATTGTCTATTAATTCCATTGGCTGAATCCACTACTTCTCTAATTTGTTTAATCACTTTAATAAATGCGTCTCCATGGTGGTTTATTAATGTTATGCCTCTAAATTGATTATATCAAGTATTATGCAACAATTTTTATTGGTTTATAGGAGAACTTCGAATGTCACTTTCTGCCCTGAAAAAAGATTTTTCATTCATCAGTGGTGGCGCTGCGCGCCATGGGGGTCTGATACGGGAAAAAAATACATAACCAGCTTTGCTGCTGTACTTAATTAGGTTGGGAAAGTGCTGCAAGGAGGCGGGTGACATGTTTGCGGTCAGTAGTTGGCTAGTGAACAATAGCTATCGCTTAATTAAATTTCCACCTACAAAATCTACAAAATCTACAAGTGTCCTTAAGTTCTAATAACAACATTAATAGAAATCAAGGACACTTGGCAACGTTGGTATGGAAAGCTAACTTTCATCGGTTTGCTTATTGCCTTCCTATTTGTTTAGAATATAACCCGCTAAAACTGCTTGTACTTCATAAATATCAAGACTTTTGTTAAACTGTTTTTCTATCGGCACTGGATTGCCCGAAATCCATATTTTTAGTTCAGCATCTAAATCAAAATGTCCGGCTGTTTCAATGCTGAAGTGTGTGATGCTCTTATAAGGAATAGAGTGATATTCAATTTTCTTGCCAGTCATCCCCTGCTTATCAACCAAAATTAATCTCCCGTTTGTAAAAACGAAAAGGTCTCTTACCAGCTTATAAACCTTTTCAATTTTTTCATCACTGGCAAGTATTTTGGAAAAATCTTTCTCAATTGTTTTGATATCAACTTCTGATGCATTTCCCATCAAACCATCTAAAATACCCATTTCATTTCCCCCTTATTATTCCCATTACTTGTATCTCTATTGTACCCCTTAAAATCTATGTATTATAGAGTTTTATTGCCTAATTCCATAATTTTCTATAATAAATTACCTGCTGCTTTCCCAGCGGTAATTGTATCAGAATCGAAATCATTCACCACAGGAATACCATCAAGCAGTCCCGTTCCAGGCAAAAATGTTAAATCACTAGACCAGGAAGCGCTTGGATGTTAAAGGGATTATTCGAGCTTTTAATTGAGAGTACTAAGGTTTCTTAATTACTTTAGCCCAAGTTCTCTTGTGGCAGTTTGGGCACTCTACATACTTTGTGGTAACCCCTTGAGGGCTTATAAAATCCGTTAGTGTATTAATTGCAAATTTATTACTGCAATTTTTACACATATATTCAGACGTTCTTGATTGCCATATTGCTAATAAAAACAGACCAACAACAGCTATAAACATAATGTAATAAGCCATGGTTTAACCTCCTTTAGATTTGCTATGCCTCTATTCATCATATCCTAATATGCCGCATATGCCTATAATTGATATCAGCATTTGAGGGATTTTAACGTCCCATGGTTGGCTCCCGTAATTAAATATAAAATTTAGGCGTATGAAATATATCACAAAAGCTGTGATATCCCCAGCCCGTGGCGCTTTTGCGTAAATTGCTTTCCTTTTACGGCACTGCTAAGTCAGCACTCGCCCCCTACAATGGCATTTACCCCCACAATTAGCAGCATAAGCTGATATAGAACCACGGGTCCAGGACAAGGGAACTGTTTGAATATTTCAGCAAAACAAACTAGAGTATCAAGAATATTCTATCACATATGTAATATTTATAATATTTTGATATGACTTTTGATATTATGGTGTTATAATATACACATAAAGAATGATGCTGAAGGGAGGAACCGCATGGGTTTAGTCGCAGTCAGCTCCAATGAACAGTCATTTAATCCAGACATTGCCAACTTAATTAAAGGAGGTCTTTGTATGAAGAACCAAGCGATTCTTAAACTGCATTATCCTGAAAGAGTTAAATGGATCGATCAGCAGCTTAAAAAAGGTATGGGATTAGCAGATATATTTGATCTTGATTTGCCGGAAAGTGAAGACGGCATAATGTCCAGCCGGGTTAATGTTGAAGTAATGAATCAATGGAGAGAATTTACAGCTACCAGGATGGAAAAATCAAAAGATTTATTTTCGATGGCATTATGTGAATTTATGATTAATCATAGGTAAATAATACAAAAGATACATATTGTGTTGAATAACAGAGAGCACATCTATCAGGCTAATTGGGCTTCGTTATTAAAGCCAATTCATAATTTCCAGAGATAGACGGTGTTTGTTGTCCAGAGACTGACGGAGTAGCTGGCCAAGAAACATCGTCTTTTTATGACCCTCACAGATCCAACTGCCTTCTCAATAATGCACCTGTAAATACAAGTTTTCCAGGAATAGCCCACACTTATTTCGTTTAAAAAAGCCTATTTTCCACCCCCTCATTCTCAATATGTGGTAATTGGTCCCAAATAACCCTAATTAAATTATGGATGAATCTTATTATTGAGCTTGAACACCTCTTGCTTGTAACTTCCCAATAATATACCTAGCCTCAGGCTCATCAATGAATGGAGCTATTTTAATCATTTTCATACCATATTCAAAAGCTATATTACCTTTGCCAAATCCCCAAAATTCCATGCTACCACTGTGAGAAAACAAACTATTTCTCGGAACTTGTGAAACCATTAGGTTTCTTATCAATGAACAATCATAATTCTTAGTGATTCCAAGATTAAATGCTTGATTTGAAACCGACATAGTACTTCCATAAAATGTTATTACCTGTTTGCCGACGATTTGCCATAAAAAAGCTACGAGAGCAAATGCACCTCCAGCAGTCCAACCTAATAGCCATGCAATTAAAAAGAGATCTGGCGTTCCTGCTTTATTAGCCAAAAGTTCACTTGATACCTTTATTTCTCCAAAAAACCATCCTATTAACCAAATTGGCAAGAAAATAATTGCAAACCAGTTCTTTCGGGTAGGTATTGTAATTTTTATGATAGATCCAAGTTCATCGATTTGGGATCTACCATTAGGATTAACTACCGACAAATTTATGCACCTCCATAACATCGAATCTTTTCAAATGATCCTAGAATACCTTTAAGCAGCTGTTAGTAGATTTTTATACTTTAAAATAAATTCTGTTAACCTTATCATTCTCCTGCATTATTTTGGAAATAACCGCCACCAATTCAAAGTAATTTCTTATGTATAATACTTACAATACGGCTATACGTTTTCCCGACGAATACGACAATGGTTTTGTTAGCCTGATCAGTATTGACTTAAATGGTTATTCCAAAAAGCACGGCACTAAAAGACTTTAACTCTCCCAGCTTGGTTAAACATAGCTAAAATATCACCTTTACTTATCCCTAACACAATTATGGTCTACGAACCTCTTTTTTTACATATGCAAATTTTACGGATTGACCCTGACATTAATGTCATAGTTTATAATTATCGTAGTGAGAGGGGGGGCTAATTTGCATATTGGTGAATTGTCCAAAAAAACTAGTATTAGCGTCAGGTCGTTACGATATTACGAGCAAAAAAACCTGCTACATTCCGAGCGTATGGCAAATGGATACAGGATATTTGATGATTCAGCAGTAAATACGGTGCAGATCATTCAATTTTACCTAAGTCTTGGTATCACTACAGATGAGATCAGCAAAATATTAGAGTGCCCGATAACCATGGATGAACAACAGCCTTTATGCAATAAAGCTATTGCATTATACGAAGCCAGGTTAAAAGAGGTAAACGAACAGATCAGTATATTAGAAACCCTTAAGGCTAACCTGGAAAAACGGATCTCGGCTTTTCGAAGCCATTATACGCAAACCCCGTAATAAATAACACAGTATTTTGGAGGTGGAGCTATGATTATAGACAGCCATGCCCATGTAATACTCCCTGCTGACAAGCAATTGGAGATGATGGATAAAGCCGGAGTTTTGCTATCGTGGCAGGATTCTTATCAGGCGCTATTATTGCCCCTACTGTGGGAGGACCATTTCTTACTTGCCTTCTTTTTGTTTACCCTATTATCAATATTCCTTGGCAGTTATTTATCTGGTAATCACCAATCACATTGAATCCACTTATGTCTCCTAATAGGCCAGCCATGTATAATAAAGCACGTAAATCATTTTCAGCAAACAATATGGGGTATATCAATACGGTGTTTATCGTTTTCATTCGATACGTATTTGGGCTTACTTTTTTGTAATACTCAGACTTTATTATCACAACGATATTCTAGGTCAGTCCCAAGCTTGTAAAAACTGTCTACATCATATCATGCTTCATTTGGGATCTTATGGAAGTACCTTCCTGCTTTTCAGCACCCGGATCGTTATAAGCTGATGATGTGCTAGCTACTTTTTTACCTTTGTCTCCGCTTTCCTTTTCCTATAATCAGCTTATTTTCATGAGTTGTTACAATGTTTTTTTCGGGCGGATTTTATTATTGGAAGTTCGCAATATCAGCATCTATCTCTTTGATTCTACCGGATTCTGAAAAACTGCCAATGTATATCAATCAAGCAGTGATCAAAAAGGCTACCGCAACCACGGGTAGGAAACACTATCATGAAATATCTGTGGAATTACTGAAACAATTACCTAAGCAGATTCATGATGCAATAATGGTTTTTGATTCCCTAACTCGTCCTGACAGCCTTGTGATTATGACCGAATTGATGCATAAAGATGAGAGCGTTGTAGTAACAGTTCATTTATCCGCTAGACAAGAAAACCATGTGATAAATGATATCGCTAGTGTTTATTCACGAGGAAGAGATTCTGATTTTGTAAAGTGGATTGAGAAGGGAGCATTGAGGTATATAAACAAACAGAAGGCTCTTTCGTGGTTTCGCAACGGGGGGCTACAATTGCCCGAAGTGGAAACGGAACCTTCTTCCAAAAGAAGACTAACAGAAGATGGCTATGTCAAGTCGCTGACTAAAGATTTGGGCATTAGCTGGAGTTCTCGTAAGAATTCAGCCAGCAGTAGTGCACTGACTAGCTCCAGTACCTTACAATTGCCACAAACTGATTTTGACGACATGCGGCTTATTGATGAAATCTATACAGTCTGTAATTTCTATGGTTACCGCAGGCTTACAGTGGAAATGCAGATGTAAGGATGGCAAATTTATCGCAAGCTGGTCGATGGCTCATACGGATTATATTCAAGGAATTGTCCTGATCCCAACCTAGTAAACGACTCCACGCTAAAATATATCCACCCATACCTTTTAAGGTCATAACTTGACCATCCTAATCAGATCTGGGCGGTGGAAGTGATATACATTTGAATGCGCAAGGACTCATGTATTTATTCGTCATCACAATCTTTACAGTCGCTATGTTATGCACTGAGGATACCTTAATCGCCACTGGGTTATTACATTGAGATCCTTAATACCAGAAATAATCAAAATTTCAAATAACGGAAAGGGGTGGGCACTAGATAATATTTATACTGAGTGATTCTTCTGGACATTGACCTTCTGTAAGAGGTCTGAACCAATTCATAATGTTTTACAATGAACAGCGGCTACATGAGTCGCTTGAAAAAAGTTAATCTGACTTTAATTTTTAAAAGCTTATTTTAGCTCAAAACAATAGTAATGCCAAAAAAGGAAATTCAATAATTACGTCGAAGATTTTAGTAATATCTAGGCTTGTCTCTTCTCATCAAGATAAGTATGCTATACTTTAAGTAGATTTATACCACTTTATACCACTAAGATATTATTCTGAAAGGAGGATAACTGCTTCTCCCATCCTGGACAAGCTTTTACTTGGGAGTAAGGTCAGTTTAAATGTTATGACTACTAAAACAAAAGAAGTGACCATAGATATAGACAGTATCCAAGCTGTAATTAAAAACATGGATCTTCCCTATGATTATAAACATACAGCCTCTATATTGGAATTAGCTGCAATAAAAACACAACGACGTTTAGCCTGGAAAAGAAAAATGAGGTTAGTTCGCTTTTCCCCTTTTAATTCCAAACGTCTTAAAATCGGCTAATGCCTGATAAATTTATGATTGTTGTTGCTGGCCCTAATGGGTCTGGTAAATCTAGCATATGGGGTGCTGTATCAGAAGTTTATGACATACAATACATATGTCCTGATAATTATACTCACTTGTACAGTTATATAAATTCAATTGAGGAACGCTACGTCTACGCGATGAAAGCAGCAAAACTAGACCGGTTAACTGCAGTGGAAATTGGCGATTCTTTTGCTTTTGAGACCGTTTGTTCTAATCCTGAGAAAATAAATTTTATTTCAGATGCACGCTCCAAAGGTTATAGAATTATAGTCCTATATGTTTCGACTAGAGATCCAAATATCAATATTGCGAGAGTAAAAAAAAGAGTGTATGAAGGCGGTCATGACGTTCCGGACGATAAAATATTTGAACGTTACCATAGAAGTATGAATCTCCTGCCAGATTTATTAAAATTGGCTGACGAGGCTCTAGTATATGATAATTCCGATGACAATAATCACCCCCAGCTTTTTCTTACAATTAAAAGAGGTTCATATTCCATTTATAATCCTGTACCAGCATGGGGTAAAGCAACTATTGAGAGCTTAACACATCTTTAACATTGAGTAATAGGAAACCGCCACCTGTGTACATTAAGCTATACAGGTGGCTAATTTTTGTTATTTTTTGGATACTTATCGTACTAATTTTATTATGCTACTCGAATACTATCGTTATTTATTGGCAATCTTATTTAATATGATTATTTTATGAAAGAAGGTTGCTATTATGTCCAAGAAATCTTTACCTTCATTAAAAGCTATTAGTTCTACTATTGAGAATATGAAACTGCCCTATGATTATAAAAAAACAGCCGCTATATTGGATAAGTCCTCAAAAATAACGCAGTCTCGTCTAGCCGCTATTAGAAAGTCAAAAGGAGTATAGACTCATTTATGGGTCTCCCTTTATATTTTTGCATAAGTATTCAGGCACCACTCCTGAGAAACTGCAATGCAAATGCATGCCGTAATACGTATGGTGTTATTTTATAATCCAACATATTTGAGTATCTTATCATTCTTAAACCCCATGCTTGTTTATTCATAGGTTTACCATCAACTGAGCAAAATACTTTAACTGAATTATCCAGGCTGGGTGATGCGCTGACAGTAATTCTTTTATTGCTCTTGCAGTTACAGGAGATATTGGTAATGTTCGTGAAACTCTTGTTTTTGCGTTCTCGGAATGAACATAGATTTCTAGAGAATTAATATTTATATCCGTCGCTATTAAGCCAAATGCTTTTTTTCGGTCTAATTCCGCAATCTAAAGTAAAAAATATTTAGGCATAATCTCGTAAGCCAGCAAAAGTTTTCCTGTTAGGTAAACCAATAAGTTTCTATAGTGTTTCAATTGATATATTTACCTTCTGCTTTTCTTTTTTTAAACCCAATCAATGGATTTTGGATTAAATACCCTCTTCAACACACCATTGAAAAAATACTTTTAAATAGGTAAGTCGTAAATTATATGTTGCTGGTTTTACAGGCTGAGACATGTATTCTAACAGATATTTCTTTAACTTAGTTTCATCTTCAAAAGTTTCAGGAAATCGCTTAAAAAAGCTGTTTACATGCCCTCTGTAATCTTTTATTGTTGTTGTACTTAACCCTTGTGCTTGTTTCCAGTAAATAAATAAGTCAATCGCCTCTGGTAATGATGGTGAATACCTTTCCAACTTAATAACTTTCTTACTCAAAATAAAAAACCCCTCTCGCAATTTTATTAAGCGAAATAGGGTTTAAAACCGTTGAATCCAGTCAAGTTACTTGACCTTTTTAGGTCGACTGGACTCCTATATTTTAGGCTATTTTTCGAGGTGTTTTAAGGAATATAAAACATAATCTTTGGTTATGCCATAATCATCACTAACACCCTGTATTACTTATTTGGCGGAAGCGTGTGAGAATCGAACTCACCCACCACAGGATCACTGCGGCGCATACTGGATTTGAAGTCCAGGCGACCCACCAGGACCGATCCGCTTCCAAAACGAACAGGTCTATTGTTGCCTGCTCGCTACATGAGTATATTATCCTTTGCGAAAAAAGTCAATTTGACTCCCCGCCATCTTTAGACCTGATCTTCCTGTTGAATAATAACTGATTCTACTTCGTAGCCCCGGTTTTTTAGACCTTCGATTACATCTTCACAATTCAATTCTTCGATACGCAGAACCATTTTATACATATTTTTCTTTTTATCAAAGAAAACCACGGTGTTTAAGATATTTTTACCTGTTTGGGCAACCAAACCGGTAATTTCAGCGATGGTACCGGGGCGGTCGGAGGTGTAAAAATCAATCCGGGTATGGGTTCTTTTTACTCCCAGGATATCTATGAAGGCATCGAAAATATCAGTTTCGGTTACTATTCCTACCAGCTTTTGATTTTCATCTACTACCGGCAAGCCGCTGATCTTATACTCCCGCATTAATCTGGCAGCAGTCTCTATGTAATCGTTGGGGCTAATGGTAACCAGCTTCTGTTTCTTAGGCAAAATATCTTTGATTTTCGTTTTGGCCAGCAGGTAATTAAGCTCATGTATACTCAGGGTGGTGGCCGTAGATGGACTAGCCTGGTTTAAGTCCGTAAGGGTAACGATACCTACTACTCTGTCCTTTTCCACAACCGGTAATCTGCGGATGTTATTTTCCTTCATTAAGGAAAAAGCTTCTGTGACACTGGAATCCATTCCTACCGTCCTGGGTTTTTCCGACATGCGATTTCTTACCTTCATTATTTAGCCCCCCTATTCTTTAATTATGGTTTAACCTTCGCAGTTGACCAAACAAGTGAACAGGGGGACGGTTCCCTTGTTCATCCAGTTAAAGTGTTAGGGGATGAACAAGGGAACCGTCCCCCTGTTCACTTTTACTGCATATAATCTATATTATCCTCCCAGATAGGCCTTCTTAACTTCGTCGCTCTTCATGAGCTGCTCTGCTGAGCCCTGCAGCACGATTTCCCCGGTCTCTATTACATAGGCTTTGGTGGCAATGGAAAGTGCCATATTGGCGTTCTGCTCAACCAACAGGATAGTCGTTCCTCGGGAGTTGATGTCTTTGATTATTTCAAATATTTCTTTGACCAATAATGGTGCCAGTCCCATGGAGGGTTCGTCCAGCAGCAGCAGTTCAGGTCGAGCCATGAGAGCCCGGCCAATGGCCAGCATTTGCTGTTCACCGCCGCTAAGGGTCCCGGCCATTTGTTTGCGGCGCTCCTTCAGGCGGGGAAAGCGGGTAAAGACATTTTCCATGTCGAGCTGAATCTCATTTTTATCTCTACGCAAATAGGCGCCCATCTCCAGGTTTTCCAGCACTGACATGGATTGAAAAACCCGACGGCCCTCAGGCACCTGGGATATGCCCATGCTGACAATCTTTTCCGGGGCTACTTTACTGATATCTACGCCTTTATAGATAACCGCTCCGCTCTTGGGCCTGAGTATTCCGGATATGGTTTTAAGCGTGGTGGTCTTGCCGGCTCCGTTGGCTCCAATTAGGGTAACAATGGTTCCCTGTTCTACCTGCAGAGACATTTTCTTAAGCGCATGGATGGCACCATAAAATACGTCAATTTCTTTTACCTCTAGCACTATTCTACCTCCTCTCCCAGATATGCTTCTATTACTCTTTTATTGTTCCTTATTTCTTCCGGCAGACCTTCGGCAATGACCTGGCCGTAATCTAATACATAGATTCTTTCGCAGACTCCCATTACCAGAGACATATCGTGCTCAATCAGCAAGATGGACAGGTCAAAATCTTTTCTTATCCACTGAATTAAATTCATTAGTTCCTTGGTTTCCTGGGGATTCATTCCTGCGGCTGGCTCGTCCAGGATTAAAATACTGGGCTTGGTTGCCAGAGCTCGGGCAATTTCTAATCTTCTTTGCTCACCATAAGGCAGGTTAGAGGCTATTTCATCTTTTTTGTTATCGAGCTTGAATATCTTTAGATACTCCAGCGCTTCTGAGGTAATTGTTGCTTCGCCCTTAAAAAACCCGGGGGTTCTGAGGATCGCGCTGAAAAGACTGTATTGCACATCTTTATGCAGCGCTATCTTAACATTATCCAGCACCGTCAAATCGTTAAACAGACGGATATTCTGAAAAGTTCTGGCAATGCCTTTTTTACATATGCCGGAGGGCGCCAGGCCGGCAATATTCTGCTCGTTGAAGTTTATCTCTCCCTGGTCGGGTTTATAAACACCGGTAATCAGATTAAATACGGTAGTCTTGCCGGCTCCATTAGGCCCTATGAGACCTACCAGTTCGCCTTTGTCTAATTGGAAATTAAAATTCAAAACGGCGCTAAGACCACCAAAGGATTTATGCAGATTATTTATTTGCATGAGGCTCATTTTTTTTCACCCCAAATCCTGCCAAAGGTTTTTCGGCTAATTTCTTTATTCCCCATTAAGCCCTGAGGTCTGTATATCATTATAATGATCAGTATCAGGGCATATAAAATCATGCGGATAGCTGCCCATTTCTGTAGAGCTGCGGTTAAAACGGTTATGAAAATGGCGGCGATTATGGCTCCCGTGGTACTGCCCAATCCTCCCAGAACCACCATAACCAGGATATCAAAGGATTTCATAAAGTTAAATGTCTCGGGTTTAATAATATAGAAATAGTGTGCATATATGGCTCCGGCTAAACCGGCAAACATGGCACCAATTACAAAAGCCAGAACCTTATAGCGAGTAGTATTTATCCCCATCAGCTCGGAAGCAATCTCATCTTCGCGTACTGAAATGATAGCTCTTCCGTAACTGGAATTGATCAAATTAACCATTACCAGGACGGTAATAACCGTAGCTCCAAACAGCCAGGGCCAGGTAGTCAGCTGGCTTATGCCCATAATTCCGGCTGGGCCTCCTACGAAATCTATATTCTGTAATACTACCCGGATAATTTCTCCAAATCCCAGGGTAGCAATTGCCAGGTAATCGCCTTTTAATCTCAAGGTCGGAACACCGATTATAAATCCGGCCAGCGCCGCTGCCAGACAAGCTGCCGCTATGCCTGCGATGAAGGGTTGACCCAAATAATTGGTCATGATAACCGAGGCATAAGCCCCCACTGCCATAAAGCCGGCATGTCCCAGGGACAACTGTCCGGTAAAACCATTGATAAGATTCAGGCTCACGGCCAGTATGATATTTATACATAAGGAACTAAGATTAATCTGATAGTATGAATTTAAAAGTCCGGTGCTGATGGCATACTGCACCAGGATAAACAGGGCGGTCAAAAGGGCTACTTCAAATATAAACTTGGGCCAGGTTTTCTTCATTTCTTGCATGTCTATCACCTACACTTTTTCGCCGGTATTCTTACCAAAAAGCCCGGAAGGTTTAATGAGGAGGATTAAAATCAGCACTCCAAAAGCTACGGCATCTCTATAAAGACTGCTTCCATAGCCACTGACCAGGGTTTCCAGAATTCCCATTACGAATCCGCCTACCATAGCGCCGGGGATAATGCCTATGCCGCCCAGCACCGCTGCCACAAAAGCTTTTAAGCCGGGAATGATACCCATGAGCGGATTGATGGTATTATAGTAAACGCCGATGAGTACTCCTGCCGCCGCTGCCAGCGCTGATCCGATGGCAAAGGTTATGGAGATGGTACGATCAACACTTATGCCCATAAGCACTGCTGCTTCCGGGTCGATAGAAACCGCCCGCATGGCTTTGCCGGTTTTGGTCTTTTTAATGATATATTGGAGCATTATCATTAGAATAATTGCTGATCCAAAAACGAAAAGGTCTTTATTGGAAATAACCAGTCCGGCTAGATGATAATTGTGTAAGGGGAATGCCTCAGCCGGGAAAACCCGCTGATCGGGAGTAAAGATGTAAATCATGATATATTCCAGAAACAATGATACACCTATCGCGGTTATAAGTGCAGCTATACGGGTTGCATTACGCAGGGGCTTATAGGCTACTTTCTCTATTACCACTCCCAGCAGACCGCAGGCCAGCATAGAAAATATCAGGGCCACAAAAATATTGGTTCCAAATAGTGAAATCGAAAAAAATCCCACATAAGACCCCACCATCATTATATCCCCATGGGCGAAGTTGATTAACTTAATAATCCCGTAAACCATGGTATATCCAAGCGCAATCAGGGCATAAATTGCCCCCAGGGATAAGCCATTAACTAATTGTTGCATAAACTCTAGCAAACTTGCCACTTCCTCACTACTACTTCGAACTTGGATTTAAGAAAACTCGGCGTACGCCGAGCCTTTAGGCGACAGCGGATGCCTGAGTTTTCTTATCTATTTTCCTTAATTGCGACCACAGGGTGCATATGTAATGCCCGAAGGGTGCAACATTCAGAAATGTTATACCTTCTGATACGGAGATAAAGAGAGGGTTGCCCCTCCCTTTATCCTGGTTGGCTTTTTACCTGGAGATCATTTTGCCATCCTTATATTCAATTATAACAATTTTCTTAACCGGATTGTGCTGGTCATTGATGCTCATTTTACCAGTAATGCCCTGGAAATCCTTAATTTTAGCCAAAGCATCCTTAATTTTGACTGGATCAGCAGCCCCAGCATCTTTGATAGCCTGGGCTAATAATTTAGCTGAGTCGTATCCCAGTGCAGCAAATGAATCCGGAACTTTATTGTATTTGGCCTTATAAGCTGTTACAAAGGCCTGGATAGCCGGATCAGGATCTTCTACTGAATAATGGTTGGTAAAATAGGTGTTATTCAGGGCTGGAGCTCCCGCCACCTTAATCATATCCGGAGAATCCCATCCATCTCCGCCGCCGATGGGAGCAGTAATGCCCAAATCACGCGCCTGTTTGATCAACCCGGAAACTTCGGTATAGTATCCCGGAACATAGATAAACTCAGGATTTTTGCCTTTAAGCTTGGTCAGAGTAGCTTTAAAATCCTTATCGCCATTTACAAAGCCTTCTTCAGCGACTATAGTTCCGCCGCCCTTAACAAAGCTTTCTTTAAAATACTTGGCCAGGCCTTTAGCGTAATCATCGGAAGTGCTGCCAAATATAGCGGCTTTTTTCACTTTCAGGTCCTTGAGGGCGAATTCAGCCATACGATTGCCCTGGTCAGAATCCAGATAACAGACTCTGAAGATATAATCATTAACTTTGCCAGTTTTCTCATTTACAGTAACATTAACCGCAGTTGCGGCTGGAGCAATCAAGGGCACCTGTTTGCTCTGCATAATGGGAGTGCTGCCAGCGACATTTCCACTGGTAAGCGGTCCAATCTGGGCTACTATTTTCTCATCAATCAAGGATGCACTCAGGTTCATGGCTTCATCAGCCTTGGATTGGCAGTCCCTCTTCAGAGGGTCCAGTTGTTTGCCTAAAACTCCACCGGCTTTATTGATTTCCTCAATAGCCAGCTCAGCTCCGTTAGCGGCATTGGTTCCATAACTGGCTACCGCACCAGATAGTTCAACATTGATTCCTACCGGTATTTTAGCGGCTTCTTTGGTCGTGTCGCCCTTGTCAGCAGTTTTGCCCCCGCAACCGGCCACGATGGTTAACATGAACATCATGATTAAGAGTCCTGCTAACCTTTTGTTTACCATCTTTTTCATTCTAAATTTCCTCCTTATAATTTTATTAACACAATCTTCTCCGATTGTGAAAATATCATTTCAATGATAATAATAAATCCCCGCTATCCTGATCCATTTTGCTAATTGACTTGCATTTCCCACTTACCGCAACGATCTCCCCAGCGGGCTGCCAGGCTATCGTTTTCATAAAATTGAAGGACTTCGCAGGCATTGGCACAGCCCTGGCACTCGAAACTGGTGGTTTTAAACATAATGTCCTGGATATCAAAACCCTTGAAAGCTGTTTTGCCCGTCTTGAGGGTATATTGGCGGGCTAAAATAGCTGCCCCGATAGCTCCCATAACACTGTAATCGGGTGGAATAATTATCTCCATGCCCAATTCCTTCTTAAAGGCATTCACCAGTCCCTGGTTTGCGGCTACCCCGCCCTGGAAGAGCACCGGGGCCAGTATTTCTTTGCCTTTGCCAACATTATTCATATAGTTTCTAACCAGCGCCTCACAGAGGCCGGCAATGATGTCTTCAGTATTATACCCCAGCTGCTGTTTATGTATCATGTCTGATTCGGCAAATACTGCACATCTTCCTGCTATACGTACAGGATTCTTGGCCTTTAGGGCATAATCGCCAAATTCTTCAATGGGAATACACAGGCGGCTCGCCTGCTGGTCCAAAAAAGACCCGGTACCGGCGGCACAAACTGTGTTCATGGCAAAATCGGTGACCACTCCGTCCCGGAGAATAATTATTTTGGAGTCCTGCCCGCCTATTTCAATAATGGTTTGAACTCCTTCTGCCACAGTGGAAGATGCTACCGCATGGGCAGTTATTTCATTTTTCACCACATCAGCACCGATTATCAAGCTGATCAGGTAGCGGGCGCTGCCGGTAGTGCCAACCCCCTGAATCTGTATATCTTTACTTATTTCTTGACTGATGATACGTAAGCCTTCCTGGACAGTCTGTATGGGTTTGCCATTGGTGCGCAGATACTTGGCTGCCAGCAGCTGACCCGCTTCATCCAGTACCACCAGGTTGGTGCTTACTGAGCCTACATCCACTCCCAGATATCCTACTTTCATATGATCAACCTCTCGACGTTCTTCTTCCTCTCACGTTTGTATTCCAATAAATCTACAAAGGCTTCCAAACGAGTTTCCACCCCGGCCCGACCGGTCTGCTCATCGATAAACATGGTTAGGACCGGAATATCCAGATCCCTGCTGACGCTAGGGATAATGCTCTTGGCCACTATCTCCGGAATGCAGGCAAAGGGAGCCAGTTGCACAACCCCATCAAAACCATGTTTGGCATAGAGAACGGTTTCCCCGATGCTGTTAACCCCATGCCCACCGATAGGAGCTTCATTAAGATAGGGGCGGGCCATCTGGAAAATATCCCCTTCCAGGTTGACAATGGTATTTTTCCGGGCATAAGAACTTAAATAAATGGAGCGATCAGTCTGTACCCCCATTTCCCCCAGCATAACCTGCAGGTAATGGTTGGCCGCCGGTTCCAGAACCACGTAGATTTCGCCGATAATACCCACCTTGAGTGGATTACGGCTTTTATCCATAGCCATAGCCTCTAAAATCTTTAGCCCTTCGTTCCGCGCATCCTCTATTTCTTCCGAAGTATTAGCCTTATCCACCATATCCAGAGCCAAACTTAAGGTGCGAGTGGTTTCACCTCTATGTATTTCCAGGGGACGCAGCTCATGCGAACGTATTTCCAGATCATCAATAGCTTTTATTTTTTCCCAGGTTATTTTAATAACTTTTATAAATTCCCGGGTGGATAAACCCCCGGTTTTTCTTAAGTAGTGGAGCTTTTGCCAGAAATCTTTCAGATTACATAGGGGTAGCTCAAAGGCCAGGACTTTCAGATCCTGGCCCAGTTCTTCCATTAGATACTGGTGCATTACCCAATAATAGCCGGCCCGACAGGGACCCATGCCCCCAGAAGTCAGGATTAGTTCGGCTCCCTGTTCAGCTACTTCCAGATATGTACCCATTAATATTTTAAAGGGTATGCAGGCAAATTCAGGTGAATGACGCACTCCTAAGTCCAGTGTTCTTTTACTGGGCTCGGGAGGCACTATACATTCATGTCCCATATTTTCAACCAACCATTTAAAGGCTATGTATGAGTGCCCCATGTGGGGAAAACTGATTTTCATAAGCTATTCCTCCTGTAACGAAGCATATCCAGAAAAGCTTCTACTCTGGTTCTGACTCCAGTTTCAGCAGTATGTTCATCTATGGCTATCGATAAGAAAGGAAGCTGGCTGCGGCGATGAGTCTCAATCTCAATCAACCTGTCCACCATGGAATCAGGTCCACAGGCAAAGGCAGTCACATGAATAATGCCGTCTATGTCCGGACGTTTCATGAAGTGCAGGGCACCATTAACGGCCCGGTTGGAATAATACCAGAACATGTTTTTCGGCAAGGTCTTGCCGCAAGCATTCATTACCCGGTTTCTAAGCATATCCTGGGTATAAACCTTCACCTTTTCCTTTTTCAAAATGTTTAACAGGCCTACATTTAGATAATCATCATAGATAGCATACGGATAGCCTACTACAGCAATTTTTAGATCCGGCTGGAAATCCGCCGAAACGGAGGCTGGCTTTGATTCCAGAACCATCCCCATAGCCTCAGCGGGCAAATACTCGGCCTGTAAGAGCCGGGTATACTTCTTTTGCACCACGGTGGCTCTGGTCTGAGCTTGATCAACCTCGTCCTTTCGGTTGCCCAGAATTCTGCCTATTTCCTGACAGACCTGCTGGATTTCCTTTTTCCCTTTTTTTAAATCAATCCGTACATCTATTATCGGGGGAAGTTTCGCCAGGCTTAGCCGCACCATATCCGGCAAGCCAAGAAATTTAGGACAAAAAGTCTCAGTTCCGAAATCTCCGTATTTACGCACACTAACCAGGCGCGGACAGAAGAGATAGTCCACCCGTTCTGCTAATTCCGCCACATGCCCATGGTATATCTTAATAGGTATGCAGGCGTCATTGACCGCTTCCCTGACCCCTTTGTCTAAAATTGATTTGGAGGTAGCTGATGACAAGACCACCTCATGTCCCAACTGACTGAAAAAAGTATCCCAAAAAGGATAGTAGCTAAAATACGCCAGTGTACGCGGAATACCAATACTAGCCACTTTGCAAAATCCTCCTGCTACGTCCCTGGTTAAATCCTTCTGCAAGGTTAACCACATACTCAGGGAGTCCCCCCTGCGAGTACTACGAGTCTTTTCATGATTCTATCAGCGTAGTATCCGTTGCTATTATCCCTTTACTCGTAAGTCCCCAACTCTGCGAGTAAAGCGAATCCTATCATAATATTCTACCAAAGGCAAAGCATACTTTCGAGAGGTATTAAATAAATCTCGAGCGGTAGCCAGGGAAAGCTCTTGTTCCCTGGCAAAATAATCTTCTAATAATTCTTTACCGGTTTCAATAGCACTTTGAGCAAAATACATATTTTCGCTAAGCTTAATAATAGCACCCTGGTCTGTTAAATAGGAGATAATTTCGTTTAATTCGGCTTCCGACAACCCTTTTACCGCCTCAATCTCATCCAGAACGGGCGGTGTAAAAAGGTTTTCCAGCATGCTCCGGTTTATCTGTTCAATAATTCGCTGCTCTTTTTCTCCGGGCTGGGGCTGATAAGCCGGCGGAGAAATCAGGTTGCTCTTGATCAAGACCTGGCCGTTATCCTCGAAATATTTCAGTAAACTAGTAAAAACCTTAGGATTTAAATTATTGAATAAGCGACTGCGCATGTCTTCCTTGGGATAGCCTTGTCTTAACGGATACTTCTTCAGAAATTCCTGAATGGTGGCGGTCATGCTGGCTGCTATGTGAGCTAATCCCTGACTGCTGAAATAATAGCTGCCCTTGCCGGTGACATCCACCACTTTTTCGTCTTCTAATAGCTGCTGAATTTCTTCCTTTATACTTTCCTCTACACTCCCGGTCCGGCGGACCATTTCCTGAATGGTTAACGGTTCCTGACCGGAGCTTTCCAGTTCATGCAAGACAATATCATACAAACTGCCCTCTTCTTTTACCGCCAAATCATTTAAGACATCTTCTCTGAAGCGCTTCTGGCGCGGTGCATTGGGATCAATGATACTTCCTCCCCCAATGGTATTTACCGGGGAATAGTATCTGATAACAAAGGGGTCGCCTTTATAGGCTACCACCGGTTTTTCCATAACTATCTGAGCATAGGCCTCGTCACCTGGCAGCAGCTCGTCACGATCCAGTAAAACCACCCTGCCCAGGGTTTCATCGGTTCCCAGGTGGAATCTGATCCGGTTCCAATTTTTCAGGGTACGCGAACTGCTGCTTAATAATCTCAGGCGGGTATTGACCCGATAACTGGGTTCCAGATAGCCGCTGCTGGCTAAGAGATAGCCTCTTTTGATATCGGCAACCTCAATTCCCTGGAGGTTTACTGCTACCCTCTGCCCGGCATAGGCAGTGGGTACCTTTTCATTATGTACCTGCAGGGTTCGGATTTTAACGTTCCTCTGAACAGGCATGAGTTCCAGGGTATCACCGACGTTAATCTGCCCGGACCACAGAGTTCCGGTTACCACTGTGCCAAAGCCGGCGATACTGAAAACCCGATCAATGGGTAGACGCGCCTGCCCAAATACCGGTTTTTCCACTACCTCTGCGGCTACCTCCTCAATGGTCTGCAGTAGCTCGGGGATACCTTCCTTAGTAATCCCCGAAACCGCCCTGATGGGACAGCCTTTTAGAATACCTTTATCTGCATATTCTCTGATCTCTTCTTCCACCAGCATCAGCCATTCTTCGTCTACCATGTCCTTTTTCGTAATGACGATGACTCCCTTATCTACCCCCAGCAACTCAATGATATCCATATGCTCACGGGTCTGGGGCATAACTCCTTCGTCTGCTGCTATGGTAAACAAGACCATGTCGATGCCGAAAGCGCCGGCCAGCATATGGCGGATAAAACGCTCATGACCCGGTACGTCGACGATGGCGGCCTTCTGTCCGCCGGGCAGATTGAATGGGGCAAAACCCAGTTCAATGGATATGCCTCTTTGCTTTTCTTCTTTAAGCCGGTCGGTTTCAATTCCAGTCAAGGCCTTAACCAGGGTAGTCTTGCCATGATCGATATGTCCGGCCGTACCGATAATTACTCTTTTCATTAACTTCCTCCATGTAAAAGTGAACAGGGGGACGGTTCCCTTGTTCATCCAGTTAAAATGTTAGGGGATTAAAGGGTTGACAAGGGGACGGCAGGCTGTGTGAGAAATTACTCACTCTAATGACCCACAAACCTAATAGCACACAGTTTACTTCCCCTGTCTCGGTTATTTAACAGTAAATGTATAAAAAATGACTTGTCTAAGGGTTATACAGCCTGTAATCTACTCACTATTTCCTTAACTCCCAGGATATTTATCGCCCTGGTTATGTTATAGGCAAGAAAAGCAAGACCAGATTCAGCATTTACTGAATTAAGGCCTCGGGTTAGGAAATAACTGTATCCCCAACTTCGCTTAATGGTTCCAAACGGGTGTTCCACTATCATTTGCCGCTTGCTGTAAAGTTCTTTGTTTTCTCGAGTTCGCTGATCAACCTCATCTAGTAGATCCTGGTGGATACTTCGATATATTGATCTACCTCGCTTGGCCTTTGTACAAAGATCTCTCAGTTTACATGTCTTACAAGCTTTGTAATTGTGATAATCTCGGCCAATAATCTCTCCTTTGGTTTTACGGTAACATGCAAATGGGAGAATATGTCCAGCGGGACATATGTAGTAATCATTTTCGGCATCATACTGGAACTTATTTATATAAAACTCTTCATTGCCGGTAGCATTGGCATTTTTGGGCTTGGCCACATAGGTCTTCAGTTTAGCATCTTCGCATTCTTTGATATCTTTGCCTGAGTAATATCCTTTATCTGCGAGAACATTTATTTCTTCTTCTGTATCAAATACTTCTTGGGCTCGTTTAGCCATCTGGTTCAATTGTCCAAGGTCAGCTGGATTATTAATGACATCATAATCTACAACCATGCTATGCTTTCCATCAACTACGGTTTGCACATTGTAACAGATATCCAGGCCATTGTTGTTGGTTGACATTTGTCTGGCATCGGCATCAGTTAAAGATATTTCCGAAACCTCATTTTCCTTGATTGTTTCAAGCATTTCCTCATATTTAGTTTTTCTTTCTTTCAGTTCCTGAATGTGTTGATTGATTTGAGCAGCGCTTGGTTTGTGGGTATTAGCCTCAGATTGGTCCCCTTCTTCAAGCTCGTTTAGATACTGTTCAATCTTTGTGTCAATATATTTGAGATGACGATTGAGTTTCTTCTCATTGAAGTTTTTCTTTTTGGAGTTACTGGCTCTGAACTTAGAACCATCAACAGCAACCAGGGTTTGTCCGAATAATCCCCATTCTTTGCATAATACGCTGAACTGCTTAAACACTTGCTTAACGGCTTCTTTGTTATCTTTTCTGAAATCAGCTATGGTTTTAAAATCAGGTTTTAGTCCAGATATTAACCATATTACTTCCAGGTTTCTACTTGCTTCACTTTCAAGTTTACGGGACGAGCGAATACGGTTTAAGTATCCGTAAAGGTAGAGTTTTAATAGATCTCGGGGATTATATGCTGGTCTACCCAAAGTAGGCGCTTGTGCTCTTTCAAAACCTAACGCAGACATATCCAGACTCATAACAAAAGCTTCTATAACTCTGACTGGATTATTTTCAGCAACATAATCATCTATAATTTCCGGAAACATGTTAATTTGCTGCCGGTTCTCTCCCTTTACATATGCCATACTAGCACCTCCCATTAAGTATATTTTACCAAATATACCTATTGTTCAGGTGATGAAAATGGACTTTTCACACAGTCTGACGGGGTTGTTGACACCCCCTATGATACCGGTTGGGGTGTCAACAACCCCGTCCCCTTGTCAACCCACCCAGCTCTCAGAAAACCTGAAAGACCAGCCCCCGGTTAATTTACATCCATCGTGACAGAACCGTCTTCTGAAATTCTTTACTGCCCATACTGCGTAAGTTCTGGTTTTAATATTTAATGGTTGATGAGCCCTAGTTATTACTGCAAGGCCTGGGCCAGCAGCTGGACCAGTTCCTCGTCTTCCCCTTCCCGCAGGGTTCGGACACTTATCAACATGGTATCTTCCTGCTTACGGGTTATTAAAGCCGGGCTCATCAAGCGCAGTTGTTTGGATACTTTTTCCAGTATCTGCTCCTCAAATGCCAGTTGTATTCCGTAGCCAGAAATTCGGTAACTGGGATAGGCTCCTCCCCCTACCATATCCTCTACCGGAACCACCGCTAACTTACTAATCTTTTCGTTTAACCGTAGTTTTTCGTTAAGCTTATCCCGTAATTTTTCCGCTTTCATCAGCAGATGATCGGGACTCATGGTCAGCATCTGTATAACCGGTATACCCTGCTGTGGATCTCCGCATAGATATTCCAGCAGCGTTCCCTCCAGAGCCGCAATTGTAAGTTTGTCCACCCTCAAGGCGCGGGTTAATTGATTCTTTTTCATCTGCTCGATATATTTTTTCTTGCCCACCAGGATGCCTGCCTGAGGACCTCCCAACAACTTATCCCCGCTGAAGCTTATTACATCGGCCCCAGTTTTTATGCTGGCCTGTACGGTAGGTTCATCCCTTAAGCCCCAATCCCCTAAATCCGTAAGAATACCACTACCCAGATCATGGAATACCGGGATGTTTTTTTCCTGGCCCAGTCGAGCGAGATCTTTAAGCTCTGCCTCGGCAGTGAAGCCTACTATCTTATAATTGGAGGTATGGGCAGAAAACAACAAGGCCGTGGATTCGTTGATAGCCGCACGGTAGTCGCTCAGGTAGGTGCGATTAGTGGTCCCCACCTCAACTAAACAAGCCCCGCTGGCTTTCATCACCTCCGGAATACGAAAAGCTCCCCCAATTTCGATTAGTTGTCCCCGGGATACAATTACTTCTCTCCCCTGCGCCAGGGTGGTCAGTCCCAGCAATACCGCCGCGGCATTGTTATTAACTACCAGCGCCGCCTCCGCTCCAGTCAGGCGAATCAACAAATCCTCTACATGCCAGTAGCGCGAACCTCTTTCCCCGTTTTCCAGATCAAACTCTAAGTTATTATATTTTTGCGCGGCTGCTTGCATATACTCCCAGGCGCGTTCACCTAATGGTGCTCGGCCCAGGTTGGTATGTAATACTACCCCGGTACCATTAATAACCCTGCAAAGACTGCCCTTAACGCTGCTGCTGAGCAAATGCTCCATTCGCTCCAAAATAGCCAGACTAAGCTGCTCCTTACTTTTTTCTTGCCCCGAGGCACGCAATTCCTGCCTGATATCATCTGTTGCCTGACGCAGCAATTCCACCACAAACTCCCGCTGGTAACGCTCTATATAACTGTCCAGTCGCGGGATGGCCAACAGCTCATCTATAGCCGGGATGTTTCTTAGATTTGTCATCGCAAGCTACCTTCTCTCTTAGAAAAACTCAAATTTCATTAATTATTAAATTTTATCACTGCCATTCTCAAATGTATATTATTCTGTCCGGATACCTATGAGATTAGTATTTTATGTTTATCATTCCCTTTCTGGAATGGCTTTAGTTGTTTTTAAAGTGAACAAGGGGACGGTTCTCTTGTTCACTTTTACTGCGATAAATGTCCTAACAGCAAACCTTTTATAAATTTATAGCTCAGTGCTACAAGAATAAGCACGCCGAGAATTCCAAAGGCCGGATATATTTTGTTGACCAGTCCGGAGAAGCTCTGCATGGCTAGCGGCAAGGCCAGGGTCATGCATAAAAATAAGCATAGCTTATAGTTTAGGCCGGTGAATCCGGAAAATCGCTGGGCAAACCCATAGGCATTTGCAATAGCCGTAGTTAGAATTCCCATCCATAAGACCAGGGTATAAACATGCTTGGCAGTAATTGAAATTTGTCCGGCTACAAACAACATAGGGACTTGATAGTGCATAATGGTTGGCAAGAATTTGCTCAGGGCCAGATAATTTAACAGCACCAGCCCCCCCAATATCAATCCACCTTCTATAGCACCTTTGATTCCATTACTTCTAGAACTAACACTCTGGTATTCACTTAGGACTACCATCGCCAGGGAAAAGTTATAGGCCACATAAAGGATGCTGGCCAGCAGCCAATATTTTTCTTGCTCCGGCCGCAGGAAAGATGCGCAGGGTTGGGCCGCTATATCTCCTGCGAAAAAGGCCACGTAGCCCGATATTAACAAAAGCAGAATGATTTTTACCGGTACCAGTATATTGTAAGAATAAATAAGCCCCTTTTTCCCCGCAGCCAGTGCAATTACCACCATGCCGTAGGCTAAAATGATTCCCCAGATTTTAGGCAGATAAAGGTGTTCATAAAAAACTGCCCCGCTAGCCGACAACATGGTACTTATTCCCAAGAAAAGAAATATGGCCAGCAGAAAATCAACCAAACCTCCTAGTTTTTTCCCTAACAGGTAGCTCAAGATATTCTGGTAATTGTCGGTGTTCTGCCTATGAGCAGTATATAGAAGCATACCTCCGCTGGCGGCAAACAAAACAACGGCTATTATCGCGCCCTGTAAACCGCTTGCACCATAGCCCACAAAAAACTGTACGATCTCCTGACCCGAGGCAAAACCGGCTCCTATAATTGCTCCCAGGTAACCCATTATTACCATCAGACGCTGTTTGATTCTTCCACCCCACTTTCAAAATCTTCTACCCGTCTCCTTCTCGCTTCACCATCTTAACCGGACTGGATTTCCATTAGGGTTAGCATATAGCCATTAGGCTGGACTATTTCTCTCCATTTAAATAACCGGCAACAGCTTTTCTATCAAACGAAATTTTCTTCTGCCTAACCTCCAGGCGCATAAAACTACCCGCCTATGGCAAGAGTACTGGTAAGTATAATTTTACGGGGGTAACGAATGAATTTATTTAAACATGCCGAGTCAGATACTAAGCTGTCTTATCATTTTGAAGACCCGACTTGTTTTGTCCGGGTAGAAAGATTAGCTTATTCTCATTTAATTAATATGAATCCCAGCTTTGAAAGAGACATAGTTTATCTTTGTATTGGTACTGATCGGGCTACCGGAGATTGCCTCGGACCAATTGTGGGTACCCGATTGCTCTCTATGTCCTCCCAGGCCCATGTTTACGGCAGTTTAGAAAAGCCGGTTCATGCCGCCAACCTGTTTGAATATACTCAGGAGATTGCAGATAAATTTGCCAATCCCCTTATCGTAGCCATAGATGCCAGTCTGGGAAATTCTAACCGGATCGGTTTCATAAATGTTAAAGCAGGTGGTTTGAAACCGGGCACAGCCTTGAATAAAGATTTGCCTGAAGTAGGGGATTTTCATATATCCGGGGTAGTTAATGTAGCTGGTTTTTTAGAACAGATGGTATTGCAGAATACCCGCCTCTTCCTGGTATACCGTATGGCTGAGATAATATCCCGCAGCCTATATTTAGCCCAATTCAATTTCGATAGAACCAAAAATCGCTCTACCTCTAGCGTAGGCAGCATTTAAATCCGCTAATTATCAATTGACACCGGGACTGGATTTTAATATCCAGTCTTTTTTCTTACTTTGATTCGCAGTTGACTAATAATGCGCAGTAAAAGGAGACCAGAGTTTTGGCAGTAACTGTAAGCCTGGGTGAGACAGATTTAGCAATTCTGCCTGCTCCCATCTCCGGAGGCTCGTTCTACCAACTGCTTGTCGGAAGAACTCCAGGGGGTACCCGGCCAAGCTCCCATCCGTGGTCGCTGACCGGCACGCGACGTCCTGTCGCGCGCCCCCTTCCGTTCTCCCGCCTTCGCAGGGTAGAACGGCCTCCTCCGCGAGGTCGCCAGCATAATTACTAAATCTGTCACGCTATAAATTCAACGAATATACTTGCTGGAAAGAGACGAAGAAGCTGGATTTCCCACTTCCCTGTTAAATAATAACAGCTCATTTATAAAAACGATCCTCGTCAAAAAGTTTAGAAGCACAGGAACAAAGAACGTCAGGCGGTTAACTTATTGCTATTAACTTCCAACTTGATCCATTTGTCCTCGCGGTCCCCATAACGCGCAACTTGGCTGACGAATTTAGTGATTATGCCAGCGACGTTGCGCAGGAAGCCGTGCTGTCCTGTGAAGACAGGTGAGCGGAGGGGGACGAGGAACAGGACGTTCCTCGCCGGTCACCGCCCACGGACGGGCGGTTGGCCGGGCATCCCCCGGAACTCACCTGGCAAGCAGTTGACAGCCCGAGCTTCCGGAGTCTGGAGCAGGCATAATCACTAAATTCGTCCTTCACCCAAGCTGTTAGAAAACCCTAAAAACCATCCATCGGGTTAAAGCAATAAATCGTACTATATTCTAACTTTTGAATTATTCTTTGTTGCGCATAATCTATATACTGCGAGATTCTGTTTTTTACTATGGTTTGTGTTTAGGTCTAGTGGGTTATAATGAGAATATTAGGTTACGCTATCATAATTTTGACTTTTATACAGATAGGAGATGTTGTATGGAATTTATATATTTGGATTGTTTTTCCGGAGTTTCCGGGGATATGCTGGTAGGATCTCTTTTGGATGGCGGTGCCTCTTTCGAGTTTTTGCAGGATTGTATATCCGAAATGAATTTTGATGCTAAACTAAGTTGTTCCAAAACAGTCATAAAAGGTATCAGCTGCTCGGCTTTCAAAGTAGAAAGTCCTGGTTCTCCACCTTTGCGGCATCTATCCCAAATTGAAGAAATTATTTCGGTCAGCACTCTGCCTGAGCAGGTAAAAGCAGACTCAGTGGCCGTGTTTAACCGCCTGGCCGAAGCCGAAGCTAACGTTCATGGAGTTAATAAGTCTGCCATTCATTTTCATGAAATCGGGGCGGTTGATACCCTGGTTGATATTGTCGGCACTTTTTTATGCCTTCAAGATATGGGCATCAAAAAGGTATATTCGTCCCCTCTGCCCTGGTCACAAGGCTTTATTGACATCAGCCATGGACGCTATCCTCTGCCTGCCCCGGCCACAGCCAGGCTGCTGCTAGGCTTTCCCTGCGTTTTTAATTCAGCCGGAATGGAATTGGTCACCCCCACTGGAGCGGCCTTGCTGACCCATATTGCTTCCTGCAGCAACGACATAACCTCCTTTACTCCGCTTTCTATCGGTTATGGTGCGGGAACCATGGTGCGTGCTGATGGTGTTCCCAACCTTTTACGCATGGTTCATGCTCAGGCACAGGATAAGGCTAACTCGAAGCAGACTATCGCCATCCTGGAAGCCGAGCTGGATGATTTAAATCCCGAATTATTTTCTCATCTCTATGATCTGTTTCTTAATCATGCCGGCGTGCTCGATTTTTTTACCACCCCGGTTTTTATGAAAAAAAACCGTCCCGGTACCTTAATAACTATTCTTGCTGCTCCTGAATCTACTAACGAGCTATCCCATTTATTAATGCGCGAGTCAGGATCACTCGGAGTCCGTTACCGGCTGCAGGAAAGGTTGGTCTTACCCCGCAGTTCTGATGTTTTAGAAACGCCCTGGGGACCGGTGAGAATTAAGCTAGCTCAACTGAGTGAAGGAGAAACCCATATTAAGCCTGAATATGAAGATTGTCACGCCATTGCGGTAAAGCACGGGTTACCTCTTTTGGAGGTATATAGTGTTATTCAAGGTCTTCTTCGTAAAGTCGATTCACGAATTACCCCTACCACAGATTTATAGTTATAAAACTTGCTTGTAATTATCTAGATATCCAATTTTAACTCAATAGCAAACTCTTGCTCAGCAAAATGTTTCACGTGAAACATTTTGCTGTTTTTCATTTCTATATTAGTACCCCAAGGAGCTATTTAACTCTACTGCTACGATACGGCAGCATACCCCGTATTTACCACAATACATGGACAAGTTCCTATTTTATAATTAAGCAGTCCAGTCTTTTGTCGTATTTTGTTTCTTTTTGGGAGTTGAGTTGTTTGAAGAAAATATGGGTTATTACTTTCATTTTTATGTTAGGTGTATTTATAATAGCAGGCCTCGATTATTCAGACAGCAATGATACCCGGGCTGAAACTGAGTTATCTCCCGCCACTCATGCCCAAGCGGAGAGCAACATAGGTGTAAATACTCCGGCGGTCAGTAAGCCAACTACAAATAAACCTGAAACACCCCCTGATACCAGTTTGTCCCCTAAATCAATTTATTCAATCGATGTTAGTGTAGGCGAACAAAAGGTACGTATATTTGAGAACAGTAATTTGATTAAAGAATGGGTAGTATCGACGGGGAAAAATAATTCCACCCCTTTAGGGAAATTTAAGATTCAAAACCGGGGGGATTGGTTTTTTAGCCAAAAATATCAGCAGGGTGCTATGTGGTGGGTATCCTTTAAAGACTGGGGCGTTTATCTATTTCATAGTGTACCCATGGATAATGCTCGCAGCATTATTATTGATGAGGCAAACAAGCTGGGAACCCCCGCTTCGCATGGCTGTGTCCGTCTGGAAGTTGAAGACGCTCGGTGGATTTATGATAATATTCCTCAGGATACAGAGGTATATATACACAATTAATAGCCTGTACTACACTCTTCTCTTTGGTACCTCAGCTGTAATTTCGTACCTTTCAAGGGATATGTATACAGGATCACATTTACAGCACTAAACTACTAAATATTCTTGCCGCAGCATCATTTTTATTTACTAGTTTGCAGTCTGTTTTGTCATTCTCTTAGCAAAATGTTTCACGTGAAACATTTTGCTATTTATTTACTCCTAGTCACCTTTTTTAGTTTGCAACAATGATGCTAAGCTATCCATCTTATTTAACAATTGCTTACGAAAGTCTTTTTTGCTTGAAAAACCAAACAACCAATCGCACGATTCCTATACTACAAAGTTTAAAAATGTCCACATCATCATTTAAAGGTTTCCAAAGTGCGGAGGGACACCTACCGGTTAATATTCATGTAAATCACTTCCTCATAATATATTAATTGTTTTGTCTGTTTGGATTACCCTTCATCCTCAAGATGATAATTTAATAGAATGTACAGTACCTTTTGGGTATGAGAACAAGTAAAACAAAAAGCAAAATGTTTCACGTGAAACATTTTGCTTTTTGTTTTACTTGTTTATATACCGGCTCATATGACTATGGACTATATGGCTTACCTCCTGGTTTCAAAGCACGATAAATATTCGCCAATAACGAATCTTTTTTATCATTTGATAATGTACAATCTTTCTTCAAGCCCGTCGCTCTATCGAGAAGCAGGTAGAATTTGATTGCTTCCATATTTCACTTTTTCTACAGAACAAATATCAACCTGCTATTCTTTTTCTGCAAAATGTTTCACGTGAAACATTTTGCAGAATTTGTTTGCTTTTTTTCTAGCATGGTCACCGGCCAGGACTAATTATGTACTCTGCCGTTTGCTATGATAGCAAAAGCATCCTCGTGTACAGGAAACCCCTTTTACAACTACTTTTGGTGTAAAACGTAGTTCGAACTAATTCCTTCATTGAGTATTTGTAATGTACAAGTATTCTTTCCAGACGATCATAAGTTCTTGTGAACAACACCCCCTGATGAAAGTTGTTCTTGAATTATGAGGCGCTGCTTTGCTGTTCACCAACCGCCGCAAACCCGGACCGGCTACAAGCGTTTTTAAGTTTGTTGTTTTTGCTTTTTAGTAGTAAGACATGTCCTGGTTGCCACAGCCTTTTACAGGGGCACTGAGCGGCCTTTTTGTTTAATGCTGGACCTTGGTCTGCAATTTCTGGTTTTCTGTATGTTAGAAGCTTTTTCCAAACCTTTAAGTTAAACACTGCTGCATATCATCAATATGGAAGAGACTAATCAGCAGAATATAGATAATACGCAACCAACCAGTTGCTATATTTTTCTGGTATCAATGTTTCACGTGAAACATTTTGCTTTATTAGAACTATGAAACAATCCCTGGCTAACCAGAAATATTATTTAAATCAGTATTTAGCCTACAAGGCTGCACCTTATATAAACATCTGTTTCGGCATACCGCTTATCAAGTGTTAATATGATACTATAAACATTATAGCGCTTAATTCTAGTTCGTGTTTTATGTGTCAATAAGCCTGCATTTATTATAAAACAATACTTCCTATTCTCTCTGGTTGTTCAACAAACCAAAGCACATAGGTTAACAACTCCTAATCGGAATGCTTTTCTGAATAAAGACAAAGCTAAGCCATCGCAAAATGTTTCACGTGAAACATTTTGCGATGATCATATTGTCCTTACCTGAATGCCAGGCTGCTCTCAAATAGTTTATTAGCTGTTTGCTGTTGATATTCACCGGTAATTTAGCAGCAACAACGCTCGTAAGAATATATTAATGAAAGGATGAATCCTATGCCATTAGTTAAGGTAGAAATTATTTCCGGCAAAGATGCAGAATACAAAAAGGCCTTGTTAAACGGCATTCATTCGGCTTTAGTTGAAGCTTTTAAGATTCCTGAGGGGGATAGAATGCAGAGATTATACGAAGTCGAGAAGGATAATTTTGAAATTGCCTCCAGTAAGACCGAGCAATTTACCCTAATTGAAATAACTGCCTTTCAGGGTAGGAGTCTGGCGGCTAAGAAAAACCTGTATTCGGCAATCGTTAGGAATTTAGGTGAATCACCAGGCATTAACGGAAATGATATAACTATCGTCTTGCATGAAGTAGCCTTAGAAAATTGGGGTATCCGTGGTGGCAATCCTGCCAGCGAGGTAAACCTGGGCTTTGACATTAAGGTGTAGCGACTTTGTATTGATCTTGACAGTCATGAGAATCTGGTAGCTCTTGTACTCAGCAAAATGTTTCACGTGAAACATTTTGCTGGAATACTTATTTTAACTAGGAGCTGCTCTTATTTTAATGACTTTATTTCACATCATTTAAGAAAACTCGGCGTACGCCGAGCCTTTAGGCGACTTCGGATGCCTGAGTTTTCTTACCTATCAACATTAAGAAATGTTATACTTTCTGATACGGTAAGAAAACTCGGCTTACGCCGCTACCTTAAAAGCGACCAGTGGGAGCATCAGTA
>CAZEDT010000005.1:0-112158 GCA_964510795.1 uncultured Syntrophomonas sp.
GGGGCCAGTTCTATTAGTTGGATACCCTTGGCAGTAGGAATTAGCTCTTTACCCTGGCGTTCTATATAAAAGGTATTGAAAAGCTTTTCAATAATATCAGCTCGAGTAGCCGGAGTTCCCAGTCCGCTGCCTTTCATGGCTTCACGCAATTCTTCATCCTCTATAAATTTGCCGGGACTCTCCATCGCTGTAAGTAATGTGGCTTCCGTATAGCGAGCAGGAGGCTTGGTTTTAGCTCGGTTTAGTCGGCAGTTTTCTACTGCCTTTTTGTCACCCTGACGCTGCTCAGTCAGGGCTTGTTCGGGCACGTTTTCATCCTGGCTTTCGTCTTTTTCCGGTGCTTTAGTATTAAGAGCTCGCCAGCCCAAATCTTTTACCACCTTGCCACGTGAAACAAAAGCTTCCCCCTCAACCATTGTGGTAATAGTAGTCTGTTCATAACGATACGCCGGATACAAGACTGCCAAAAAGCGACGGGCAATCAGATCATACAGTTTCTTCTCATCTACGCTTAAAGCCGTTAGGTTAAGGCGTTGCTCGGTAGGTATAATGGCATGGTGATCAGTAACCTTGCTGTCATCCACAAAACGTTTGCCCGGTTGTATTTTTTGACTCAAAATGGGCCTGATAAAATCCGTATACGGGGCTACCTGCATAGCCTGCAGGCGAGCCGGCAGAGTGGGTACAATATCTCTGGTTATATAACGGCTGTCGGTGCGCGGGTAAGTGACCACTTTGTGTACTTCATAAAGATTTTGCAGCACTGATAGGGTCTTTTGCGCTGACCAACCCATGCGACGGTTGCCATCTCTTTGCAGCTCAGTCAAATCATAGGCCAGTGGGGGCGCTTCTGATTTGGCTTCCTTTTTTATATCCTGAATTACACCGGCTTTTCCCTTAACTTTCTCCATGACTGCTTCAGCCCGGGCCTGCTCAAAAATACGGCCTTGGTTTTTTTTATCACGCCAGTCTCCATAATAGTCTCCAAAATCAGCCCGGATGGTCCAGTAGTCGACCGGTTTAAATTTCTTTATCTCATCTTCTCTCTGTACCATCATGGCCAAAGTAGGAGTTTGTACCCGCCCTGCATTAAGCTGAGCATTATATTTACAGGAGAGCGCACGGGTAACATTAAGCCCGATTACCCAGTCAGCCTCAGCTCTGCAAACAGCTGCAGCATAGAGATTATCGTAATCCTTGCCGGCTCGCAGGTGGGCAAAACCCTCTTGAATAGCAGCATCTGTCTGCGAAGAAATCCATAGACGTTTAAAAGGCTTCTTCCATTTGACCTGCTCCATTATCCAACGGGCCACCAATTCTCCCTCGCGCCCAGCATCTGTAGCAATAACCATATCCTTAATATCGCCCCGGTTCATTAAGCTTTTAACCACCTGATATTGCTGGGAGGTTTGCTTAATTACTTTAAGCTTCATCTTCTCGGGCAGCATAGGAAGGTCTTCTATTCTCCATTGTTTATACTTGACATCATAATCATCCGGCTCGGCCAAAGTAACCAGATGTCCCAGAGCCCAGGTTACCACATACTGACTGCCTTCAATATATCCCTTTTGTTTATTGTTGCATTTTAGTACCCGGGCTATCTCCCGGGCCACACTAGGCTTTTCAGCCAGAACTAATGATTTCACAGCATCGCCTCATCTCATTGACCTTTGGTGCTAATCTTAACACGAATGGTCATCGAGGTGAAGCAAATACAAGGGCATCCAATCTGTGAGGTAATGTTATGGGCACGTTTCTACTGATATTACTTTCATAGTTTATTGATTATGAGCGGTAAAGGAACAGTTCGAACACATTTTCAAGAAGATTAACGCATCTTCTTGATTTACTTCATAAAAGGATTCAGACTCCTCCCCTAAACTTACCAATATTTAATACAAAATGTTTCACGTGAAACATTTTGCAGCAAAAGTGAACAGGGGGACGGTTCCCCTGTTCATCCAGTTAAAGTGTTAGGGGATGAACAGAGGAACCGTCCCCCTGTTCACTTTTGCTGCGACAGTTGTAATACTTACCTTTTAAGCTTGGCGAAATTTTTCCGGTATTAATTCTGCCAGAGTGGCGCTGGCCATGCCGATGCTGGTATCGGCTGCACCATAATAGACTAGGATTTCATCATCATCGTCCAGTATCTCTTTGTCAGAACTGGCTACAGCGCCACAGGTGAAGACCACATTGGGTACCCAGGCTCCGGATAAGCCCAATTCATAGTCCTCTATCGGTTCCAGAATCGGATTTGGCGAACGGTAGATTACCTTCTGGGGGTTTTGCAGGTCTACCAGTATTACTCCCAGACGATAAACATAGTTATAATCAACACCATGATAGATTAATAGCCAACCGTAGCGGGTTTTTAAAGGTTGTGCTCCGGCCCCTATTTTCAAAGAATCCCACATACGACCGGGACGGGGTCCTATAATAATGGCATGTTTTTCCCGACAGGGGAACTCTAGTTCATTCATATACGTTATCCACATACTGGGTTCAATCCGGTGATACAGTATATACTTGCCATTAATTTTTTCCGGGAACAAAATTGCATCCTTATCCCAGATGTTTTTAAAAGCCAATCCTTCCCTTTGCCACTTATCCCATTTTCTATCCAAGAAATCGTCTACTCCAATGGAGGCTGCGGCGATCTGAGCCAGATTGCCATCGTAGGCCGTATATAACATCCAGATTTCATCCTTGATTATAATCAAACGAGGATCTTCACAGCCCATTTTCTCCTCTGGAACAGCCGGTGAGAATATGGGTTGTGGGAGCCTCTCCAGAACCCGGTAACCATCTGTAACCGCCAGGCCAATATGGGAGACATTGTCATTACCCACCGCTCTGTAGACCAGGTAGACCTTATCCTTGATTCGCACTGAGCCGGGATTTAAGACATATTTATTTTCCCATTCATGTTCATCTATGGGCTCCAACAAGGGATTCCCCTCATAGCGGCGCAGATTTTTACTGGGTTCATTGGTAGTCTCTTGGACTACTACAGTTACATCTTTCGGGCGTTGCGGTAAAAGGGAGTCCAACAGACTGGCACCATTTTTACCGGACTGGATGAAACGGAACACAGTTTGCATAATTTCTTTATCGTCATAGCCTAATTCTTTATATAATGCTTCCAGGAATTCATGATTAAACCAGCGGCTTTCAATACTGGTAGTTAACGGGGTGGGAATCTTTAAACCGCCTTTAAAACTATAACTGGCCCAGCTCCATACTGTACAACTTAGGAAAGTGCCATTCTCCAACACCTGGCTCAGACCATAACTATCTGCCATCAGCTGAAAAATACGGGCCTGTTTGTTTTTTCCCTGCTCTGTCAAGGTAACAGCCATACTCCTTATCTTCTCTACCAGAGCCCGCTGGACGTGATTTTCAAACATTCTCTGAACCGAAAAATCATCGCCCTTTTCCACCGCACTTAGGGAGTTGCGGGCTTTTACCCCGATGTTCTTTCTTTCCTTAACATTCTGCTGGAATAGTTGGGAATACTGCTCCGCTAAACAAAGACGCCGTATAATCGAAGTAAGATACCGTAATTTAGGGTATTCCCCCCCCCTCGTATCCTCCATGGCTTTTATGGTAATCCGGGCAGTTATGCGATTTAAATTAGTCATTTTATTATTTGACCACGAACCAGTGATTGAGGCGGGATTATAAATTATCGGTTTAATATCAACCCACTCAAAGCTCTCGGGTTTGAGCTGCTCGGCCAGCCAGACCATGTCGCGGTCGGTATAGCTCCAGCTTTCTACCATATTGGCATAAGTTACTGCATCCCGCACATCCATTTTCTCAATCAGGTCAGCCGGTCGATAATAGCCCAGGGGAATCATCAGATTACTGGGTGGAAATCTTATCAGCATCTCTTTTAAAAGATCAAGATGTACCGTAAACATGCGCTGGTGCGGTACCAGTTCGAACAGTCCTTTAACAAATTGCTCCAATCCAGCTTGTTCATATAGATTACCCGGCAGAAGTTCGTCAATAACCTGCTCGACCTGTCCCATAAAGTTTTCTACCGCGGCAATGATTTGCTGTGATTGAGCTTTAGGGCTTAAACCCAGGCCCTCAGTGATAAAATGATTGAACCGGTCTTCATAACGCTTGCGCAGCTGTTTAAAAAGGTCATCAGTTTGTACTATTCGCTTATCTTTGCCGCTGATTTTCTTGGGAATGACTATTGGCCGATTAGGAATATACTCCATATATCCCAGCGGTACCAGCGGGGGCTTAAGCTGTTCAACCCTGGCAACCCACATTTTATTAAAATCAGGTTTTTGTTTCCAGAATTCCTCGGTCATATGCTGGCTGATGGAATCCATTTTCTGAACCATCATTTCATCTCGTTCGCTCGGTGATAAATCTTTTATCCGCTGATAAAACCGGTTCATTTCATTGGCATGGCTGGCAATTTTTCCGTTATATAGAGCTGTTAGAGCGTTTAACAACTCCTCTTGCATCTCCTCTTCTCCAAAGGCATACTGGAGAAGAAAACTATATATACTGCTTACCCATATTTCATCACGCATATGAAACTCGCCGGGATTAGCATTCATCAAGTTTACCAGTTCGCTTACGCTTTCTCTGGGCAACGATTGTTCAAACACTCGGGCTGACTTTTCATAATAACTTTTAAATCCCAACCCCAATTCGGTCAAGGAATATTCTACTGTATCAGCCTTTTCAACCTTGCTGCGAGCCAGGATATCGGCAACTTTAATAATTAGACGATCCTTTAGCCATACCGCGCTGTCTCGACGCAGGCTTTCAAATATGGTTCGAGTCATTTCACTAAATACCTGATTTCTATATTCAAGGGTATGAGACCTGATAGCCCCTCCCATATTAACCTCACAAATTGCCTTGTTCCAACACAAGGCCCGGGTTATAATCCAAAAATCTATGCCTGCTCCAGCGATACTATCTGTCCAGAATTTAGCTTCACTGGCCAATTCTTCAACCAGATCATGAGCAATCGCATAGATCCCCCCCAGAGGATCACTTAACCTGCTGCCGTAGGAGGACTCCAGAATAGGTGCTGCCAGCATATAGGCAATACTGTCAATACCGCTGTGCTGCCGCAAACTTCCCAACACCATATCATACTGACCCTGAATGGGAGTCAATAAACTCTCCAGCCAGCTCGCATCTATACCTGGTCCCTGGGCAGTTTGCATATGGGTATTAAAAATTAAGAGATCAACTTCCATCTTTTTAGCTATCTCAATGAGCGCACGGATGCTCATACCTCTGCCGCTGGCTCCCGCGGGCATTAGAAATTCAATATGCGGATGGTGCAGGGAAAGTCTTTCAATTGATTTTATCGCATCTGCCCCACTTGAATCACCAATGCATACTATTAGCTGTCTTCTCCCGATCCAGTTCTGCATCACCTCATCAACCGATTGCAAAACCTTGGGAAGATCATCGGTTTGATTGTAAAAAGGTATCCCAATCACCAGGTCAAAATCGGTATAGTTATCAAGTGCAGGTTGGATTTCTTTCATCTTTTCATCAAAGATGCTGGCGCGATTTGTCTGGTTCAATTTTAGAACCCCCTTAAAAGCTAAATTATCTCTATATAGTTATGCGCAAATTGGGACTAATATATTATGCTTATAAGCTGGATAAGGGTAATTTTCCATTCTGGATAGCAGAGACAAAAATAGGGCAAGTCAAAATTCATACCGACTTGCCCTACTGTTCTTAAATTATTTCTTCGTAAATCTAATCTTGCTTAAGGAGTAAATTCTCTAATTCATCTACCAGCCGGGCAAAATACTTCAGGGCATCTTCTACCGGTTCTGGTGTGGTCAGATCAACACCAGCTTTTTGTAATAGCTGGATGGGGTAATCTGAGCCACCGGATTTCAGAAAATCCAGATACCTTTGCACCGCTGGCTGACCTTCCTGCAGGATGGCCTCTTTAAGCGCCGTAGCCGCGGAAAAACCAGTAGCATATTTGTAAACATAGAACGCCGAATAGAAGTGAGGTATGCGTGTCCACTCTAAATCTATTTCTTCGTCCAATACTACGTCCGGTCCATAGTAAAGCTTATTCAGATCACGATAAACTGTGTTTAGATATTCGGGCGTAAGGGCCTCCCCTTGCTCGGCCTGATCATGGATAATTTTTTCAAATTCCGCAAACATAGTTTGTCTGTAAACCGTACCTCGGAACTGTTCCAGATAATGATTGATCAGGTAGATTTTCTCCTGTTTATCACGACTATTTTGTAATAAGTGATCTATTAAGAGTGACTCGTTAACCGTTGATGCTACTTCAGCTACAAAAATGGAATACTGAGCATTAACATACGGCTGATGGTGGTTAGAATAATAACTGTGCAGAGAGTGACCCATTTCATGGGCCAGGGTAAACATATCATCGAGTTTATCGTCATAGTTCAACAATACATAAGGATTGGTATCGTAGGTTCCCCAGGAATAGGCTCCGCTGGTCTTGCCTTCATTTTCATAGACATCAATCCAGCCTCCTTGAAAGCCTTCCTGTAAGCGAGCAATATAATCTTCGCCCAGGGGCTGCAAAGCCTTAAGCACGGTTTGCTGGGCATCTTCATAGGATACCTTCATTTTATATTCATGGACCAAGGGTGTATAAATATCATACATATGCAGCTCTTCCACAGCCAGTACTTGTTTGCGAATTCTCATATAACGATGCATGGGCTCCATATGGGCATGAACCGCCTCAATGAGCCGATTATATACTTCATCAGGCACATTATCCTGATCGAGGGAGGCCTCCACAGACGAAGGGTAATTCCGGGCTCGGGCATAGAATATATCCTTTTTAACGCTGGAAGCAAGACTGGCTCCCAGGGTATTGATTAATTTACGGTAGGAGCTGTAGAGTGCCTTAAAAGCATCCTGACGCACCTGGCGGTTGGCACTTTCCATAAAACTGCCATAGCGGCCTTTGGTAAGTTCAACTTCCTGTCCATCCTCATCACGGATGATAGGGAACTTGATGTCGGCATTATTAAGCATGGTGAAAATATTATGGGAAGCCATGGAGATATCTGCCGCCATGGCCAGGAGACGTTCTTCCTGAGCTGAAAGTATGTGCTCCTTCTGCCGTAATATTTCGTCAATGGAATGCTTATATATGGCCAGTTCCTGATTTTGCTGAATAAATCCTTTCAATTCCTCTTCCGGAATGGTAAGAATTTCGGGAACGACAAAAGCCGTCGCGCTGCTGGCCTCCACGCTCAATCCTTCGGCTCGGTCAAAGAGAGCCTGGTAGATGTTGCTGGCATTGTTTTCATCCCGGCGCATTTTGGCATAAACATATAATTTCTCTGCTTTGCGTCCCAGTTCATCAGACAGCTGAAATACCTTGAGCAGGGCCTCCGCTGATTGGGCCATAGTCCCCTGCAGATCCACGATTTGGCTTACCAGCTTTCTAACCGATTTAAAATCTTCTTCCCAGAGACTCTCATCAGTATACATTGCTTCCAGATTCCATTTATACTTATCATCAATCTCTGCGCGCTTTTTTCTCATTTGTTCAGCCAAGATAAAATCCTCCTATATATCATCTTTTGCGGAATATACCACTTCCATAATTATTCTAACCACTATAGCCAAAAAATAACATACTCAAATACTATTCTTGGATAATTGCTGCCAAACTGCTTATAATCAAACTATTATATTCTCCATATAAAAAATTGAACCGTTAAGGAGGCAGCCATATTGTTTAACATCGCTCATTTAGGATTAGTGGTAAAAGACATTGCCAAATCTAAGAATTTTTATTGTAAGGTACTGGACTGTACTCTGAAAGGCGAGTGGCAGACCCAGGACCTTAAAGCTATTGAGCTGCTTTCTGGCAGCTTAATTATTGAGTTATTGGAATATCAATCCCCCGGCAAGGAAGTTCGGACCCAGGGGATATACGACCACTTGGCCTTTAATACCGACAATATTGCGGACAGTATCAGCTATCTAAAGGAACTGGAAATAGAGTTTGAGACCGCAGCCCCCAGACAGCTTATGAATGGAAAAAAGATAATATTCTTCCATGGACCTGATGGAGAGCGAATCGAGCTGGTAGAGGAGCCTTAATTCCTAATCGACGCTGTTCCATAGTATTTCACAAACATCTAAAACCTTAACCTGCTCATCCTTGCCAGCTTCCTTAACTCCGTCCGAAAGCATAGTTAAACAGAAGGGGCAGTTACTGGCAATAATTTGCGGGGAGGTCTGCAACAGTTGCTCGGTACGGGATTGGTTAATTCGCATAAATCCGTCTACTGCTTCTTCTTCCATCCACATCCGACCTCCTCCGGCGCCGCAGCAGAAACCAAAGCGGCGGGATTTGTCTATCTCGCTAATAGTGGCTCCGGTGGCTTGCAGCACCTTACGAGGCTCTTCATATATACCATTATGGCGGCCCAGGAAACAGGAGTCGTGATAACTTACGTTATTATGTTCCAGTTGCCCAGGCTTCAGTTTGCCTTGTGCAATTAGTTGAGCCAAAAATTCCGTAGCATGGCAAACTTCAAAAACTCCATCCATCTGGGGATACTCATTTTTAAGACAATTATAGCCATGCGGGCAGATGCAGATGATCTTCTTTACCCCGTATTGCTTAAAGGTCTCTATATTGTGACTGGCTAGTGTCTGGTAAAGATACTCGTTACCCAGGCGACGAGCAGAATCCCCACAGCACCATTCCTCGGTGCCCAGGTAACCAAAGCTTACCCCTGCCTTATCCAGTAACCTTACCAGGGCTTCACCCACTCGCTTGTAGCGATCATCAAAAGCCACGGCACAACCTGCATATAGCAGGTATTCAAAATCCCGTCTATCTTCAGGCAGCAGATTGATCTTATCCCGTACCCCTCTTTCCTGCATCCATTCCGCACGGGAAGCCCAACCTACCCCCCAGGGATTATAGTTTCTCTCCATATTGGTAAAAGCATTCTGAGCTTCACCCGGCATGTCTCCCTGCCACATTACCAGGTTGCGGCGCATTTCGGTAATTTTATTGAGATGCTCAATAAACATCGGACAATGCTCCATGCAAGCCCGACAATTGGTGCAGGCCCAGAGAACATCCGGAGTAACTACATCGTATAACAGACTGGCATCAACCGGGCTGACTGCATCCGCCTCGGCAACTGAAGTCATGGCCAGTTCCTCAGTGACCGGCCCCTGCTTAAGTAAATAAGGAGCTTTGCCATCCAGATGCTTTTTCATGGCCTGGATAAGGGTTATTTTAGGGTTTAGGGTTTTTCCGGTATAGTAAGCCGGACAGTTTTCCTGACACCGACCACAGCGAATGCAGGCATCCAGATCAAGCAAATCCTTCCAGGTAAATTCCTCAATGTTCTCCACTCCAAATCGCTCAGCTTCCTCGATATTATAGACCATTCGATTGGCACTGGGTTTAAAATCCCGAGTATAGTACCCCAGCATACCGGTAAAAATATGCCATAGTTTGGTATAGGGAACCATCCCAATAAACAGGAAAGCCAGCACCATATGGGCCCACCAGGAAATGCGGTGCCACAGCAGCAGGCTGTCGAGCGGCATGCCCCGGTATAGACCCGCAAATAACCAACCCACCGGAGCAGCAACACGCTCATAAGCTATTTGCTGTATAGTAGTAGAGAGCTTAATCTGACCAGCGATGCGCATCCCTTCCAGAAAATACCCTCCTAAAAGAATTAGAAATATTAACAGCAGAACCCAACCATCGAGGGATTTGTTATCGTTCAAGCGGTCCGGTTTGCGGATATAACGTATCCAGGCCAGAACCATAATCCCCAGCATACCAACAAATCCACCTATATCAGCCAGCCAGGATATTATAATATAGAGCCATCCGGTCATAGGCGGAATTCCGATTTTGGACCACATGGCAAAACTTGCCGTAGCAATAAGGAGAAAAACAAAAGCCCAGAACAACATGAAATGCATCCATCCAGCCAGGGGCTTCCTTACTAACTGCAGCTGTCCCAGGCTGTTCAGCAACCAGGATAAAACCCGTTTCCCTATCTGATCATTGCGATGAATCTCGCCCTGTGCCAACTTCCACACCTTGACCCGCTGGTAACACCCATAGATAAAGAAACCTAGAGGTATAAACATCATAATATATATTAGCCACTCATAAGGAATATTGGCCCCAACAATCCGCATAGGAACACTATAACCACCTTCAAGAGGTTCAAATGCAAAAATCATAAAATCCCTCCTAATTTATATTTAACGGAAACTGTACTTGCTGATATTTGCAAAAAATTCATATTAGAATTTACTGTTCCTCAGCCCTTATTTTATTATTCCCAGTAACCCACAATATGAGGCCGGTTATGAATGAAATGTTGTTTAATGTTTTTAAGATTTTTTAGCATTAACAACTAATCTGATTTCTTCTTAAAATTAAATGAAATATTATAACCTTCAACTATCTTTCCTCAAATTCAAAAAACAAATCAAACCAAGTCCTTAAATGGATTGATAGAGTGAAATAATAATTACAAAAGATAATTTTCACTTGGCAGGATCTAAAACACGTATTGTCGAAATTATATTTATATTGGCATATTTTAGCATCTTTTAGGTAAATGGTTAGATGGTGTGATAAATAACAATATCTATATTGAATTCAATAATAAACATTATGCGGTCGCAGCCGCTTGAATTTTAAATCTGAAATAACAATCTTATAACACTGTCTGATTTGGTTAAAAACGAAATAGGAGGGGGGAAATAAACGTCTATTAATGAACAGTATTGATTGATTGGTTGGTTGGTTGTGTTAGGAGGGTTAGTATATGGCAATTCAAGTAGTACCCGATTCTGATCTTAGTATTCAGTTCATTGATCTATGGAGGGATCATATCTCTACCATCCCTCAAATGTTTTATCATAGTGTGAAGCATTTAGGTAACAACCCGGCCAGCATATACAGGGCAGAAGATACCTGGAAAAACGTAACCTATCAGGAATGGTCTGTGCTATCGGAGGAAATTGGAAATGCTCTTTTAAGCTTGGGACTAAAAAAATCTGATACCACAGCTATTATTTCTCCTTCCTGTGTGCAATGGGGTTGGGCTGACATTGGCAGTGTATTGGCAGGTGGATGCACAGTTAGTATTTTCCCTACTCTTAGTGATTCTGACATATCATTTATCATCAATCATTCCGAAGTCAAATACTGCTTTGCCGGAACGCCAGAACTGGTAGAAATACTTCAAAATATACAGAGCGAATTGCCAACCTTAAAAGGAATTATATGCTTAACTGATAATTTTAAAGGCGATGGGTTGAAAACCTGGAACCTTAACCAATTTAGAGAACTGGGGAGGGATCATCAGAAGAAGAATCCCCCCGCTTTATTAGAAAGATACCAAAGTATAACTCCTGATGAGCCGGTAGCGACAATTTACACTTCAGGTACGACCGGCAAGTTAAAAGCTGCCCGCTTTACCCACGGTGATGTAATCGGTGCAATCTGGCGTTCTAACCGTGGACTGGCTATGGGAGGCAAGGCTTATAAAAGCAGTGAGCTTTATTTATCGGTCATGCCGCTGGCCCATGTCATGGAACGTATTCACGGGTACTGGTGCATAATTTCTTATGGTGCCTGTACAGCCTACAGCAGAGGACCCTATTATGTTATGCAGGACATGCAGGAAATACGTCCCACTGCTACGGTATTGGTTCCCAGAATGATGGATCGGATCTTAAAGGGCATGAAAGCTGTTTTTGCTGCTACTCCAGAAGGAGAGAAAGCCTGGGACTGGGCTATGACGGTTGGAAAACGTATGATAGATGCCCGTATGACTGCCGATGGCGTAATTGATTTATCGAAAAATCCTATTGAAGATCTTAGCGGTGAGTTAAAACAGGAATATTTGCAAGCATGGGAACTGGTATTTAAAAAAGTACTGGGAGCATTGGGCGGAAGAATGCATTGCTTTAGTTGTGGAGGAGCAGCTTTGTTACCTAATTTACACCACGCTTGGGTAGGCATGGGGCTATTTGTTTCGAATGGTTATGGACTTACTGAATCCTTGGGCGGAGTAGGTATTTCACGTGCTAATGCCACTAAAATTAGCTGGAGTTCACCCATATGTCCAGGTATAGAATGGAAACAGGCTGAAGACGGAGAACTTCTCCTAAAAGGTGTTGGAATCATCAAAGAATACTATAATGATCCCGAGGCCAACGCTGCCTGCTTTACAGAAGATGGTTTTTTTCGCACTGGTGATATCGTCAAATTTGATAAGAATGGCATCTTTACCTTGGTAGATCGAAAAAAGTCTATCATAGTATTGGATACCGGTAAAAACGTTGCTCCTGCCAAATGTGAAGCCTTGATTATGCGTGAGGTATTGATAGATCAGGTACAAATAGTAGGTGATGGCAAAAAATATGTGGCGGCCTTAATCTGTCCCAACTGGGATGAAATTCTTAAGTTACTTGATCAAAAAGGTATTAGCTACGACAAGAGCAAGTTAAGTTACGAAATTGTTAATGGAACCAATACCTGCGTAGAAGTAGGAACTGATTTAGTTAAGCATTCTCTGACAGTCGAAATAGTGGAAAAAGCGATAAATGCAGCCAATGAAGATTTAGCAGAGTTCGAAGCTATCAAAAACTACCGCATTTTAACACGCAAGTTTCTGCAAAGACTTAACGAGCTTACTCCCACTTTAAAAACTAAATCACGTGTAATAAAGGAACATTTCGCTGATGATATAAATGCATTATTCTAATTGAGGATATTTGTATGCTTTTTTACTGATATAAGTTGTATAGTGTATCTTAAGCTTGGCGATAGATAATTAAAAATCACGCTATTATCGGGTTCCTGGTATAAAGGTTTAGCGTACAAGACACACCTCACACACGAAACGGGAAGTAATTTTACTTCCCGTTTAACTTTATTAAAAGCCATATTTATTAAAACTGTATTTCAAAATAAATTCCTATACAAAAAATGCTTCTTCAACCACATCCATTGCGCTGGTATCGCCATCTTTAAAGATTCTAAGCGTGGTACCTATTTCCGGCACTATATTTCGCACATAGAAACGGGCTGAAGCAACTTTACCGTTATAGAAAGCATAGTCAAAATGTTCACTGCCAAGCTCGTCAAGTCTATTTTGGGCTAGCAAGGCCTGATCCAGTATGAGTTTGCCGCCCAACAATTTGCCTGTGGCATGCAAAATACGGGTAGAAAATAGTGGCATCATGCTGACTTTACGTTCACCCATATAGGTTGCCAGACTAGCCAGGATTTCTTTGTAATCATTCAGAGCTTCGGTCATTATTTGAAATTCTCTCTCAAATCCGGCTGCACTCTGATTAGCAACAATGAAACTCTCTATTTCCTGCAACCAGGCAGCAAATACTTTGCCCTTGCCCATGGTTAGCTTACGACCTAACAGGTCCATAGATTGGATGAAATTAGTTCCTTCCCAAATCGGATAGATTCTGCAATCCCGGTACAGCTCGGCAATTGGATATTCTTCTGAAAAACCGTAGCCGCCATAACACTGCATGGCATTTGAAATACACTCCACCGCCATATCACTGCAATATGCCTTGATTATTGGGATATTAACCTCGACCATAGCAGCACATTGCTTGGCTAATTCAGTATCAGAACTATTATAGGCTAAATCTAACATATAGAAATTATTGATTATCATAGCTCGGAAGACTTCAACATGGGATTTCTGGAACATGAGCATACGCCTGACATCTTCGTGCTGAATAATTGGTACCCTGCCGCCCTTAGGATTAGTTATAGGTCTTCCCTGAATCCGATCCCGGCAGTAGGCTGCCGCGTTATTATAAGCTACAGCAGCAAGAGAAAGAGCTCCATGTCCAGTCATTAGACGTTCCTCATTCATTACCTTAAACATCTGCATCATGCCAGCTGCCACCCCATCTTCTCCAGGAGGATCTCCTACCAGCCAACCTTTGCATTTACCTTCTTCACCAAAATTCAGCACACAGGTAGCATTGCCTTTGATTCCCATTTTATGTTCAATGCCGCTAACACTTACATCATTATGCTCCAATAGGTTGCCATCATCATCACTAAAATACTGTGGTATTACGAATAATGACAGGCCTTTGGTGCCAGAAGCAGCACCCTCAATACGAGCCAGAACCAAGTGAACGGTATTCTCACAAATACCATTTTCAGCATGGCTGATGAAACACTTGGTACCTTTTATACTGTATACTCCAGGTTCATCAGTAGGAACGGCTTTAGTGCTAAGATCGCCAACATCAGATCCGGCCGATGGCTCCGTCAAACACATTGTTGCTGTCCATTCACCACTGAATGTTTTCTCCACATACTTCTTCTTCAAATAATCACTGGCAAATTCTTCAAGAACCTCGCCTGCGGCAGCTGGGCCGGCGAGTATAGTTCCAATGTGTGGATTAGCACCGATCATGTATTCCATCATAGACCACATCACTGACAGGGGTACAGCCGAGGGGTCGTTTGTATTTTTGTTGCTGCTGCAAAAACCATTTTGTTGAATGAAGTGATACGCTTCTTTGCAAGAGTCAGGCATATAAGCATGACCGTTTTCAAACCTGGAACCGACTTTATCAGCTTCCTCACATGACGGTGCTACAACCTCTTTAGCACCTTTAATGGCATTGTCTAAAATGAAATCAATATCGTCCACTGTATACCCATTCTTGAATCTTTCGGTTGCAAATACCTTGTTTAGATCGAGCCATTCTTTAAGAATAAATTTGTGGTCTCTAGTGCTGTTAATAAAATTGGAAGCCATTATTTCCCCTCCTTTATAATCTGTTTTGAGGACAAAACTTTTATGCTTCAATTATATCCGTTATTGTTATTTTTTGGTAATTATTTTCTTTTAATACGGCAAAATTCCAAGGCAATTTTAATTGATTTATTTGTGATTTTGATATCTATTTGTAATATCTATTACTTCAACTAAATTGGGCTTCTTGGCCACATCAAACGCTTCCAAAATAATAGTAATACTATGCTATAATAAGTCATTGATGCAGTATTAATTGTAGCAAGATAAGGAGCAATGTTAATGAACAAAAACAAGCGTGATGATTCTTCTCTGTTCCTTGAATCTCATCTAAGTGTTAGTGAAGCCTCCAGATGGCTTCTAAAACACCAAATGGAATGTTCGCGAGTATCAGATAGCAACGGTAGTATTAACGGTAAGATTTGTAGAAACCATCTATTAGCGGTAATGGCCAACGGGCTTCCCCTGGGAACCAAGATAGGTGAGCTTATCTCTGATTCGATTGGCCCTTCCAGCATGAAAGACAATATGGAGAAAAATAAAGAATCTCTAAAAATTAATGTAGATAATTCAGATTCTATGGTATTACCTAATTCTAAAAAGCTCATTTTTCATTCAAAAAAGATGCAAGATTTAATACGCCTGGTCCTTCATGTAGCGACAGTTGATACTACGGTCCTTATTGAAGGAGAATCCGGAGTTGGCAAAGAACTGATTACAGACATTCTATATTCTTACAGTGATCGTAAAAATGGTCCTTTTATTAAGATAAATTGTGGCGCTATTCCGTCAAATCTCTTGGAATCGGAATTATTTGGTTATGAACCTGGTGCTTTTACTGGTGCTAATAAAAAAGGTAAAGCCGGCATGTTTGAGTTGGCTAATGGTGGAGTGCTATTTCTGGATGAAATTGGCGATATGCCATATGATCTGCAGGTTAAATTACTACGAGCAATTCAGGAAATGGAAATAACCCGTTTGGGAGGTACTCAACCGATTAAAATTGATATAAGGATTATTGCAGGTACTAATATGAGTTTAGAACAAAGGATGGCCGCCGGTCGATTCCGAAAGGATTTATATTACCGCCTTAATGTAGTACCATTATTTGTTCCGCCCTTACGCGAACGTCCAGAAGATATTCAGGAATTAGCCAAGCATTTTCTGGAATTTTATAATCAAAAACACCATTGTAACAAATGCTTGTCACCTGATGTGCTAGAACATTTTATGAGCTATGAATGGCCGGGCAACATTAGAGAGCTGGAAAACCTGATTGAACGATTGGTAGTAACTACCCTGCACGATACTATCGGTATCTCGGATTTATCAGCATGGTCAAAAAAAACTGATAGATCAGTTGAGGTTGAGGTTGAGGCTGAGACTGAACTTATGCCTCTGCATGAGGCGCTGGAAAATACTGAACGGAAAATACTACAAAAGGCATTCTCCATTCATGATTCAACTTACGCAGTAGCTCGAGCTCTGGGTATAAGTCAGCCTACTGTGGTTCGAAAATCTGCCAAATATGGCATTGTGCGCGGATAATAATTACACAAAAGTGGTGGGGTGTTGCAATGTAACCCCCCACCCATCTTTCTTAGCTTAAACGATTGCTTCTTCTCCAGATATTCATTTTTTCAGCATCCTTAACCAGTTCCTCCCGGAAATCAGGATGGGCAATGCTTATTAAGGCTTCGGCTCTTTCCCAGGTACTTTTACCTTTCATATTAGCTATTCCATATTCCGTCACTACCATATGAACAGCAGTTCTTGGATCAGTTACTATTGCTCCAGGGCTAAGTATCGGCTTTATCCGTGAGCCAATCTCACCTTTGAGATCAATAGTCGATGGAAGACAGATAAAGCTCTGTCCATTCTTTGATTTATACGCACCCTCAACAAAATCAAGCTGTCCGCCTGTTCCGCTAATATGTCTGGTTCCTACACTCTCAGCACAGACCTGACCAAATAGGTCTATTTCGATACAGGCATTAATTGATACAAAATCATCAATCTGCGCAACTATACGCGGATCATTGGTATAATCCACCGAATATGCTGCCAGACCGGGGTTATCATCAATGTAATCATATAGTTCCTGACTGCCCATAGCAAATGAATATACCTGCTTATATTTATCAAGATTTTTCTTGGCACCGGTAATTTTACCTGCTTTGGCCATTTTAACATAAGCATCCACATACATTTCGGTGTGAACTCCAAGATCCTTCAGGTCTGATTCTGCAACCATGCTGCCTACTGCATTGGGAGTTCCGCCTATACCTAATTGAATACAGTTGCCATCATACATACGTTTTAATATATGCTCAGCAATCTTAATCTCAACTTCACTGGGTTCAGCAGAGCCTAATACCATTATCGGGGAATTGCTGCTTTCAACTACAAAATCCACTTGGGAAATATGCACACATTCCTGATTGCCACCCAGACAGCGAGGAATATTGTTATTTACTTCTACAATTACGTATTGAGCCTGTTCCATTGCTGCCCAGGTTGATGGGGCACCTGCCCCAAAATTGAAGTAACCATGTTTATCCATGGGTGTAACCATAACTACGGCTACATTGGGAGATGCAGCATCCCTACGAATTAACATTGGATTTTCATGAAACTTCATCGGAACATAGTATAAATTCTTGCCTATAAACTTTTTATCTTGACCTGCTACATGCCAGCTATTCCACACAAAATGCTCACCACTGGGATCTGCTTCGGCAGTATAATGCTGGTAGGCACCAATATCACAACGTATTTTTACATCCATGAGCTCATCTTTGCGTTTAGCAAGAGCAGCGTCAACCTCATTGGCTGAGCATATTCCAAAAGCATACTCTACCCAGTCTCCGGATTTGATACATTTGACTGCTTCATCTGCACTAACTAATTTCTTTTTATAATCATTAATCCATACTTGATCCATTTCATCATCCCTCTTTCAAATTAATCGATCATAGCTGCAAGCATTTATACTAATTCTTTATACTAAAAAAGTCTAACTGAGTTGTGCTCATATTTTTACATCTGATCTTTACTTTATTCTAATAGAGCGGAATTCGATTGAATTCCGCTCTATTATGAAACTGATTTTTATACAGGTTTTTAATATTCGTCTATTTTGATTACATCAGTGCGTCTTCGGGGATGTCAATGGCGCTGGTGTCGGCAACTTTCATAGACTTCTCAGTTGCAAAGATGTCGGTAACAATGTTCATGACATAGAACTTGGCGCTGGCAATTTTGCCCTTAAAGAAGTTCGAATCAAAGTGGTCGTCGCCCACTTCCGCAAGTTTCTGGGAAGCCAAAAGAGCCTGGTCGAGCAACAGCTTGCCGCAGTAAATCCTTGCGGCAGCATGCAATGTCCGAGTGGCGAAGAGCTGTTTCAGTTGCTTATTGGTGTTATTCCACTCAGTATTCATCTCTACAATTGCTATAAAAGAGGCCAGGGCATCTTCCATCATAGTGAATTCAGCCGCGAATTCCGGGGTTTTCTTAGCGGCAACGAAATCGGTGATTTCAGCTACCCACTTCTTAAACGGTTCGCCGCCATTCATAGTGAACTTGCGACCGGTGAAGTCTTGTGCCTGGATGAAGTTGGTGCCTTCCCATAGGGAGTAGATCTTGCAGTCCCGGGCCAGAGAAGCCGGGGCATATTCTTCCATGAAGCCGTAGCCGCCATGGACCTGGATCGCTTCTGAGGTAGAAATCCACGCCGTATCCGAAGCATAGGCCTTACACAGCGGGTTATTGATCATGAACATGTCCTCAGCGTATTCTCTCTCTGCTGGATCGCTAGATTCGTGGGACATGTCAACATAGTAGTAGGTTTGGTAGAGCAACGCCCGGATGGCTTCCATGCTGGCCTTCTGGAACAACAGCATACGGCGCACGTCTTCGTGCTCAATTATCCGGACACTTGGGCCCTTCGGATCGGTGGACTTTTTGCTCTGTACACGAATCTTTGAATAATCCAGAGCTGCGTAGTAGGCTGCTCCTAAAGCGCCCAGGGAGAATAAACCGGTGTTCAGACGTTCTTCGTTCATAAACCGGAACATCTGCTGCATTCCTTTACCTTTGCCGTCTACCGGGAATGCGTCACCGACCAGCCAACCTAAGCAATTATTGTTTTCGCCAAAGGCCAGGGTGCAGGTGGAAGAACCGTGGATACCCAACTTATGCTCGATGCCGACAGTGGTTACGTCATTCCATGCGCCCATGGAGCCATCATCGTTAACCCAGAACTTAGGAACAATAAAGAGCGAAATGCCAGCTGTACCTTCTTTTGCGCCTTCGGTCTTAGCCAGCACGAGGTGAACAAAGTTCTCAACGCAGTCATGGTCGCCGGAGGTAATGAAGCACTTCTGGCCTTTAATCTTATACAGGCCCGTGGTATCGGTGGCAATTGCCTTGGTAGAACACGCACCAACCTCAGATCCTGCGCCAGGCTCGGTCAGACCCATGGTGCCGCCCCATTCGCCTGAGTACAACTTGGGCAGAAATAGTTCCTGCTGCTTTTCCGTGCCCTCAAACTGGAGTACAGTGGAAGCGCCCTGGGTCAGACACCACAGCATTACCATTGCCGGGGATGCACCGACCTGCTGTTCCAGAATCGGAGCGTACCAGGCCAGCGGCATGCGCCCTTCCTCTTGGCGGTTTCCGAATTGCGGTCCAAGGCCGGCTTCTATAACCGTGTTATAAACCGTCTTGAAGACGTCGGGGCTGATGACTGCCTGTTCCTCACCGCCCACAAACTTCATACCGATTTCATCGCCATCTTTGTTGGCCGGGCAGATTACGTCGCGGCAAATTTTGGCATTAACATCGAGGAATGAATCAATGTCGTCAACTCCGTAGTAGTCTTTGTAACCATCGCAGGACAAAAGTTTGTTCATATCCAGCCATTCTTTGATCTGGAACTTAATGTCTCGAGTCTGATACAGATAATTATTGTGTGACAAAATAATTCCCTCCATTACTGATTGTATTTCCGACTAAATTTTAAGCAGTACCCATGCCCCCGCCGATATAATGGTAGCCATACCGCAAGGTTACCTAATATACGACAAACTGATAAATTTATATAGCCTTTGGCAATAATATTTAGCAGAGCTGTATTTGAATGGGCTGGGGTAAAAATTTAAATCTGTTTTTATTACTACGCAAATATTATGCCAAGCCAGATAAATATAAATAAAACCCAATTGCTAATCTAGCGTTCAGCTTGTTAGCATGTCCCAGACGGTAATTGGCATTATTATTCACAATTGGAGTCAGGCACATTTTCTAGCCTTAAACATCACTACTACCGAAGCTCTTATTACAAAGTCCGAACTATAGCTGTTCAGAAAACCATACAGCTGTATAGTAGTCCTTACAATTATCGGTATTTGTGACTGCAGGAATCTCAACCAGTTCTTCGCACTTTGGATAGGTTTTTCATAACAATGCAGCCCGTTCGGTTCTGGTAAAAGTTTCTTTGAGCTCCCCCCCTAAGTGTTTAATCCCTATTTGCTATAATCAAAGAAACCTTCGCCGGTTTTACGTCCCAGTTTACCTGCGCGAACCATTTTAACCAGTAATGGGCAGGGCCGATACTTGGGATCACCAAACTCTTTATGAAGCGTTTCCATAATTTTCAGACAAATATCCAGTCCTATCATGTCAGCCAGGGCCAGCGGTCCCATCGGATGTCCGGCTCCAAACTTCATGGAAGTATCAATATCTTCTGCAGTGGCTACGCCCTCCATTAGGGCATACATACCTTCGTTAAGCATGGGGATCAAAAGACGGTTTACTACAAAACCGGGAGCCTCATTGATCTCCACCGGCGCCTTACCCATCTTTAAAGCTAGATCCTTAATAGCATCATAAGTTGCCTGGCTGGTAGAAGCACCCCGAATAATTTCAACTAATTTCATGGCTGGTACTGGATTAAAGAAGTGCATACCGATAACCTTATCAGCTCTGCCGGTAGCAGCAGCGATTTCAGTTAAACTCAGAGCTGAAGTATTGGAAGCCAGAATACATTCAGGCTTACAGATGGAATCCAGTTCTTGAAATATTAACTTCTTAATTTCCATTATTTCCACTGCAGCTTCGATTATTAGGTCGCAGTCAGCCGCTGCTCCAATATCAATCGTTCCAGAAATTCTGCCCATAACAGCAGCTTTTTCTTCATATGTCATTTTGCCTTTTTCAACGTTTCTGCCCAGAATCTTGTCAATTCCTGCAATACCCCGGTCAACAAACTCCTGTTTAATATCCCGTAATACTACTTCAAAACCTGCCTGGGCAGCATTTTGGACGATGCCTGCTCCCATGGTGCCTGCACCCAAAACCATTATTCTCATACATTTCCCTCCTGTAATATACTTACTTAATTTATCTAAGCTACTCAAAAAGATAGGCTACTGTTCAATGGGGAAAAATATTATTTTATGTTGGACAATATCCAGGTAACAATAATGGCTTGTCGTCCCCCATAGAGCAGTAGCTATAATAAAAAAAAGGGGGGGTAAATACAAACGTTTTACGTTTGCTTTGGGTATTGTGCTTATTATTACGCAATTATCATGCCAGCATACATTAACTCAAGATGCCAACGAATGCCCGTATATCCGCAGAGATTTCTGCATTTTCAAGTAAACAAACAATAAACAAAGAGGGTGATTCAATAATGCATCGGCAAATGATGCATTATTGAATCACCCTCTTTGTCAGAATATACCGGCAATTGTCTCATGTAGTTCAACTACTGTCCTTTTGACAAATACCCAAAGAATACAAGTTCGAATCGCACAGACGAGATGATAAATATTTGTCTGTTTTTTTAAGGAAATGTAAATTTATTTTTTCGACTCAGGTCAGATAATCATTCCGGCTTGCCAGGGTAACGCAAACTATTTTGGCTGGTATTCTGATATATAGAGGTCATAAAATCCATAAAATCTGGACCTCGCCAAGCCGGAGGTGGATTATGACTCTTTAGTAAAATCGCTGGGCTAGAAGGTATTTGCATGTTAAATTTATAATCCGGTATAGCTTCCGCCTTCCAAAATAAAGGACTTTTGGCATCCAGGGCTTGATTTTTCCCTGTTTGAACTAGAGTCTCACTAAATTCCGCAATATCGCCAGCCAATAATGAGCTGCGATTAGCCCGTTGTTTTTGACCTAATACTTTTTTTCGCGCCATAATTCCAACTCCTAATCCTCATCCACTTCAGTCCAGTTAAGGCTCAATACCTGGCAAAGCTCTTCGCTGGAGAGTTCAGTCAACTGCGCTTCCCCACTACCAACTACTTCTGCCCCCAAAGCTCGTTTATGTTCAATCAAGGTATCAATTTTTTCTTCCAGGGTGCCAGCACAAATGAACTTATGAATCTCTACATTGCGAGTTTGCCCGATACGGTAAGCTCTATCGCTGGCCTGCTCTTCGACTGCCGGGTTCCACCAGCGATCATAGTGGAAAACATGGTTGGCACGAGTAAGGTTAATACCTACTCCCCCTGCCTTTACAGATAGTATAAATACAGCCGGACTTTTTTCTTCCTGAAAACGCTGCACCATCTGTTCCCTGGCTAAACGTGGGGTTCCTCCATGCAGACAGAGGACTTCCTGACCCAGATGTTTTTGCAAATATTCCTGCAAAAGCATAGCCCATTGGGCATACTGGGTAAAAATCAGAGCTTTTTCCCCCTGGGCAATAATCTCTTCCAGCATTTCTTCCAAGCGACTAAGCTTACCAGAACGACCCTGCAACGAGCTATGGTCTTTTAGCAATAACGCCGGGTGATTGCAGCATTGTTTTAGTTTTAACAGAGTAGATAACACCAACCCCCGTCGCTCCATCCCTTCGGTTTCACCCAAACGGCTCATAGTCTCCTGGACTACAGCCTCATAGAGGCTGGCTTGCTCTTTTAATAGATTACAGTATATTTTACTTTCCAGCTTATCAGGCAGGTCAGGAACAACGCCAGGGTCCGATTTTTGCCTTCTTAAAATAAATGGGGTCACAGCTCGGGTCAAACGTCGACTGGCTATTCGATCATGGTCCCGCTCAATAGGCAGGGCAAATGTTTTGTTGAACCCGCTCTGAGTTCCCAAATATCCAGGATTTAAGAAATCCATGATGGACCATAACTCCTGCAAGCGATTCTCTACCGGCGTACCAGTCATAGCTATACGGAAACCATCTACCGCCAGATTTTTCACAGCCCTGGCCTGCTGCGTATCCGGATTTTTAATATTTTGAGCCTCATCCAGGATGATTCCACGCCAGGCAACTGTTTGCATAAGTTCATAATCACGACTTAGCAATGAATACGAGCTTATAATTAGATGGCTGGCAGACACAGCTTGCTCAAAATCATCCCCGCTGAGACGAGCGACTCCATGATGCACCAGGCATTTAAGCGAAGGTGCAAAGCGATTAGCTTCACGCCGCCAGTTACCTACTACGGAAGTGGGACAAAGCAAGAGGACCGGCCCTTCATCCAAGTTCTCCTCGTACCGGGATAACAAGAATGCGAGGCATTGTATAGTCTTACCCAGACCCATATCATCGGCCAGACAGGCACCCAGACCCTGATCAGTAATAAACCGCAGCCATGAGTAACCGCGCTGTTGATAAGATCGCAGTTTGCCATGAAAACCCTGCGGTACAGGTAATATTTCCAGACGGCTGTTGTCCTGCAAACGCATTAGGCTTTCCTTGATCCAGCCATCTGCAGCCAGACTGCCAACCGGGATGCCGAAAATGCTAGTCTTATCATTACCCATTTCTAAACTGTTTTTACTATCCGGCAGAGGTATCCCGGACCGCAGTACCTCCATTAGAGAAATTTGCCCCGTCTTCTGTTGGCGTTTCCATAATTCCTGCAGTGCGGAAATTTCTTCAGCATCAATTTCCACCCACTGACCGCGAACATTAACCAGCGGCTGTTTAAGAGCCACTAATTCCATAAATTCATCTTTATTTAAAACATAGTCCCCCACGGAGAGCTGCCAATCAAAATCCAGCAGAGTTGCCAAACCCATTGTCCCAAAGCTATTTGTTTTTAAGTTTTTTCTGGCCCGGGGGCTTTTCAGCTTTACTTTAAGTGCTAAATTTCTAATGAAACTTGGTAGCATAACCCGAAATCCGGCCATTTGCAAAAGTCCGGCTGATTCATGTATGAACTCAAAGGCCTCTTCCGGCGAAAGTGGTGCCGCTTGCGGATAAGCAGTTAACAAACAGCGGCCCAACGGAGGATAAATATGTCTGGCACTGACCAGTTGAGCAAGCAAGTACTCCTGAATATTTTGTTGTCTGTGACTACCAGCAAAATTCAGCTTTTGTCCCTCTTCAGACCAAATTAGTTCAGCTGGTATCAAAAGGCTTAGGTCCTCTTCATCCTGTAGAAATACCGCCAGTTGCCAGGGGAATTCGGCTGACGGTTCGATTGCATTTTCTAGACGAAGGCCCAATTGTAGTTTTGATTGGCTGGATTGCAGACACCACTCAGCCCAGGACTGCAGTTCTGCAAAGCGTCGTAAATGGTTAGAGTTAATGCTACTTAATGGGGTGTTTTTTTCATTGAGCAAAGCATTTATCCATTGTCTATCTGGAGAGTGATTGGCTTGTACCCGGCTTAAGGGAGGGGGACTAAGTTGCCGTACCCCAGCATCAATTAAAGCCGTTATAAATTGATTTACCAACAAACCGGCATTTAAAGCTGCTGCTTTGCGTGGCACTCGTTCATCATTGGTTTCGCGGCGGGGGTCTATGGCTCTGCTCAGCAGTGGCATGGCTGCCGTTATTTCCAGCAAAAACTGCTGCAACTCTTTACGTTGCATTACTGGCATCCAACTAGAATCAACCTGCCCGGAATTAAAAAGTAAATTATTATCCTCTGCCGGATAAGACACCGTTAAACCTGGCAGATATTCTTGACGTATTATCATTTCCTTCACCAGCAGGGCCAGTTGCTGCCAATAAAGCAGATCATCTGCGAGCATGACATCATCCAGCAGATAAAAGCCGTCTTCGATCTTTTCTAAGCCTAACCATTCCAGATCCTTGCTTCGCCTGCTCTTCCCCATCAATTCGCTGCTGGCTGCCGGAGCTATATTACGTTGCCTGCGCAGGAAATCTTTCCATAATACATTTCTTTGTTCTAAGCTTAATACACTTTTATTATTGACCAACTCTTTTACCGTCTCCGGTATTATCTGGATGCGGTGTTCGGCACTAACATCCAATAAAAACTGCATAGCTCCCCAAGCGGTTAATTCCACCACTGGTACCCGCCACGGTTTTAATTTCGCTTCAGCCGGATTACGCAGGGGCATCTCTTCTTGCCATCCATGTTGCTGCGGCATTAATCCATCCTCGGAGATCACTTCATCATCATTTTTATTTTGTACCCAGGATTCCCCCTTACGAGAAGAGTCCGGAGCAAAATCGCTATCCTCCAGCAAATCGGTATTTTGAAGCTTAGAATAAAGCCAAGGAGAGCCCAGAGGCCCGTACTGGTCAGTAGGCAGCCATATCCAACGGCTATCTTCCAAGCTTTTGTAGGCAGCAAGCAGGTCGATTAGGCCGCTATGCTGCAGAAAAAACGGCCAGGAGGCTAGAATTACTGGCTGAGCAGCCACAAATGGATGACGTCGGCGGCGTTTAATTGTCTTACCAAAAAGGCCCTTTTCCCACTCCTCATAGTTATAAGTCCATTCAGCCCAGATAACGAAGGAACCGCCCCGGTATTCGGAAGCATTATCCGGTACCCAGCTGCCATGCAAAATTAACATTATTATTTCTCCTGGTTTTTTCTACTTCAGGCCCTTTTCGGAGCACCAGTCTTCCAGATTACTTTACCCAAGATCCGGCAATCATAGACACCATAGCTTTGAGCAGCATAGGTCTTATTATCATAGTTCATAAGCACCTGGCCCTGCACATAGCTTATACGGCTTACCCAGGCATCTTCCTTCCCGGATAATACTACAGCCAATTCATTGTTTTCCACCCTGGTCTGTTTCTTAACCAATACTATATCCTGGTCACAAATATTAGGTTCCATACGATTTCCCTGTACCCGCAAATAGAAATAATTGCGCAATTCATTACCATGAAGTCTAGTTATTGAGTCACTAATAGGCCAATGAAACTCTATGTTTTTGTCGCTAAATAATGATTGCTCTATATTTATATTACTATATACAGGAATCATTTTGATATTGGCTGATGGAGGCGTTTGAGGGTTGGCCCCCCTTGGCTTTACTGGAGAGCTGTTGGCCTGATTTGAAATCTTATTATCCTGCCTGGAAACCATCAGTTCCTGGATCAAACGGTAGCTTTCTACCGCTTCTTCTATCGGAAGATCGGGATATTGGCTTCCCAGCAATAAAGCCGGGGATATATTAAAAAACTCGGCCAGCTTTTCTAGTACTTCCATACTAACTTCCATTTTACCGCACTCATATAGCCGAATAGTCGATGGGCTTAATTCAAAAATTTCACCCAGTTGTTCCTCACTAAGACCTTTATCTAGCCGGAAATATTTGAGTCTTTCCGGAAAAAGCATACCTATCTACCTCCACCCAACTTTAAACTACTTCCTTTTACCAATAAAATTTTCTTAATATATTATTTAACCGTATATGATTTCCAGGGAAGCTGCTCGGGCTTAATCTTAGCAAGGAATTTAACGATATCCTCTTGTCCGTCGTAAATTCCATCTCCCCGTGCATCCTGACCCATCAATACAATTGGATATAACGGGAAATACTTTCTAAATACATTTCGGGCTTGGCTAATTGAATAACTATCGTTAAGGACTTCCCGCCGAACAATAACTACTACAAAAGTTGAATTTCCGTTTTGAACAATCGCAGCATTAAACTCCATGTTTTTCTTTTCCTCCCTCTTAACTGACATATGCTATTCTTTACAATTAATTATCGTGAATTTATATTTTAATATTAACAAAATTGAACTTCTCGCAGTAATAAAGTTGTGAGTATCCGATCTGATCAAGGATTGTTTTTGACCATAGCTGAAAATGCCCGGTTTTCTCTAGTTAACTAATTCTGCAAGAGATATTAATTTTGTAAACCGCAGGTTTGACAATAAAACTAAAATCTTCCCATTCTACATCAAGAATAGTATATTTATAGTAAGCAATGTAAGACTAATTATAGGATACTCTTCGAAATCAAGGAGCAAGTTATGAGCAATTTTTTTGTAGATGTGTTCAGACAAATCGGCGTTATAAAGATCCTGGAAGCATTAGAAAATGCTACCGGCACTGCTAAACAGGTAATAACTAAAGTTAATCAGCCACAGGTATCCAGTTCCTCCCAGCAGCGGCCTTTCAGTGAAATTATCCGTGAAGCCAGTCAAAACTATGGGATTGACGAAGGCATTATCGGTGCAGTCATCAAGCAGGAATCTTCTTTTAATCCCCAGGCTAAATCCGCCTGTGGGGCTATGGGTTTAATGCAATTGATGCCCGCAACAGCTAAAAGTTTAGGCGTTAAAGATGCCTATAATGCTGAGGAAAACATTATGGCTGGCACCAAATATCTAAAGCAGAAGTTGGATGAATTTAATGGCAACCTCCCCATGGCCCTGGCAGCCTATAATGCAGGTAGCGGTGCAGTACGTAAACATGGCGGGATTCCGCCCTATAAGGAAACCCAGGCATATGTTAATAAAATAATGAAGTCGATTGATCACCTGGCTTAGCCCTGGCAGGATAAGAAATACTATTTAATCATTTGCGGATTTCAATGCTCCTTCCTTTCTTGGCTCAGTAATACCAGCTATTGCACCACCAAAACAAACCGACATAAAAAAACAGGTTAGTGGGAACAACCTGTTTTTTTAAATCGATCGCTATTTTATTAAAGAGATTTATGCTAAAGATGCCAAATTTTGAGCAACACCCGACAGTTCTTCCGACATGGCTTCCATTTGTTGAACACTGCAAGCAACCGTTTTAGATACTTCCGACTGATTTTTCACCACTTGGACAGCCCCCGTTACACCCTTGGTAATGATCTGCACCGACTCCTCTATATTGGACAGAATATTAGATATCCTCTCGACAGAAACAGTACTGTTCTCCGCCAATTTTCTCACTTCATCAGCTACCACCGCAAAGCCTTTTCCATGTTCTCCGCTGCGCGCAGCTTCAATGGCAGCATTTAACCCCAACAACTTGGTTTGTTTGGCAATAGAATTAATCAGATTTAATACTTCCTCTGTTTCACTAAGGTGCACTACTGCCTGATTAGCTGACTCCATTAGTTTATCAGCTCTGCCGGCCACCTGCTCTGAAGAACTGGCCACTTCCTCTACCATCCGGGTAACATTTTGCATTGTAGCAGATAGCTCTTTGGACATGACGGCCAATTTATCGGCCTCAATATGTAGTCCATGAATCATATCTTCTCGAGATTCCACGAGGGTCATCATGAGATTGGCACCGTGAGAATCTACAACATACACATGATCACCTTTATTATCATAAATGATCTGTTGGACTTTCTCATTGCCAGTTGCCTCAATTATCAGTTCGGCAGGAAGTTTAAATATAGCGTTTAAATCAGAATAAGTTGGTATCCCATATTTCCGAGCCAAATTAATTCCAGGTGCCGTAGCATTTACATCGCAAATTCCCAGGACATTTATGCTCTTAATCCCCTGAAACGCATTTAAAATTGAAGTTCCTCCTTGGCCACCACCCACGATTACAATGTTAGTCATTAATAATCCTCCCCCTCGTTATTATCTATAACTATATTTTAATTGCTAATAGTATATATAAACTTGGCAGTATGGATATTAAGTATGCTATTGGAATAAATACTAATGACCTTTTTAAGAAATAACCATCTTTTCCTCAGCATACCAGACAAGCAGGTAATTTGGAAAGCTATTTAAGTATATTTAAACTTTTTAACCATCACTATGGATGTAAATAAGGCTTAGAGACATAATAGGAAAAAGGGGGTGTCATATGAGTCAAGACAGCTATCTGGATAAAAGCGACCCTAAGAAAATGGTAACATTGCAGGATATTATCTGTAATAGCCCATTGATGAAAGATAAGGCAGCAGATAACTACCGGGTTATAAATCTGGATGACGATGAAGACCAGTTGCTCGACTAGTCCAGCTAACCGCAACGGACCATGAATACACCCGGCCTGAGCTTGCAATAAATCAAGCTGCCAGGCTGTTGACGGAAGTAAAGATCAAGGTATGAGAGAAGCCCGTGATTGAGGCGTACAAAGGTACGCTGATTGAAAGGGCTTCTTCCAGTATAAGTGCAACCCGGACTTCCGGCGTCCAAATGTGGCATAGAGCGATGGCCATCGCCTTTGGCTCGGTACGAACCCGGTTTTCTTTGAATAATGAGATTGGCTTTGACAAGGCCTGAGATCGGGATTTTAGCAGCGCTCTTTTGGATAGACTCGCTCTTCAGCCACAATATGTTTTTACTTGCATATTTTTACTTTTGCCAAACAAGCATATAATTAATTAATAGAACTTATATGCTTTCAAGAAGGAGGTACAGCTGTTCTTCATTGGTTATCCAGTTAAATAATTAACCCATCTCATCTCATAACCATATTATGGTATAAACTATGTCTTTAGGTCCCCGCTTTCCTCTGATTTAATAACCCAGATATCGGCTTCCGCTTAATCCACGGCCCAGATTCCAGTCCATCTTAAGTAGAGGGAGCTTAATCCCTACAGCTAAGGAGGAATACCCATGGAGATTAAAAAAACGCCCAGCCCCAACTTCAAAGCCGGTCGCAAAGGACGCTCAATAATTGCTATTGTAAACCATATCACTGCCGGTCTAATGCCAGGAACGTTGAGCTGGCTGCAGAACCCAGCCGCTAAGGCTAGCGCCCATTACCTGGTGACTAAAAAGGGCGCTATATATCAATTGGTAAAGGATGAAGATACAGCATTTCATGCCGGCATTGTAGATCATCCTAAGTGGCCCCTTTATGATAATACTAATCCCAATTTCTACACCCTCGGTATTGAACATGAGGCCCTGGCCGGTGAAGCTTTAACCGAAGCTCAGTATCAAGCCACACTATGGCTGCACCGCCAATTGACCACTCGATGGAGTATCCCTCTGGATGAGGATCATATTATCGGGCATTATCGACTAGACAACATCAGCCGCAAGAATGATCCTGGAACCAAGTTTCCCTGGAAGCGCCTGTTTGCTGATCTAAATGCCCAAACTGAACCACCGCAGCCCCCTGGTGTAATTATCAAAATTGGCAAGCAGGAAATTCCGGGTATTCTCATTGATGGCACCAGCTTCGGTCCGGTCAGGATAATCTGTGAAGCTCTCAGTCACCAAGTTAGCTGGGATAGCAAGACCAATACGGTTCTGATTCCTCCAGTAAATATACAGATTACAGCTAGCCAGGAAATCAAGATAGCTACCGGGAACACGTTGATCGCCGCTCTGATGCAGGGAAATACAGCTTATGCCCCACTAAGAAAACTGCTGCCGCCTTTAGGACATTCACTTAAATGGGATGAACCAACTAAAACCGTTTTTGTAGACTAGTGTGAACAAGGGGACAGCAGATCCATTGTCTCATTGTTCATTTTTCTTTTGGAAAGTAAAATAAATCGCTTATATCAGATGGAGTCCCCGGACTAGATGGGGTTATTCCAAAAAACCGGCAGAGCTATTGCCCTGTCGGTATTTCTGTATTTATACCTATTTCAAATTGATCGTCCAGTTGCCGTTGATGACGAACTCCGGCCAGCAGATTTCCAGATCAGTTGTATTCACATTCTGGTCAAATTCAATGGTCATGACAGCCGTATCACCGTTAATTTCGGAAGACATCTTCTTGATATCCTGGCTATCTGCCTGGAAGGATCTGATCTGGACATTTTTATCAGCTCCCGTGTTGAGCTGGAATACCAGTTTGGCAGATGTCGGAGAAATCCGTTGGACGCTCTTGACTACTGCCTTCTGAGCGAACAGATCCACATCACGGTTGAGAATTTTTTCGCCATCTTTGGGTATGTCAAATTTGATACTATCAACCGATTTTTGATAAGTCGCCAGCAGAGCAGGCACTTTAACAGTAAGCTGACTGTCTTTGGACGCATCTGTCTCAAAGGTAGTTACCGGTGTAGCCTTGGCGTCAGCCGGGACTTTAAGTTGGTACTTGGTACCGTTTTTGTCAGTCGCAAAGATATCTTCCGCCTTGAAGCTGGTTCCGCTGCTTATAACACCTTCCTTACCTAGATTTTCGTAGGTATAATGGACCGTTTTGTAGACCGGCTGACCAAATGCATTGAGCTTCATATCCTTATCCTTGAAAGCTGCAATCAACTGAACGACTTGCTTGCCATTTTTCTCTATACTATTCGCGCCGACATTAACTAGGTCAATATTGTTTGAGTTTGCTTCGCTGGATGCCAGCTTTTGTGTACCGTCAAGGCTCTTGGCCGCATCAAGAGTTACCGAGTATGTTTTACCGCCGACAATCAGGTCAAAAGCTTTGAATGGCTTGATGTTGTAGTTCTGTTCCTTAGCGTTCATGAATAAGAGTGTATACTTATTATCGCCGTCCTCAGAGTAGCCGCTGATGGCATATTGAGTCTTAGGATCATCCTTAGGCACGATTTTCATATCTGTCAGCACTTTACCGCTCAGCTTGGAAGTGCATTTCATATTAACTCTGCCTTCAGAAACCATAAAGCTGTCAATTGTCAATTGGTCATCCAGCTTCAAGCTGTCCGCCAGGTAATACGCCTGGCCGTCCACCATGGTTGAGTAAACCGGGGTCTTATTAAAAAAGCTCTTTACCACCGTTGATATCTCATCAGCATAGACCGTATTAATGCATAAGAAGCATGCCAAAACTGCTGCTACATAGGGCAAACGCTTTCTCCTTTTATTCTTCTGGTTGTGTTTTTCTAGTTTTTGATGGGCTTTTCTTTTTATAGATTCCATATCACATTCAACTCCGTTCATAAGATTGTCGATCTCCTTCTCTATCAGATCATCATCAAGATTGCTCAGCATCGCGATAATTTTGTCTTCATTCATACTGCAAACCCTCCTTTATGATCTTTCTTCCCCGCAGCAGCCTGTTATCAACGGCAGCCCGGGACAGATTAAAGTCTCTTGCCAGATCGTTAATTTTTTCTCCCAGGATGAACCTTCTGACAAATATCTCCCGATCGGTCTTTTGAAAGGAATTGATTATTTTCATTACCTGTTCCTGATCCTGTCTCAAGAAAACCTGCTTTTCAAGATTGATATTGCCCTTTATCTCGACATCTTCGATATCGACGACATTGCTCAGGCGTTTCTTACGCCTGTATGTAAGTGCCTTGTACTTGGTCAGAATCAGCAGCCAAGTTCTAAAATTGGCCTTTTCCTCATCGAACTCGGCAATCTTTAGCCATGCATCAAGAAAGACATCAGCGACGCATTCTTCTATGTCTTCCTTGCTGTGTGACCCCGACAAAACGTTGTAAGCAAGACAATATATTGTTTTTGTGTACTTGCCTATCATATACTCATAAGCAGCCGCATCCTTGTTTCTTATCCCCTGGACAAGCTCAGCCTGCGAATATTCCAAAGCCTCTACCTCCCTTCATATCCCTTTCATGTATTACTACGAGTGAAGGTCGCAGTTTCTCTTAATAAAAATGAGCAAAACAAAAAGAAAGGCAGATACAGGAAACTTCTGACCGTCTTTTAGTTATCCTCAAGAACCAAATCAAATTCCTGATACCCACGTCCTTGACGGTCTTAGTCAATATGAAATCATTCTATTCGAGAGTTTTGCATAATTCGCTTTTCTTAAAAATAGCTTTTTTGCACTTAAGCTACAAAACTGACTATTTATTAATTCCGGGCAAAAAAATAAGAGGCCCGAAAGCCTCTATATTTCATATGGTGCGGATGAGAGGACTCGAACCTCCACGCCTCGCAGCGCCAGATCCTAAGTCTTACGTTAGTATTTATCCCAATTTATAGGCATTATATACGTATCATTTGTAATTACATATTATAACATTTATGTTATACACGCTTGAATAAATATAGTAAAGTAGCAAAAGCATCAAATCCCCCCTGGGTATAAAACAAATGATAATTGGATACTTCTTCTTCAATCACGGAATTTGAAACCTTAATAAACATATTTAGTTGTTCCGTATTTAACGTTTCTTTGAAGACCTCTATTTGACCTCTTGTTTCCGGTGTAAAACCAGTATGTACTCGATCTTCCCTTAGTTCTGAAAACCTTCTAAGGTCCTTAATTAGATTTTTTCTTAACTTATTCATACTAATCCTCCTAATTATAAATTACTCTCACTAGTTATATTATCCATATGGTACCATATATTAGCTTGTATTACCCAAATCGGAACTATTGGGCTGTTTTGTGTTTATAAATCCTCCCTTAGTGTTAATCTTTTCAGAAGGGGAGGTGTGGGGCTTGTTCGGGAAAAAGCTCAAAGCGTTACGCGAAGGAAAAAATCTATCACAAGAAGAATTAGGACTTGCATTAGGCCTCAGCCGTCCTACAATCACTAAGTACGAACGAAATGAAAGGCAACCTGACCTTAAGACATTTATGCAGATCGCCGACTATTTCAGTGTAAGTGCCGATTACTTACTGGATCGTTCTTATGCGAATACCCCCGAAATAATTCCCCAAATAACTAGCTTAATTACCGTCCTAGATAAAGAACTGCAAGCCAATAAGCCCTTACCCGAAACGATAGGCATATATAAAGAATATAAAACCCAGATAGATAGGCTTCTTCTCGACCTACTGAGCTACAGGGTGTCTGATTAGGCATCCCTCCCATTCATATCTGAATTATCGAGCCATATTTTGAGCAGGCTCCGCGCTCAATCAATCCTTGAAATTTTTCTCCCCGGTGGATCCGGGATTTTACATGCTTTTCGATATGAAAAAACAAAAACACCGATGGCTCGGTGCTCTTCTCCCGCCATGGCTGGCGGATTTACTTTTTTCTGAAAAATCTACATATGTAGGCACAGTAGTGCCGTCTACACCTGGTACGCCTTGCGGTGGGCCAGGTAAATTCCCCACAAATTATGAGGAGACATCAGCTTCCAGCAAAGCCAGAAAATGTAAACATGGCATGTAATACCATCTACGAAGTATTTTAACCCTATAATATACTGATTTCAAGTATTATTTTTAGAGACAGCTTGTTTTATAACTAGGCTGTATTTTTTTGTTTCTTGTATGCAGGAAAATTGTAACATTCCATAGAAAGTAGGAGAACATAGTAATTTAACGGAGGAATAGAAGATGGATGAAAAGAAAAAACCTATTTGGAAGCGCTGGTGGTTCTGGGGAATAGTGGTCGTGGTGCTTATTGCTATCATTTCATTAGGAGGAGACAATTCTACAAACGCTCCGACAAATTCAAATGCGCCCCAACAGAACGCTAAGCAAGAGGCTCCTAAAAACGAGCCTACAATGACCAAAGCTGAGTTCGACCAACTTCAATCAGGGATGAGCTATGAGGAAGCTACGGAAATTATCGGTGGTCCAGGAGAAGTAATGTCTGAATCAGGAATACCAGGTGATGCTCTCCATACGATAATGTACCAATATGATGGAGAGGGTGACATAGGTGCTAATGCAAACCTAATGTTCCAAGGTAATAAGCTAAACAATAAAGCTCAGATGGGATTAAAATAATCAGTATATTTATTTTTTTTTAAAGCCGGGGAGTGATCCCCGGCTTTCCGCTTTAATTAACTGTCGCAGTTTTCGTTGCATCATCCCAGTCAACCTTGTTTCCTATGGCCTCCGCAACTTCCCGCAGCGGTACCCAGGTCCGGTTATCAATGATTCGGTTCTGGATCTCTTTACCCTTAACTATTACCCGGGGCTGATCAGTGGCTTTCACCAGCTGCCTCACTCTATCGACGTTAAAATTACGTCCCGGGCAGGCAGTCGCATCATATTGCTTATGCCCACCGATCTCCCTGATCGGGTGCCTGGTCATAATATTCTTACAGAGATTAGCCACAAATCTGTACAGCTCTTCGCTTGGAATCTCATTCTGAAAATTGCCCACGCAGCAGATACCAATCCCATCTGCATTACGAGAGATGCAGTGAGCTCCCACATCATTCTCTGCCCGGCCAGGGGTAGCCACTAGGACACCATTCACCTTTTCTATCACCCAATGGTATCCGATATCCCGCCAGCCCCTGGCCAGGTGCCCTCTTTTGATGCTGTCAAAATCCCGGTACACCCCATCTTTTGTAGCACTGTGATGCAGCACTATGTGAGTCTTAGCCATTTACCTTACCTTCCTTTCCTTTGATCTGAATTAGAGCATCCTTGATAGGATCAGGGACCGGTACGCCTGCACGGCCAAGATTTTCCACCATGCTTAGACCTTCATTGGCAAGGTAAAAAAATATGGCCAGGTTCCGCAGTATCTCCTGCCCCATGAGCATGTCAAGCCAGTACCCCACAGCAACAGGGACAAACAGCATGATCTTTTTAGCAATACCACGAAAGCCTACCTTGCTGTTTAAGGTTTGATCGCAGTAGGCAGCTACCAGGCCTGTTATGTAGTCGAGCACTACAAAAAGTACTAACACCCTTAAGGCCATGTCCCATCCCCCTAATAGAGAGGTTATAAATCCCCCCACTATGGCAGTTGCGTATTTAACCCAAACTAAAACATTGTCCACTACTATTACCTCTCTTTCCCCAAAATAATAGCCGCCCATTTCTGAGCGGCTTATGACGCATAATTAGTCTACTGTGTCATAAGTTGTGTCTTTTGCTCGGCTGTAATCCAGCCTTTAGTAACTGCCTTATCCAGCATTGCTTCAGTCAGTCCATTATTAGACCTGTTAACCCAAAGACCTTTTAATGTTTCAAACATATATCAACCCTCCTATTTCAGCGAATCTAATACAAGCTGATCAACAGTTGCTTTTAATGCCGCAAACTCATCAATCGGGGCTGTGCTAACGGGTTCATATTTTTCAGTAGACCATTGACCATTTCCATATTTACGCCAGATTTTATCCGGATCAGCGATGTCTATAGGTATCAGTTTAGGGTCAATAACTTCTCCCGCTAACTGTGAAACCCCTATACAAATATTATTTTTATCTAGTTGTGCATAGATGAACATTATAATTAGACCTCCTTACTTAAATTCAAGAACTTGCCATGAGAAGTACAATCCTGCGACCCCGTATGCAGAGGGGCTTGTAAATGTTATTAAATTGTTTACTGATAATTCAGCATACCCCCCAATATTCATTAAATCACCGGAAGCACCAGGACAATAACCGTTGCTTGCAGAAACCACTAAGATGGATTTGCTACGATCCACGGAAGTTATACTGGCGGTGGTTGTAGCGTTGGTAACATTACAAGTTGTTACCCCTCTTTGTACGCTTTTTAATCCCTCCAATTCTGCAACTTGCCACACTATCCCCTTCGCTATATTTTCAGAACCATATTGCCCAGGGTCATATAATGCGATACTACTCGCTGACAAAACACCATATACACCATAATTAATGCCCTGGCCCTGACTACGACCTGAGTTATAACCATTACTATTGGATAAGAATAAAACTGCCTTACTTAAATCTACGGTAGTTATAGCTACAGAACTGGAAGCAAGAGAATTAAGTGAGGTCACTCCCCTTTGTAGGCTTTTAAGTTTTACACCGCCTCCACCAATGCCCCCCACCATGTGTAATCCCAAATCATGCATATCCATTACTGCATCACCTCGCTAGTAAGATCATCCCCCGTGTAGGTTCCGGTGTATACCTTTGTAAGTGCCACAGTAGCACCATTTAAGGCATAATAAGTAACTGTTCTAGTAGTGTACTTTGGTGAGGTTCCACCACTTAATACCGATTGCTTTGCCAGAGTACCATCAGCACGTTTCCACTGTAAAGTTGTATAAACTCCATTGCTGTCCTTCCCAGTGCGGTAGAGACTAAGCACTTCACCATGTGTTGCTAAATCAGCCTTATGCGCAGTAAGGTCAGTAGTGGCTGCCTTGGTACCCATAGCAGTGTTTAATGCTTCGATGGTGGTCGCTGGTGCATCCCACCAGTTTGCTTTACCCGTTATGGATTTGAGCCGATTAGTTAACCAACTTACCCATTGCACCAGTTTACCAGGAACGTTTGCGGTCGGTACAAGGGCAGGATCAGCCGTCGGGGTAAGAGCAGTATCTATTTTATCTATGTTGCTGTTGATAACAGCGATATCTGCAGTTTCATTGTTTGCAGGCTTGACTAGTCCATAGTTAGTAGTTGTAGTAGACAATTACACCACCACCCTCGTTTTTAAATCTTCCCAGGTCCCTGTCGCAGCGTTCATCCATGTGATCGCCTTCACCTCTCCCCAGGTTGTATATGTGAATTCATAGTCTATGCCCAGGTGAGCGGGCTTGATTTCTTCCAGTACAGCCTGTAAATCAGACATATTAGGTGGAATGCCTCTAACGCTTGTAAACTTAACGATAATATGTCCATTAAACGAAACAACTACGTTGCCATTAGTAAAAGCATCGCAAGTAAGTTTGATTAATAACCTGTCTAACTTGCCCGATGCCCGCATTTTACTCTTTATAACACTTCTTCTGTATTCATAAGGCTTAGAATTGTCAGTTGGTATTTTTAAATCACTTTCATAGATGGCAAGGCCCCAAGTAGCAGTATCAACAGACAGCTGCAGAAGGAAGTCATCTATATCCTCATATTTTAGCTGTAACTCGGCAGCTTCAGAATTCAGGAGAGTGCCTATTATTTTGGATTTACGCTCGTACTCCGGAAGGCGATTAATCATAGTTTCTTTAAGCAATTGTCACTACCCCCAATACCGGGGATTCTACCGTTGGTAGTACCTGAGATATAGGGATATTAGCTGTGCCGCCATTTACCAGTAAACTAGATAAATCAAGTATGCCTTTACTGGATAATATTGCAGAGCTTAACTTAGCATAACTTACCTGAGATTCTACGAAAGCTATTGATTCTAAATAATCCTTGATGCTTGTTTCGGCATTTGCCTGCCGCTGCCCATCCGTATAAGCTGGATCCTTACTGGCCGTAAAGCTAACATTAATCGTTTTGCCGGTTGCACTTTCTACAGTACAATATGCTCCTATACTCGATTCACCGTCGCCCAGGCCGGAACTATTAGGATCGATATGGTTCTGTACCGCCGCCACTAAATCAGAGCTGGCCGGATGTTTATTGCTATCGATAATTACAACTTTTACAGTGTTAGCCCCGTTCCATAAAGGAAACATTTTAACTTCGCCTACACCAGTGACTTCTTTAGCCCAGCTTTTATAATGCGCCTTATTATTCGACGTAGCCGGTATTTGCAGCCGTTCATAGTACCTCTCCAAAAGATCAGCGTCGCTTTCTTCTGCATACCCGTTTTTTACTGCAGCGGGATTCGTTACTGCTGTTAATCCTGCCAAAGTGATAGGGAAGGATTTAATGGCACCAGCTGGAACATTACCGATGGGTCCTGATAATTCGCATTTAACTAATACGCTTGATTCCCCGCTGGAATCGACAGTCTTACTCTCTTGAAATATAAAATTGATTGTATCCGACGATACTTTATCGCTAAAATTGATTGCTGCTCCCTGGGATCCGGTTACATTTACAGTTGTGGTTGCATATGTCGCTAGATGCCTCTCTATCCCTGTTCTTTCATAAACTCTTTGAGTAAGCTCCGTTCCGGTCAGATTATTAATGTCCAATTTAGACTTAGCTTCATCGATCTTATTTTCTATACTTTCCAGTTCGATTGCTGTTGTCTTGGTGCAGTCATAAAAAAACGATCCCTCCGTTTTGTCGTAGGAATCGTCTATATTACTAAGCATTCTGGTTTGTATTTCGTCGCGAGTGCTACCCACTTACCGTCACCTCCTCGGTCTGTCCATCCGTCAGAACGAGCGTGAAGGCTATATCGGTCTTTGCCCCCTCACTTTCGATGGACAGATTAGTTATATTGCTGATCCTGGGATGCTTGGTTAATGCCTCTTTGATCTCGCGCTTTAGCTCGGATTCTACGAACGATCGGGGATATACTGAACCGATCAAATCCTCCAGTGTTACTCCGTACTCGTTTTTATCCTCCCTCGCGTAGATCACAAACTGGAACCTCTCGGTTCTAAGGCACTTTTGCACCCATTCCTTAATGGCGGACACATCATCAACAGATACCATTTTTCCGTCAACCATGACAAATTCGCCGGCGTCAAAGTCAAATTGATAAGTTTTACCCAGATCCGTCTTGGCACTAACCTCGGATGCTGTAGTGTTAAACTCCAGCTGGGCGATTTCGGGTAAAATACTCATTTAAGCCTCACCGCCTTATCTACAAGGAAGTAGGTTTGAATATCGGTAGAAGGTACCAATATAACCTCATCCCCTATCTTTAATGTGTTTTTGTACTGAAGCTGGCCCGTAAAACCTAGGCTGTCATAAGCATGGTTGTGTTGATACGCTCCACCTACTAAAGCGTCCACAGTCTCGCCCGTGAAGCCCGATGCATCATGAATGGCAACGGTTCTTTGATAATCCGCTAGTACATGAGCTGCAATAATCAGATGGCTTTTGTCCAGAATAATGTTATCGCCCAGGCGTACCTTTATCTCCGGCGGCGGGCTTATTACGGTACCTGTTTGCGGCCCCATGTACGGAACATTCTCGCGTTCCTTAAACATATTCGCCAGTTCTGTTATTCCGTTCATTAAGGCACCCCCAAACTTAAGCTCATGGCGTGGATCCCTCCCTTGATCGTGTGCGTGGCATCCTTGATCAAGTAATTCCCTCTCATACCCGTTATTGGTTCAACAATAGGGATTAAGCGCCCCGCGCGCGCCTCGTCGCTACCGGGTAGATCGATGCTGTTATCTTCTAAGATTCTGCCTAGATCTTTAAGTAGGTTTGCGGCAACGGTCCGGGCCGATCCTACCTTGTCCTGGTCAACACTCTGCACTTCCTGGAGTTGCCCGTATTTTTGTACTAGGGCTGGATCCTTTACTTCAGCTACCACCTTGTCATTGCAAGTGATCACGATGCTGTTTCGCATACCCTCGATTGATCTCTTGCGCTGCGGGTTAGCTATTGCTGCGGTAACCGGAACCGGGGCAAGGTTGGCCGCCAGGGTAAAGGTAGGTTTGATAACCAGGTCCTTCTGGCGCTCAATGTAAAGCTTCCCTGCTCTCATCTCCATCCGATGTTTAACACCTGTGGTAGTCTGGACCAGGCTTAAAATATCCTTGATGATATCTGCCACTCCATCGCCCGAATAGATTTTCTTTATGCGAGTGGTCATCGCGGCTATGGTCCCAATTGGCACCCCAAAGTCATTCAGTATCTTGGTGATAGCCTGGTCCGCTGCCAGGCCGTTGAATTGATACACCGCCTTGCTCTGGTTGAGATAAAAAGCAGGGTCGAAGGCCGTATACTGGATAGCTCCTCTGCCGTTCTTTTGCTCGGTGACGGCTATGCCCCTGAAAATCTCAGTTTCTCCGGTAAGTATCAGCATGCTGCCGAGATCTATCGGATTGACGGGAAAATGCCGATCGTCGTTGAACGCGTTTTCAAAGTCAAGTTGCACTCCCAGCTGGTCAATACTGCTTTTCCAAGACATACTGCCGTTAATAGGCGTGATGTTGTACTGCTTGTTATTTGTCACGCAGTATAGTTGATGTGCCACATTATCACTCCACTTTCACGAATCGGAATTCAGATAGCTCCAGGGTGTAGTAAACATCTCCGCTACCGTCCTGAACCCCGTACTCGAATCGCTCTATACTGCAGGCCATGTTAATTGGTGTGCCTGAAATAACTAACCGGATAGGTATCCTGCGGGACTTCCAATCCTCAATAAGCGTCACGTCATCCCATCCAATAAGGGTTGTGTCCCGAGTAAAAGGGTATTTCTTTACAGGGAAGAAGGAATCCAGTACAATGCTGCTGAGCGTCGCTAGGCCAATTAGCTTTATCTCCCCTTGGGCTACGGTTTCGTAGGTCTGATTATTCATCCCGGTGGATATTTTAACTTGCGTCGGAACGACGGGCAGCTGTATGACCTGTTCTCTATTGTTGATGCTCAGAAATATATCCAAGAGCCCACCTCCTACGAATTAGCCAGGGCGAGTTTAATCTGTGGTACGACTTCGTCTATAACTTCTTTAGCCGTTACCCCTTTTGCGTAAATGTTTATAATGGGCTGGCTACTGTTGTTGTTAATAGTCGATGTGGATTGGCTATTTGAGCTTATCTTACTGCCTTTAGGCAAATTGACTAATTCTTTACCATGCTCACCTACCCAGGTTAACCCGCCATGCCAGTATGCGCTACCCAGAGCGTTGCGGCCCGCCTGCTCCTCTATCTGCCTCCAGCCCTTTACGCTTGTCTCCCCCGCGCCTTCTTTGGAACCTTTCCTCCATTTCGTAAGCCATCCCCAGGCTTTCTTGATCGCGCCGGTTACTTTGTCAAAGTTTTTAACTAACCAAATAGTGCCGGCTGCCAGAGCTGCCACCCCTATAATCACAGCGCCAATCGGATTGGCCGTCATTGCGTAATTCCACAACCATTGTGCCGCGGTAATAAGTCCCATAACTTTGGTTCCTCCTCCTGCTACCACAGCCTGGTATTCAAGCTGCGCGCACTGTATGGCGAGCATGGCGGTTGATATGCCCGTCGATACGCTGTGCGCCCGCTGTGCTATCGTAGCAGCGAGTACCATCGCTTTATGCGCGACAAAAGCCCCCGTCAATCCAGCCAGAACAGGACTTGCGATAATAATAATGTCTTTTGTAAAACCTATTGCAGAGCTCACTTTTCCTATTCCAGTAGCTAGATTATTGCTCCACCTTTCCAGGCTCCCGTCGCCCTGGAGTTTTTGCATTGCGTTTCCGAGCCCTTCTACCTTTTGCTTCAATAAATCGTAAGCGCTGCCGGTCTTGATCGTGCCGTCGGTACTTACTCCGGCCATTTGTGCCAGGCCGGTGGACAGAACTCCAGACACTGTGCTTTTAAGCCCTTTGAGTGACTTCGCCTGTTTTTCCATTCCGCCTTTGTATCGCTCCTCCATCAAGGAGAACAGGGCTTTGTTGAAGGCTTTCTGGTCTGTAATCTGGCCTTTATTGTTTATAATCTCTACGCCCCGCATAGTTTTTGCGGCGTGCTCGGTAATCATGGCTTTTGTGATGCCAAATTCCTTTAATCTTTCGAGTTCGCCGGTCTGAGCATCAGCAACAGCCTCGACCGCCTGATCCAGATCCTTATTCATGACTGCAGCCATGTCGCCTATACCTGGCAGAACTTTTTGGGCAGTAAGCCCATAGGCCTGCAGTTTTGCGGTTGCTTCAACTACCGGGCCCGTCTCATACGGTGTCTTATTAGCGAAAATAGCAGCCCAGCGCATAGTCTCAGCTGCCTTTTTTGAGTCCTTCATAACCGTATCAAGTGTGATTCGGTAACCTTCCAAGCTTGAGCCCTCGCTGAAAGCCTTTTCGACCACTCCTGCTGCGGATCCAACACCGGCCAGGGCCAGAGCACCTCCCGCTAATTCTTTACTAAGGTCAGATACCCCCGTACGGGCTTTGCTGAGCGAACTCTCAAAGCTATTAGTTCCTTTGCCGGCCCTCCTGCTAGCTTCCTGGAATTTATCAAAACCTTTTATGCTCTCTCGCATTTTGGATTGGAAGTTCCCGTCCTTTAGCGTTAGAACTGCCCCTATGCTTTTCTTTTTTGCCATTCAGACCGCCTCCGCTCCTAGAATCGCGAGCTTTGGCCTGGTGGATTACTCTCCAACTCTAAGCGCATGCTCGCCATATAAAAGAGCCTCTCCGAATAAGAGAGGCTCAATAAACTTTGCAGAGGATGCCCCCGCTGTAAGTAATGGTGCATCGTGTAGAAAAGGCCATCCTCTGCTATTAGTTTTTTAGGTCTTCAACCGCCCGGACTGAAGACTCCCCGTACCCGGCCAGTTCTACCGCTTCCTTTGCGATCTGTGCGATCTCCCCTGGCTTAAAGATGGTGGAAACCACTTCCAGTGGCGTAGAGCAGCCGAAAGCCTGTATAAGCCCGCTATCCTTCAGGTTTGGGTCTGTTACGCACTCCATGACTAGGTAATCATCGCCAGTCTGCCCCATATCTAAAGCATCGAGGCACAGGCTCCTTTCCGGCTCTTGGATGGTGATCGTTCCGTCCAGGCTTTTGATGTACATTTCCTTGGTATCCCTGGCCTTACTCTTGATCCGGTTAGCCTCAGCGATCAATTTAGTTAGTGTTACTTTTTCCATTTATTTATCCCTCCTGTACCGGAATTGTATCCGGGTAATCTACGTCTGATACGGTGAAGCCAAACGGATAGTCTATCTCTCCTGGCTTACCTGTCTCGAAGTCCATCAGTGTTAACTCGTTAAACCAAACATTATTTATTACAACCCGCTCAGCTCCGCCGTTCAGGGTATCGGGGTCTTTCAACCGGCTCACTAACTGGCTGCGCGGGTCATTACCGTTTTTCCAGGCTTTAAGCATGGCTGCTAATCCTCTGGAAAATACCTTATGAATCTTAAATGTACCTTCTCCGGATAAAGAAGTAATCTTGCTGTCCTCATCTAGGCTGCCAGCCATTTGTATCTTATCGCGGTTGGCAGTTACCTTGGCATTAAAGCTAGATAGCTCAAATACCAGCTCTCCGTCCCACCATAGTGAGCCGAAAGAGCCATTTATAACCCTTTTGCCTGGTATTTTGCTCATTAGCTATCACCCTTTCTTACATGTAGACCTTAAAAGTCAAATCTTCCATAGCGTCTACGAATTTTACCGCTGCCTGCATAAACACGTTATCTCCGGTATTGTACTCCTTGATCTGCTGATCACTGAGCGCGGTTACATCAACGCCTTTTCCGGATAAATATAAGCGCTGGCTGTCGATGTCAACCTTTGCCAAGTTACCGGCGTCAGGATCCAGCACGTCGATTCTCTCCAAGTTCTTAAAATAGGCATTAACCGCAGCCAGGAATAAGATTTTGTTGTCGTAGCTGTTGATCACCTTACCAACATAAGAGTTATCAAATGTGTTTCGGATATCATCACGGACCATGTCCACTCCCTCCATGATTTTAATCTTTTTGAATTCCTCTCCTTTGGTCGCTGTTGTCGTGGTGAAGCTATTAACCCCGCGCCCGATCCTGGCCACGCCGTTTGCTTTTTTAACCAGTATTAATTTCCCGGCGTCAATGTCGGCGTCTGGTGTATCGGATACTGTAAAATCGGTTATCTCTGGCAGTTCGTAGTAAGTAGCGCTGCGGGAGAGCGGAAGACCTGCAAAAATTCCCGCTAACCGGCAGCAATACTGCGCGGTAGTATACGTGGCCGCATCCACTTTAATCCCTGCGGTGGCAAAGTTTATAATTCCTTCGTGATCACTCACCGAATTTGGCAACACTACTTTGAAGGTCTTATGGTTGATATCCCGCTGAGTTTTAATCCAGGTGGAGATAGTGGCCACATCTACCGTCTGGATATCCGGTATAGATAAATAGTTCCAAGATTTGTTTCTGAGCCTGGTCAGAGCGGCATTATAATCTGTGGCTGCAACCGCCAAACGCTCCACAATCACGGTAGCCGGTACGCCTAAAAAAGTCTTTTTAATATAATCAAGGTTGGTTGCGCTCCAATCGGCGGAATTAATTTCGTCGATGCTTTGATACACCTTGGTGTCAAACGTAGCCTTGGTATCATCTTTCAAGATGAGGGCCACAACTCCCCTGGTGCTACGCTGTATTGCTGTAAGCCCCTGGGTTGTAAAGCTAATAATGATTTCCGGTAAGCCCATTGAATTATTCCTCCTTTATAGTTAGTGTTCTCATGGGAACCACGTCCCCCGCAACATAGCCGAGCTCCGGTTCCGGCATAATAATGTCTTTGGTACCACCGTCCAGGAGTACCTCGATGGCATCATCCCTGCTGTCTGTATAAGAAAGCTTGAGATGATACTGCAGCACCTCGTCTATAATCTCCGGGTTGGTTTCCTCGATGTATAGCGAACGATTGCCAACTACCAGGTGAGTGCCAAAAGAGTAATCTAGTTCATCTGCTACCCTCCACATGTCCCTCGACCTGGTATTCGCTGCCGCCAGGGAGAAATAATGAACAACGACAAGGAGCTGTTTCTGTCGGTGGGATTTGTTCAGCGCCTGGGTGGCTTCCGGTATCAGCTGTACGTAAAAAGCAGGGCGTTTATAGCCCTGCTGAATTTCTTCGCCGTATATGCCTGCTGCCGGGAATGCTGTTTTTATTTTTGCTATGATCGCGTCACGAATTGCGTTATAACTCGTCATACTTCTAGCTCCTTCACCATCTCATCAAACCATATTTTCATTTCGCCATCCCACTCGGCCTCCAACTCATCAAAGCTGGTTTGCAACGGATGCCGTCCAGGGACAAAACCAAGGACAGGGCCGTCTTTTTGATTCTTTATGTTGTGTCCGTACTCATACAGGTGCGCGTGCGGTGCTGTGGACTTTACTTCGCAGACAATCGCTCCTTTTTTTGCTTTCGCCTTTGATTTGCGCCAGCTTTTTTTAAGATTGCCGGTCGGGCCTTTTGGGGTTCGCTTCCTGACCTTATTGGCCAGCTTTTTACCCTGCTTGTTTATGAATTCCGCTCCTTTTTCTGGGCAATCATTAATGATTTTGGTGGCTTCTCTTTTCCATACGTCGATGCCGTATACGTCCACACTCATATTAACCCTCCCCTGGGCCAGCCGGCTTACGCTCAATACACATCAGCTGCAGCTCTTCATGGCGCTCCTCTGGGTCAATCACCGCTTGGATATATAATATACGAACGCCATACAGCACCCGCATATCTGACGTTATTCCAGTCCGGTACCTGATCCGAACTTTTGTTGTAAGTTCAGATTGCGTTTCCATGGCCTGGAAAAACTCCCGTCCCTTAAGCGGCTCCACTGCGGCCCAGATGGTGCAGACATTCTGCCAGGTTGAAGTTGTTTCTTTAGTAGTTGGATCATCAGCGAAAATTTCTTGTTGAATTGTTACTTTATATCTTAGCTTCCCTGGGTTCATGCCGAGACCACCTCCTGAAGTGCCTTGGCAGCCAATTGTTTTATTAGACCAATAATACCAAGGTCATCTGCTTTCCCTATCATACCTGGGTCTTCAAACCAACGAACCAGGAGCACTGTTGCTGCTATCTTAGACACAGGATCAATAACAGTATCTGCAGCCCAATCTTTACCCGTTGCGTTCTTTATAAAATCGTCCACTGCGGGCAATATTACATTAAGTTTTGGATAGTTCGCCGGATCGTCTAGCCCGAGCATATCAGCAGCCTCTTGGGTAGTTAATATTGCCACAGTCATCCCTCCTAACAGAACTCTACATTCGGTATAGAACCACGGCTTCGGAGTGTACTTCTCCGAAGCTAATCGTCACAGCCTTAGGCTGTTGCGTCGGTAGAGATTGTTACAAGAGAGTTCTTATCAATCACCTTACCGTCTACCGCCATGACAGCCTTGGTCAGCATATCCTCAGTATCCCAGTCCTGCTTGCGCTGAACGCCCATATCGTAGACAGTGTTTAGGGCGTAATCAGCAAAGTTGAACAGGAACGCATAGATTTTATTAATACCGAGCGTCGCACTCCAGCTGTCAATGTAATCACCGCAAAGGACAACGGTTCTGCCTAGCAAAGTTCTTTCAGGCTTACCACCGATTCCGTAATTCACCCTAGCAATAGGCTGTTTCTGGCTGTCCACCATCCCAATAAAGCCCATGAATGTCTTTTTGGTCATGCACCATACAGCATTTTCCTCATACGCCTGTGGGATAGCAGCCTCAGCATCAACCAAAAGCTGATAGGTAAGGGTATCAGAGGTAAGGGCCTGCCCAGTTGCAGGTACTTCGGTCAAGATCCCCTTAGGTGATGCTGTGCCAGCGCCATTGATAATAGACTGTTCAATAGCTTTAACCATAGCCTCGGTTACCTGACGGACAAATGCAGCTTCAAATGCGGCTATAGCCATAGTGCTAGCTTCCATTGACATCGAAATTTCACAGCGAAGTTTGAAATGGGTGAAGGTAATTGTGCCAGTGGTTTTTTTCTGCCTGTCCGAGCCTGCACCTTCTAATACCCACGTTGCTACAGGCTTAACACTTGAGGTCGGGATACTTACACCTGCCGCGAAGGCTGTACGAGTTACGAGCGGTAGAATCATGCCGGTGCTTTCCAGTTTTTCAACGATTCTATTTACGAGCACAGTCGGGATCGCACTTCCGATATCGGTCGTTAGAGAATTGGCATCTGCGCGCAGCTCTGCAGGGATCACGGTGCCACGGGTGACGTACTGCTGGAAGGCTTTTCTATATTCTATTCCGTCATCGTCTGCCTTGCGTTGCTCCTGTTTTGAACTAGAAATAACTGAGCCAGGGATTTCATTGTTTACGACTGCGGTTCTTTGGTCAGGGTCTTTTGGGTCGATATCAGCTGGCATATCGGCGATCATTTCACTTAGGCTTCTTATCTCTGTGTTAATCCCATCCAGTTCAGTGTTAAGCGCTCTCAGTTCCTCGACTTTTTCAGTTTTATCTGCCAGTGCTACGATTTCTTTCTTCCTGGTCTCTTTAGCGGTAAGCATTGCTTGTATTTTATTTTTCATTTATATCTTCCCTTTCAAAATAATTCTCTGTTTCATGAGTTCCATTTCCGCATTGCTGTCCAGCCGCATCTTTTCGTTATCCAACGCCCTTAATTCAATGTCCATCTCATCAAGGGAGCGCGCGAAAATGTTCGTATCTTTATATGCACCGTTATAAGCGGTGGATACGTCAATTAATTTGGGTATATGGGTAATCCTGCGAACTGGTACTCCATCTGCAGAACGTGTCCATACCGATTTTGTACCGCCTTCTTTTTGGGGAAACGCGAACGACATTTCGGGCAAAAGACCATCTCGGATCTCAGTATAAACATCCTTTGACTTTTGTGTATTTGACAACGTAGCCCGCATTTCTAGGCCAGTTTGGGTTTTAGTAAGCTGTAGGCTCTTATTTCTTACTCTTGCTAAAACATCGTTATGGTTATGTTTGAGGGCTGTATCGCTCATATCGGTATTGTCTAAGGCTCTACGGTCAATGATCTCTATGTATTGTTGAATCACGCCTTTGCTGTTTATCCCTTTAATTGTTGTAGGGGATTCAAATACAAGCGGTGTACCGTATAGCTCCATTGCTCCGTCATCGCCATCTTGTGCTCTTATTTCAGCTATGCGATATTCTCTATCAAGTTTCAATTCCATTTTTATCCTCCTTCACTCCAGCCTTGCCCTTTTGATATGCGTCTACATCATTGATGTTTACGTAATTCAAACTCTGGAGGCGTCTATTGCCTCCCTCAAAAGGCGCAATCCCGAACATTTCGTTAATCTCATTGAGCATCATAATGCCTGTTTCTTTTGCCAAATTTGCTAACTGCATCTTATCTTTAGTAGCCATATAATTTACCTTTGAGTAATAACACTTCACCCGATGCCCTACATCCTGCTCACGCGCGGTAAATATGCAGGCGGTCATGGCCTGTTCAAGCTGCACTATAAAATCCTCGATGGCGGTCTGATAAAAGGCGCTGTGCTGATCACCGTTGTAGTCTCCTGATAGGATAGCCGCTGACACGCCGTAACGCTCCTGAATAACAGATTTTAAAAATGCCAAGGCATTGTCTGGTATCTCTGCCGCTTTAATATTTACAGGTGTGAATTCTCCACCCAGATCCGTTGCAACCATGCCGCTCTTACTGGTCGTGATATGGCTTTCAAAATCATTACGAATAGCTGAAAGTTTTTGAGCTTCTGCCAATGTCTTAGCGTGGTACACCCCTTTAATCTGCAGGCTGGCCTCAATGCTTTTAGGTAATCCCTGTATGGTCTTATCCAGAGCATCTATGGTACGGATGACATCATAATCATTCACCGCGCCATAATCATCCCCGCCGCCGATCGTAGTATTTGCGCCCCTGCGCCAGCGCATGTGAATCAAATCATTGTACGGCAAGGTATAGCTGCTGCCATCCTCAAAATCCATTCTTATCTCCCAAACGGCCCCATTATTCTCACCGATATAAACCGCCTGGGGCTTGAGTGGGTAAAAAGCTGTATATTTGCGAAATTGCCTACCATCTGGCAGGGTAATAATTTGATACTGCGGATAAATAAAAGCATTGCGGTATTTACGCCTCAACCATTCCACATTCGCAAAGAAGTCACTTGTAGTCTGCAATGGGTTTGGTTTGAAACGGAATAAGCGGGTGATGTCGTCATTCTGGACTTGCAACACATTCCCGCTTTGAACAATGCTTTTTAATTCAATCTTACTGATCTCACTAGCTATTCGATCGATGGCATTGTTTACAAAATCAGATAGATATATGTTTTTCCCGAAGCTCGTAAATATCGGCGTTGAATCAGTCAGCCATGCATTGTACTGGCTTTCTTTATTGCCAAATACATTTTTAAGATAATCTAAAACTCCCACTTTCCACCTTCTCCCCTATCCGATTAAGCTCATAAATTCAGACCGGTACCATTCCAAGGTTGCGTAGGCAATAACTGCAGCTGCAGTTCCATCGATCCGTTTTGTTTGGTGCAACTTACACGGCATGATCCGGCCCAGGGTGTCCAGTTTAATGCCGGTATTACAAAAGCACCAAAAATCAATCGGGTTATTATTGTAATTGACCAATTTATCCCTTAGATCCGCTTCAAGCGTCCGCATCGGATTGTTTAAACATTTAGTATCCTGTGGAACGTTGATCGCTATTTTTTCTCCAAATATTTCAATGTATCTACGCTCAAAATCCTTTGCGAATCTATTATCATAGCCGCTCCTAAAAGGCTTTAAGTCGTATTCATTTAATAGCTCAAAGTGCCAATCGGCTATCATTGAGCTTTCCACTGCATTCCCGGGTACGATTGTCAGTAGGCCTGCGCTCTCCCAAGCGCGATAGTCTACATCATCTGGAGCGTTTATAAGCTTACTTTCTGGTATCCAATAGCGTGAATAAAAATAGGTGTGCTTATCATTCGGTTTTTTAAGCAACAACCTTGATGCGCATAAATCAGTAGTTTCTGCGAAGTCATTTCCTGAAATATAAAAACCTCCGACAAAATCTTTAATGTCGAAGGTCTCACTATTTAATATATCGCTTTGCTGCATCCATGCCTGTGCGTTAGACTGCTTTATATTAAAATCCTTTGCCAGCATGAAGGCCCTGGTTGCGCTGTCTGTTTTGGCTTCTTCAATAAGTCCATCAAGATAATGCCACTTTTTTGCTACCCCCAAATTGGGATTTGATTTCACCCAGCTTGCCCGGTTCTGCCACACCTCCGTTTCACTATCCTGTGTGTAAAGCCATATCAGCCATCGGGGACGGTGTAATTCTCCTTTTAGAACTCGCCTGGCATCTGTAAGGCGTTTATCTAAATACCCATCTTGGGTAAAGCCCTCTGTAGTGATCTCAAAATAAAGCGGTTCGTCTTTGGTAGACATTGATTGTTTAATAGGTCTTACTAGGCTGTCATCTTCCATTTCATGTACTTCATCAACCACAGCAAAGTCTACATTTTTGCCTTCCTTTGCTCCTGTTTTGGCTGATAGTTTTTTTATTTTTGCTTTATTTTGCCGACTGTATTTGCCCTTTTTTTTCTTCTGTTTGGGGTTTCCCATAAATATGCCCTTGATGTTTTTACGGCTGACCTTAACCAGTTTCGGGCTTTCCTCACGCATATTATTTATTTCATCAAAAACAAGCCCGGCTTGCTCGTAGTCATTCGACGCACAAAGGATATTGGTTCCAATATTCCCGCAAAAAAACTCGGCATTGCCATCAGCTGCAACCTCTGTGGTTTTGCCGTTTTTCCGGCCTACCACATAAAGCACTTCTGTAAATCTCCTTAGCCATTTACCCTCGATCTCCATCTGGAAACCATATATAGCTTCCCTGAATGCCTTTTGGTGCAACTCCAATAAAAAAGGCTTCCCGGCAAAAGGTGATATACTGTGCCTACACTCAGTTTCAATAAATTTAATTCGTTTATGCGCCTCGGCTGTATCGAAGCGATAAAGCGGATTATTCATGTCATCCATGAGCATTTCTAGCTGTGTCATGAGTTCGCGACCTATGAGGATCTCGCCAGTTTTACACTTCTCGTAATACTCAACCAGGTAGCTCATTCATAATCGCCCAGCCCTTCATCCTCATCATCCGTAGTTACTCCCAGGTGCTTCATCAACTTATCCATAATATTTGTCAACGCTGCCGAATGCTTAGCTATCTCCCCGGACACTGGCAAGGTTTGCTGTATCGTCGGGTTATCAGGGTGATATTTCACTAATCCTGTTATGATTGCCTGCTCATTCAGCCGCCTCAGATATAGCTTTTCATAGGCAGCCTGTTCGATTAGGGCATCCAAAACATGGATTTTATTCTCATCTGCCCCTGCGAATTTATCTTTAAGCCGATCAATCTCGGCCGACAACTCAGCATTTTGCATTACATCACCTGCTTTTATTTGCTCTCTAAAAATCAAAAATGAAAAGTCAAAATCTCAACGTGTGTTACAAAAAGGAGCACATACGGTCCCGGTAAATAACGTCATTTCAGGACTTAGGGGGGCTATCTCTCATGTTTCTCCCACCAATCTGAAATATATTGCTCCCAAGCCTTAGGTTTCCCACTCTGTTCTAACCTTGCAAGACATTCCTCTTTGCTACTCTCGCAGTATATTAATTCTGCGCCTAACTTCTGCGCCAGTCTTTCGCGCTCATACTTGTCTGGATACCCACCAATAACATAAGCATCGTACCAGTTCCCGTACCTAGTTTTAATCTGATCAAGCATATCATCTCGAAGTTTAAAGATATTAAACCTGCAGTTATCCGGCTTATAATACCCTGGTTGCATCGTCACTGCCTGCCATAATGAATCCATCTCAAGTACAATGTCACCGTACTGCATCATCTCAAGAACTGCAGCTGTCTTACCACTTAGCGGACTACCCCATACAATATAAACGTGCTGTTTATTTCCGAAACGCCGATGTTCTTTGTTGTGGCAATCGAAGCAAATAACCTCAATTAGTTCTGGATTAAGGGATATATTCGGATCATTCACATTTATCTCGTTAAGTTCGATCTTGTGGTGCCCTATAAGACGGCTAAAGTCTGTAATTACTGTGCTGCAGCGTTTGCATGTCATATTAGCTTTTATTTTTAAACTATAAGATAGGTCACGCCAGGCTTTAGAACAGTAAAATTGATGAAGCTTATCCATTAGAAATACTTCTTTCCGTCTATATCCTTTTGATGTTCAAAGCGATCTTTAGATAGCTGCAGTTTTTCTTCTGCAATCCTTTTTTTGCTTTGAATCTCCTCATTAGTAGTTTTAATACTTAATTTAAGTTTCTCTACCCTTAGTTTTTGATCTTCTGTTGCCGTATCCCAATTAGCATGAAGCATCTCATCATATCTCTTTATCATACTGGTTAACTGGCCCATAGCCACCGATTGAGCTTTCAAGAAGTTAGCCTGTTTATCCCAGGCAAACTGTAATTCATACTCAATCTCATCATAAGTTTCTAATGCTTCAAAGTCAGGCTCATCCCGAGTGCCCTTGTTTTTAATATCAAATTCTCTTTTGGTCTTTTTTATCTCCCTAGTTATATCATCATGATCTTTAACAAACATAATCTTTTGGGCTCTGATAATTGCAGCAAATTTCATATGAATGTTTTGCCATAAGATATCTAGCAGATCCCAGTTCTCGGTGTCCTTCATAATGTCATAAGTCTCCTTTGGTAAGTATTTAGAATAGAATCCATGGATGTAATGATTTTTATTACCCATAGGAGCTCCGCCGCTATTACCTATTGCATTTTGGTTTTCAAACGGAGCACCGACTTTATTAACTTTATCTTTCCATTTATCTTGGGTTCGCCAGGAGTTAATATTATTTATTTTCTCTCCTAATTGAACTGCTATCTCAGTAGAACTTAACCTTCCATCGCTGTCTTTATATAATTCAAATGCTGCGTCTCTGTTAGGACTTCTTGGTTTCCCCACTTATCCCCCCTCCTAAACAAAAAAATAAGATATAAATATATCTTATTTACCGTTATTAAATATTGAATTGATAATGGTTTACAGATTTAATTGAGTTGAAACAACTCGGTTTTTTATATCATTTTCAACTTTGGCATAATTTGTTATTTACATTTTCTGTAAGCACTTTTTATATAAATGTGTCTCTAACCCTTATCAGTCCGTTGTTTGAAGCCATTTTTTAGCCACCCTCTGAATGTGCTATTTGTATGGAGAATCGAGCATTCAAAATATTTTTTTCTTTCCTTATATACCTTATTTTTTATCCTTCGAATGCACATAGTGTAAAAAATAGAGCATTCGCGAAAAAACATAAAAAAATCATACCCGGATCAGGGTATTAAGTGTGTCGCTGTATTTATCATAGGTATCTCTATCCAGGCCTATATATAACTTGGTTTCCTGCTCGGATCTGTGCCCCAGCATTTCCTTTACCAGCATAATGTTGTAGTCGCTTTCAATATAGATTTTGAATGCGTAGGTTTTGCGCATGGAGTGGGCCGAAATATGCTGCAGCCCGAACTCCTGACCAGCTCGTTTGAGTATCCGGCTTACATGGCTAACTGAAATATGTTTGTTTTGCCCTTTTCTGGACTGGAATAGATATTCATAGTCTTTTTTGTTTTTAATATACTGGGTAAGAAGTATTTCCAGATTAGCTATTACTTTAACTGTCCTGGGTTTCATGTTTTCTTTTCGGATGTTCTTACTGTTGACCTTTTTATTCTCAAGAATCACAAAATAGCCCTTGTTTAAAGCATCCTTTATATCCCTAACTTTTAATATCACTAAATCACCAGCTCTATAACCAGTAGAAATTCCTAATACAAACAAAATATAATTCCTATAGCTTCTGGTTTTTAGATAGTCTTGAATATCCAAGATCACACTATGATCTTTTATTGGTTTTGCGGGTTGCTTTTTAGCCATCTCTTCAAACCCCATCCGTTTTGCCGTTTATCTTCCGCTGTGCCGGTACCCCCAATAAAAAACCGGCCCTAAAAGCCGGCTGAATTATAAAAGGGTAGCTAGGTCTCCCTAAACTACCCTTGGTGCCCCGGTTGCCCTGGGGCGCATTGCTTATTTTAATAATAACACAGGCGATTCTTAAAAAGAGTCCGGAAATAGTCCGGTTTTAGTCCGGAATTAGTCCAGGTTTAGTCCAGACATTTTTCAAATAGTTGCCCTTTCCATTCCTCGGGTTGATCTTTTAAGGGTACCGGTATGTTTAGAAGCCTGGCCGCCTTTAAAACCACCTGACGCTGCAGTTCAAAGTATGCGCTCCTAGACATTTTCAGGCCCGTATATACCTGCTTGTCTTTTAACTCGGAATCATATCGCAGATCATAAACTATGCGTTCATCCTGGGTAAAGGATTTTACTGTATTCTCAAGCATCTGCAACAATAATTCCCTATATCTGATCTTCTCTTCCACAGATTCCTCGCGAGAAACAATGGCGACCAGCGGTGAAGAAATCGACAGCGATTGCCCGATTGATTCCCTGTACTGGGCCGTGATCCGCTGCCCCGACCACCGATCCATTTGTAATTGAATCTGCAGGTTTTCAATCTCAGCCGGCAGATACTTTTTCCATTTTAAAAGTCTTTCGGTCTTTTTGTACCATTGGGGTTTTTGGTATTTTTGTTTGTCTACCGCCTGATCCACCCGGCCCCCTCCTCTCATGTCTATTTACTTCACATTAACTCATCGCTCTCGTATGCCGCATCAATGGCATAAATCACTTTACCCTCAATAGGGAAAACATGTGCAGTAATGCTCGATATAATAATGATTTCGTCGCAATCAGAAATTCCTATTTCAGTTTCGGGGTCCAGTTTATCAAGCAATGCAGCCAACTCTTTTACTTTCACAGGTAATTCTCCCTTCCCCGGCCGGCGCCGGTACATTATTGATATGTGCAGCTAATCTTTTATGGCAAAGAATTCACTTAGGTATATATTTAACAGCTCGCCATCCCCATTATCATCAATGATATAAAGATCATCTTCATCCTTATGCACTTCATATTCTGCCTTCCGCGTGAAATCATCATCACCGCCAAGGCATATTAATACGCACCCTTCTTTTAACTCTTTAAGAAAATCATCTGCAAATTTAATCACAATAGATTCTTCCTCTCCCCGGCTGGCCGGGATATTATTGTACTGCGGCATAGCTACTCTGCGTTCTCCAACTCCCTTTTGGCCTTGGCAAGATAATCGTCGTAAAAATACTTGACCTCTTGTTTACTGAACATGAAATGCTTAATATGGCTACTAGCGGTCATTAACGCATGTTCTGCAATCTCGGCCCGGGCCTTATATTTATCACGTTCATTTCTAGCGGACACAAGATCGTCAGACTGAAAATCAATTATTTCATCCATCTCTTTAAGTTTGGTGTTGAGAAATTTCATTATTTCAACCAGATCATCTTTGGTGGTCCCCATATGGGTTACCAGTCTTAGTTCTTCCGCCACAGCTGCCCATTTATCATCATCGGTCATGTTTTTCCATATATACTTCACATTTAACCCTCCTTCCCGCTGGCGGGACAGCCATTGCAATACTCAGCATCAAAACAATCTTGCGGTGATATATCTATACAGGTTGGCCTTTGATTTTGATTAAAGCCGGCATATAGAATACCTCTGTTCATAGCCCTGCATCGTTTTAAATCAAACCAGTGTTCTTCTGATGTCCGAGCCCGACTGCCCCATCTCCTGGATGCTTCCAACTTATAAAGTTCTTCACTTATGATTACTTTTTGCCCGTCCTCAAAATTGATTAACCAACATGATTCCATTAGTTACTCGCCCCCTTGCTTATGTCGCATAATTATTGAAGTGCGACGCTAATCATCGAATATTATTATAAAAATTAATACACTCATAAGAAAAAAACATACGATAGAGAATAATATCACCGAAAAAGGTAATGTGTCCCCCATATATCGGTCTATCTTATACACAACTGTTGAAATGACTAAAATAAAGACTATAGAAAACATGACTAAAATCAACGTAAATAAATCGATCTCGCCTTTATTATTTAAACGTGCTTCATGGTGTTGAATTTTAATAACGGGTATTAGCCCGTGGGTAAAATGACAAACAAAATCCTTTAATGCATGTCCCGCAACACTCCAATTTTTTAATAAATGTTGAAAGTAATTCATATTTACCTCCTCCTGTTTTTACCAAGTATCCTATCCGTTTTTTTATTCTCCTCACGTACAAATTTGTTAAGTTTTCTTCCATAAATGGCACAATCTAGCGAATTACTATAAGAGCAGTGTAAGCAAGCAAACCTATCATTTATTACTTTTTGGCATCCTCCCAAAGAAATAATGTGCTTTGACATTTTAACCTCCTCTGTGTCGCTTTCTTAACAGACTACGCAGTTATTTTTTAGTACCATGTACGTGGTCCCTTAACGTGCAGCCAACCATTTCTGTCGTACATCTTATAATCAAATCTTAAATATGGTCCATTAGCTTTGTCGTTTTTCAAAGTTACTTTTAACGGAATTATAGTCGCCCTGGCATCTAAACCCCACGCATTATAAAAGTTATTTAAAAAAGCCTTGAATAAATCAGCATTAGCAGAGGTCAGTTTTCCAAAACCTTTAACTTTCTCAGTATCTAACATCTAATACCCCCTTGGTTTTCGGACTGTTCATCACTGCACCAAATATTTTCTGTGCTGCTCTTTTTTTCGTTCAGCACTTACCTGGGCATATATCTGTGTTGTCGCTGGGTTCTCATGCCCTAATAATGCCTGTACACTACTGATATCTGCGCCGTTATTTAATGTTAGCGTGGCGAATGTGTGACGAAAAATATGCGGATGTACATTCTTCTGTATCCCCGACCTCTCCGCAATGGTTTTAATAACTCGCTGGATGCTTCGCTGTGATAATCTCCGGTAGGGCTTGCGCTCAGTAATAAACAGTGCCGGCTCATTGTCCAGTCTGGTCATTAGGTATTTTTTTAAGTGGTACATAGCTTTGAAGCTGAAAAATACTTCCCGTTGCTTGTTGCCCTTCCCGATCACCAGGGTCGACATGGTCTGGTAATTAATATCATCTCTGTTCATTTGCTGGATTTCGGACAATCTCCCACCTGTGGCGTAAAGAACCTCCATCAATGCCCTTTCACGATATGTCTTACAGGATTCGCGCAGTAATTCCAACTCCTCAATGGCTAAAGACTTAGGCAGGCGTTGTTCCTTTTTTGGTGGTTTAATTTTTTTGGTAGGATCCCTTACAACCATTTCTTCGGAGTTGAGCCATCCAAAAAAAGATTTTAATATCGATAATTTCTTGGAAATAGAACTGGCTTTTAAATGCTCAAATTGGCCTAAATAACTACGTATATCAAGAGTATTAATCTGGTCTATACGTTTGTTTACCTTCTGAGCAAAGATTTTTAGTTCTTGTCTATACCCGGCAAGTGTACATTGGCTCAGCCCTTCCAGTTTTTTAGTACTTAAGAAAAATTCTATTTTCTCCTGTGCGTCCGGATTGGCCCCAGGCAGTTGAGACGGTCTAATTTCGTATAGTGAAAGAATCCCGGTCACTTTTGTCTGCAGTTCCAATGGGTCAACATCCGGGCACAAACTACGGACTTCCGTGATTATTTGATTTAATAAAAGTTCATTATTTGTACTCATGGATGATTCCCTCCCCTTGTCCTTAACTAGTCTTTTGCACCTTGTCCCCGGGCCGGCCGCAGAGCTGCTGCATTATCAACTGAATATCATAATCGATCTCCCGGGGTTTGCTCTCAATAAGCTCTATCCGGCAAATAATCTCACGTTTCCTTTTCTCTAAGTTTTTAAGCCGCTGGCGGATATTCACGATCTGCTCCTCCACCTCTGATAACTGCTTATTTTGAAATATTTTCTTTCGGGTGGCTACCTCTTCAGTTCGGGCCTGCAGTTTCTGTTTCCTCAATATTTCGTTGACCAGGTTCTTTAAAATTTTCCCAGATGTACCCGGTGGAAGGTTAAATTTAATTCTATACAATGTCTGAACCTGCTTCCCTCGAGTGATGAGGATAATATCACCAACGATATAGTAACTGCTCATTGGATATTTGGAATCCGTCTTACCGTAATACAAAAACGTACTTGCCTCGACCAATTGGCGTATATATCCCTGGATCTCCTCTCTGTTCTCTTCTAGGTACTTGGATATACTCTTAGTTGGCATCCCTATAATTCGTTCACAATACCGGTAACATGCATGTCCTGTTGCATTCACTTCATCCCCTCCCCTTTCTAAGCCACCCGCCAGTCCTTACCCTCAATTTCAAGCCTTATCCCTGCCCCCCAGATTCTTGATACCATGGCAGGCCCCAACTTTTCCTTAATCTGTTTCCCGGTGAAATTGGTTGTAAATATAGTCGATTTTCTTTTGTGCCGGTAGTCTACGGCTTCGTACAGCTTGGATATAGCCCATTCGCTAGATTTTTCTATACCGATATCGTCTATTAATAAAAGGTCAATATTCCGCAGTATAAACATAATCTCTTTTTCGCCATCATAATTCTTCGTCTCATAAGTCTTTTTAATGCGATTAAGAAGGTCAATGCTTTTTAACGCCAGTACGCTGTAACCTTGCCGTTTAGCTTCCCGAGCTACACCTACCGCAAGGTGAGTTTTCCCCCTGCCTGAATCGCCGTAAAGACATATACTATCCTGGCCTACTGTAAACTCTTTAAAAATTTCCAGGGCATGGGTATGGGTCGGGTGTTCTGACTTATACTTGTTTAAAAACATGTGAGCATGTACTGGGTCACGCAGCAAGTCATAAGCCCCGAAGTAATAATCGCTTTGTCGCTCCATATAGGCTTTTTGTTGTTCTAATTTCTCTTTGGCTTTTACCTCCTGCCGTTGTTGCGGAATCCCCATCATACACTGACAAGGTGTTCTTTCGCAGTGCATTGTATTAGTCGGATCAACAAAATATCTCTGGTAATATACGCCCCCGCAACCATTCGCCCGATCATCGTCACCAGTGTTATAAAAATCATAGTCACATACTTTTTCCTCAATACCACCTATCTTGATACACCTGTCCGGGATAGGCTCAAAAAAAAGTATTGCATCATCCAGTGTAGTCGTCCCGTTTATACCTGCTGGCATCCATTTTCACCACCTTATTGTTTTTGTTTTTATTACCTTCCCAACTCACAGAGTTTTTACACCAGTTTCGTAACCGTGAACGTGGGTTGCTATTCTTTTTTAATGGGTTATCAAGTAACCACGTTGCCCAGGCCTTAATCTGGTCATATAAATTTACAGTTGGAAACTCCACAAGTAATGTTTGAATAAATGCCATATCTGTATCATAGTCAAAAGGATATTTCGGAATTGTTTTAAGTGCATGTAATAAATGCCGTTCATTTTCCAGTACTGGATCAGTAAATAAATTAATATCATCTTGTTTAGTTTCATCTAGTTTATTTAATGTGGCACGGTTGTCGGCACTATTGTCGGTATGGTTGTCGGCACAGTTGTTGGTATGAATGTCGGCATTGATTGCCGGCAAATTACCAACTAAAGAAATAATGCGGTATGTAGCAGATTGACTCCCTTTTCTTGAATGCCACTCTATACGGCTTTTTAATTTAAGCTCATTCCGGGCGGCTGTAACTCCCCTTGGGGATAACCCTGTTTTAACGCATAGCACCGATATAGCCACAGCAAACTCATCCGTCCATGCTGCCTTGTTGTTTATGTGCATTAAGGCATGCCATAATGCAACCGCAGATAGTGACAGTACATTTGTTTCGAGCCAATCATAGAATGCGTTTATCTCTCGGATATAGTTCATGGATTACTCCCCTCTCTGCCTACTCAGTACCCGCCTATTCCCCATACCCCCGCCTGTCCAGTTCCTCCTGGTCCGCAAGCTTCCAACACCAGCAGTTTTCGCTACATTTGGTCTCGCCTTTATATGGACATTTGCCTGAATTTAACCGTCTAAGCTCTATCGGTCTGCGCGATTGGTCTTCGGGGTCCCAGCGGCCACAGGTTGCACAGATTTTATCCATGGTTGTCCTCCTTCCTATGCCGCAGCAGTTACACAGTGTTCCGGCAGGTTAGCCCTAATTAAAGCTTCCGGCATAACCGGAGATACTGAATTTCCACACTTAGCAACTTGCTCGGACTTTGTAAATGGCTTCCCGTTATACTCAAGGTCAATAATGTAATCCGGGTTGAATCCTTGGGCATTGTAAAGCTCTCTCGGTTGTAGCATCCTCATGCCGATGTCTACAATCTGATAATTCAGGCCATGGATAGTAATCAATCCGAACCTGTCTTTGCTTACTACGGTTGGTAATGGTTCGTTTAAATTACTACCGATACCGGTTCCATAGTAAGTGGTTAAAAAAGCCCGTACCTCTGCAAAATGTCCCGGTGATGTTGTTATTGTGTGAAGCGGTTCATCCGCCCTCTGACCAGTACCAGTTTTATAAAATTTTGTGATGAAAGCTGACACCAGCGCATACCTATTACTTGTGTCCAAGGTTAAAAGCGGCCTGTCTAATTCCTGTCCTCTGGCGCTGTCATCGTAACTGTGGTACTGAGTTAAGAATGGAGTCACCAAACAATGCTCAGCTTTTGTAACAATAGTAGTTAGCGGCTTATTTAAAAGTTGTTGTGTTCCATCAGTACTAAATCCTGTTTGACCAGTACGCATAATAAAAGGCTGTGGATTATCGATAACAAATTTCTGTATTCCACGGGCAATACGCTTCATAGTGTTCTCGGCCAACGGTTTTTTTCGCTCAAATATTGATGGACAAGGCAGTGACCAGTCTATGATCTCTGCAGCTGTTCTCCAGGGTTTCAGTTTGCCGCTTATGACTGCTGCTCTCTTCGGATCTCCATGAGTAGCAGCTGGCCAGACGATAGCTTGACCATCACAACGAGCAACCATAAAAAACCTCTTGCGACTTGTAGGGGCTCCGTAATCACAGGCTTTTAATTCGCGGTATTCTACGTCGTAGCCAAGCCCATTTAAAAGCATCTTGGCTTCACTGCCAGCAGGATTTATTTCAAGGAACTCGCAGGCCTCTATAAAAGCCGGATGATCTGCAGATATGCCGCTGGAAAGCATCTGAATAAAGCCTTGGAATGTTTCACCCTTATGGTCTGGGTCTGGTATAAATCCTTCTTTAACGACTATCAGCGGCCCCCATGTTTTGATCTCTTCCACGTTTTCAAGCATTATAACTCGCGGCCTGACTGTCATTGCCCATCGAAGGACAACCCAGGAGAGGCCACGTATGTGTTTTTGAACCGGTTTACCGCCCCTGGCTTTTGAATGGTGAGTGCAATCCGGACTAAACCATGCCAAAGAAACAGGTCTGCCCTGTGTTGCCTTACACGGGTCAATATCCCAAACTGATTCGCAAAAGTGCTGGGTGTAGGGATGATTCGCCCGGTGCATTGCTATTGCGGCAGGGTCGTGGTTTATTGCGATATCAACCTCGCGGCCAATCGCCCGTTTTATACCCTCACTGGCCCCTCCGCCGCCGGCAAAATTATCAACAATGATTCCGCTGAACATGTTTTGCTGAATCACTCCTCGCCCCCCTTCCCTAAACCGGTCCTCCGGCAGTACCAGTAAAGGCCCCTGCCGGAAGTTCCCACTTGTCCATAAAAATATCCTTAGCGTCTATATCCCTGCCCAGTGCCATGCGTCCCCATTTCTCAACATCTATTCCTTTGGGGAGCCTCGACCTGCCACGGTCAGCAAGCTGGACCAGAGTTAATTTGTTGTCTATGGTGTGCCTTAATTGCCTTTCCATGACTACCCGCTGGTTAAAACTCTCGGGTGATACCTCCCGCAATGTCGCCCATTGATCCGCTGTACTGAATATGCAACCCAAACATGAAGTCCTCGAAAAGCCCAACCAATACGCCGGGTGCGGAAAAATCCGGTGCTTTTCTAGAATGCCCCAGACCTCTTCCTCGGACCATTCGATCACCGATCTCCACCAGGTTACTTCCCGATTTTTGTTACTACATGGATGTTGCTCTACGTTCAGGTATCTGGCCCGGTTCGTAGATTCTTCCCTGCGCTCACCTGTAATCACCAAAAATTTACCCGTTTGATAGTCTGGGTGGTTGTTAAGAACCCGACGCATTACGTCGATCTTGAGGTAAGCGGTACACCAACGAGTTCTTAGATCCACCGTTTTTGCCGGGAACTTGCGCCGGGTGCTATACTTTCCGTTACGAGTAGGTAGAGTGACGACATTGCCGCAGTTCTCAAACTGCACATCATTGGTCCTACTGTTTTCCCGAAGCATCTCTCCCAGGAACCCATGTTCTCGCCATTGGAACTCAGTCTGGATACCCATGGCTTCTCCAAAAGCTCTTACATACGGTTCTGTTACCGGCCAGTCTGCAAATTGTGTGTCACCTGGAGCACCGTCTACGGATTGGTGCCAATCGATTATCTTTTCTTTCGGGACTCCAAGTTCAAGCAGGTATAATACGCTGGCTGAACTATCTTTGCCACCGCTGGTGGATACTATTATCTTGTCGTATGTAGATAGATCACACAGCTTGCCCATCTTAGGGTTTATAGCCTGTTCCAGTTCGTCAAATTGGAATTGTGCCTGCTGTTTATTCACCCTCGTCCCCCCTAACCAACGTCCCTGCGCTGCTTGCAGGTCTTAATATCTCCTTCGCACAGTCCTTCACCCCACGGTCTGCACTCTTTGCATCCCCGGCACTGGCCTTTAAGCCAATCAGTACAACTCTTGCAGAAATACAGCGTATATATCTCCCCGCCATCCGTACAGGTATTAACCAAAGCCTCTGAGCCAACCGGTATAATCTCCATACACCCATGGCACCTGTGGGGCTTGCGGGTTTTCTTTACGAGCTGTTCGGTGATTAATTCTGGCATTTACCTCACCAGCTTTCCTATCTTTAGTTAACATGGGCGTCAGAGCGGGAATCGAACCCGCCTGGTCGAAACTGGCCGGTTCCGACTGATACCCAGATCTCTGACGTCGTTATATTGCCAGCGCAACCGTTTCCTCTTTCCATTGATCCCTGAGCCATTTTTCTAAGTTGCCTTCTTCGGTCATCTTATCCATGAATTCTCGGTCAAATGCTTGGGGTGGAATGCCCGGGATTATCAGAATTAAATAGTCATAGCTAATGTCGCTCAAATAATAGAAAAGATCATTTAAATTATGAAAAACATCAACAGATTGTCCTATTTCCAACCTATTACCTCCTCTCCAAGAGAGCCGATCAGCTAGTAGCTGGTAAATATTTAATAGTTTTTTTTGTTCTTTAATAATGCTTAGTAGGTTAGCTACTGACTGATCGATCCGTTCCATGAGCCCTCCAGTTGTTTTCTTATATATCTGTGTTATACTGAGGATGCATTTTTACTAACGGCTCGCTTTGTGCGAGCTCTTTTTTTGTGCTTGTCCAGCTTTTAATAGGCATCACTCCCCTCAGATGTAGAATTTTCTAAGGAGTTCTCAAAGTGAGATTAATTTGCTTAGATATTATTTCTATGATTACTTCCGGCTGGGTTGTTTGCTCCAACTCAGCTACTTTCTTTTCTAATTGTTTGATTCGTTTTTTAAGTTCTTGGTTTTTTCCCACTATTTACGTCACCTCAATCATCAATTGACGCTACTTTGATTTCATTGCTACTAAGCCATTCCAGGGTGCCATCATCAGCGACAATTAGCATTTGAACCGTTGGATCTTCATCGTCGGTTTGGTCTATTGCCAGGACGGGGTAAGCGTTATTGGCCGTAAACGAACTATAGTTGGCGGTCACAAATACCGAGAATTTCCGTATTGGTTGGATCATTGTCGGGTACACCTCCTTTCCATTCACATTTAAACTGAGTTTTTTACCCCGGCTAGTAGCTATATGGTTGCGTTTTCATCGTCGATTAGATCTGCAACTTTAACTTGCAGTCCCGCTGCGAGCGCTTCTAGTGTTCGCAGCGTTGGGTTCATCTGCTTGCCGTGCTCGATTCTGGATAATATGTCTGGTCTAATACCAGTAATTCTTGAGAATTGAGCAGGTGAAAGTCCCAATTTCTCGCGTTTTTTAGGTATTGTTTTATATTTCAGCATTTGGTTATGTCCTCCCATCAGGGGTGATAAATCCATCCTAAATTATTATGATATTTATGTCAATGACATTTATGTCTTATATCATTTTTGTTTAAACTAAAGAAAAAAGGAGAGAAATAGCAAAAAACACTTGCCAATGTCTATGACATTTATTATCATTGACATATAAATCAAAGACATAAATGCTCAAAGCAAGATGAAAGTGAGGTAAAGAAGGTGATAGAAGAAAGGTTTGAAGAACAGGAAGACGATACCCAGAAGGAACTAGATAAAAAAATGGGCCAAAAAATTCAGGAAGTAATAGATAAAAATGGAATGACACAAGGTGATGTAGCAGATATAACAGGCCTGTCTTTAGGTCAGATCAATAGAATATGTAAGGGTAAATCCTCGCCTACAGCATCTTCCTTGAGAAAAATAGCCAGTGCCCTTAACGTACCTGTAACAGCTTTTTTCGATGAATATATTGAAATCAACTCAACAGCTACAAAGTTGATAAATGAAATGCCAGAAGACATTGTTAAGGCTATGGGTGATAAAAAGAAAATGGAATATCTTATTGTGGGCTTAAATTTAAGTGACGGAGAATTGTCACCAGAAGAAATTAAAATGATCATTGAAAAGCAAGAAGAGCTTTTTAGAATGCGTTCAAAAAAGAAATAGCATAAGGTGTTTAAATTGCCTAAAATAGGGCTCATGTGCCTTATTTTTTTATCTTTATCTGGTATATTGCGCTACAAACTAATGTTCTACGCAGAGTATGATCAAGGAGGTTTTTATAATGATTCTGGCGCGTGCGGATTTACCTGTCAAAATAGCCTTTGCTATTATGGGGGATATGATTATAGTTAATAATTTGACCATTGAGGAGGTCTTATCCAGTGACGGAGGAACAATTAGAGAAATATATAAAGAACTGTGCAGCAAACAACCTAAAAAAGGAGACTATCCAGAATTATCGTTCCAACTTATTGACCTTCAGGAGGTGGTGGGGCGGCGATAGGGATTTGTGGGAATTAGACCAAGATATAATAAATGATTATATCTTATACTTGCGCGATTCAAATAATATTAACCTAACTACATTAAACAATAAATTGCGCGATCTCAGGGCATTTATATACTACGCTCAAGGTCGAGGATGGTGTTCAGTTGATCTGAAAATTAAGCTCATAAAGGTTGATGAGCCAGATATAATCCCTTTAGAGGATTATCAATTAAGGGAGATATACGATGCTTGCAAAGGTCGCAATAAAGCGCTTGATCGGATTAGAGATTATACAATAATGAGGCTTATGGAGGATACCGGAATTAGATTGACAGAATGTATGACGCTTGAGTTGAATCGGTTAAATGTCCGTGATGGAATTATCAAACTAAATCGAACAAAAAACAAAAAGACCAGGGAAATATATCTTACCCCGGCCATGAGAAAAGAATTAAATTTATACCTGGAAGCGCGGCAACGCTACTTGGTATCTGAAGGTTTAGAAAATAAAAAAGATGTCTGGATTGCTACTAATTCACCCAGTAAGGGCAAGGCCGTGGCGGCCAGAACAATCCAAGGAAAGATACAAGAGTACGGTCAGTTAGCGGGGATACCTGTTCGGGTATCTCCCCATACCTTCAGGCATACCTTCGCAAGGAATTACATAGTAGCTGGTGGCGATATGTACACGTTAAAAGAGTTGTTGGGCCATTCTACACTTGAAATGGTTTTACGTTACGTTAGACTTTTTGGTAAGGACAAACAGAACAACTACCTTAAAGTAATGGAAAAAAGAGAAAAAAACAAAAAAAATAACAGAAGGAAATGAATAAAATGGTGCACCTGACTGGAGTCGAACCAGCACGGAGTTACCCGCTAGATCCTAAGTCTAGTGCGTCTGCCAATTCCGCCACAGGTGCACGCAAATTTGATATTTATGTTGTAAAACATATTTGGCAATAATAAAAATGTCATATGACGTAAAATCCTAAGTCTGGTGCGTCTGCCAATTCCGCCACATCCGCATTCTAACGTACAAGATGTATTATACTCTGTGTATCATAGAATTTCAACCATGATTTGAATTATATGCAGTATAGGTGATATTTTCAAGCAGCTTTAGCTAAAACAATAGGCACAATCATTTAAATGGCGACAAGGAGAGTTCCTTTTTCAGCGGTGTTACACCCATGCTCTCCCGCCCTCGTTTGCATTATAAAGAAAAAAACACAACTCATTAATCCTGCCTACCCCCAATTGATTAATAAATTTCCTTCATTCGTTCTCCCTCTGTCCTATTAATTCATATTTTTCATTTTTCGATATATTTGAAAGTTAATTCCAGATATAGAGAAATAATTTTCTTGTAATTGTGTGAATTATGACGGATTATTAGATTATCTCAGCTGGCTTCAACTAAATTTATAGCTACTGCAAGCTAAAACTACTTATTTCGTAGTTATTTAAATAGGCGCTTTCAATTTATTATATAATTCTATTTTTTCTATTATTGCCAGCCCTAAGATCTGCCCTTATATTGGCGAAAGGTGGAGGATCGATGTGCATCTGAGAGATAAGCTCATAATAATCATCTTGTTCGTATTCGGGACCATGTTGTTTATTCCAGAATTATTCCTGTCAGCCTCAGATGACTTAGACACTTATGACCAGGCCGATACCGTGAATTGGGTAGAGCCTATCTATCCCATATACAGTGTTAACACGGGGGATCAAAAACTGCTGGCTTTGACTTTTGACGATGGTCCTGATCCTCGTTTTACTAATCAAGTATTAGATATCTTACATGAACACCAGGTGCCGGCAACCTTTTTTGTAGTAGGTACAAATGCCAAGCAATATCCTGAAATAGTTAGACGAGAGATTCGCGAAGGACATGAAGTCGAAAACCATACGTTTACTCACCCTAATTTGAGCCAATGCGATCGAATTCAAACTGAAGTTGAAATACGTAAAGCAAGTCAGGAAATTAAATCTTTGACAAATAAAGAACCCCATTATTTTAGACCACCTAAGAAATTATATAGCAAGCATACTCTTGATATAGCTGCTAAAAACGGTTACCAGACAGTTTTATGGTCTATCTGTGTAGAGCATAGCAAGAGTATAACTGCGGCTAATATGGCCCAAAGAGTAATTAACGCCTCTGCACCGGGTATGATTGTTCTAGCCCATGATGGGCGTTTGGACCGCAGCAAGACGGTGGAAGCTTTACCGATAATTATCAAGGCGTACCAGCAGAATGGGTACACCTTTGTAACCCTGGAGGAATTATTCGCAGCTGAGGTTAAGCAAACAAAAGATAATTCTGATATGATTCAATAATTTATTTCCTATAAGAAAACTCGGCTTACACCGCTACATTAATAGCGATCGCCAGAGAGCATCAGTAGGACCCGAAGGGTGTTTCCTTACCGTATCAGAAAGTATAAGTTTTTTAAGGTTGATAGGTAAGAAAACTCAGGCAGCCGACGTCCAAGGATGGACTAGTGTCGCGGTGCCAAGGATGGCAAGGAGCGACCGCAGTCGCCTAAAGGCTCGGCGTAAGCCGAGTTTTCTTAATTGCGACCACTGGGAGGATATGTAATGCCCGAAGGGTGCATCATTTAGAAATATTATAATTTCTGATACGGGAACAAAACGCATTGACCACCCACCTTCTTAACACCACTTGTTTAACTCTTTACGATGATTAATCTAGTTGGAAGCATGCAGCCTTGTAAACAGATTCAGCATATCGGTTGGTAAGGGAACCTCAAACTGCAAAGGGGCTAGGGTACGGGGTTGTAAAAAGTGGGTCCAGGCAGCATGTAGAGCCTGACGACTTATGAGCAGGGATGAATGTCCATAGATAGGATCTCCATAAATCGGATGTCCCAGATGACTCATGTGGACTCGAATTTGATGGGTACGACCAGTCTCCAGTCGTAGGCCGAGCAAAGTTGCATCCTGATATCTCTTTATAACGGTATAGTGCGTCACCGCTGGTTTGCCATCTATGTTAACCGTCCTTTTAGCTGTACTGCCTGGCTCAGTATGACCAATAGGCAGGTCTATACAGCCCTGCTCCTCCCGAACCACACCTTCCACCAGCGCCTGATAGCGACGCAGAACCAATCCTTGCTTCTGTTGTTTGAACATGGCCTGATGAGCGTACTGGCTTTTAGCTACCAGTACCAGTCCTGAGGTGCCCTTGTCCAAACGATTTATCGGACGGAATAACCGCGTCTCTCCTCGCTGCGACCAGTAAAAGGTAATTGCATTGGCCAGGGTTCCTTCCAATCTATTCTTTATCGGATGAACAGCCATACCCGCAGGCTTATTAATCACCATTATATCAATATCTTCGTAAACAATATCCACTGGAATATCTTGTGGCAAGATATGATTGTTTTCATCCAAATCCAGATCGACAGTTACCCAATCACCTGCTTGCAGGCAATAGTTGGTGTGGGTCACCTTTCCATTGACCCGAATTTTCTCTTGAATCTTAAGCCGCGTCAGCAGAGCGTGTGAAAGCGGTAGTTTCTTTTTAAATACATCGCGCAGATAGGTCAAATGATCTTCTGGATCAACCACATAGCTTAGTAGATTGTCACTCATTAACGGGCCTCCAGCTTTGATATTTGTTTACCCATAAACACATCAATAATTATAGCGTATTATTTAAACAAGGGAACCTTCCAATTGTTTGCTCCTGTGCTGCGCCAGTATTAAGCCGGTAGATATTTATATAAGTAATTATATGCTTGTTTGAAATGATAATCATATCTAATACAAATGCCGCTATAGGTGGGCGAAAGATATATTAAAACGAATTACAGTATGCATGGAAAAAAACATTCGAAATAGTTCCAGCTATTATAAAGTTTGAGTCTTTGTTATATACTTTACTAAGTTTATTAATATGAGCGCAGTATCCTTTGCTCAACTTCCAATATCAAATCGGCAGAATTAGAACAGTTGCTAATAGCTATTTCATCTAAACTGTCGAAAATGATGAATTATGAAAGGAGTTTTTTGGAATATGACTAATGAAATTCCCTATGAACAATACGCATCTCAATTTTTAAACCAACTGCCTCGGGGTGCATTTCTAACCGTACAAGCCGGTGAGAACCTTAATACCATGACCATTGGTTGGGGCAGTATCGGTTATATCTGGAAAAGACCGGTCTTAATGGTGATGGTACGTCATTCTCGCTACACCTACCAACTAATGGAGAAGGCATCTGATTTTTCAGTGAGTTTACCGGCTCAGGGCGAGCTTAAAAAGGACCTGGCCATAGTCGGTACCAAATCAGGCCGGGATATTGACAAATTCACTGAATGCAAGTTAAGCGCCAAAAATGCTCGCACCATTACTAGTCCCATAATTGGCGAATGCGATCTCGTGTATGAATGCAAAATTTTGTTTAAGCAAGAAATGCAGCCTGCTAACTTGGCTCCTGAAATCCGTGAACAATTCTACTCCGATGATGATTTTCACGTGCTGTATTACGCAGAAATACTGGCCTGCTATACGCATGAATAGGTAAATCTAGACAGTAACATATCTGCATGAATCTATAGAAATGGAGGGGCCCATGGCAGGCTCCTCCTTTCTTATGGATTAGGGATTTATTATAGGGGGCGGATTGTTAGTATTATTGTTATTCCCTACGCCATTACCATTTACACCATTACCATTCCCGGTACCATTGTCCGGAGGCAGGGGGTCAGGTGAAACAGGATTGGTTGGTTCCCCAGGCTCAGTGGGATTGGGATCAGGCACAGTACCACTCTCATCAGGCGGCAGTTCCGGAAGCACCTCGATTCCATCCTCATTCGTATCTGTCTCAGTCACCGGTTCTGGCTGCTGCTGCAAGGTTTCAGGAGAGGGCAGATCTACCGGACGATATTTATTCCGTTCCTTTTCAATCCATGTTGGCGGATCGCCAACCACTGGAAAGGTCTTCCCCTGCAGAAGGGAGCTAATTATAATCTCTGCTTTGGCCTGATCAGCCTCCCAATAACTTGCTCCACTTTTCGGGTCTGTATAGGGATAACCGGGCAGAGTCTGGGCAGTTATATGTTCAGTATCAATTTTTTTAGCCATGTTGGCCAGATAAAGCATGTCTGACATTGGAATATTGGTATGCACACTCTTTTCAATCTGGGGTAGTAATTTGTGTAACTTCATTATTGTTTTAGCCTTGAACATCTGAGCCGCCAGTGCCTTTATAAACTTTTGCTGACGCTGCGTTCTCCCTATATCGGCCGTAGGCCCTCCCCGATAACGCACATATTGTAGTGCTTTATCCCCATTAAGATGCTGGTAACCTTTGGATAGGTTAATACTATAACTAACATCCTGATGATCCATATCAGCTTCAACATCAATATCAACCCCGCCCAGGGTATCTACAATTTCCTCAAAGCCAACAAAGTTTGTAACAACATAATAATCCACCGAAGTACTTAATAATTTGCTCACAGTATCACAAGCCGCCTCAGGGCCTTTTAGATAATTTACGCTATTTATCTTATCGCTGCGGCCAAGGGCATTTTTTATGTGTGTATCCCGTGGAATTGAAACCATGGCAACTTTATTGCTTTTGGAATCAATGCTGGCCAGTATCATGGTATCACTGCGGGAATTTGATTTAGCATCGCGGGCATCTATTCCCATAAAAAGAATATTGATAGTTTTTCCCTTGTCATTTTTTTCAGATATTGATTCCGAGAATAGGCTCTTGTACTGCCCCCCCACGACAGCTCCAATAGCAAAAGTACTTATAAAAATAATTAGTAATAAGCTATATAATTTCTTTTTTCCCCTCAACCTTGCCATAATTGATTAGCTCTCCTATCCTAAACATTAATGTGACCCATTTCCCCTTTGGCTGCCTTCCCTGATACTCCCACTGCTTCATCGTTACGAAAAGCGGTGCTAAGCCCGGATAAAGTTTCTAAGCTGCCGGTGCTATAATAATTCCGTCGGCAACAAGAACTCTGTTCATTTTACCCCCAGTACTTCTAGCTGTCTATGCATATTTGGGTTCCAGAAATAGCCAGGGAGAGTTATTATAAAGTATACTTGGTCTCCGGTGTTGTAAGATACGGAAATTTGAAGGAGTATATTTTCTATAAGCGACCTGGATAATAAAAGAAGGGGTGGTGAGATTTATGCTAAAAAATTTTCTGCTTTGCTTGAAACAAATTACCCGGAATAGGAGGAGTACATTAACTATGAACAGCTTAGATGATCAAAAAAAATGTCAGGTGTTGAAGGAATGCAAGACGATAGCTGTGGTAGGCCTATCTGATAACAGCCAGCGAACCAGCTATCGCATAGCCGATTATCTGCAAAAATCAGGATACCGCATTATTCCTGTAAACCCCAATGTAGACGCAGTTCTGGGTGAAAAATCCTACCCTGACTTGGCATCCATTCCATTTTCCATTGACCTAGTAGATGTGTTTCGGAGGCAGGAGGAAGTAGATTCTATTGTAGCCGAAGCCCTGGTCAAAAACCCTCAGGCCATTTGGCTGCAGGCAGGTTTAAGCAGCCCGGAGGGTCAGGCTATGGCCGAAGAACAGGGCGCTGCTTTTATAGAGAATTGCTGTATTATGGTAGAACACCGTCGCTTGATGGGCTAATCGAATGGGTAGAAGCACTTGTTCTCAGGGGGGTACTCCCAGCATGTATCCCCACCTTATATCAATCGTTTTTAAGCATTGAACTCAAGGATCGGAAATTTACAGTATCTCTAATCTGCTTAGCAGCGTTTCCAGGCCCTGCCCGGTCAGGGCAGAAACAAATAGCGCATTTGCTCCGCTATCAGGCTGAGATTCCAGGAGATCGGCCTTGTTATAGACGGTTAATATGCGGTCCTGATCTGCTCCCAATTCTTGCAGCACTTTTTCCACCACTGCCGCTTTATCGAGCGCATCCGGATCAGATATATCCACCACCTGCAAGAGCAGATCGGCTTCTACAGCTTCCTCCAGGGTAGATCTGAAGGCGGCTACCAGGTGATGGGGCAAATTCTGGATAAATCCAACTGTGTCGGTTAATAATATTTCTTTTCGAGATGGCAAATGAATTTTGCGAACCGTTGTATCCAGGGTTTGAAAAAGTCGATTATCAGCCTCAACCTGCGCATTGCCGCTGCGGTGAGTGGTCTGACACAGTGCATTGAATAAGGATGATTTGCCGGCATTGGTATAGCCCACCAGCGAAACGACCTTGAGACCAGCTCGCTGACGTTGTGCACGATGTAGACTACGGGTACTCTCCACCTTTTGCATACGTTTTTTAATATCCTGGATACGTTTACGGATATAACGGCGATCCATTTCCAGCTTTTGTTCACCAGCCCCACGGGTACCTATCCCTGCGCCCAGACGGCTCATGGCGGCTCCCTTACCGCTCAGTCGGGGCAGCTGGTATTGCAGGCGTGCTAACTCTACCTGTAAAATTCCTTCGTTGGAGCGGGCCCGCTGGCTAAATATATCTAGAATCAGCATGGTACGATCAATTATTTTGACCGTTAAGTTCTCTTCCAGATTACGTAATTGCACTGGAGATAATTCATTATCAAAAATAATTAAATCCGGTTCCAATTCGTCCACCAGATGTTTCAATTCCTCTATTTTACCCTTACCAATATAGGTGGCACCATGGACCCGCTCCCGCGACTGAATCAGGGCAGCGATGACCTCGCCTCCGGCAGCTTCGGTCAAAGCACCTAGTTCCTCCAGGGAAGATTTAAAACTAAATTCGCCCCTTCTTTTTAATTCTACACCTACCAGGATTGCTCTTTCGGGTTTATTATCGTTCACTTCTTAAACTCCTTATTTCGTTGGGATGAGTTGTTTTTCTTGCCCTTGATACTGGCCGGTTGCTGTTTGGCGCTCTTTTTTTTATCGCCCTCAGTCAGCTTCTGCGCCTGAGAATTAGCAGCTTTACGAGGACTAGCTGCTTTTTGGGGGTTACCACTAGATTTTCCTGCCGGCCGAGCCTGAAGACCCTGGGCTGAGGTATTAAACAAATCCTCGCGCCCACAGCTCTGCAGGGCTTCCTTGACCAGCTTTTGGTTGCGGGGATCACGATATTGCAGCAGGGCACGCTGCCATTGGCGCTCCTTGGACCGGCGGGGAACATAAACCTCCCGTTTATTCATGGGGTCCAGACCTGTATAGTACATGCAAGTAGACAGGGTCATGGGGGTCGGGGTGAAATTCTGAACCTGTTCCGGGTGATATTGTAAATGATCACGCACAAATTCAGCCAGTTCAATGGTATCATTCAGATTACAGCCGGGATGCCCCGAAATAAAATAGGGAATCAGGTACTGATCTTTACCCAGTTCCTGGTTAATCTGCTTGAAGGCCTTGATAAATTTTTTGTATTCAGACTGAGCCGGTTTATGCATAACTTGCAGCACCCGATCAGAAACATGTTCCGGAGCAATCTTTAACTGTCCGCCCACATGGTACTGGCATAAATCTCTCAAATACTTACCGGATTTATCCCTTAGAATTAAATCATAACGTACCCCTGAAGCTACGCGGAGGTTTTTTATCTCTTTGATCCTGCGCAGCTTTTGCCATAACTTAACAGAAGGACTATGATCGGTTTGCAGGTTCTGGCAAACTCCAGGATTCAGGCAGCTGCTCCTCTGACAAGTCTGACAGAGCTCCTCTTTTTCTCCTTTAAGCCCGTACATATTGGCTGAGGCGGCACCCACATCAGGAATACTGCCCTTGAAATCAGGGTGCCGGGTTAAGCTATTAACTTCCTTCACTATAGATGGCAGGCTGCGATTCTGAATAAATTTTCCCTGATGCAAGCCCAGCGAGCAAAAAGCACAGCCCCCGAAACATCCGCGGTGGGTAGTAACAGAAAACTGCACCGGTTCCAGGGCGGGCACTCCACCTTGCCCCATATAAGACGGGTGAATCTTTCTCTGAAATGGCAGGTCATAGATGGCATCCATTTGTTGGGTGTTAAGTGGCAGCAGAGGCGGATTAACCACAACCCAACGATCTCCATGTTTCTGTGCCAAGGGCCGAGCGCAGTAGGGATTTAGCTCCCGGTGAATTACTTTGGTAGCATCGGCAAAAGCTATATGATCAGTTTTAACCTCTTCATACGCGGGTAATTCCAGCGCTGCTTCAGGAAGGTTTCGACTTAAGTAAGCTGTGCCCCTGAGATTAGTCAGGTAACTAATATCCTTGCCCGCCTTAAGCTGACGGGCCATATCCAGCAGTATATGTTCCCCCATGCCATAGGCCAAAAGATCTGCCTTGCTGTCAGCCAGCAAGGAGCGCCGGACCTGGTCGCTCCAATAATCATAATGCGCCAATCTGCGCAAGCTGGCTTCTACTCCCCCAATAATCACGGGTACACCGGGAAAAGCCTGGCGTATCAGGTTCGTATATACTATACTGGCCCGGTCAGGTCTCATTCCAGCCCGTCCACCAGGCGAATAGAGATCTTCATGGCGCCGTTTTTTATCGGCCGTATAGTGGTTGACCATGCTATCCATGTTTCCAGCCGAGACCGCAAAAAACAGCCTGGGTTGGCCCATCTTTTGGATATCCTCAATTTTATGCCAATCCGGCTGAGCAATTATACCCACCCGATAACCATGATGCTCCAGGAACCTCCCCAACAGAGCCGCTGCCCAGGCCGGGTGATCCACATAAGCATCCCCGCTTACGAATATAATATCCATTTCATCCCAGCCACGTTCTTCCATGTCCTGCCGGTTAATCGGGAGAAAATCCATTAAAAAACCTACCTATCACATTTAATAACTCAACCTTCGCATTTGACCATGCGCAGCAAAGTGAACAGGGGGACGGTTCTCTTGTTCATCCAGTTAAAGTGTTAGGGGATGAACAAGGGAACCGTCCCCCTGTTCACTTTTTGTTATGCCTCTTCTTCCAGACCTTCGTTTAGAATTCCCCAATTATCATAAGCTGATTCCAGTTCTTGTTCTATCTGCCGATAGGCAGCAGTTATTTCGCGGGCTTTATCTTCATCGCTGTAAGTAGCAGGATCTGCCAAAAGCATTTCCAGCTCTGTTTTTTGCTGCTCCATTTCCATAATGCGGAGCTCTATTTGTTCCAGCTCCTTCATTTTTTTACGTCGGATTCTCTTGCGTTCTTTTTCTTCCTCCCGGGCTTGTAAATCAGGCCGCAGGGCTTGCTGTTTTTCTTCCCGCTTTACTGATACCTCCAACTTGCGCTTTTCCTGTACTTTTTCATGATAGTAGCTATAGTTGCCACAGTAGGATTCCCAATACCCGTTTTCAAAGGTTACCAGCCGATTAACAACCTGATCTATAAAATAACGGTCGTGGGAAACCAAAAGAATCGTGCCTTCGTAATCATCCAGCATTTTTTCCACCACCTGGCGACTTTCAATATCGAGGTGATTAGTTGGCTCGTCCAATAAAAGAAAATTTGCTCCCGAGAGGAGCAGTTTTAAGAAAGCCAGTCGCCCCTTTTCGCCACCGCTCAAGTCCCTTACTTGCTTGAAGACTTCATCCCCGCTAAACAGCATGGTACCGAGTGCTGTCCGAGCTTCCTCCAGTTTAAGGTCAAAGTTATTAATAATTTCTTCCAGGATGGTATTGGCATCCTCGAGACCTTCGTATTCCTGGCCCAAATATCCCATATTTACTCGACTACCGATGTGAACTTCACCTTCATCAGCACTAAGCAATCCGGTGATTATTTTTAAAAAGGTGGTCTTGCCACAGCCATTAGGTCCGATCAAAGCAATTTTTTCACCTTTTTCTACTTGCAGGTCAATTTGTGTGAAGAGCTGGCTTTGTCCGTAAGATTTGGATAGGCCTCGTACCGCTAGCACATCATTACCGCTGGTCTGGTTTATTTTAAGCTGGCGATTTCCTAACGATGATTCTGTCACCGGAGCTTCGATGCGTTCCAATCTCTCCAATTGGGATTGACGACCCCGGGCTTGTTTGGATTTTATCCCGGCTTTAAAACGTCTTATATATTCTTCCGTCTGGTGGATATACTCCTGTTGCCGGGTGTAAGCTCTCTGCCAGGCCAGTTCCCGTTCGGCTTTTTGGTGAAGATATTGACTGTAATTGCCGGGATAAGAATATATCCCCCCAACTCGCAATTCCAGGATACGGGTGGCTGTTTTATCTAAAAACCTGCGGTCATGCGAGACTACCAGGACGGTACCGGTATAGCTCTTTATATAGTCTTCCAACCATTCCACTGAATTCATATCCAGGTGGTTGGTAGGTTCGTCCAAGATCAATAAATCGGGGGAAATAGCCAGTATTTTCCCCAGGTTTAAGCGCGTTTTCTGCCCACCACTTAGAGTAGAAACCGGTCTTTCCAGATCTTCTCCGCTAAATCCAAGTCCAGTGAGTATTTTTCGAGCAGTGCTTTCACAGGCGTAACCATTTGAGCGCTCATATTCTTCACTTAACTGACCATAACGTTTCATTACTGCTGGTAATTCTGTTTCTTCACTGTTGCTCATAGCCGATTCCAGTTGGTGCAGTTGGTGGCGTATCTCCAGAAGGCCGGTAAAACTCTCCAGCATGACATCCCATATACTGGTTTCAGCAGGATATTCAGGCAACTGCTCCAGATAGCCCACAGATAAGAAAGGGATACGGCTTAGCTGTCCACTATCCGGTAACATTTGACCAGTCAGGCATTTCAGCAGGGTTGTTTTGCCACAACCGTTAACCCCCACCAGCCCAACCCGTTCTTTTTCCTGCACAGCCAGGCTTATATCTCTTAGTACCTCTTGCTCTCCAAAGGACATATGGATTTTTTGTGCTTGTAAAATAATCATAAATTTTCAGCTCCGTCTATTTCTGACTCATACAATATATCATTTTATCTTCCAGCGGTCACGTTAATGGAGCAATGAATGAGTTTTGATTATTGTACAACCAATGAGGAAGAATCTTCTGGCTCTTGCACTCTCTAAGCTACTATCACACAATTCTTGTTGGTTTTTTTCCCTCTGTACATGGCCTCATCCGCTCTGCCAATATTTCTGTCCAGTTCCAAATCAGGATTGAACTCAGCGACTCCAAAGGTAGCAGTAACTGGAATTAATATATCATTATATATAAATTGCCCGCTAGTAATTATAGCTCGTACTTTTTCAGCTGCCATTCGGGCTTCATTGACGTTGGTTTCGGGTAACAGGAGAAGAAATTCCTCCCCGCCCCAACGGGATACCAGGTCCTGCTGGCGGAGATTTTGCTGCATTAAAGCCACCAGATGTTTAAGCACGAAATCTCCACCTTCATGTCCATAGGTATCATTTATGTTTTTGAAATTATCAATATCTGCCATTATTAATGAAAATACCCTCTTAGTTCTCTGGTAGCGGGCAAATTCATCCTGAATTCTTTCAATAGCATAGCGGCGATTGGCGGCACTGGTTAAGGGATCGTAACGCGCTACTATTTCCTGCTGTTTTAACAGCTGTTTTAATTCTCGATTTACCTTTTCCAGCTCGGCCGCATAAGACTGAATTGCCTGGCGCGATTTACGTAATTCAATGTGGTTGTGCACTCGGGCATATAGCTCAGACACATTGAAGGGTTTAGTTATATAATCATTCCCTCCGGCTGCAAAGCCATTAACTATGTCTTCACTATCGTTCCTAGCGGTTATGAAAAGAACCGGTATATCCGCTGTTTCCGGCTGGCTCTTAAGTAGTCGGCAGGCAGTATAACCATCCATTTCAGGCATCATAACATCCATCAGGATCAGGTCGGGTTGTTTTTCCATTGCCAGTTGCAGGGATTTCGCCCCGTTATTGGCCACTATAATTTCGTATTGTCCTTTTAATAGCTCGCCCAGCATTTTAATATTCATAGGCAAATCATCCACGATTAAAATCTTGAACACGTTTTTACTTCCTTTCCTAGTCTGATAATTTATTGCGTACAATTACTAAAAGCTGAAGTGCTAAATCAAAATCAAAATTATTGATAGCCTGACCTAATTCCCCCATTTCAGATATCATCCAACTCCCCGATAGAGCCTGGACTTGCATAAACAGATCTCCGGTCTCAAAACTGCTTTCCCTAACATGTTCTTCCAGTTGGTCCAACAGCTCTTGCAGTTCATGCTGATCCCCTGGTACCGCATGATGTTTTGTCTCAGCTACGACGTGATTCGTTCTGGGAATTGGTGCCAATTTCCGGTTTTTTATCACTAACTGCCAGTTATTGATAAATGCCTCCAGTTCTGCCTGGATAGATAATAGGTCCTGGGCCTGCAGTGCATTTTCCAGTCTGGCGGCAGTTTGATACAGGTCGTTAGCACCTATATTACCGGCACTTCCTTTGATAGCATGGGCCAGGTCACGAGCTTTATCAAAATTTCCCGCCTCCAAGAGCTGTGACATTTCTAGCTCTACATTATTGAACGTAGTAATGAATTCTTCCACCAAATTCTTAAACAAATTGCGATTGCCCATTACCCGTTTTATCCCTAATTCAGCATCTATTCCATACCAGCTTTCTAGAGAAACATCCTCATCTGTTGCAGGTTTAAGCATTGTCCGTCTTTCTGTATTAGTATCGTTGCCTGAGGACACTCCCAGCCATTTGGCCAGAACCATTAGGAGTTCATCCGGATCGATAGGCTTGGATATATGATCGTTCATACCTGCTTTCAAACACCTTTCCCTATCACCGGACATGGCATGGGCAGTCATAGCAATAATGGGTAATAATTTGAAACGTTCCTGATTGCGGATGGCTCGAGTAGCTTCGAAACCATCCATTACAGGCATTTGCAGATCCATCAGAATTAAATCAAACACTTCTGTTGCAAGTGTTTGCAAGGCCTCGCTTCCATTTTCAGTAATAGTCACTATCATACCGCTCTCGCTTATTATTTCCTCGGCAACCTGTTGATTAATGGGATTATCTTCCACTAGCAGAATACGATGACCGTTCAGATTGGGCAGAGCAGGGCAATCTGATATTTCCTGCGGAGCTAAATTCCAATGCTCTGCCTGGGTGCCAAAAACACTCATTATCTTGTCTAGCAGCTGAGATGGTGATACCGGTTTGGTCATATAACCTCCAATATCCAAATTATTGGTTATATGTCTGATTTCATCTAGGTCGTAGGCGGATACCATTATGATAGATGTTAAAGCAACATCTCCCCATAGCGTACGAATACGATCAATAGTCTCCACCCCATCCATACCCGGCATTTTCCAATCAATTAATAACAGCTGAAAAGGCTGGTCGGCTTGTTCTTCAATAATTCGCAGGGCTTCAAAACCAGTGGCAGCCATAACTACCTGGAACCCAAAAGTGACCAGATAAGATTGTAAAATTTCCCGGGAAGTCTCATTATCGTCAACAATCATAACCCTGAGCCCTTTTAATTGCGAGAGCGGGATTGCATATTGGTTCTGCTTTTCTTCCTGGACCTGAAGGGAAATCGTGAAATAGAAAGTGCTGCCCTGGCCATAATTACTCTTAAGCGCAATTTCCCCTCCCATTAATTCTACCAGGCGTCGGGATATAGCCAGTCCCAGACCAGTACCTCCGTATTTGCGGGTAATTGAGCTATCAGCCTGAGTAAAGGATTGGAACAGTTTGCTTTGTTGTTCTTCAGTTAAACCAATACCAGTATCCTGTATGATGAACTGCAACTGTAAGGAACGTTCTTTTTCATTCCAGGTTTCGCCCAGGGATTTTACATATAAAGTTACTTCGCCTTTTTCCGTGAACTTAATGGCGTTATGAGTCAGGTTTAGAAGCACCTGCTGCAAGCGCAAAGGGTCACCCTCGAGGTAATGGGGTATTTCCTGGTCAACATAGAGGTTGAGCTCCAGCCCTTTGTCTTCGGCCTGCTGACCAACCAGATTAAGGATATTACTAATGAGCTCTTCCAGATTAAATGTAGTATTTTCAATAGTAAGCTTGCCAGATTCAATTTTGGAATAATCTAGTATATCGTTGATTATCTCCAAAAGGTTGCGCGCCTGATTTTCTATTTTGGACAGGTAATCGGTTTGCTTGGGGTTTAACTGCGTCTTTAGAGCCAGGTGAGTAAGTCCTAAAACACCATTCATAGGTGTTCTAATTTCATGGCTCATATTGGCCAGGAATTCACTCTTGGCCCTGGTAGCCGCTTCCGCTTCATCACGGGCAGCAGCGAGTTCACAGGTTCGTTCGTTGACACGTTCTTCCAGCTCCGTATTAAGCCTCTTGAGGGCTTCCTCCGCCAACTTGCGAGCCGTTATATCTTCCAGGTTGCCTTCCAGATATTCGATTTGCCCCACGTTATCCTTTATTCCTTTAACGTGCAGATTAACATAAATAATGCTTCCATCGGTTTTATAGCAGCGAGTTTCATAGGCTGATATATCCCCGTACACTAGCAAAAATTCAAGTAAAGCCTCCCTTTGGCTGCCGTCTACCCAAAAAACTTCCTTTACATCAGGACGGGAATTCATCATATCTTGAGCCGACTCATATCCAAATATACGTGCCATGGCCGGATTAGCGGTAAGTAATTCCCCGCCCGGAGTACTCTGGAACATGCCGCTGGGAGAATTCTCAAAAACATCTCGGTATCTTTTTTCACTGTGAATTATCTGATGCAACAGATGATTGAAAGAACTGGCCAGACCTCCAATTTCGTCTTCACTATGGGAACTAATTTCATTATCGTAGTTACCAGAAGCTATAAAGGTAGCTTCCCTTTCCAGTTTCTGCAGTGGCTGGACTATATTCCTTCTGCTGAACCGGAAAGCCATTAGTAATGCCAGCAAGACAGTAAGAAGCAGAATCCCCAGCACAGCTGCCCCCATTAAAAGCAAAGGATGATAGGCTTTTAGCAAGGGTATTTCTACAACCACCTGCCACGCTGTTGGATAAATAAAGGCACTGCTGCCATATACCCGACTGCCGGTTAAGCCCGGGTATCTATAAACTCCCTGTTTTTGGCTTGCCCTCAGGTTCTGAACTGGTGGTATATGGGTCAGGCTCTTTTCGTTGAGTACTGCAGCAACATCGCGCCATGCCACCAGATGCCCCTCATTGTCTACAATGTAGGCATAGCTATCTTTACTAAGATTAAACTCGGAAGCAATATGCCACCACTGTGATACATTGATCCCTATTCTCAATAGCCCCCTAAAATCCCCCTGGTCATTAACAATCGGTACGGTTATATACAGGTAAGGAAAGCGATTATAATTACATATTTCCATATCACTAAAATAAAATTCCCCCTGAGCTGCATTTTTAAAATAGTTCATATTATTAACATTGAGGTATTCTGCCGCAGTATAGGTATGAAAACGAGATAGCTTACAGCGTTCCCTGCCATTAGCATCTATTATGGTAACAAAATCATTTTCCGCTCGATAATTTAATATTTCTAAAGCGGTTTGTTTTAATCCCTCAGAATCTTGCTCAGGATCAATATGTTTGGCAAAGACAGCTAATTGTCCCAGGTTCTCCTGTAAATAGGCTGAAATGCCCTTGGATATGCCAATTGCTCCCTGCTGCTGAAGTGCTTCCATATTCCTTAGATTTTGTTCAGCATAAAAGCTCATGACCAAGCCAGCTAAAACAACCAGCGGAATAACTGTCGATAATAGCAACATATTATATACTTTTCTGGTAATGCTCTGGTTGTGGCTCATTTACTGACTCCTGTTCCGGACAGAGGCCCGATCAGCGGCTTGCTGGCCAGCTCTTGGGGCCATACTGTATAGTATTTGCCGTCCTGCATCTGTACTATTATGCCTTTCCCCAGAATATTTTGGCCAGTTTGGGGATCAAAGCGCACTCCATCCCAGGGCACAATCATATCCTTGCTGCTGAGTCGGGTCTTTAGCAGCGCCGCACGGATGGCAGGCGGAGAAAAATCCTGCGCACGGTTTAATGCCTCAGCAAGTACTATAAACCCTGTAAATGAGCGAGCTGCTTGTCCATTCATTGCCATCCCATATTTTTGCTCATATAACGAAACCATTTTTTGCGCAGCTAGATTAGCAGAAATGGCATCTGCTGCCCACAGTTGACTGCTCAGTACACCATTAGCCCGTTCTTGCATAGCAGTCATGAAATATGGGCTTAATAAGCCGCCATCCACGTCAATAATAGCGGTTGGTTTTAATCCCACTTGCTGATACTCTCGCATTAAGGCTACGCCATCTTCTTCATAGGAAGATTGCAGAATAATGGCTGGCATATTTCTCTTAATCATGGATACCTCAGAGGTAAAACTGGTTTGCCGAGCCTTATAAGGAATATCAGTGGCTATAGTATATCCGTATTTTTGGGCTAGCCTCATTTCTGCCTGAGCAACCCCCGTCCCCCACATCCCGTTCTCATAAACCAGTAACAGCTTATCACTAGCTTTTATCTCAGTTAGAAACTGGAAAAAGTTATCAACCAACATATTATCATCCGGTGTAGTACTGAAAAACCACTGGTAGCCTCTACGATTTAAAAGGGGTGCAGTTGAGTGCGAGTTTATAAATGGCACTTTTAGCATTTCCGCTCGTTCACTGGCTGATGCGGTGACAGCACTCTCATAGCAACCAATAATGGCTGCTGCATGGTATTCTTTAACCGCCTTTTCAACTAGTTCGGCAGCCAATTCCGGCTTGCCATCATGGTCCAAAAATACTACTTCAATTTTGGCATTTTTGTGTAAGGGCAAGCCCTGTCCACGGGCTAGAGGCAGGTTAATATCGTAGGTCTGATTAACCAGTTCGACTCCCCACTCAATTCCTTTTTTTATATTTTGAGCACCCCTGGAGTTCTGATCGTCATAATTATAAATTGCGGCAATTTTTATAGTAACAGGCTCCTCTTTCTTAGATATGCATCCACTCAGAGCAGACAACAATAATATAAGAAATGTTAACCTCAGCAAAGCTTTACCGGTACTCCGATGCATGATTATTGGATCCAAAGAGCCAGGACGACTAGTACAATATAGAGTTATTACAATCTATGGGTACTGGGTCCTTCCTTGTGGATCTCCCTCCTTTCGTCAAATTTTCCATATTTTTTTATAATCTGATAAGTTTATAAATGTTACAACTATGATATCGTAATAATCAGCATATATATTAATTATGTACATCGCTTATAATGTATAATTAGTAAGGTAGGAAGAAATTAAGCTGACAGTTAGGAGGACTCACTATGGCGGATGTTTCAAATTTTGATATAAGTCAAACGGTAATGGCCACTCTGGGGATAGAGATTACCGAATTTACACGTGAAAAAGTAGTAGCTACCATGCCCGTTACCCCGAAAACCCATCAGCCCTTTGCATTAATGCACGGTGGAGTCTCGGTGGTAATTGCCGAAACCGTAGCTTCAGCTGGTAGTTACCTATTTATAGATGTTAATAAACAACGTGCAGTTGGCCTGGAGATTAACGCCAACCATATCCGCAGTAAAAGTGATGGCGTAGTTCATGCTATAGGCGTACCTCTGCACGTTGGACGTCGAACCATAGTATGGGATATACGCATCTATGATGAAATGGAAAACCTGATCTGCGTATCCCGCTGCACCATGGCCATTATTGAACATCAAATAACAGAATAGTAAAAGCCAAAAAATCTTGGACTTAGGTGCTCGATTCAGACTGTCGACAAAAGCTAATCTCAGTATTTAAAGAAAACCGGGCTTGTACCGAGCCAAAGGCGAACATAGCGGCCCGGTTGGCACTTACACTGGATCTATCAAGAAGCCCGTGATTAGAGCACACCTATGTATGCCTTAATCACGGGCTTCTTTCATGCCTTCATCTCCATTTCCACAGCATGCCAAATAGGGTTATGCAACTCTATCATCTGGCCATTGCTGCCTGCTTCTATTGGCACTTTCATTATTAATGCAGCCGCCAACTAATCTGATATTTCTATCCCAATCATTTTCATCAGGTACTTGGCGTTGCTAGTTTTACATGGACCTGGTCTTAGCTGGTAGTCAAAATGAATCTTATTTTCTAAGTATGTCTCAACAAAATGATAATTTTTTATCCTGCCACTTTTGTCATTTTCAAAATCACATAACTCATAATCGTGGGTAGATATAAGACCGATGGCCCAACTCTGGTTTAAACTGGCTAAAACATTCCTGGCTCCAGCTACCCTATCCAGAGAATTGGTCCCTCTAAAGACTTCATCGATTAAAAATATCATGGGCTTCTGATTCTTAGAGTAATCAATAATCATTTTTATTCTTAACAGCTCAGCATAAAATGTAGAAACTCCCGTGTTTAAATCATCTCTGATTCTCATGGATGTAAAAACTTCCATAATAGAGCATTCAAAATGCTGCGCACATACTGGAGCACCGGCATATGCCAGCACCAGATTAATCCCTACAGTCCTTAGCAACGTTGTTTTGCCCGACATATTAGAGCCCGTAACAATGCATATCTGGTTTTCGATTATCAGGTCGTTAGCAACCCGTTTTTCCCCATTGATCAACGGATGCCCCATTCCTTTAGAGACTACCTGCAGCTTGTTCTGGTCAAACTTAGGATAGCACCACCCGGGATTAAGTTGAGAAATTAAAGCCATACCCGATAGAGCTTCATACATTCCGAGATTATAGACCCATTTCCGTAATGATGAACCCGATACCGCTTTCCATTTTTCTAAGGCAAATACACAATGAAAGTCCCAGAAAAACAAACTATTAATTATAAAGAAAACGATAGGATTATACTTAAACCCTATTGCCCCTACAATTTTATCCAAGCTCTTTATCTGTTGCGATGAAGACTGGTTTTTATTAAACAGGTCAGCTTTCATTTCTGATAAATAAGCATCATTAAATTTTTCTTTTTCTACCAGCTCTAATAAGCACTGATAAACAGATACCTTGGTTTTGTAGGCATACACAGCAGACAAAATACTGTTCACCCGCTTGCTTCCCCAGACATTAATAATTAGCTGTATTACAACTAAGGTCAACGGCATATATAAAGAAACTGACCTGCCAATATACCAGACAACAAATGAGGTTACCGTTATCGCGGGTAAGATATAGAAAATGTATTTAAACCATTGTTTTGAGTATAATCTCGATGCGTCTTCTGCGTACTCAAATAGCTTCTCGGGATTTTGGGTAAAATCACCCTTACCCATACCTTCGCACTGCAACTCCTGGCAAAACTCCAGTTTTAGAGCTAGTTCTCTTGTTGCATTCTGCCTCTGGATAATACTCTCCAAATCCTTCTGCGGATTTTCCAGCAAATTGCGAGTAAATCCTCTCCCATGGTAGGTATTGGCCGTGTTCATCCATTGAAACAGCGATGCACGACCGAAAATATCCAGATCATCTGTATTTCTATGATTTGCATTTACATATTCCTGCCCATCATCAATAAAAGTGGTCCAATTGCCTTCGATTCGTTGAATGCATTTTTGGTTGATTTCAGCCAAATTACGATAGCGATTAACTTGCTTAATTACTTTGTCATGCAAGACTACCAGCAGTAAAAATATTATAAATGAAATGCTTAACAAAGCTCTTCCATATATCTTCTCAGTATAAATATAAGCCAGGACAGTTAAGACAGCAGCAGTTAAAAAGAAAAGTAAACGGGTAGAGCTTAATATGTCAGAATACTTCTCCAGTTTATCTTTCTTTTTTGAGAAAACTCGGTATCGTTTAATGAACTTATCAACATAATCATTCATGCTATTACCAATCCTTAATTGAATAAAATGGCCAAAGTAGCTAAGAGGATTTTTTTTCCTCTTAGCTACTAAAAACTTGCCCTTGGGTTGATTCGAATTACCATACATTTTATCTATTACACCTGCAAAAAGAAAGCTAAATTAACCTTAATTCATCCTTGCCTTATGGCGGTTCAAAGCTCTATATTTCTTTACAGTTTATTGCTCCTTCTCCAGATGTGCATTTCCGTAGCGGCCTGGATCAGGTCATCCTGAAAACGAGGATGGGCAATTTTTATAATCTCTTCGGCTCTCTGCCAAGTTGATTTGCCTTTCACGTTGGCAATGCCGTACTCCGTAACAATATATTGAGCTATAGTCCGCGGAACAGTAACTATGGTACCGGGACTCAGGGTGGGACGAATACGTGAACTGAGTTTACCATCATGGTCGGTGAAGGTTGATGACATGCAGATAAATCCCTTACCTCCTTCAGACATATAAGAGCCCAGCATAAAATCGACTTGGCCTCCGGTACCAGATATATGGCGAAAACCAGAAGATTCGGAATTGATCTGAGAAAACAAGTCTACTTCAATAGCACTATTAATAGCTACTACCTTGGGGTTCCGAGCTATCATATGCGGAGTATTTACATGAGACACTGGATAGGTGGCGCAGACCGGATTCTTGTCAATGAATTGATATAAAACCTGAGAGCCCATGGCAAATCCGTAAGTCATCTTACCTTTGTCCAAAACCTTGTTGCGGCCGGTTATCCTACCAGCTTCGTACATCTTAACATGAGCATCTGCCAGCATCTCAGTATGTACTCCCAGGTCTTTAAGATCTGATTCCGCAATCAATTCTCCCACCGTATTGGGCATAGCCCCAATTCCCAGCTGCAGACAGGAACCATCTTCGATTTCATTCATTAGCAAGGCTGAAATTTGGCGATCTACCTGGCTGGCCTGCAGGAGAAGCAGGGAAAACAAGGGCTGGTGGTCCCCTTCTACTACCAGATCTACTTCGCTAATATGGATAGATTCATCATAACCACCAAAGCAGGTGGGCATCTTATTATTCACTTCTACTATTACTTTCTTGCCGGCGTCTACCAAGATCCGCGCATGAGCCGCACTGGGACCAAAATTCATATTACCCATGGAATCCATAGGTCCCACCTGTAACATAACCACATCTAATATGCCTTTTTCTTTAAGGATTATTGGGAATTCATAATAAAGTGCCGGCATATAATAATAGTTGCCATGCTGCGCCAGTTTACGATCATAACCCGAAGCATGCCAGCTGTTGTAGATAAAATGTTGTCCTTGTGGGTCGGAGGAGATAGTGTATAAAGGGTAGAGTGTAACGCTGCTGCTTACAATAACCTCTTCCAGTTCATCCCGTCGAGCTGCCAAGGCTCTGTCCAACGCCGGGGGGACTCCGTTATAGGAATTAAATTGAATCCTATCACCCGATTTGACTATTTTCACAGCTTCCCGGGGCGACACCAATTTCTGCTGGTATTCTTGCAAGAAATTCAATTATTATCATCTCCTCATTCATATACTATAACCAAACCTGCGGGTAGTAAAACAGTTAAGTAATTGTGGAAGGGGATGACACTCACTTAACTAATAAGAGTGCCAAGGAGTCATCCCCCATCACTCGGGTGAATGTACTACCGTTCATTATATAGTCTTATAATTAGCATTATATCATCCAGATAATTGGACATTGCTATATTTATATAATTTGATAAATATTCACTATTGTTCCAATGTTATTTTTGCTCCCAACGTTTCTGCTCCCAATGAAAATATTTATTGCCCTCCTCAATAAAGGTAGCTTTATCTATCAATTCCTGTTGAATAATCTGCATGGTGGCAGAGCTTACAGTACCGGTCTGTACTACTTCGCGTCCGGCCTTGGTAGTGGCAGACAGTACTTCTTCCAGTTGTGCGGCAAAAGGCGGGGCAGTCAGAAATTCCGCAGAAGCCCGGTAAATCTCGGCTACTATTCTACCTAAACCCCGTCCCTCCAGAAAATGCAGCCATTGTGAAAAAACATCAAACTGCTTTAATTCTGGCATACCACAAACCGATATGATGACTTTATCAGCTACTTTATCCCGGCGATGGGGATGGGTTAATAGTCCGCCTTTTTCAATAAAGAAAGGGTGACTTAACGGAATGGTTCTATCTAGATAGTTTTTAAATAGCCCGGTCGGACCCCAAAAATAAAGAGGAGTAGCCCACACTTCTAAATCGGCTCCTTCCGTAATGGTGAGAATATCTGCCATATCATCCTTGAGTGCACACTGCCCGGGAGTTTTAGTCCAACAGCAATAACAACCTGTACAGGGCTTAATATCCTTCTCTCTTAATTTTACGATTTCGATCTCCGCTCCAGCCTCCCGACATCCATCCAGGAATGCATCTAAAATTCGATTAGTTTTCGAAATCTTACCTTTACGGGGGGTCCCATTTATGGCTACAATTTTCATATATACCTCCCCTTTGTTATTTTTTATATATAATTCGCTTATTAAGGTTATAATTCCTTGCTAAATTATATATATAGTCAAAAATCGTTTTAATTCTATATATAAGAAAATTTTACCACTTTATTTATCTTCATGTTTACAAATGCAAATATCCCGTACAATTTGTATACGGGATTATTTGTGCAGATATTGGATTAAGTAAAATCACTTTATATTCGTTCCAAACACTTACTAAATTCATGACTCCCTTACCATAATTTTCTAACTTACCCCCCCCATGGCCTGAGGGCACGACCATAGATGAATCTCTGCTTCGTTCAATGACACTAAAGCTATTTTCCTATAAACTAATTATACGAGCCGAAAAACAATTATGATGTTCCATGGTTCCTATTTGGCGTCAGGGGTAAATAAGGCTCGGCCATATTTCTCCTTGCCAAACCCCGCAATCAAATCCTGCCCTTTCTCACCTGTGATAAATCCAATAAAGGCATTAGCAGCATCTTTGTGAACTAATGGATGTTTGGTTGGATTTACTGCTATAACTCCATAAGGGTTAAGCAGGTCTTTTCCCCCGGCAACCAGCTCCACCAGCCCGGTCTTACCCCGCAGAGCTAAAAAGGTAGCGTCATCTGTCAAGGTGTAGGCTTTCATTTCATCAGCCATCTTTAATGTCTCACCCATCCCCTGACCTGATTCGATGTACCATGGTTGGGTCGGTGTTAGACCAGCTTTAGTCCAAATCCCTAGCTCTTTGGTGTGGGTCCCGGATTTATCAGCCCGGGAAACAAACTTGCTTTTAGTAGCTGCTATTTTTTTAAACGCATCCGGTGCATCAGTCATACCTTTAATCCGGGCCGGGTCAATGGCTGGGCCAACAATAAGGAACTGATTGTGCATCACATCTTTACGGTTAATACCCCATCCCTGGGCGATGAATTCGTCCTCGGCTTTGCGGGAATGAACCAGCAATACATCAGCATCTCCCTTTTTACCGAGTTCTATGGCTTGCCCGCTGCCCACAGCCACTACCTTTACTTTAGTTTTATAGTCCTTTTCAAAAATCGGAATCAAGTAATCCAGTAAACCGGAATCCTGAGTGCTGGTAGTAGTGCCCAAAGTCATGGTTGCCTCCACGTTTTTTGTAACAGGTGTCTGATTAAGGTAAAAGGTTATGCCGGCTACTAAAGCCACCACTACTGCAATCATTGTCAAGAAGCGCTTATTCATATATGGTCTTCCTTTCGTTGATAAAAAAAGCCGGTACAATTCCTGCCGTCCCACGCTTTTCCACCCACATAGTTATAAACAAACTATGCTCAAGTAAGGAAAAGCTGTCCATGGAACACTAAGACCCGTCCCCGCCGTTTTATTTGAATCATATTATGCCCATTTTCATATGCAGCAAACAAAATATTTTACCCTCCAGCGTCGATAACGACAGTTACAGGCAGGGACATCTACATATTCACTGTACTCAAAAATTAAGAAAAAGATTTTTCATCCATCAGTGGTGCCGGTTCGCGACATGGGAGTCTGATACGGCAAAAAAAAACCAGGGAATTTAATCCCTGGCTCAAATTAAAGACTAATTCTGAGTTACCAGCCATCCGGCTATATAACCGGTTCCCTTACCGTATTTTACCTGGTACCAGGTTCCTTTTTTGTTTATGATCTCCAATTTTGCACCCTTTTTCACTGAACCTAGTATTTTAAAACTAGTTCCCGCACCATTGCGAATATTGACGGCTTTGGCATTAACGGTACAGGTTAGAACTTTGGCTGCGGGGATAACGGGGGCCGCCGCATTGGTGACAGTCACAGGAGTAGGAGCAGGCACCGGGACAGGATCAGCCTGCAGTTTAGCTCCTGGGATAGCATCAGTGGTAAATAAATTTCTGCCGTATTTTTCTTTGCCAAAGCTGGCGATCATACCCTGGCCTTTTGGTCCAGTCATAAATTCGATGAACGCATTGGCAGCGTTTTTGTGTATGTTGGGATATTTAGCTGGGTTTACTGCTATTACCCCATAAGGATTAGCAAGGTCTTTGTCGCCGCCAACCAACTCTACCAGAGCCAGCTTTGAACTCATGGCCAGGAATGTAGCGTCGTCGGTGAGCGTATAGGCCTTCATTTCATTAGCCATCATCAAGGTATCACCCATCCCCTGACCGGATTCGATGTACCATGGGGCGGCCGGCTTTATAGCAGTTTTAGTCCAGATACCTAATTCTTTAGTATTAGTTCCGGATTTATCAGCCCGGGAGATAAACTTGGCTTTGTCTTCAGCTATCTTTTTAAATGCAGCTATAGAACCTAGATCTTTTATTTTCGCCGGGTCACTGGTGGGTCCTACGATCAAGAACTGATTATGCATAACATCTTTGCGATTAATACCCCAGCCCTGAGCTACGAACTCATCTTCAGCTTTACGGGAGTGAACCAGTAATACATCGGCATCTCCCTTTTTACCCATTTCCATAGCTTGTCCGCTGCCCACAGCGACCACTTTAACCTTGGTATTATAGGTCTTTTCAAAAGCCGGAATTAGATAATCCAACAAACCAGAATCCTGTGTGCTGGTAGTAGTAGCCAGGGTCATGCTGCTCTCTACCTGCTCGGCGGCGGAGGCAGTATACAGGAATGGTGATAAACTGCTCAAAAAAACAGCCAGTACGGTAATGAGTGCTATATTTCTTTTTTTCATTAATAAATTCTCCCTTCTTAATCCAATCCCAATCTAATTCATTCCATTAACTTAATATCTCTATCCAGGTTGCCTATTTTACGGTTTAGAATACCAGGGACAACTCATTGCGTCCGAGGCTTTTATCCGTCATCCTAACCATACCCATGTAGTTGTACACGTAAAATGCGAAGCCTTATATCGTGTCCGTCGTTCCATGTCAAATAGCTTAATACACCATGGTACCATCCAGAAAGTGACGCGTTCTCTCGTCCTGAGGATGAGAGAAAATTTGCTTGGTTGAACCCTGTTCAATGACTTTTCCATCCATTAACAGAATACACTCATCAGCTATGCGCTGCGCCTGAAATATATTATGGGTAACAATAATAACGGTCATATTATATTGCTGTTGGTAGTTACGAATGATTTCTTCAATCATCTGTACAGTACTGGGATCCAGATTCGCAGTTGGTTCATCCAGCAATAGTACCCGGGGTTGTAAAACCAGGGCACGAGCCAGGGCCAATCGCTGACTTTCTCCACCGGAAAGAGTCGTAGCCGTACGACTGTGAAATTCTCCCAGACCTACAAAGTCCAGGCTGTCAACTACCAACCTATTGATTTCGCTCTTAGGTACCCGTCGAAGTTTCAACCCATAGGCTACATTTTTGTACACGGTAGTACGAAACATGAACGGTTTTTGAAAAACCATACACATTTGACGAGCCATTGCTAATCGTTCCTGCATATCAGCATTGGTATCACAGCCCATGTATTGTAGCTGCCCGGTATCGGGCAAATCCAGCAGGTTTAATATTCTCAGTAAAGTAGTTTTACCAGCTCCATTGGGTCCTAATATGGCGTAAATCTTATTGGGCTCTAGTTCCAGATGGGGTATATTAAGCACCGTCCTGCTGGCATAAGTTTTGCTGACATTATCCATTGAAAATATCTTCATATCGGCACCTCTTCTAGGAAAGCTTGAATTCATCAGCATTGACCAGCACAATCGAACTTACTATAAAGGAAATTATCAACAGGATTAATCCCAGAGTTATACCCATTTCAAAATTTCCCTGCCGGGTCTCCATTATTATGGAGGTAGTCAATACCCTGGTAAAATGTCTTATGTTCCCCCCAACCAGCATAACTGCCCCTACTTCAGCAAAAGCTCTTCCAAAGCCAGTCATAACCGCTGAAATGATACCAGTGCGAGATTCCTTAATCACGGTAGCCATAGCCTGTACTTGACTCGCCCCCAAACTGCGGGCATGGTCAAAAAGCAAGGTTTCCTTACCAGCAATGGCAGCCGCCACCAAACCAGTTATAATGGGAACGACTAAAAGACATTGCGCTGTGATCATGGCGGCCGGTGTAAACAACATTTCCCAGGCTCCCAAAGGGCCACTGCGCGAAAGCAGCAGATAAATAATTAGTCCTGCCAATACCGGGGGAAGTGCCATCAATGTATAAATAAGTCTCAACAAAAGTTTCTTGCCTTTAAAATCCCAGATACCTATCCATGTCCCCAGAGGGATCCCTATGGCAGCACTGATAAGAGTAGCTGAGCCTGATACCATCAGAGACAAGCCGACAATTCCTAGTATTTCAGTTTTCATCATCAATACATTGGTAAGTGATTGCATAGATTCCTTCCTATCTGTCTCGTATAAGATAAAATAACGCAGAAATAAGGCTAAACCCGATCAGTTTTAGCCTTATTCCAAACACATCATAAAACGCCCTCCTTTCCAAACGGGAGGCACAGAAGTTTCCCCCTGTACCCGACGGCCCATTAACCATGGCGTATCGCTTTAGGGTTGCAATGGACTCGGTGAGCAAAAAATATTCAATATATATTATTCTTCTAATTAATCTATAAAAATCCTGCTAAACAGAAATATTTTCTATTTATTTCGCCAAAATACCAGTCAATTTCCCCACAAGTACAAGTAATCCCGGGCCACTTTGACTTTTCCAAGTGACACGGGATTATTTTCAGAATTTGCTTAGGAAAACTGTCTTTTAAGTAATTCCTTACACACCTACTCCACACAGCTACGGTATTTTAACGCCAGATCCAATAATATTTCTCTAGAATTCTTATCGGGGTCATCCAGAACTACATTTAACAGAACCCCTAGTACCTTGCCTATTTCCGGGCCAGTTTCAAAGCCGATTCCCATCAGGTCAGCACCTCTGACCGCCAGGTCTTTTATTTGCATGGGGGGTTCTTCTCGGCTAATTCGGTTGACATCAGCCTGCATTGCTTCTAATTCGGAAAAATCAAACGGTGGAGATGAACCCAGAATATCCGCTTTCTGCAAATCATAAAGGTCCATCAGATTATGCTCGCCAACCTGGTTGATCATTTTTTTCAGACTGGCGTTTCTTAGTTTAGCGAAACGACTCATATGGGCAGTTACCAGAATAGAAACGTCATCAATGGTTTGGTTATCATATTTTAAACGCCGCATAATATTCTTGGTTACAATACCGCCCTCGAGGTGGTGCCCATAGAAATGTCCTACCCCAGCATCATCCATGGTAAAAGTAATAGGTTTGCCGATATCATGCAGCAAGGCTGCCAGTCGCACGTTGAGACGGGGAGGGACTCCTTCCAGCACCGCCATTGAATGTTGCCAAACGTCCTTATTGTGGCGGAAATTCCTCTGGTCAAAATCGACCATCTCCATGGCTTCAGGAAGAATGTGAGCTAACAACCCTGTATCAAGTAATAGCCCCATGCCCAAGGTTGGCCGGGCGGATTTCAGAATACGGTTAAGTTCTTCACGTATCCTTTCCACAGATATTCTCGTTATCTGATCATGTAGCTCAGTTATGGCTAGCGTTACGATTGGATCCATCACAAACCCGTAGGTACTGCAGAAGCGGATGGCCCGCATCATTCTTAGCGGATCTTCTAAAAACCTCTCGCGGGACTGGTTTAGGGGAGATTTAATCAGCTTATTCCTAAGGTCATTCAGACCATTATAAGGGTCGTACAGTTCACCATTTTCTTCCATGGCCATCGCATTAACCGTAAAATCGCGCAAGAGAAGATCCCGCTGCAAGCTGGGCAGCTCTTCAAGTATATCACCTTTGAAACTTGTAACCTCAACCTTAGCACCGCCGACTAAAACAGCAATGGTACCGTGTTTTTCCCCGATGGGGATTGTTTTACTGAAAAGCGAAGCTGTTTCTTCCGGGCTGGCCGAGGTCGACACATCATAATCAGCCGGCTTCTTCCCCATCAATAAGTCACGCACACAGCCGCCAACCAGGTATGCCTGGTTACCATTCTGTTTCAGGGTATCTAAGACTTCCAATACATAGGAAGGTAATCGCATCTCATATCTCCCTCTCAGGTTCCCCAAAAACAGTAAGTTGGGTTACCGATACCCAACTTACACATTTATCTTATAGATTAAATATTAACTTTTTTATACATTTTAAGCCATTATTATATTTTACCTACCTCGTTTAACAGATGCGGGGAACGTGTTCGCCTTCCAGCATTCCCAGGATGCGTGCGGCACCTAATTCGGTTTCGATGAGCACCATACCAACCGGTTCACTACTCACCTGGCCAATAATGGCGGCGTTTTCTGCCTGGGGGAGTTTACGCAGGTCGGCTAATATATTATCAGCCGCGTCACCACTTACGAAGATTACCATCTTGCCTTCGTTAGCCATATACAGAGGGTCCATTCCCAGCATATCACAGGCTCCTTGTACCACCGAAGAAACTGGTATCTGCTGTTCTTTCACCCTGATTCCCAGACCTGCCTGACTGGCAATCTCATTTAAAACTGTGGCCAGGCCGCCTCGGGTGGGGTCGCGCATACATTTGATGGCTGCACCATATTTTTGTACCATTTCTCCTAGCTGATAGAGTGGAGCGCAGTCACTAAGGGTTGGCGTGCTAAAACTCAGACCCTCCCTTTGGGCCAGTATAGCCAGACCGTGATCGCCTAAGAAGCCGGTTACTATTATCTTGTCATTAGGCTGAATACGCTGGGGCCGGTAGTCAATCCCCTCTGGAATTATGCCAATACCAGTGGTATTAATGAACACGCCATCGGCACTGCCCTTCTCCACTACTTTGGTATCCCCGGTAACTAATTTGACCCCTGCTTCCCGAGCAGTTTTAGCCATAGATTCAGCTATTAACTGCAGGTCAGCGATAGGCAGACCCTCTTCTATAATAAAAGCAGTGGACAGGTAGAGAGGTCTGGCTCCACAGGCCAGCAGATCGTTTACCGTTCCACAAATGGAAAGCTTACCTATATCTCCTCCAGGAAAAAATATGGGAGTAATAACAAATGAATCGGTAGACATAGCTAATTTGCCAGCTGGCACCTCCAAAACGGCTCCATCCAACATAGGTTCAAGAACTTCATTATTCCAGGCTTTTTTAAATACCCCGTCTATTAATTGCTGGCTCATCAGGCCACCGCTGCCGTGAGCCATTAGTACCCGCTCAAGCTTCATCTAACTTCTTCCTTTCGCTGGTGTATACCTATAGTAAGCCGCACAAGAACCTTCATGTGATACCATACATGGTCCAACCGGCTGCAGTGGGGTGCAGGCCCGACCAAATAGAACGCAATCAGGGGGGAGGATTTTACCGGTAAGTACCTCACCACAGGCACAGCCTTTGATAGGTACTTCCTCCATCTCGGGAATATTGAACTTCTTACGTGCATCCATCCCGACATATTCCGCCCGCAATTCCAGACCGCTATCAGGAATGACACCCAATCCTCGCCAACGAGCTGGTACCGCTCGAAAAACTCTATCTATGGTTTGCATAGCTACCGGATTACCGTCCTTTTTCACTACCCTACGATACTGGATTTCCGCCTTGGCTTCGGATTTTTGGATTTGTTTTATCAGTAGATAAATGCCTTCCAGTATATCCAGGGTCTCAAAACCAGTTATCACACATGGTTTTTTATATTTTTCGGCCAGTGCCTCATACGGTTCTACACCTATGACAGCTGAAACGTGTCCTGGACAAATCAAGCCGTCAACCTGAATTTCGGGATCAGAAAATATAAGCTCTAAAGCTGGCGGGACCAATTTGTGCAGAGAAAAAACTGTAAAATTTGTAAGACCTTCTTCGTGCGCCTGCTCCAGAGTAATACCGATAGCCGGAGTAGTGGTCTCAAAACCAATCCCCAAAAACACCACTTCATTATCAGGATTTTCCCGCGCAATCCGCAAAGCATCCAAGGGTGAATAGGCTACCCTTATATCTGCACCCCGGCTGCGCTCTTCCTGCAGACTGCTACGGGTGCCAGGGACCCGCATCATATCGCCAAAGGTTACCAGAGTTATTCCCTTTTTCTGAACCAGTTCTATAACTGCGTCAATATCCCCCTGGGAAGTCACACATACTGGGCAACCCGGGCCAGACAGAAGCTTGATATTAGACGGCAGAAGTTCCCGAATACCACTGCGGGCAATAGCCATGGTGTGAGTACCGCAAACTTCCATCAGGGAAACATTCCTGGTCTCAGCTTGTATTTCGTGTAAAAGGTTTTGCTTATACTGTTGCATATCAGTCATACTGCAGCATCTCCTCCAGGTATTGCATGGTCTCCAAAGCTATGCTTTCATCCATTATTTCCATAGCGAATCCAGCATGGATTAGAACATACTGCCCCAGCTCCACCTCCGGAGTAAGTCGTACGCTGATCTCTGTTTGGTTACCGTTAACATCTACTCGTGCCATATCGTGCTCCATTAATTCGACCACTTTACCTGGTACACCTAAACACATTATTTATTCCCCCCTATCCCTCATAGTATAAACTGGATACTGCTTTCTCATATATTTAAGTAATTCAGAGTGAACAAGGGAACCGTCCCTCTGTTCACTTTCTCATCCCTATGACGGCCTGGCCTAACGATATTCCGCCGTCTCCGGGCGGAACCTGCTGGTGCTGATAGACCAGAAATTCATGTTCGGTTAATTTTTCGATTATATTTATTAGCAGGATCTGATTATGAAAAACTCCTCCGCTGAGGACCACCCGGTTTAGGCCGGTTTCATCCCTCAGTTTAAGCAGGGTGGCTAAAAACATTTCCACTAGTGTCAGGTGGAATTTCTGCGCCATGCTGCCCTGGAATTGCCCCTTTTGAATATCTCTAAGCAGTTCGGGCCACATAGGTAGTACATCCATCAGCCATAAATCCCGGTCTTTCTGTATATCATAAGCATAATACCCTTTTTCATGTTGATCGGCTCGGGCCTCTAATTCGATTGCAGCCTGTCCCTCATATCTATTTATAGCACAAACTCCGAGAACTGCCCCCACGGCATCGAATAATCGCCCGCACGAAGAAGTAAGCAGTTCTGCAGAATTTGGTTCCATTCTTCTTAACATTATATTTTTCTCTTCCATCGTCAAATCAGGTAGAAGACGATCAGCTAATGCCAGTCCTGACTCTCCCAAAGCTGCCTGTAAGTAAACCATTCCCATTCGATAAGGTTTTTTAGCAGTTAGGTCACCTCCCGGCAGAGGTACATATTTCAGGTGAGCGAGACGAGTATAATGCTGATAGTCGCCCCGCAGTATTTCTCCTCCCCATACAGCACCATCTTCGCCCCAACCAGTACCATCGCATATTAGGCCCAGGACTTCGCCCTCCAAACCATTTTCCGCCATAGCCGAAGCCATGTGGGCATAATGATGCTGGACAGAGATCCTCTGCACATCCATTTGCTCTTTAGCCCAGCGACTGGTCTGATAGTTGGGATGCAGGTCATGGACTATTAACTCAGGTTCAATATAGAGCATCTTCTTGAAGCGCTCAATACCTTTTTGGAAGTTTAAATAATTATTAAAATGGTTCAAATCTCCCCAGTGTTGGCTGAGAAAAGCCTCCCCATTTCTTGTCATGCAAAAGGTATTTTTCATTTCGCCGCCTACCGCCAGAATTGGTTTAGTCTGGGCCGGGATAGGTATACCACGCGGTACGAAACCCCGGGCGCGTCTATAGAACTGAGGAGTCTCCAGGCTGGTGACCCTCATAACTGAATCATCGCAGGGATTATAAATATCCCGATTGTGGACCAGGAAAAAGTCGGCTACATCACCCAGTTGCTCCAGGGCCGCTTCATTATCAATGATCAAAGGTTCATCACTTATATTAGCACTGGTCATTATTAATATTTCCAGTTCTTCGTCAAATAACAGATAATGCAGTGGTGTATAAGGCAGCATGACACCCAGGGTGTCAATTCCCGGATGGATAATATCCGCCGCTAATGAATTGCCCTCCAGGCGGTCCAGAACCACAATAGGTGCCTGGGGAGAATTCAGCCAACTTTCTTCGGCTGGGTTAATTATACAATATTTATGAGCTGTTTCCAGGTCTCGAACCATAACGGCAAAGGGTTTGGCATCACGTTTTTTCCTCTGACGCAGTCGGGCTACGGCCATTGCGTTCCTGGCATCAACCGCCAAATGAAAACCACCCAGTCCTTTTACGGCTACAATCTGACCTGCCTTAAGGACTTCCCTAACGTCCTGCTGCAACGATTGACCCTGTGCGTCCAATAAAGATGTATGGGGGCCACAATGCGGGCAGGCATTTGGCTGAGCATGAAAGCGCCGATGTGATGGATTTCCGTATTCCTCCAGGCAATCAGGGCACATAGGAAAAGGAGCCATGGTGGTCATGGCCCGATCATACGGTACATCTTTAATAATCGTAAAGCGCGGGCCACAATTAGTACAATTGGTGAAAGGATAGCCGCAGCGACGATCTTCACGATCATGCACTTCCCTTTTGCAATCTGAACATACAGCCACATCGGGAGATATCATTACTATTTTCTGCTCCCGATCATCACTCTCTTTAATAATAAAATCAGCAAAACCACACGGTGCAACTTCTTGTATTGCACAGCTACGGATAACTGCCAAGGGAGGAGACTCATCCACCAGTCGTCGAGCAAATTCTCTCAGTTGTTCATCCCGACCTTCTACCTGGATGAATACTCCCGCTGATGAGTTTAATACCCATCCCTTCAGTTGATGCTCAATAGCCAAACGGTAAACATAGGGTCTGAACCCCACTCCCTGTACAATGCCATTAATCTTAATCTGATAGCTGCTAAGTTCTGCTTGCATTTCAATACCTGCTTTAATTATTAAGAAAACTCGGCTTACGCCGCTACCTTAATAGCGAACTCCAGAGAGCATCAGTAGTACCCGAAGGTTGTTTCCTTAATTGCGACCACAGGGAGCATATATAATGCCCGAAGGGTGCAACATTCAGAAATGTTATACTCTCTGATACGGTAAATCAACTTTCATTTACATAGGCACAGTAGTTACCAACATATCCTACGTACAGAAAGATATTTGTCAAAATTAAATTAATAGACGCGGGCGGCTATGCCGCATGTGGATTAAATAGGATAAACGCCGCTGAAATTGAAGCTGATACTTCTTCCAATCCGCGTTTATCCGTTTATCCACGTTTTCCACGTCTATCATTCTTTATTAGGCTTGATCAACTATACTCATTCTTGACATTAAAATCGTTTTTATCCAGCCATAAGATTACGAAGTCAACGGATGGATTAGTTCAGCAGTGCCATGGCTGGCAAGGAGCTGCTTAATTTCCAGCGCAATAAGCTCAGTTAAACGGGGCAGCTTCTCCGCAACTCGGGGACTTAGTTCCATTCCCCACCCAATAACCTCAGGTTCTACACCAAATACCATAATCGACGGGTAGTGTCCCAGCAGGTTTACCATCTGAACTGCCTCGATAAAATGTAGGTCATGCAAAGAAATTCCAGGTTCCTTGGGTTTTAAACCCAATTCCTCCAGGGGAGCCCGGTAAATGGTGCCTGGTTCTCCCCCGGCCTGCATGGCATCTACAATAATCAAGGACTCTGCCTGGCAGAAAAAATCTACGAGATCATAGCTGTGGGTTCCACCGTCTACAAATTCCACCCCAGCGGGCAGATCCATCTCCATTAGACGGTTTACAGCATGCACTCCTACTCCTTCATCCTGCAAAATATAGTTTCCTATTCCCACTACCATTACCTTGTTCAAGATTTATCCTCCTTGCCCAGACTAGGCCCCAATACCCTTATCAGCAGCAACTCCGTGGTCTTCTTCATGGGTACCATGATCAAAATCAGCGGGCATTGTGCCAGTAAACATTGATTTCAATACTGGAATCCCTTCAGATATATCCAGGTATACATGGGCCAGTACGGTAAGAACAAATAACCAGGTTGTGATCAGGTGTATCATTCTAACTGCAATAAGTCCACCCAGGAACCCACCCAGAGCCATGAAGGTATTGGGCATATATAGTATAAATCCAGTGATAATCTGAACTAGTCCCATAACTACCCAACCGGTATACATCATTTTCTGACCGGGATTGTACTTGCCATAGTAGGGATGACTATCTGCAAAAAATGTGTAGTACTTTATCATACTGGGAAATTTGGGGGTATCTTCTTTAACACTAAAAACAATATTTTTGGCATCATCAGCCACAATGGCATAGTATATTCTGCCCACAAATCCGAAACAGAGCAGGTAAGCCATAGCAAAATGAACCATCCGAGCATTATCCATATTACTGAATAACCGGAAGCTCTCCGGACTATTAATATAGAACCCGGTCAGAGTAAGCATGGTTATCGCAATCATATTTATCCAGTGAAAGATTCTTATCCAGATAGAATGTCTCACTTCCATCTCTTTAATCATTCTCTCACCCCCTAATTAATCTGAAACTGGCTGATCACCTTTTTGTCGGGAGTCATAAGATGGATAGCACATCCAAAACAGGGATCAAATGCTCTAACAATTCGAACCAGTTCCACCGGGTTAGCCGGATCTTTTACGGCTGTTCCGATAATAGCCTGTTCCATAGGGCCAGGTACCTTCATTGCATCCATGGGTGAAGCATTCCAGGTAGTAGGCACAACTGCATTGAGCACGGATGTTCTTTGATTCTCAATCTTATGCCAATGTCCCAGGGCTCCACGTGCAGCTTCGCATAAGCCAACACCCTGAGCTGCGCTGGGTACTTTATGGGGTACGCATACCGGCTGGCCGGCTTTCAATTCCATAACCCATTTATCCATGGCATGTGCTATCATCGAACATTCAACTGCCCGTGCAAAATGACGGCCCATTACTGAAAATGCCTTTTCACCTAAACCAACTACATCTTTTTGTTTCATGACCCACAACCTGGCCAACGGTCCTACCTCCATGGTTTCACCATTATAACGCGGTGCCTTCATCCAGGAATAGGCATCTTTCTTGGTAGCATCCGGTTCTACTACTGCTTCAGTAGGACTACCTTTTATACCGTCTTTATACCAGGAATATTTAACTTCTTCGGCAATCTTATCGATCTCTAACGGCTTGTACTGTCCACGGACATATACTCCTGCCGGGAAGAATTTTTCCTTCTTCACATGGTCCATGCCCTCTTCCAGGGGAAATCCGCCGTAGGCCATCATATTCATGCAGCCACGTCCCACATCAAACCAGTCGGCATAAACACCAGCTACGGCTTTTACAGTAGGAACATAGATATTATCAATAAAAGCGGTTAACTCTTCCAGCCTCTTTTTAAACTCATATATTTTCTGAGTATCTGGTACTTCTGAAACTCCTCCAGGCACAATAGCTTGTACATGAGGCATTTTACCACCCCAGATAGCCAACATTTCATGAGCTTTACGCCTTATGGTAAGTGCTTCCAGATAGTGGTTTACCGCTTGGGCATTTACATCATCAGGTAGACGATAATCAGCTTCATAACGGGGTTTAAAAGGAGCCAGGTCGGGTCCCTTTACATAATCAAGCGCAGCCAGATGGAAAAAGTGCAGAATATGAGATTGAATAAAATTGGCACCCAGAATCAAGTTACGGATGATTCTGCCGTTGGGTGGAGGCTCGATGCCAAAAGCATCATCCAGAGCCAGAATACCTGCAGTAGCATGCGCAGTCGGACAAACGCCGCAAATTCTCTGCATAATTTGCTCGGCATCGCGGGGATCTCTGCCCTGCATGATAAGCTCCATACCGCGAAACAATGTTCCAGCAGTTTTAGCATCAACCACTATGCCATTCTCAACTTCAACCTCCAGTTTGAGGTGACCTTCTATACGAGTTACGGGATCAACTACAATCTTAGCCATTATTCGTCACCTTCTTTCTCATCCTTTTTGCCACCAATACGGCCCGTCATGATGTTTCCAGCCAGGTGTCCACCAATACCCAGAACAGCCGCTCCGCCCAGTACTCCACCTATTTGATTTACAGTAGCGGTCATGGCCGGTCCTATTGGCATTTCGGGTATTCTTTCATACATGGGCCAGCCAGGGAACTGTGGTTCCGTACAGCCTATACAGACTCCCCCACTCTTGACACACCAGTTTACCCCGCCATTCCATAGACGGGTGGTAGCATCGCAATGAGCCAGTGGTCCTTTGCAGCCTAGCTCCAACATACATCCCATTTCTCCAAAGGTTTTGGCAAAAATGGCATTGTCAAAATACTGACGTCTCTGACAGTTGTCATGAATAATATTGCTGAAGAACATCTTGGGACGACCAAAGCTGTCCAACTCAGGAATATCTTTATATAACAATACATGAGCAATCGTACCCACCATCCAATCGGGATGAGGCGGACAGCCGGGAACGTTAATAATAGGTACATTTTTGACTATGGCTGATACCGGTTTGCAATCAGTAGGATTAGGCGGGGTTGCTGGAATACCGCCATAAGCTGAACAAGTTCCAAAACTCAGGATAGCTCCAGCCTGACTGCCGATGTCCTTAACCAATTTTTGGAATGTGATGGGTTTTTCATTTTCTTCTCCTACCATACAGAATAGGCCGTCTGCTCCAGTTGGCACAGCGCCTTCAACCACCAGGTAGAACTTACCTTTGTATTCCTGGGCTACCTTATACATGGCATCCTGAATGGCTAAATCACCAGCCGCAGCCATGATATTAGGATGGTAACGGAGGCTAATGACCTTGGTTAATACCTCTTGAATATCTGGATGAACCGTATTCAGGAGCGATATCGAACAGCCTGAACAACTGGCTCCCTGAATCCATATTACTGGCGGTGCGCCCGCTTCCACGGCCTGAGCCATATAAGGTGCTAAAAATCCCGAAAGGGATACGGCGGCAGCTGATCCTGCACATAGTTTAACAAAGTCGCGTCGACTTAGTTTGCTAGGCATTTAACACATTCCCCCCAACATAATACTTTGTTTTAATAACTTGATAATACCAATCAACTCTTTTTAAGGACTCTCTCCCCTTTTGGGCGCTATATTTTTAAGCTTCTTTGCCCCTCACCTCCCTTAATAGCCACTCGTTCCATTCCTCAATTCCCTCACCGGTACGCCCGGAAACTAAAAACACGGGAGCCGACGGATTAATCTGGGCCAGATCTTCCCTAAATCTTTCCAAACTAAAATTTGTATATGGTAAGAGGTCTATTTTGTTTAGCAAAATGACCCTGGCCTCACGAAATATTAAAGGGTATTTTAAAGGTTTATCATTACCTTCCGTGGTGCTGATGACTACTGCCTTAAAATCTTCTCCAAGATCGAACTCCGCAGGGCATACAAGGTTACCCACGTTTTCAATAAAAAGCAGATCCAAATTATCACCGGGTAGTTCTTCAAATGCCTTACCCACCATTCCGGCATCCAGATGGCAGGCGCCTTCAGTATTAATCTGGACTACTTTTACCCCTTTTTGCTCTATTCGTTGGGCATCCTGATCAGTATACAGATCTCCCTCTATGACCCCCAATTTGATGCTGTCATTCAAATATTCAATAGTTTTTTCCAGGATTGTCGTCTTTCCTGAGCCCGGTGAGCTCATAAGATTAACCACCAACAAGCCCTGACGGGCAAAAATACTGCGGTTTTTCCTGGCCAGCAGTTCATTGGCTCCTAATAGATTGCTTTCCAAGCGGACTTGTACCATTAGTATTCGTCTCCTTCATAGTAATCCAGGTACAGTTCTCGTCCCTGTATTATTTCCACTTGTGTTGAAGCGCAGCAGCAGCAAATAAAGTGATAAGCATCCTCAGGCTGGAATGATTGTTGACATTGCTGACACCGACATAAAATTTCTTTTTCTTCAATTTCCAAAACAGCATCTTTAAATATTTCTTCTACTCCAGCTATAGCCTGGAATGCAAATCGCAGGCTGTCGGGCAGAGCCATGGAGAATTTGCCTACCACCAGCTTTATTTTTTTTACCTGGCTGATATTGTTCTCAGCAGCACTATCCCTGACTATTTCCATAACACTTTCCATTAGTGATAACTCATGCATAACAAACACCCTTTGACATATTCAGTACTATAATTGTGAACACTTTTTATAAAAAAATGCCCAGCATAGAAATGCTGGGCAGTGATGCACACTTAGATAAGCCTGTATCCTTCATGGATATGCTTATTAGTTGCCTGTCCGTAGCATCTCCTTGTCACAATAGAAGGTACATTCGTTTCCAAATGAACCCTTTGGCCTGGTAATCATAGCGTTCTTCGCTGGCAGATTAACAGGCTCGGAGAATCAGAACTTAGTTTATTACCTCTAAAATACTATATACATCGTCAATAAAAAATACCCAGCATAGAAATGCTGGGCAGTGATGCACACTTAGATAAGCCTGTATCCTTCATGGATATGCTTATTAGTTGCCTGTCCGTAGCATCTCCTTTTCGCAATGGAAGGAACATCCGTTTCCAAATGAACCCTTTGGCCTGGTAATCATAGCGTTCTTCGCTGGCAGATCAACAGGCTCGGAGAGTTAACTATTCACCTATGAAAAATATTATTTCAATAATCAATAATTATTCACAAAAAATGCCCAGCATAGAAATGCTGAGCAGTGATGCACACTTAAATAAGCCTGTATCCTTCATGGATGCGCTTATTAGTTGCCTGACCGTAGCATCTCCATTTCGCATTGAAAAGCTTGTCCGTTTCCAAACGAACCCTGTGGCCTGATAATCATAGCGGTATTGCTTTTTGATTGACAGGCTCGGAGAATTTTAGGCAAATTACTGCCATATAAATATCAGGTTTTATATTCTATGCAGAATAGCTAAAATCCTGCAGAAAAAAATATTATAATTAATTTTATTCTTTTTGGGATGATCTTATCAAGAGGATAATTAATGAAGAACGGCAACATGTGTTACCGGCGAGCAAAATGTGGTGGTTGAAAATCGCCTTGGTCAAAAGTTAATTAACCATGAATATAGCGGTGTATATGTTTCCCTTCGCCATGCACATGACAAAATTCGTCAATGAGATTGACTGACATTAGTAATGGCTTGTTTTTCAGTGCCTCATGGCTAGGACCATTAAAAACCATTTCATGCTGTTCTGAAAGAACTATGGCTCGATTCGATATGGCATGAGCTAAATCCATATTATGGGTTGAAGTTATTATAGTTCGTCCCCGCTGGTTCAGTTCTAATAGAAGGTTAATTAACCAGCGCTGGGTTTTAGGGTCTAATCCATTGGTGGGTTCATCCAGGATCAAAACCTCCGGGTTAAGTACCAGGGCCGAAGCAACAGCAACTTTTTTCTTTTCCCCCCCACTCAGGCGATAAGGAGATCGTTCAGCAAGATTCTGAAGATTCAACATTTCCAATACGTCCTCAACCCTAGCTTTGACTTCGGCTTTGCTCAAGCCCAGCTGCAAAGGTCCATACGCTACTTCATCCCAGACTCGGGTATTAAATAGCTGGGCCTCTGAGTTCTGAAAAATAAAGCCTAACCGACGGTGAAACTGCTGGGAAAAGCGGTTGTTTTCCAGCACTTCTTCCGTAATCTCCTGCCCAAAAGCCCGAAAACATCCCTTGGTGGGATAAACCAGACCACAAAATATTTTCAAAAGGGTAGATTTCCCTGAACCATTAGCCCCCAGTAGACACACACTTTCTCCTGCAGCAATTCTTAGGCTTAAGTCATGGAAAAGCACCTCCGCATCACCATAACTATAATCAATACCTTCCAAAGCCAAAACTGCTGTAGTCAAAATGAAGCCTCCGATTCAAGCTATTTCCTAAGGACTATCAAAAAATAAACCAGTGACGTCCAAGGATGGACTAATGTCGCGGTGCCATGGATGGCAAGGAGCGACCATTTACACCGGTCTTGCGCCATACTTCGTTGTCAAAGTTTCCAACACATCCAGTATTACTGCACTTTGACGCCTTGTCTAGCGTGAAAAAGCTTCGGCGTATTCTGCCTTGTTTATTCTTGATAATCCCTAAATAAACTTATCATATGTCACGAGATAGGTCCAGTCGGCCCCATTCATCTTTATTGCCGGTATTGATTTCTCCAGTATAGCAGCGAGCGGTCATAGCTTGATAGACTTCTTCCGATAAAGCCATACTTCTGGCAAAAAGAGCACCGATAGAAGACCCCACCTGAGCTCTCTGCCAACTGGCGGACATATCTCCCACTGTTCTAATACTACGAGCCTCAAACATTTCTATCGAAATAGCCAGCAGTAAGAGCAGGTAGCGATAAGTCATTTCGATAATCATAATAAAAAGGGTAGGAACCCGCAAAACTATTAAAGATTTGAAAATAGCTGCCACCGGTGTTGTCATAACCAGTAACACTCCTAAGGATAGAGATATTCCCACCCGTAAGAAAAGAAATACTGCCGCCATAGCACCCTGTTGACTGACATATAGGCTGTCCGGCCAGCAAATACCCAGAAAATTGCTTGGATGAACTGTTTGATAAATGGTTATTAAGGGAATACCATCTATAAATATGTTTAGTGTCACCGGCAAAGTACACAATAAAGTAAACAGAGGGATAAAACCCCAGATACGTTTTTGCAGAACTAGTATCGGTAAACGCGATAGGTACATGAGCATGACAGTAAAACCCCACATGATCAGCAGTACCGATATTTGCCGACTCAAACTGGCTCCCAGGATCAACATTATCATGCTAATGAGCTTAACGCGCGGGTCTACTTTCTGCAGGAATCCATCCTGACGGGCCAATCGCTCGGTTTGCATATCCTCGCAGATAATTGCCCGCATGTTACGAATAGTTTTGCCAATAAAATTAGACCTGCGTCCGCTAGAACTGGCTCTCGTATAGTTATTTAGCACCGGGTCCTCGTTCATCCATCCAGGAAGCAACATATAAGCTTTCCTTTCACCTTGTAATAGCTAGTCCCTAACAATTTTGGAGAATAGGCTTAGTATAGCTACTACCAGAATTACGCCTACTAAAGCTGATAGTATATATCCTCCGGCTGACTGGGCAAAACTTGCATCCATGCCAGGTATACCGTAATCAGGCAGTGGGCTTTTGCTCCACAGATCAGCGAACTTGGCCAATCCGGCAGGTATAAATCCCACCTCCTCAGGAAGTTGATCGAGCCCCCATTCACCAAAAGCAGTACCGGTAGCTATCAGACCCAATGGTGATAAGAGAATAAATGCGCCCAGAGCCAACCATAGTTTGCGGAAATTCTTAAACATGCTTTTCAACCCCCCAACTATCTATCCTGCTTCCACCTATTGGGCGCTCTTTAATTACCTCTGGGTAATTCTTGCTTACAAACCACGCTCCTAATGCGGTAACCACACCTTCTACTGGTCCCGCCAATAGCAGGTGTTCACTCATCATAGCGGCTACAGCTACTTTGAGAGGAACCGGGAAATAGAGCGGGGTGCCATTGGCAGCTTGGAATAAATGGTACTGCGAGCCAAATTCAAGGGCCGTAATGAAAGCCGCCGCGTTCAAACCCAGATAACCAGCAATAAAGGCTGCCGCCATGGAACGAGTTGATAACGCATCAGCCTTACCTTTAATCAGTTGATAAATGTAATAACCCACCATAGGCATTATTACACCCATATTAAAGCAATTTGCCCCAATCGCCAAAACTCCACCATCCCCAAAAATTAAAGCTTGAATAATGAGGGCTACCGAAACACCTATACAAGCTGCCCAGGGCCCCAGCAGGATAGCCAGCAAAACTGCTCCTACCGCATGGGCCGAACTCCCTCCTGGAATAGGTAAATTAAACATCATGATGGTAAAAGTAAAGGCTGCGCCTATAGCTAATACTGGTACTTCTCTCCTCTTAAGTGTTGATTGAACTTTTTTAACGGCCACTCCCCAGATAGGGACCATCAAAGCTGCAAATGGTATAGCCGTCTGTGGGCTAAGATATCCATCCGGTATATGCATTTTAGCTCCTCCTTAAAGTATTATTGGATTTCCATTCTTGAGCTTACTTTGATTAAACACTTGTTCCCTAATTCGAAATTTAAAAACAAAAAACCATGAAAAAACTAACCAGTCACTGACCAGTTAATACCTTCATGGTATTTCTTAATACATTATTAGCCTGAGTGGTAAAGGGAACCTCTGATGTCATTATTGCACTTTCATAGTGCTATTAAGTACTAATATTATATACTTATTCTATTTTCCCTGCTAGCTAACCTAAAATTTTTATGCATTTGAGCATATTATCCATTATCCGCCCATAACTCAGAAGCTTTTGACTAAGGTAAAGGTACTAGTAATGTTTTCATCACTTACAGAAAATAAATAATTGCCCCGAGCGGTTAGAAATATTTTAGCCCGCCCCTCTTCGTTGGTGCTTAAGCGATGCGGATATTCCCGGTTATGGGTACTGGCATAAGTTACCTTAACCTCTGCTCCAGCTAAAGGATGGCCTTTTTTCATAACCTGAATCTCATAACTCTCGCCCATACGAGCATGGCTGTAATCAGAGGGGACAATTTCCAGCGGCAATCCTAGCGGCTGCAGGCCATGATGGTGATGGTGCCCAATCTCCATGATTACTTTCGCGTAAAGTTCCCTGGAACTGTTCTCTTTTGCATATACCTGCAACAATCCATCCGCCTCTTGTCCCAGGTTAATTTCCATGTTCTCATGGTGCTCATGAATGTGAACCTCGTTAACAGCTCCTTCGTTAGCCACAAAGGCCTGCAGATGAGAAAATGCGTTGCCGTCAGCCGGCTTCATGTTATAGCCTTTAGCGACCTTTAGTCGCACCTCCTCGCCGGCATGAAAGTGGCCATGATCGGTAGTTGGTTCCAGCCATATTTCCTGGCTGCGCTCTGAAGCAGCAATATTTTGAATCTCTTCAAGTATAATGCGATGGTGCACCAGTTCCATTTCCTTGATGCGAGCTTTGATGACCTTACGCTCTCCAAATATGCTCTCCAGGAATATGCTTCCATCTTCGGCCGGGATTATACGGTCAACGCTCTCCATAAGGAGCTCTTCTTGACCTCCCCGGCTCAGATAAACATTAGACTCACACATTAGGCTTGACCTCCCTCTTCAGAAAAACAACTTGGGCAGACTAAACCCCGGGCGGTATTTACTGCTCGGATATCCATAACCCCTTCTCCACAGGCTGCACACTGAATAGTAGCATGAATTTTAGCTTTTTCAGGAAAATCAAATTGGACTTCCTGCCATGTAAACAGGTCTTCAAAAGGCGTGCTCATAATGTTCTCGAAAATTACTCCCGTCAAGTCTTCTTTTTCTGCAGCCTCATCATTTGTCAGGTTATCTTTTTGCGCCAGCTCGCGAAAGCGCATGGATTCAGGACTTCTATTCTCACGATATTTTTGGGCAATACGAATTGCCCGCTGCTTTTCCCGACTGGCAATGGTATAAACATTTTTGCCGTAATCCTTAAAGACCAAATTGCCTTTTCCGAAGGTGCAGCCCAATATCGCCTGTATAGCATCAACACCGCAGGAATTGGTTTCAACTACAGTCAACAATTCCTCATCGATATCCTGACTAATTCCTAATTGTTTTTGCGCAAACTCCGCAACCCGGATACCCATTAGCAGACCCGGACAGACATGGCCGTGAAATTGAATAGCCATTTCTAATGGAGGCATATTCTTACACATAGTTTTTCCCACCCTTCTAGCACCATCTTCCTGATGGCGTTTACATTAAATTGTGCATTTCCAGTAGGTCCCGCACCCTCTGAACCAGGTGGTCCACCTGCATGGGCAGGGATTCGCCAATAGTCCCAGTAATTTGTATGCTCGATCTATTTAAAGGAATCAAGATTTTTACTGCCTCGGCTGAGGCAATAGCTTCCGCCATACGCGGGGTAAGTTCTCCAGCAAATGAATTAGCGGCAATAATGGCTACCGATCCCACAATACAATCCACTTTGCCCACGTTAAATACTACCGCATTTTCACCACTGGCGCCCTCATTAGCACCCGCTTTAAGCATCACTGAACTGGCTACCGCATTGGTTCCCAGACCTATCAGCTGTATGCTGGATCCCATCTCTTGGCGAAGTTTTTCGACGATTATGCGCCCTATCCCTCCTCCCTGTCCATCCACAACAGCAATTTTCAAAGCATCCCCTCCCTTCTTTTTGAACCAGTATAGCATAGATTGGTTTACTGGCTATTTTGTTTTTTGCGGAGAATAATGCTGTAGATTACAGACTGTCACATTTGACAGCAAGGCTTGTCAGCGTCTACATTTGATGTTAAACTAACACCAAATAGCGAATAATTAGACTAACTTTAGTATCAATAAATGTATTAATTTAGGTTTTCACCTATTTGTCTGATTCCACCTCATAATAGCAGTACGAAACTGCTACAGGGCCAAAAGGTTCAAGTATTTTCCTGTCTACTATAGCCTGCGCAGATGACTAGCCGGCTATCCTCAAACATATCCATGAAGGATACAGATATTTTACGCCATAATCACCGTATGAATTAAGTAAATAAATATTGATTCTCCGAGCCTGTTAATCTTAGACACTTAATGTGATGATTATCAGGCCCTTAGGGTTCGTTTGGAAACATGCGGGCCTTCCATTGCGAAAAGGAGATGCTTTGGTTTAAGCAAATACCTAAGGCCTATTAGCAATTAATGTCTTAGGGTGTTTTGAAATTAATGACCAGCATTTCTATGCTGGTCATTTTTTTGTATTGTTCAAGAAATATGGCTGCAAACAGAATTGCCATAGCCTGGCCAGACATATTGTATTGCGCACAGGCTATTCAGGGGGGTGAAAAACAAGAAGCGCATCATGGTTATTATATAAAAATAGCTTCTTAAATAATGATTAAAGTAGGTTTAAGGGCTGGGAATGGTTTTAAATTTTCCTTAGGAAGTATATGGAGGAGGGATAAGGTTTGAGCACAGCTACGTTAGCAAATACAGGAATCATCCAGGTCACAAAAGATTGTAAAGCCTGTGATCACTGTACATCCATTTGTCCGACTGGAGCAATCCAGGGCAAAATCGGACAGAAACATCAAATCGATCATAAAAATTGTATAAATTGCGGACAATGTCTTATCAATTGTCCTTTCGGTGCTATCAGCGATGCCAGTATGGTAGCTCAGGTTAAACAAGCCCTGGCAGACCCCAATAAAGTAGTGGTAGTCCAGCAGGCTCCAGCCGTCCGGGTAGCTCTGGGCGAAGAATTCGGTTTTGCGCCCGGTACTAATGTGAAGGGTAAAATGCATGCTTCTTTACGTAAGCTAGGTTTTGATAAAGTCTATGATACAGAATTTACCGCCGACCTCACCATCATGGAGGAAGGCACAGAGCTGATCCATCGGGTATTTAAAGCGGTAGGAGCGCCTGGTTACGAAGCAAGCGGGCCTCTACCTCAGTTCACATCCTGTTGCCCGGCCTGGATTAAATATGCCGAAGATCAGTACCCGGCTATTCTGCCCTACTTATCATCAGCCAAATCACCTCAGCAGATGTTCGGTGCAGTAGCCAAGACCTATGGAGCCGAGAAACTGGGTGTTAACCCGGCAAATATGGTATCGGTATCGGTAATGCCCTGTACCGCTAAAAAATACGAATGTGAACGACCGGAAATGGCAGCCAGTGGTTTCCAGGATGTCGATTATGTTATAACCACCCGCGAATT
>CAZEDT010000006.1:0-107716 GCA_964510795.1 uncultured Syntrophomonas sp.
AGTAGACTAAAGATGCGACGTAAAAGGGGGACCGGGTATTGGCTGTAACTTGAAGTCTAGGTAAGACAGATTTAGTAATTCTGCCTGCTCCCATCTCCGGAGTCTCGTTCTACCAACTGCTTGTCGGAAGAACTCCAGGGGGTACCCGGCCAAGCTCCCGTCCGTGGTCGCTGACCGGCACGCGACGTCGTGTCGCGCGCCCCCTTCCCTTCTCCCGCCTTCGCAGGGTAGAACGGACTCCTCCGCGAGGTCGCCAGCATAATTACTAAATCTGTCACGAAATATCTCAATGTCAATGGGGACCGGTTAGTGAATCCCCGTGATACCCCATCCCAGAAGAAAAAAGTCCTCGTCAAGCGTTCAGACGCACAGGATAAATTCAGTAATTATGCTGTCCCCCTAACCCTGTTCCCCATTACTGCAACTTGGCTGACGAATATAGTGATTATGCCGGCGACGTTGCGCAGGAGGCCGTGCTGTCCTGCGAAGACAGGTGTGTGGAAGGGGGCGAGGAACAGGACGTTCCGAGCCGGTCACCGCCCATGGACGGGCGGTTGGCCGGGTACCCCCTGGAACTCGCCTGGCAAGCAGTTGACAGCCCGAGCCTCCGGAGTCTGGAGCAGGCATAATCACTATATTCGTCCGTTCACCCAGCTGTCAGAAAACCGTAAAAAACAGCCATCAGATTTAACCAATAAATCGTACTAAGCACTAGACTTTCGAATTATCCTTGCTGCGCATCATCTATATACTGTGAAGCTCGTATAATTTAACTAATACTATTTAATTTTCGCTGCAAAATGTTTCACGTGAAACATTTTGTTTTAAATATCGGTAAGCATCAATGGTACCTAGCACTAATTTTTATGGCATTAGCTTTTAAATTTTTCTTTGCTGCTCATCGTCTATAGAATACGCAGGATAATTATTTCCTATTATAAAATAACCAGGGAGTATCATCATCTCCCTGGTTATTATTAATATGGTCGTAAAGCAAGTAACTTATGTCTATTAGTTTTCCTTAGCCAGTTCTGCTTTCAGAAAATCGATTACTTTCACGGGAGTAGGATTGATACCGTATTCCAAGGCCAGATAGAAACTTGCATAATCACCAACATAGGCCAGAGAATAAAATTTAGCCAAAAAAGATAAGCCTCGGGCTTCTACCTCCATTACCTTGGCAACCCGCTCACGAATAATTTCCTTACTGATCTCCATACGTTTCTTGACCCGAGCATGATCAGCCGGGTCACGCAGAATAATAATTGTCAATTGAGATATCAAATCCGCCGGTTCTTCAAATCCCACCGTCTCATTATGATTTAGTTCAGGAAAGACATTATAGTAGGCTGGAGATTTGGCATTTTCATTTATTTGGGCTTTCCACCGCAGAGCCGCCACTTCGGAAGAGTGGGAAGAACTCCCCCAAATTACAGGTATACGTCCTTTCATCTCACCGGCAATCTGCTTGGCCAAATTATTGGAGTATTCAATATCGGGACTAATTTCCTCTCGTAAAGCAGTTAATACCTGCACGGTTTCCATAAGGTCAGCGCTGGCTCCGCTCAGTAAGCCTATTTCTTCCAGCACCAATGCCAGCGGGCTGAAGAGATAACCAGTAGCTGCACGAGGTGATAGGCCTCCAGGAAGCTCCACCACCATATTGTCATCCTCTCTGGCCAGGGCGGAAAGTTTTCCTCCGCTGCTGATAACGATAATATCAGCCCCACTGGCTCGGGCCTGCAGGTAAGCGCTGATGGTTTCCTCGGTATTACCCGAATAACTCACCACCAGCACCAAACTCTGTCTGCCGACGAAAGCCGGTATATCATAGTCTCTATTAACCACCAGCGGTATGGAGACCTTGGCTGCTGAGTAGCTGCGCAGAATGTCTCCCCCGATGGCCGAACCCCCTAACCCGCTAACCAGAATATTACTATAATTTTTTCTGTATCTGGAAGGCAAATTTATCTTCAGCTTCAGCATTTCGCTGAACTGATCCGGCAAGCCCTGCAGATAATCTCTCATTTTCTCAACTGTCATCGATCACATTCCCTTCACTATTGTTGTATGAAATGTCTCCCAGCAGACTTATTCACCAACCTTTATCTCGTTTTCAAAACCATAGCCGCACACCCTAGTAAAACTATATCCTCGCCCAGCTTAGTGGTTGCGATCTGTAGATTGCGGCTATGCAGAGAAAAAATATTAGCATAGACATATTCTCTGATACTTGGCACCAAGAAATCCTGCAGCCCCAGTCCCACTCCGCCGCCGATTACGACCCGCTCCGGATTTAGCACGTTAACCAGATTGGCAATCGCCATACCTAGATATGTGCCTACTCGCTTAATCAATGCATTAGCCTCCACATCGCCTTGACGCGCTGCCAAACCTACTTCACGAGCCGCAGGAGGATTGCCTTCACTACAACAGGCCAGGATATTTTCACCCTCACCCCGATCTACCATATCTCTAACCTCCCGAGCTATAGCTGTACCAGAAGCTAAGGCTTCCAGGCATCCCTGCCGGCCACAACCACATTTCCTGCCATCCGGCTCAACCACCATGTGCCCGATCTCTCCCGCCCCCCCAGTCAGCCCATGCAAAAGTTTGCCCTCGGCAATAATCCCCCCACCTATGCCAGTGCTGACAGTTATATAGATTAGATTCTTACATTTAGGATGTAATCCATAATACAATTCGCCTAAAGCCGCTACATTGGTGTCCTTATCCAATAAAAGCTTAGATGCTAAGCTTTTGCTTAGATAATCCCGCACAGGGAACTCCGCCCATTGTAAATTAGGGGATTCTACCACTTGACCCCGGTAGTAATCCAAGGGGCCAGGTACTGCAACCCCGGTACCCAGAACATCTTTTTCTTGAATACCTAATTCGCACATCATTTGTTTAGTCATGCGACAGCTTTGCTCCATAACTTCCTCAGCTTGGCCAATGGAACAAATAGCTTCTTTTTTACGAATTAGAACCTTGCCATCCCGATCCAGGATACCGGTTAATACCTTGCTTCCCCCAATATCAACAGCCAGAATATAGTCTCCCACTTGCAATCCCCCAAAAAACCATAAAGATTACCAAGCACTTGCGTAGTCTGTAAAGTGAACAGGGGGACGGTTCCCCTGTTCACTTTGCTGCGCATCATTAGTCTACTGCGAAAAGGCTCATTTTCTTCCTATCAGCTCATATTCCATATTACCCAGGCCCATTTTAACAGCATGCCGTAGTTGGGGCTCCCAGGCGATATTAGGATGAACTGCTCTGAACTTATCTTGCCCGGGTTCCAGTCCTTCTATGAGAGAACCCGGCATCGCTGGCATACTATTAACCAGGTCCACGCAGGCCAAGTCCAGAGCCACGGGATCAGTAGATGCTAAAATACCCAGGTCCTGTACCACAGGCAAATCATTATGTCCGTAACAATCACACTCCGGACTTATATCCATCACAAAATTAACATAGATAATTTTATCCTCTTTGCCTTGAACAGCTCCTACTGCATATTCAATCATTTTTTCCTGCAAGGCTTCAGGAGTGGTTCTCCAGTTAGGCTTAATGGCTCCGAATTGGCAGCTTACCATGCACTCCCCGCAGCCCCAGCATTTTTCGGCAATGATGCTAGACTTCTCGCCCTTTTTGTTGCCTTCCCAGGTCTCCATTACGATAGCCTCCGCCGGACACCACTGCTGGCACTTCCTGCATCCGGTGCATTGATCATCATTTACCACCGGCAGAACATCCGAATGCATACGCTGTTTGCCACTGCGCGAGCCCAGGCCCATACCTAAATTCTTCAAAGCACCACCAAAACCAGTAAGTTCATGACACTTAAAATGACTCATTACCACCATAGCATCGGCATGGTAGGCATTACTTCCAATATTTACATCCTGAAAATGATCTCCATTAACTTTTATTTTTACGTAATCTTTGCCGGTTAGCCCATCAGCAATAATCAGCGGAGCGCCCACCACTGCAAAATCAAAACCATTCTTTATAGCTGTTTCCAGATGATCTACCGAATTAGCTCGGGTGCCTACGTATAATGTATTGGCATCGGTAAGAAAAGGGCGCCCCTCCGATTTTTTTACCATGTCCACCACTCGTCGTGCATAGGGCGGCTTAATATATGCCAGGTTGCCAGTTTCCCCAAAGTGTATTTTAATAGCCACCAGATCTCCAGGGGCAATAATCTTTTCCATCCCCGCCTGTTTTAACACTTTCTCCATTTTGTCCAAAAGACTGCTGCCTTTAGTACGCAGATCAGTAAACCAAACTTTAGAACTCATATTAATCACCTCAAAATAATAACTTACTTTCGCAGTTGACACATTATTCGCAGCAAAGTGAACAGGGGGACGGTTCCCTTGTTCACTTTAGTTTAAAACAAACCGACGGATGGCTTCGGCCACGCCTTCTTCCTCATTTGAGGTGGTAACAAAATCAGCCGCCTCCTTCACCAGGTCAAAGGCATTAGCCATAGCCACCCCCAAACCGGCCCACTCAATCATTTCAATATCATTATAACTATCCCCCACGGCCATTACCTCTTTACGGTCAATACCATAATGACTGGCAATGACCTGCAAAGCATTGGCCTTATTGGCTTCCCGACTCATTACTTCCAGAAAATAAGGTTTAGAACGGGTTATGTGCAAGCTCTGACCAAAACGTGATTTAAGCTCTCGCTCCATTTCCAGAAGCAGTTTTTCATTATCAGTTATAGCCATTATTTTCATAGCATCATGACTATCCAGTTCAGCTATCAAGTCCTTAACCAGATTAGCCTTTACCCCGGCCAGGCGCGAATAGTACTTTCCTTCTTCGGATAAGGTTTCCATACAGAGCTCGTCATCATAGTAACTATGATAATGCAGTCCCAAGGTTTTAAAATATTCCATCGTTTGTCGGGCCAAGTCAGAAGGGAGCGGCTTATAGTAAAGCACTTCTTCGGTAAGCGTATTTTTCACCCAGGCCCCCTGGTAGGTTACCAGGGGCACATCAATTTCTAACTGCCGGGCATAGGGGAGAGCTGATTGGTACATTCTGCCAGTCGACAAAGTAACCCTAATCCCCCGTTGACGAGCCTCCTGTACAGCTGAAATGCAATCAGCTGAAATCCTCAGCCCGGAATCCAGCAACGTATCATCCAGATCAAGAGCTACTAATTTTATACCCATACTGCCTCCTTGTAGTGAGAAGCCGAGCTATTGCCCGGCTGTTTTTTTATGTAGTTTATCTATGGGCTTATTTGAGATGGAACATTTTGTCTTTAATAAAATAACTGATTAAAAAGCTGACCACACTCAGCAGAATGGCGCTCAGGACTGCCCACCAAAAACCGTGAATAGTGAAGCCCTTAATAGTAGCGGCGGTAAGATAAAGCATGAAACCATTGATAATAAAGGTAAACAGACCTAAAGACAATACGTTTAGCGGCAGGGTCAATAGGATTATAATAGGCCTGATGACAGCATTAGCCACCCCCAGGAAAACAGAACCAACAATAGCACCCCAAATAGTCAAGTCAAATCCAGGTAATATGAAAGCTGTAATTATTATGGCCAAAACATTTAGCATCCACCGCAGTACCCAACCTTGCATTAGAGATCCCTCCTTCCTTATCTAATAAAATATCAATTCTATATGAAAATTATACCTGTAAGAATATCATACGCAATTTATCCATAAATTTCTAACATTATTATTATATTCGCTATATTTCCCGGGAAATAAAAAAAGGGCTGTTAAATTGTAAAAAGCCCTTTAGCTAGAACGCGAATTACTGCTCGTTTCATTAATTTTTGCGCATTTTTATGAACTTAGCTGTTATTAATCGTTCTTATGCAAATGCTTGAATACATTTTCGGCTGCAGTCTGGTTCAAACCGGGCACTAATTGTATTTCCTGCAGACTGGCGACTTGAATTTTGGCCACCGAACCGAAATGCTGGAGCAGGGCTTTTTTACGTGCTGGTCCGATACTCGGGATATCGTCCAGGATGGAGCGAGTAACCTTTTTGCCACGGCGCTGGCGATTATATGTTATGGCAAAACGATGGGCCTCATCTCTTAGTCTCTGCAGGAGCATCAGACCCTCATCGCGACGAGATAATCGCAGGGGCTCTCCCCGACCCGGCAGATATATTTCTTCATTCTTTTTTGCCAAACCCAAAACCGGAATGTCGACTCCCATTTGATCCAACACCGTTTTCACGGCATTAACCTGTCCCAATCCACCATCAATCAATAAAAGATCGGGCTCAGGCATAAAGGCCTGATTACCTTTACGGGCCTCCCGAAACCTTCGCTCCAGGGTCTCACTCAAAGAAGCAAAATCATTATTCTGCTCATTTTTAACTTTAAAACGCCGATAAGCTTTTTTATCAGCCATAGCATTGGTAAACACCACCATGGAGGCCACGGTCTCCTCTCCTGCCAGATGGGATATGTCGTAACATTCAATCCGTTCCGGCAGAACCTCCAAATCCAGTGTCTGGGCTAAATTATAGAGAAGCTTGCGCGCCTTCAGATCCTCCCGCATTCTCTCTTCCCAGAGCAGTAAAGCATTCTCCTGTACCATGTTCAATATATTTCTCTTTTCCCCGCGAACCGGAAGCTTAAGCTTTACATTCCTGCCGCTAATTTCCGCTAGCCAGCTTTCCAGCAATTCTTGTTCCGCAGGCGCCTCATTAATGAGAATCTCGGTCGGTATATCGGTATTTTCACTATAATAGTGCTTGAGAAAAAAGTCTAGAATCTCGCCTTTTTCTTCATCAATGGCTCGTTTTAACCAAAAGGTGTCCTTGGCCACAATCTGTCCGCCACGAATTTTAAATACCAGGGTGAGGTTTTCCCGGTCTCCGCTTATGAGGGCAATAGCGTCCATATTATAAGGATTTTCGAACATCACCTGCTGTTTGGCATTAAGGATGCGAATAGCCTGAATCTGATCACGCAGTCGAGCTGCTTTCTCGAATTCCAAATTGAGGGCAGCCTGATGCATTTCCGCTTCCTTGCTGGGAATCAAATCATTGGATCTGCCTTCCAGAAAATTGACTATCCCCTCTACCATTAGTTGATAATCGGCTTCACTTATCAGTCCATTACAGGGTGCCATACATTTACCCAGATCATAATTCAAACAAGGGCGAGCCTGTTCCTTCAAGCTTTTACAGGTACGAAGCGGGAATACCCCGGTTATCAGTTTCAGGGTTTCCCTTACGCTGCCGACTTCAGTATAAGGGCCATAATAGTGTGAGACCTTATCCTTGGGCTCTCGGACAATGGAAATACGAGGGAACTTCTCCGCACTGACTTTTAAATATGGGTAGGTTTTATCATCCCGCAGCAATATGTTGTAGCGGGGTTGATAAGCCTTAATGAGATTGTTTTCTAAAATAAGGGCTTCTACTTCACTGCCGGTAATAATATAATCAAAGTCAGCAACCCGGGCCATCATAGCTTTCACCTTCGGCAATAGGTTATCCGGAGACTGAAAATAAGAGCGCACGCGATTACGCAGGAGCTTGGCCTTGCCCACATAAATGACCCGGCCCTCCTGATCCTTATAAAGGTACACTCCCGGCTTCAGGGGCAGGTTTTTAATTCGTTCGCGCATCTCTTCCATGTTATATCTTCACCTCCAATACCAAACACCTATTATTTCAGTAAGAACTTTCGTAGTTGACTAATAGTGCGACGTAAGGATTATTTAGAAGTTTGTTATTTTGCACGATTTATTGCAGAAGATCCGAAAGCTGGTTTTCTGGATCTTCTGAGGGCTTGGGGAAGGACGAATTTAGTGATTATGCCTGTTCCTATCTCCGGAAGCTCGTTCTACCAACTGCTTGCCGGATGAGCGTAAGGGGCTGCCCCGCCAAGCTCCCATCCATGGTCGCTGGCAGGCTCGGAACGTCGTGTTCCTCGGCCCCTTCCGCTCACCCTTCTTCGCAGGGTAGAACGGCTTCCTCCGCCAATGTCGCCAGCATAATCACTAAATTCGTCAGCCAAGTTATTCGTATCAAGAACCGAGTTTATTAAATTTCTGCATTAATCACCGGTCTACTTGGGAAAGGGCTTGTCGTCAAGGGGGCTATTCTTTTAACAACACTTCCTTGTTAATAAACGGTTCCGATGAAAACGATTCTGCACAAGATTTTCAGGATATGCAGGACAAATTCAGTAATTATGCAGGCGACGTTGCGCAGGAAGCCGTGCTGTCCTGTGAAGACAGGTGAGTGGAGGGGGACGAGGAACAGGACGTTCCTCGCCGGTCACCGCCCACGGACGGGCGGTTGGCCGGGCATCCCCTGGAACTTGCTTGGCAAGCAGCTGACAGCCCGAGCAACGGGGACATTCCCTGAAGGGGTGTGTCCCCATACCTTAGCTGTCTGGAGCAGGCAGAATTGCTGAATTTGTCCACCCAGCTTCCAGAAAACCTGAGAGACCAGCCCTCGGTTACTCAATAAACGTGTCAGGAGCTAAACTTTAAATATTCTTTGCTGCGCAACTTATATTATAATTTGAGAATCTCTTTTAAATATCGGCCAGTATAAGATTGCGGATGGAGGGATACCTCTTCCGGGGTGCCCTGAGTTATAATTTCTCCGCCTTTGTCGCCGCCTTCCGGACCCAGATCAATGATGTAGTCAGCTGATTTGATTACATCCAGGTTATGTTCAATGATAAGCACCGTATTTCCGGCATCCACTAACCTGTTTAATACCCCCAGCAGATGTTTTACGTCCTCTTTATGCAAACCAGTAGTAGGTTCATCCAGGATATACAGATTCCTTCCCAGAGAGCGTTTGGACAGCTCGGTAGCCAGCTTTACCCTCTGAGCTTCTCCGCCAGACAGCGTCGGAGCCGGCTGGCCCAGTTGGATATAACCCAAACCTACATCCTGTAAAACTTTCAGCTTGCGGTATACCTTGGGAATGTTTTCGAAAATCTCTACCCCTTCATCTACCGTCATGGCTAAGATATCCGCAATGTTCTTGTCCTTGTATTTAACTTCCAGGGTTTCGCGGTTATAGCGTTTACCTTTACATACTTCACAGGGGATGTAAACATCGGGCAGAAAATGCATTTCAATTTTTATGATTCCATCTCCCGAACAGGCTTCACAACGCCCACCCCGCACATTGAAGCTGAAGCGGCCTGCTTTATAACCCCTTATACGAGATTCAGCAGTATTAGCCAGCAAATCACGGATGCCATCAAAAGCTCCGGTGTAAGTCGCTGGATTGGACCGCGGTGTTCTTCCTATCGGAGACTGGTCAATATTAATAACCTTATCCAGATTATCCATTCCCTCCAGAGCCTGATGATCACCAGGACGGTGCCGACCTCCATGGAACTTTTTCATCAAGGCCGGATACAGGATATCCTCGATCAAAGTACTTTTACCTGAACCAGATACTCCGGTAATTACCACCATCTCGCCCAGGGGAATAGCCACATCCAAATTCTTGAGATTATGCTCCCGAGCACCCCGGATTAGCAATTTCTGACCATTGCCCTCTCGACGATTCTCAGGTATGTCAATGTCCAACTTACCTGAGAGATACTTGCCAGTCAAGGAATGTTCTGAAGCTAAAATTTCTTCCAGAGTGCCAGCCGCTACAACTTCGCCGCCATGAATACCAGCCCCCGGACCAATATCTACAATATAGTCAGCACTATACATGGTTTCCTCATCGTGTTCCACTACAATGACCGTGTTACCTAGGTCCCTTAGTCTCTTTAGGGTAGCCAGCAGGCGATCATTATCCCGGGGATGCAGACCAATGCTGGGCTCATCCAATACATAAAGCACGCCTACCAACGACGAACCTACCTGGGTAGCCAGCCTGATACGCTGGGCTTCTCCCCCGGAAAGACTGCCAGCCGCACGGTCCAGGGTCAGATAATCCAGTCCTACATCGATCAAAAACCCCAGTCGAGCCTTAATCTCCTTAATAACCTGGCGGGCAATTAAAGAATCTCTTTCATCTAATTGCAGCTCTTCAAAGAACCGCGCACTTTCATGTACTGACAAGGAGGTCAGCTCCGTGATGGAATTATCTCCCAGCAGCACCCAGAGAATCTCCTCGCGAAGTCTTTTGCCCTCACAACTCGGACACAGAGCTGTGGTCATGTATTTTTCCAGATCCTCGCGCGAACTATCGGATTTAGTTTCCTGATAGCGGCGGGCCAGGTTGTTGATTATCCCTTCATAGGTGGAATTAAAATCACGTTCCTCGCCGTAAGAATTAGTATATTCAATCTTAAAGCGTTCGCCCCCATTGCCGTAGAGAATCGTTTTTAACTGTTTCTCGCTCATCGATTTCAAGGGCTTATCCAGAGGAATTTTATATTTATTAGCCATACCAGCTATCAATTGCCGATAATAATTATGAAACTGCCCCGCCCAGGGAATGATTGCCCCATCTTCCAGGCTTTTCTCCATGTCCAGTACCAGATTGGGATCGATTTCTCGTTTTTCACCCAAGCCGTCACAATCCGGGCAAGCCCCAAACGGACTATTGAAAGAGAACATGCGCGGGCTAAGTTCCGGCAAACTGAAGCCACATTCCGGACAGGCAAAATCACGGCTGAAAAGCATGTCCTCGTCATTGCCATCATCCTTTAGCAGCTGTATCGTCACAATACCTTCACTAAGCTCAAAAGCCAATTCCAGTGATTCAGCCAGACGACTGCGGATATCATCCTTAATTACCAGGCGATCTACCACTGCACTGATATCATGCTTCTTATTCTTCTCCAGGTTGATTTCTTCATCAGAGGTATATTCAAATCCATCCACCAACACCCGGACAAAACCATCTTTAAATAAACCCTGCAAGGTCTTGCGGTGTTCACCTTTTTGCCCTTTGATAATTGGTGCTAAAATTTTAATCTTGCTGCCTGCTGGCAGGTCCCGCACCGTATCCACCACCTGATCGACCGTTTGTCTTTGAATAGGACGGTGACAATGAGGACAATGCGGTTTTCCCACCCGGGCAAAGAGCAGGCGCAAATAATCATAAATCTCAGTTACCGTCCCCACCGTCGAACGGGGATTATTAGAGGTAGTTTTCTGGTCTATGGATATGGAAGGTGATAATCCTTCGATATAGTCTACATCAGGTTTGTCCATCTGACCTAAAAACTGACGGGCATAGGTAGACAAGGACTCCACATAGCGTCGCTGGCCTTCACTATAGATGGTGTCAAAGGCCAGACTGGATTTACCTGAACCCGAAACTCCGGTAAACACCACCAGCTTGTCCCGGGGAATGCTGATGTCAATATTCTTCAAGTTGTGCTCGCGTGCACCCTTGACATAAATGTAATCCTTCACTTGAATCCTCCATCGTTCACAAACTTTAATGTTGCAGGGACAGGGGAGGGACAAAAGAACCGTCCCCATGTCCCCCTTAACGGCGTTTCTTGGTTTGCTTACTGGTTTGTAAATCTTTAATCATATCGCGCAGCTGGGCGGCTCGCTCAAATTCCAGGGCTTCAGCGGCCCGCCGCATATCCATTTCCATTTCCGCAACCAATCTATTTCTTTCTTCCTTACTCAGGGACTTCCAGCCGGAAATATCGTATTGTCCCGCCTCTTCTGCCACTGTAGCTTCCAAAGAAGCATGAACCGCCTTGTGTATAGTTTCCGGGGTAATTCCATGCTCCCGGTTATGGGCTATCTGGATCTGCCGACGTCGTTCAGTTTCGTCAATAGCCTGACGCATGGACGGAGTAATCCGGTCAGCATACATGATGACTTTACCCTCAACATTGCGGGCAGCCCGGCCTGTGGTTTGAATAAGGGACCGTCCTGAACGCAGGAAACCTTCCTTATCTGCATCCAGGATAGCTACCAGGGCTACCTCCGGTAAATCCAGTCCTTCCCGCAGAAGATTAATCCCCACCAATACATCAAAAACCCCTCTGCGCAATTCTCTTAGTATCTCCATTCTCTCCAGCGCATCAATATCAGAATGCATATAGCGAACTTTTATTCCCGCATCAGCCAGATAATCACAGAGGTCCTCCGACATCCTTTTCGTCAGGGTGGTGACTAGAACCCGATAGCCATTTTCCACCCTCAGCTGTATTTCTCCCATCAGATCATCAATCTGGTTAAGCGTAGGCCTTACCTCAATTTCAGGATCGATTAGGCCGGTGGGCCGGATTACCTGCTCTACCACCCGGGAACTCCTTTCGATTTCATAATCTCCCGGAGTAGCACTGATAAATACTACCTGCTTAATTTTCTCATAAAATTCATCAAATCGCAGGGGCCTATTGTCTAGCGCGCAGGGCAAACGGAATCCGTATTCTACCAGGTTTTCCTTGCGCGCCCGGTCCCCCGCATACATACCTCTTACCTGCGGTACACTGATATGCGATTCATCCATAAAAAGCAACATATCCTCGGGAAAAAAGTCTATTAAAGTATAAGGAGGCTCGCCCGGAGCTCGTCCGGTAATATAGCGCGAGTAATTCTCAATCCCCTTACAGTAACCTACTTCTTTAATCATCTCCAGGTCGTAGCGGGTTCTCTGCTCTATGCGTTGAACCTCCAGCAATTTGCCTTCCTGCTTAAACTTTTCTAGCTGCAGGCTTAACTCACTTTCAATTTCCCCAGCTGCATCAAGCATCTTGTCACGGGTAGTAACAAAATGTGAAGCAGGAAAAATCATGGCATGCATTCTTTTCCCAAAAACCTCTCCGGTCATGGGGTTAAACTCAATAATACGCTCGATTTCGTCCCCAAAAAATTCCACTCGCAAGGCTTTATCCCAGGAAGAAGCGGGAAATATTTCAACAACATCCCCCCGAACCCGAAAGTTGCCCCGCTCAAAGCTGGTTTCATTGCGCTCATAATGAGTTTCAACCAATTTTTTTAGAATCAAATCACGAGCTATCTCCATGCCAGGACGCAGTGAAACCGCCATTTCATAATAATCCTGCGGTGCACCCAGGCCATAAATGCAGGAAACACTGGCCACGATGATAACATCGCGCCGTTCCAGGAGCGAGGCGGTGGCTGAATGCCGGAACTTGTCTATCTCGTCGTTAATAGACGAATCTTTTTCTATATAAGTATCGGTTTGAGGCACATAAGCCTCAGGTTGATAGTAATCATAATAACTGATGAAGTATTCCACGGCATTATCCGGGAAAAACTCCCGCAGCTCTGAGAAAAGCTGCCCGGCCAAGGTCTTATTAGGGGCCATAACCAGCGTAGGTCTTTGAACGGCCTGGATCACCTGGGCCATAGTATAAGTCTTACCTGAACCGGTCACCCCCAGCAGAGTCTGCTCCCGGTAACCAGCCGCTAAACCTTCCACCAGTTCTTGAATAGCCCGAGGTTGATCCCCGGCTGGTGTGTAGGAAGAATTCAATTTAAATTCCTTCATTTTAACCACCTCTAAAAAAGTACCCCTCGCGGGGATAAAATGAGTTAATCGAACACATGATCTTTTTTATTATACTATAAATAGTAGCTGCCCTGACAAGCAGGGCAGACAGTAAATTTTGGTTTTTTTAGGGGAGGCAGAGTACATCTCATCATTTTTTTAAAAAAGACCTATTTATCCCGTATTTCATCCAGCAGCTCCTGCCTTATTCGATCCAGGCTGGAAAAATCCATTGCGGCTGAATAGATCTTTCTTAACTTGCGATTGCTTTGATTGCATTTCACCAGTTCCTGCTGAGCCTCCAGGAGGAAGCTTTCCATATTTCGATAATTGACATTAATTCCTTCGCTCACATTCTGGGTATCGTCCGAATCGAGACAAATGGATAAATCCACTACCACATCCCAAGGCTTAAGGGGTATTTCTACACTGTCTGATTCAATCAGGGCAATCTGCAGGTTGCGAATTATTACCATGGCCAGGCTATCTACTTCCAAACCAGAATGATAATATTCCAGGAAGTAACCGCGTGCTTTGGCCTGTTGAGCCAGTTGATTAATAAGCAGGCTTTTTCCGCTCCCCGACGGACCTTTAAAAATGTATCTTCTCTGGCAGGCCTTGCTCAGTTCATTGATATAATCCACCAATCCATCAACGGTAAAAGCTTCCGCAAAATAGTGTTTCTCCCCGCACTGCTTATCTAATATTTCGGCTGACAGCTGTTTGCATATTTTATCCAACTTATCCATGTTTAGATGCACTGAATTTATTTTCCGTATTTCTTCTTTCACCCGGACAGCTTCTTTTAGGAAACCATTTACCTGCTTACGTGATAGTTCCATGCAATCTACCAACTCGATAATTTTCTCCCGATGCTGTTCAATGCTAACTCGATCCCAATAATCCCCCAGATTAATCAGGTAATCTCTAACTCCCGGATACTGGGGATCCATACTTTCTGGCAGACTGCCATTAATTACGGCCACGTCCAGCTGGGGAATATAGACTCCATCAGGAGTTACGGAATCCATGGCTGAAATCCAAAATTCCACTTCATAACCCTGTTCCGATAGTAACTCACCTACAAGTCTGATAAAGGTAGACTTGCCTGAACCAGGCGCTCCTTTCAAAATATAAACCCTGCCCAAACCATTGATTAATTCGGGAATAAAAGTATAAAAACCCTGACTGGTATGACTGCTCGCAAAGACATAACGGATTAAACCCCGATTATCCACCCTGATCCCTCTTCTCGCTATTCTTTGTATTAATATATTCAAATAGCTAACCCAGGGTGAACACTTTTATTATAATATCAAATACAAATTTCGCAGTTAACAGATGATGCGCAGCAAAAGTGAACAGGGGGACGGTTCTCTTGTTCATCCCCTAGCACCTTAACTGGATGAACAAGAGAACCGTCCCCCTGTTCACTTTTACTGAATGTTAACGTACCACTACTCTTCCTGCTGATCGATAGCATTATCAGGATTGCTTATATATTTTTCCACATTATCTTCAACTACCTCTTCAATATCGGCTTGTATATGAAAACTGGCAGTTAAATTAAGCAGGGTATGAGAATACTTAACCAGTTCTCCTGCAGTATTTATGGCCCGCTGGGTAGCATCAAGCTGTACATTGGCAATGCTGTTTATCTGCCGGTTAACAATACCCAAAGTGTTTTTTACATCATTTAGGTTTTGACCAACTACATTTACGTAATTATAAATATCTGTGTAATCAACCAGCATAGTTCCAGAAGCAGTACATAGTTCCTCTAAATTATTAGCCAACAATTTCATATCATGTTGTACTAGGGCAATAACTGCCGGTGACTTCAGTTCATCATCTAGACCATCCAATTTTTGCAGGGAGTGCTGGACGATCTCAGCCTGGGTTTGCATTAAACGGCACAGATGATTAAAGCCAATCAATTTCTCCAGGAAAGCCTGATTTACAGATAATTTTCCTAATATACCAGAGTTTATCTCTCCTTCACCGTAGGATTTATCCATCAACATACTGAGTTCACTCGTTACAGATGGAAGGGTGGTCCGGGTCTCACCCATGGTAATCCCCAATTCATGCCCAGCAATTCCCATTTTATTAGCCATCAAAATAACCTGCCGGATAAGGGCTTGCTGTTTCTCCAGCATATGATTAAGGCTATTCCCCAGCCTGCCCACTTCGTCCTGACTTTCTATCGTAGCTCGAACCGTAAGATCTCCGTTTTCAACCCTCTTCATAAGCCCGGTAAACTCGTTGATAGGTTTGGTGATACGGGAAGTTAGCGCGATAATAAGAAACGAGATTACTATCATACCAAGTAGCACAGTCAAGAGGGAAAACCTTCCCAATCCATAAACAGGCTGCCGAACTTCATCAGCAGGTACAACTATCCCTATCGACCAACCGATCTTTCTGACCGGGGTGTACAAAATGAAGCTTTGCGTTTCCTGTGTAGAAATTTCGGTTATTCCTTTTTCATTAGCCAGCATTTTACTCTTGATATTGTCGATATTCAGAACATTCTTTTCCAAATCTTTTATATACTCTTGGTAGTATGAGCTCTGGGGGGCAGCGATAGGCATACCTTTCTCATCCAGTATAAAAGCATACCCGGTACTGCCTATGTGAATGTCCTGGATAATGCTCTGCAATTTGTCGACCGGTACATCCACAGCAGCTACTCCCAGCAGGTTAGCTTGCTCATCATAAATCGGGGCCGAAGCTGTTACCACGTATTTTCCGGTTAAGGGGCAATTATATGGCCCCGAGAAAGCCAGGGTTTCTCCTCGAGCAGCAGCCTGGTACCACGGACGTTTAACAACAGAATAGCCGGGGGGATAATTAAATTCTGTATTGGCATAAAGCCGGTCTGTCTTGGCAACACCTACATACACAAATTTAATGTCCTGATTCAGGTTCACTATTCTTTGAAATGAGGTCATCATTTCCTGGTAGTCTCGATCATTTTCCAGGTTTACTGCTTGTGAACTTACTTTCTTGATAAACGTATGGATTTGTTCATTCTGAGCCAGGGTCCAGGCATTTTGACCTTTCTGCAACAAATACCCCTCCACCCTGGCATTGGCAACATCCGCCAGGGCGGCGGCTTTATCTATACTCAAGCTTTCTACCTGCTGGCGTGCCCAAAAGTAGTTTACGGTGCTTATACTTACCAGAAATATCGTGGTTATCGATAATATATAGATAAGTAATCGTTTTTGAATGCTATCGTACCTCTTCATCTTTTCCCCTCCTTTTATTCTTGAGGACATATGTTAGCCAATATCTTATACTTCTTAATCTTTCGGTAAAGGGTAGCTCGCCCAATATTTAGGGCCATAGCCGCCTGGCTTACATTACCGTTACATTGGTTTAGGGCTCTTGTTATCTCTATCTTTTCTACTTCCTCCAGAGTGCTGACTACCTGACCATCACTGCTGACATTCACCGCTGCTGGCCTTATTTCACCCTGGGGCAGGAAGCTAAGGTGTTCTACATCTATAAGATCATCAGCCAGGTTAACAGCAGTTTCCATGGCATTTTCCAATTGACGAATATTACCTGGCCAATCATAGCTTGCCAGATAGTCAATCGCCTCATTGCTAATCCCCAAAACGCTTTTATGAAGCTTCCGATTTAAAGTGTGTAAAAAATGTTGGACCAGCAAGGGAATATCATCTTTTCTTTCGCGAAGGGGGGGCAGTCGCAGATTAATTACGTTGAGGCGGTAGAATAAATCAGCCCTAAATTTATTTAGGGCAATTAATTGCTCAAGTTTTTGATTGGTGGCAGAAATTACCCGTATATTAACTGGAATTGGCTTTGATCCACCCACTGGCATTACTGTCCGTTCCTGTAAAACCCGCAGAAGCTTAGATTGAAGTTCCAGAGGCATATCACCGATCTCATCCAGAAATATACTGCCCCCATGGGCTAATTGAAACTTTCCTTGCATCCCCTTTTTTCGAGCACCGGTAAAAGCACCTTCCACATAACCAAAAAGTTCAGTTTCAATTAATTCTTTAGGAATGGCCGCACAGTTAATAGCTACAAACGGCCCATCAGCACAAAAACTGGCATTATGGATAGCCTGGGCAAATAATTCCTTGCCAGTGCCACTTTCACCAGTAATTAAAACATTGGAGGGACTCTTAGCCACTGCATTGGCTAAGCCCAACAGTTTTATAAATTGTTTATTCTTACCAATAATATCCCGAAGTTCATATTTCTTGGGCAACGTCTCTCCTTCTACTGGGCTTTCGCTGATAGCCAGGTCAAAACAAATATGCCAGCCTACTAAACGATCACCATCCGAGTAAACGGGACTGATATGTGCAAGAACGGGCTTTTTCCCTGAAGGGGTGTACATAATAGCCTGACCATCATAATTACGGCCCATCTCGTTACTAAAAACGTTGGTGGGCAGATCGTCTATTATTTTATCCAGTGAATGTTCCAGTAAATCATCTTTGGACAGGCCCAGGAATATTTCTGCCTGGCGGTTAAGCTGAACAATACTCAGATTAACATTCACTATCATATTGCATTTGCTGTTATCCAGATTGTTAAAAAATCTTTTTAACAAGTGTAACTCGTCGAGACTCTTGCGGGCCTCCAACATTTTAGCAGCTGCCTGTAGAGAAGCACGAATTACATTATCCAGGATACCTGATTGTACCGCACTTAATGTCTCGGCTGGTAAGATATAACCGGCACAGCCTATTAATCTATTTTCATATAAAATGGGAATACCCATGGATATACAATGCTTAAAAGTTGGGAGGCTATGATCTTCGCCTTTTACTTTGACCGCTTTTTGGTTGGCAAGTGCTAAACCCATGGCATTTTTGCCGCTTGATGTCACAGCCATACAGCAGCCTTCTTCTATATCAAGACCAGTATCAGAAGTGATGTTAAGTTGGTAAAGCACATAGCCTTCCTCGTCGGTTATGATTAATTGCCGGGAAATAGTTCCGCTGGAATCTATAATATCAGATAGGGATTCTACTACATAGGCAAGATCCAGGCGGTCTTTTTTCCTGCTTTCAGGTTCTATGTTAATAGAATCAATGCTTGGCTGATTGCCAGATTTGGGCAGAGATAGGCTGTCAGTAGAGATCTGCTTAAGACTTGTCTGGCGCTTTTTATCTTCCACCCAATCACCACCATCTTCAGATTCCGCTTAAGATGACTGTTACTTGCTGTTCATAATTAACCCCTGCCAATCGCACTGGGGCTCAGGTACATTTTATAGAATATTAAGAATCACTTGGGGCAGGTAATACTAGCAGGAAATATGGCAAGCATGCTGATTACATTATAATACATAATAACGTGTTAATGCGATAATGTGACGATTAGTAAATTATTTTGTCGATAGCATAATTTACCTATATCGATGAAAAATTGATAAAATTGCAGGGGACGTTCATGGGCTCTTTAAAACTAGGAACCCCGATGAACGTCTCCTGTACAATATACTAATTAAATTCTTTCTACGATAAGGGCTGTACCCATACCTCCTCCAATACAGAGGGTAGCCAGACCTGTTTTGGAATTACGTTTCTGCATTTCATATAATAAACTAACCAGTATTCTAGCTCCGGACGCTCCTACCGGATGCCCAATAGCTATAGCCCCGCCATTTACATTTACTTTATACATTTTTTCACTAAAACCCAATTCCCGTGCTACGGCAATGGATTGGGCAGCAAAAGCCTCATTAGCTTCAATCAAATCAATATCATTAATAGTCAAATTAGCCTTTTCCAGAGCTTTGCGGCTGGCCGGTATTGGTCCTAAACCCATAACCCGTGGATCTACTCCCCCGGAAGCGTAACTAAGCACTTTAGCCATAGGCTTAATTCCTAATCGATCAGCGGTTTCTTTGGACATTACAATAATTGCTGCTGCTCCATCGTTAATTCCCGAAGCATTGCCGGCAGTGACAGAGCCCTCTTTTTTAAAGGCCGGCTTAAGTGCGGCCATTTTTTCATGGGCAGTTTGACGCGGAAATTCATCTGTGTCAAATACGATATCGGCTTTTTTACCCTTAATTACCACGGGAATAATCTCATCCTCAAATCTGCCGCTGGCGATTGCCTGAGCGGCCCTTTCTTGACTACGGAAGCCAAAATCATCCTGTTCCTCGCGGCTTATACCATATTGTTCGTTAATATTTTCAGCAGTAATACCCATATGATAATTGTTAAAAGCCTCCCACAAACCATCTTTTATCATGGTATCTACCAGAGCACCGTCATTCATCCGGTATCCATAGCGGGCTTTTTCGAGTGCATAGGGGGCGGCTGACATATTCTCCATCCCACCCGCCATGATAATGTCTGCATCCCCGGCCTTGATTATCTGAGCAGCCAGACTGACTGCCCTTAATCCCGAGCCGCATACCTTGTTGATGGTCATAGCGGTTACTTCCTGGGGAATACCAGCCTTAATCATGGATTGCCGGGCTACATTCTGACCCTGGGCAGCCTGCAGGACGCAGCCAAAAATAACTTCATCCAGCTGTTCACCCTTAAGACCTGCTCTATTTAAGGCTTCAGCCATAACCAGACTCCCCAAATCCGCTACCCGGATATCTTTAAGTGATCCGCCAAATGAACCCACCGGAGTACGGCAAGCTCCAACTAATACTACCTCTCGACTCAAGAGCTATACCTCCTTAAATTAATTCATTGTCAAATAAGAAAACCCAAGCAGTTTTGCTTCTGGCCCGCTCCTTTTATACAAAGAAGATAAGTAAATAAGCTGTAGAAATAACAATCGACACCAGCATCAATGGAAAAGCTACCTTCATATAATGCAGGAAGGTCATGGGATGTCCTTCCCGGGCTGCCATCCCTGATACAATGACATTGGCGGAAGCACCGATTATGGTCCCATTGCCTCCCAGACAGGCGCCTAGAGATAGTGCCCACCATAAAGGCATAATATTCATATGTCCTATGGTTCCCATTTCCTTAATCAAGGGAATAAATGTAGCAACAAAAGGAATATTATCTATAAAAGCCGAAGCAATGGCCGATAACCAGAGAATAAGTATGGTCGAGGCTTGTAAATTACCATGCGTAATAGCTACCGCCCCTCTAGCCATATCTTCAATGATGCCGACTTTTTCCAGCCCCCCAACCAGAATAAACAGACCGATAAAGAAAAATAAGGTTGCCCACTCCACCGTTTGCAAAATATCCTCAGGGTCCTCCCGGGTTAAAAGCAACAAAAAGGCGGCTCCGGTCAGAGCTATGGCAGCGGGCTCCAAGGCGGCCGCCTGGTGAAGCATAAACCCAAGTATAACCACTGCAATTACGATTAAGCATTTATTCATTAATTTACGGTCGATTATGGCGTCAATGGGGTTCATCTGCATCAGCCGAGCCTTATTTTCCTCGCTGGTATGCAGCTTTTTACCATATATCATCTTCAGCAGCCATACCGTAACAATAAATATCACTATTATCACCGGAGCAACATTATATATGAAATCCATAAAACCCAACCCGGCTGCACTGGCTATCATGATGTTGGGAGGATCGCCTATCAGGGTAGCTGTGCCCCCTATGTTCGAGGCCATGATTTCGGCCACAAATATGGGCACCGGAGTAATTTCCAAGGCCGCACAAATCGATATAGTCACCGGAACTACCAGCAGCACCGTGGTAACATTGTCAAGAAAAGCCGAGGCCACTGCGGTTACAATACTCAGGGCTATCATGGTTTTAATGGGGTCCCCACCGGTTTTATGCGCCGCCTTGATGGCCATGTATTCGAACACTCCGCTTTTCCTGGTGATGCCCACAATAATCATCATTCCCACCAGCAGGCCAATTGTATTAAAGTCAACCTTGCCAACTGCCTCGCTAAAATCCAGGATACCCAAAACCACCAGCAAGCATGCCCCGACCAGGGCTATTATGGTACGATGGATTTTTTCAGAGATTATAAGCGCATATACTACTATAAAAAGTAAACCAGCAAAGTAAACCTGCCAATCCATTTAAATTTTCCTCCGATCATATAGCTCCCCCCGGCTTCCGAACGACTAAAGGCGAAAAGATTTATTTGCTGAATTCTCTTGTAGCTCTTTATTAGAGCGTTAGAGCTGCCTGACACTCATCTGGCTTATCTCTTTCTGGACAGTTGTTAGCATCAGACAACTCTGCTCGTTATTCGATCTAGCGGATTTTGCTTAGTTAGCAGGCGCTTGCTTCTAAATCCAAGCCGGGACGGTATTTCGCTTTAAACACTCGGTATCACCCAAAACTAGTCCATCAGTTCTTCCATAGGAACCTGCGGCCCTCTCTGAGTTTCTTTTGGAACTACACAAATTCCTGTGGCCCGGGCAATCAGTATGGGTTCAGCCAGTACTTCACAGGCTGAAGGATAGGCGGCATCTTTAACGGGCTGGATGACTTTCCAGGCTTCCATTTGAATTTCGCGGGATGTATTGCCGATTTTGGTAAACCAGCCTACCGCTTCAACGTAATCACCTGCATAAACCGGAGCCAGGAAGTCCACATGTTCATAGGTTCTAAACAAACCTTCATCACCATCACTTAATATCAACAACTCGGTGGCTACATCGCCAAACAGATCCAACATGCGGGCACCATTAACCAAGCCTCCGCCGTAGTGAGCATCGTGTTCACACATTCTCAATCTAATCATTACTTTTTTCATTATTAATACAACCTCCTCAAATTTATAAATCTTTCTATCACAATTGCATAAGCTTAAGCTTCTATTATCTCTCCATTACTTGCATCATCTTTAAAGAGGAAATGTCCTAATATAGCACCACCGATAAAGAAGATGACGAAACCAAAACCAATATTGGCACCGGGGACTATGTTATACAATCCTTGTAGCGCATTCTCTACCCCAGCCAGTTGCAGATATCCTTTGATAGCTTCAACTACCCCCCAGCCCAGTGAGGCATAACAAGCACCCTTCATGGCTCCAGCAAACCGCGGCGGGAAGAATACTATAAAGAGTACCAGGGCAATACAGGGTGGATAAATCATATTAAGAATGGGAGCGGTCCAGGTAACGATTTGATTCAAACCACAAACACTAATAATGGTACTTACTACCAGGGTAACAATAGCTATTTTGTTGTAGCTCCATTTGCCTTTGGCAGCATCAACAAAGTATTCAGCAGTACCGGCAGTCAATCCAATCGCAGTGGTCATGGCGGCAAAAACCAGGGCTACGTTAAACATCATGGCTCCAGCCATACCGAACTGGTCTAATACTACAGTGGCAAAAAGCTTGGCATAGTCCAGGCTGCCATAAACACTTCCGGTGGAAGCACCCAGCAGGAATTCACCGAATTCTATTACCCCCAACAGGATGAAGCCGATGATTCCGGCTTTGACCAGGTTGTTAAAGAGCACCTTTTTACTGCCGCCCTTTATGCGGTTGGCTATATCGGTAAGTATTATTCCAGCAAACATTAAAGCCGCCGGCAGGTCCATGGTCTGGTAGCCATTTAGAAAGCCATAGGCAAACGGGCTGTCAGCATACATTTTGGTAACCGGCTGCCCAATAGGGAATAATAAACATTTGGCAATGATTATTATCTCCATAAGTAATAACAGCGGTACCAGAATGCGGCTCACCTTGTCAACTATGGCGGTCTGTTTGTAAATGAACCAGTAGGTAATGGCATAGTATGCTATGGTAAACAAGAGCAGCACAATCCAGGGTGAACTTTCAATATTGAATATTTTAGAGATGGCATCCCAGGCGGCAGCACTCATGCGTGGTATTACGAAAAACGGTCCCATAATTAATACCGTAAAGGCTCCAAATATCTGAGCAAATTTAGGACCGACCTTGCTGGCCAGAACGAAAAGGGGACCACCGCCCTTTTCAACCGCAAAATATCCCAGGAAAGGTAAGAGCAGGCCAGTAAACATAAAGCCCAGGAAGGCTGGAATAACAGATGTTCCCGAATTGCGTCCCCAGGTGGTTGGCCACAACATACAGGAAGCACCGTAATGCATGGCAAAAACCGATCCACCTATAGCTAAAAGCACTAAAAATGGCAGAGTATAAGGCTTTTTACTGTTTTGATTCTCCATATAAACTCCCCTTTCGATTTTTACATCAATCCCTATACAACCCTCTGTTGCTGCAAGGCGAAAATCTCCTCACTGGAGTAGCCCAGTTGGAGCAAAATTTGATTAGTGTTTTCTCCCAGCAGGGGCGCGGGAGCCTCAACACTTCCGGGTGTACCATGCATCTTAATGGGTATACCCTGAATCTTAATTCGGCCCAGAACTGGGTCATCAACTTCTACCAGCATCTCCCGGGCTTGCAATTGCGGGTGTTCGGCTGCTTCAGCTACCGTAAAAATACGTCCGAACGGTATTCCGGCTTCATTCATCAGCAATTCCAGTTCATCTTTGGTTTTGCTGCGGGTAAAGGCTTCCACATCAGTCTTAAGGTCAGGCAGGTAATTTTTGCAGCGGGCATCATTGTTGGCATAGCGGGGATCATCGAATAGTTCCGGTTGGCCCATCATGATACATAGTTTCTTCCACATTACATTGGTCCCAACCCCCATAACTATCATTCCATCCTTAGCCATGAAGGCATCAAAGGGAGCAATACCAGGATCTGCATTGCCACTGCGGCCGGGAACATTACCGGCCACGGTATACTCAACCACTGCATTCTCCAAAATGGAGAACAGGGTATCTACCATGGAAACATCCAATCTCTGACCTTCACCAGTCTTTTCGCGGTGGTATAATGCCATGCAAATACCTAACGCCAGATAGGTACCGGTATAATTGTCCCCCACTGACGGACCGACTTTAGTAGGTACGTTTTCGGGAAATCCGGTAATAGTCATCAGGCCGCTCATGGCCTGAGCAATAATATCATAAGCTGGTAATTTAGCCATCGGTCCATTTATACCGAATCCAGAGATAGATGCGTAAATTATTTGCGGATTGATTTTTTTTATTTCGTCATAACCCAGGCCCAGTTTTTCCATAGTTCCAACTTTGAAATTTTCGCATACCACATCGGCGTCTTTCACCAGATTACGGAATATTTCTTTACCTGAATCAGAACTTAAATCCAGTGATAAACTCATCTTGTTACGGTTTAAGAATGCATAATAAGCGCTGTAATCGTTTTTAATTGGTCCCCAGGTACGAGACTGGTCACCTACACCAGGTCTTTCAACTTTAATAACCTGGGCACCGTGATCAGCCAGATGCATAGTACAAAATGGTCCGCTGTAAGCTTGGGTTAGATCAATTATCTTTATTCCTTCCAGGGCTTTCATTGTAATGGCCTCCTCTCCTGTTAAGATGATTGCTGCTGGAGGTGCGCACCTTCCGAACATAAGTTAGTGCAAACAATGTGCCAACTCGCAAAAAAAGCCCCGGACCTTACAAAGTCCGGAGCTTAGCAGATAAACTGCTCCATTTAGATTTTATTTTCAATCAAGGCTGAATATGTATCATAATGAGAAACAGTTGAAAACATTCCCATTATACCAATCAGTCCTGAATAAATTCTCATAATGAGCCAAGTATCATTATGAGAATTTTCTCAAGGGCTCAGTGTTGAAAACACCGTAATAATGGCATTTATATTCAACCCAGTAATTGTCTAAGCTTAGTATGAGTTGTGCTTTTCAGGGATAATTGGTATATGCAACGCTTATAGTTCAACGGATTACAAGCGTTGTCTTTATGCTTGAGCCCTATGACTCCGTATCCCCAAACCACAGTCGCTCAGTATACCTAAAGTTAACCTGATTAATGGCATATTCTTTGCATTTAATTAAACTTACCTATCTGATTCAGGATCAATTAATTATCTATGAGGGGAGGCCGACCAAATGAATAAATACTATACCGGCATTTTGCTCATCGTTTTATCTGCAGCCTGTTTTGCTCTTATGCCCATATTTGCAGTATTTGCTTATCATGGAAATGCCAGTATATCAACCATTCTATTTTTACGTTTTGCCCTGGCCGCAATGTTCCTTTTCAGCTTTCTGGCCTGGAAAAAGAAGGACTTCCTAATTGACCGTCATTCTCTATTTAACCTGATCCTTATGGGTGGAGTTTTATATACTTTACAATCAAGTTTATATTTTGCTTCAGTCAAATACATAGCTGTATCATTGCAAGCACTGCTTTTCTATACTTATCCTATATTCGTAGCAGTACTAGCAACTGTAGTTTATAAAGAGAAATTCACCAGCAGCCTGCTTCTTTCCATCAGCATCTCCTTGTTGGGTATGGCCTTGGTGATTGGCACTTCAATTGACAATATTAATCTGTGGGGCGCTTCCTTAGCCCTTGGTGCAGCCGCTGTATATTCACTCTACATAAATCTCGGCAATCGGTTAATCCGCAACATCCCTCCTGATGTTGCCACTGCCTATATTAGTTTGTTTGCATCTATTGCCTTCCTGCTGGCAGGTACCCTATCCAGCAGTCTTGATTTTCATTTCCATCCCTCGGCCTGGTGGCCAATAATTGGGATTGCCTTTTTCTCAACCACGATAGCTATTTTCGCCTTTTTTAAAGGCCTGGAGTTATTAGGGTCAACCCGCTCCGCGATCATAAGCATTATAGAGCCCTTAATTACCATAACAATCTCATCACTGCTCTTCCATGATAAACTAAGCTGCCTCCAATGGATGGGCGGCTTTATGGTGCTTGCCGGTGCCTATATTGTAGTCAAATCTCGGCCAGAAACCAGTCAATAAAGGAAAAGTGAACAGGGGGACGGTTCCCCTGTTCACTTTTTTTTTAAGGCCAACATAGAAGGCCAACATAGGGACGTTCTTTTTGTTGGCTTAAGGGGGCCGGTATTGTTGTTTTCAGGGAGCTGGGTAAAGGAGCCAACAGAAGGACATTCTTTTTGTTTGACTTGTGCTTTTGAAGTGCCAAACAAAAAGAACGTCCCTCTGTTGGCTCGGCTGTTAAGGAAAAAGTGAACAAGAGAACCGTCCCCTTGTTCACTTTTTCCTTTATAAGCTCCTAAGCCTTCTCCAGACTCTCCGGACCAGGAAAAAGAATTTATCATCTTCCAAGGCTAGATACTCGGATACGCTTTGATCAGGAACTGGAATAATACCTGGATTTTTTCCCTGGTTAACCGGCACAGTGATATTCTCTACCCGCTCACCCCGTCGGATCTCCAGGAATAGTTGTCTGCGGCCAGAATTAAGCTCTTCGCGCAGGTCGGCATAGCTATTCACCATCAAGCCATTAGCCTTTTGAATAATATCAAGCGATTTCAGACCAGCCCGATAAGCTGGGCTGCCTGGTAATACATCCAGTAACATAATACCTTCCGATTGCCGGACATAAAGCGGAGGCCGCGTTTCGGCCCGCATACCCAGCCAGATCACCAATTCATGTCCCAAAGGGCTAAACACAGCCGCTAACGGCAAGAAGATAGGCGAACGAGCAGCTAGAACTGCCATCAGCATAAGAATGAGAGAAAATAAGAATAAGAAAAAAGCTGATTTTCTGCTGGCTTGAGATGGAGTACGCGTAGTGGTTATTTCCCCGTAACCTAGAACGGCAATTACCGGGAGAAGTGCAAAGGTTTTATTATCAGCAAAGCTGGTATAATCTCGCAGCAAAGGCCACCAATCAGGCATCTCCAGCCCTGCAGGGCCAAGCTCTGTGAAGCCTAGACTCATCAAAGCTACCAGCGGAATAGGCCAGAATAACTGCAGATTAAAGCCCCCACGCAGCTTACCCTGTTTTTTTATATATATTGGTATGCAATTAAACGGCCCATTCAGCAATATTAAGAGGCTTTCCACCATGTGCAGAATAGCAACCAAGCCCATCAACTGAGGTATACTAATATGAGGATAACCCCAGAGCAGATTGGAAACAGCCAACACCCCGGCAGCATAAGCAAAGCAAAGAAAGCGTGGCTGTATAAGCATCAGGGCCAAAGCTACTAACCACAACTGGGTTATCCCGATACCGGACAGGTCAACCCCTAAGAACACCAGCAGGACACTTCCAAAGACTCCTCCCAGTATTCCAAATAAAGTTGATATTACGGCGGATTTAAGATATATTCCTTGGCGCTGCTGAAACAGGCTAACAGATATTTTTTGCAAACGACGATACTGCCAGGCAACCAGCAGGAAAAGCAGACCATATAATAATAAAAAATAGGGCGAAGTGAAGATACTCAACAACACTCGCCCCATCATCAGCACTATAGATCCCAGAAGTTCCAAAAATTCACCCCCAAAAGGGTTGTTCATTAAGCAAGGGGACGGTTTCCGGTTTGACATTTGGTTTATGAGTCAAACAAGAGAACCGTCCCCTTGTTTGCTTATTGCATCCTTTGTTTAAGCACCTCGATAGCCCTCTGCATCTGCAAATCTTGATCTCCCTTTTCTGGATTCTTTACCACAAAGTCAGGATTTATTCCGATTTCATTAATATCAGTACCTTTAGGAGTAAAATATTTTTGGGTAGTTAGCTTCAATGCTCCACCAGCACGCAGTGGGAATACCGTCTGCACCAGACCTTTACCATAAGTCTTCTCACCAACTAAAACTGCACGCAGGTTATCCTGCAGGGCTCCCGACAGTATCTCTGAAGCACTGGCACTGTTTTCATTCACCAGTACTACCATGGGAAGTTTAAAGCTGCCGGCTTCAGCTCGATGTTCAGTTTTATTGCCGTGGTTATCCTTGACACTAACCACTTCCTTATCTTCCAGGAAAATATCCGCAATAGCTATGGAAGCCTCAAAGTCTCCCCCGCCGTTATCCCTTAAATCCAAGATTAGCCCCTTGATATCTTTCTTGTTCAGCCGGTTCAGACTATCAACTATTTCTTGAGTTGAACGGGCTTGGAATTGATTAAGTTTAATATAACCTATGGCTGCACCATCCCCAATAACTTTATCCTCAACGGAAGGTACATTTATAATCTCACGTACGATTTTAAATTCATATTCCTGGCCATCAGCGGGACGATAAACACTTAGATTTAACTGGGTTCCCGGTTCACCCCGCATCATATGGACCGCATCATCCTGGCTCATGTGAATGGCATTTTCGCCATTTATACGCAGAATAATGTCTCCATTTTTCAAGCCCTTCCGGGCTGCTGGGGTTCCCTTGATAGGCGATACAATGCCCAATTTACCCTCGGCCAGCTCAACTACATAGACTCCAATGCCTCCGAATTCTGGATTCAGCTGTAATTGCAGCTCCTGCCATTCGGTTTTATTCAAATATTTTGAATAGGGATCATTTAAGGAAGCTACGATCCCGCTAGTGGCTCCTTCAATCATTTTATTGCCATGCGGTTCGTTTAGGGACTGGGATTCAAGCAGACCTACTACTGTTATCAGACTGCTGATGCTACTGGTATTGCTAATAAAAACAAAAGCCAGTGATATAAACACCAGCAGGCCAAGTAAGGCAAAAAATCTATAGAAGCCCTTTACGATTTTATTATCCTTCAAATTTACACCACCATACTTAATATTATTAATCTTCCATCCCTAATATGTTACATCAATAAGAAAATGAAAACAAATAAAACTCTTTTAACAAAAAAAGCTATGCAAGTGGAAATTAGGGGAAATGAGATTAATGATTGGAAATACCGGGGATAAAGGGGCAGAGGGAAGCAGGGGGGTAATAAGTTCTTTAAGAAAACATGAGTCAGGAGAAACCCCCTGACTCATTTAACTATCTAAACATACGAATGTGGGTTGACTGGGGTTCCGTTTACACGGACTTCGAAATGCAGATGGGCGCCGGTGCTCCAACCGGTACTTCCTACCTTGCCAATTACCTGACCCTTGCTGACTGAAGCCCCATTGCTGACCAGCAGCGTAGATTGATGAGCGTAGAGGGTAGACATGCCGGCTCCGTGATCAATGACCACTACCTGACCATATCCGCCCATCCACCCGGAATATATTACCTTGCCACCATCTGCAGCCAGTATGGACACTCCCGACGGAGCACCGATATCAATACCGGTGTGCATTTTTCGAGTTTTAAGGATGGGATGATAACGCATACCATATTCCGAGGTAATTTTTACAAAACCAGGGGTAGGCCAGCTATAAGTACCGGTACCAATCTGCGCTTGATTGCCACTGCTTTGCAGTTTGCGAATCATGGCTTCCAGTTCTTTTGAGGTTTGCTCCAGTTCATTTAAAGCCTGTAAAAGAGCCTTCTTTTCTTTTTGCACACTACTGAGAATCACTTTTTTATCGTCTATTTGATCATCCAAAAGTTCCTTTTTATCAGTCTGATCCTCCCTGGCTATCTCCAAGTCTTTCTTCTGAACTTCCAAACTACTCTTTTTAAGATTCAGGTCTTTCTTTTGTTTACTTATAGATTCGATTAATTCACGATCTTGGTCAAGAATTCTATTTAAAAGATCATAGCGGGTGAGAAAATCCTTAATGTCTTCAGCCTCTAACAATACTTCCAGGTAGGATATATCTCCCTCCTGATAAATAAAAACCAGGCGTTGGCTTAAAATATCAGTCTGTTTTTCCAGATCAGCCTCGAGGACGTTGATCTCGTTTTCAGTAACTCCAATATTTGACTGCAGGAAATCTACCCGATCAGAGAGAGACTCTATCTGATCCTGGGTTTTTTTCATGTCTTTTTCCAGATTGAGAACCTGCCCCACGATACTTTTTTCTTTCTTCTTCGCATTACTTAATTTTTGATTCTGTTCATTTATTTGCCGGCTTACATCCTGAAGCTTCTGCTGCTTGTCCGCAATTTCATCCGCATAAGCCGGCATAATAATACCCATAAAAACAATCATGGCTATAAAAACTGCCATCAAACGTTGATTGACTTTCACTGTTTCTCCTCCTCCAGCAACTTGACGCATCACTATGTAACAATATCAGGGTTGTAGGGACATTGCTGCGAAGCAGGTGCCCTCGGACTACTGATGTGACCTTTAAAAGTCACTATTAAGGGTGTGTCCCCGTTCCTTATACCTTCAAAAAGCGGTTGAGCGAAATAAAGGTACCCATCATACCCAGTACAGCTCCGCTGGCTAATAGTGCCAGGTAAATATCTAAAAGCAATTTCGGGTTCTTAACCAAAGGAATGAAAAAGATCGCTGTCTGTATGTTGTTAAGAAGCGAACCGTATCCCAAGGCCAATAACGAAATAGCAATCAATGATCCGAGTGATCCCAATAAAACCCCTTCAATAAAGAAGGGCCAGCGCACAAACCAATCCGTAGCACCGATAAGCTTCATCAGGTAAATTTCCTTACGTCGAGAAAAAATTGCCAGTCTTATGGTAGTAGCAATCAAAAATACTGCTCCCATAGCTAAAAAGACAATTAAAGCGATAGAAATAATCCTTATCCACTGAGTTACCTTTAAGAGCCGCTCGATTACGCCCTGGCCATAATTAACCTTATCAACTCCGTCCAGCTTGTCTATTTTTTGAGCTAATTTGGCAACATCCTGTGGTCTTTCGGCCTTCACTTCAAAACCATTGGGCAAAGGATTTTTGCCCAGGGTTTGTTTTAAATCATATTCCTTATCAGCGAATTTTGCCTGCAAGCTTTTCAAGGCCTGGTCTTTGCTGACAAATTCTACCGACTTAACCCCGGATAAACTTTCTATCTTATACTCCAGATCAGATAGCTGCGAATTATCCAGAGAATTATCGACGAATACCATAATCTCAATATCAGATTCCAATTGATTCATAAAGTAGCTCGCATTTATAGTCATTAAAACCGCCACACCCAGAATCAATATACAGATAGCTACCGTTGAAACCGTAGCTATGCTTAATAAACGGTTGCGCCTCAGGGACTGAAAGGTTTCACCGAAAAAGTAGCCGAAATTCTTTAAACTGCTCATAACCGAGACTCCCCAGAAATCTGATCGGAACTAACTCTGCCCGAATCTAAGATAATTACTCTTTTACGGGCATTCTTCACCAGTTCGCGGGCATGGGTAGCCATGATAACCGTTGTCCCTTTACGGTTAATATCATAAAGCAAATCCATGATCTCCAGGGAAGTATCAATATCTAAATTACCAGTCGGTTCATCCGCAATCAGCAATAGCGGCCGGTTGGCAATAGCCCTGGCAATGCCTACCCGCTGCTGCTCACCTCCGGAGAGCTGACCGGGAAACGAATTCTCCCTGCCCTTTAAGCCCACCATCTGTATTACTTCCGGCACCCGGGCTTTCATATCACCCGAACTTGCCCCAACTACCTTCATAGCAAAAGCTACGTTTTCACTGACCGTTTTGTTCTCCAAAAGTTTAAAATCTTGAAAAATAATGCCGACATTTCTACGCAAGCCAGGTACCTCACTACGTTTCATGCGCACCACGCTGCGTGAAGCTACAAATATTTGCCCGCGGGTAGGTAACTCTTCGCGGATAAGCATCTTTACCAGAGTTGATTTTCCTGCTCCGCTGGAGCCCATTAAAAAAATAAATTCACCGCGATCTATCTTTAACGAAATGTCATTCAGAGCTTTAACACCATTGTCATAAACTTTGGAGACGTTATAAAATTGAACCAGCATTTATCTCCCTCGCCTTCAATCTAAAAAAAGGAGTATACCTGTGGCGCTTCACCTTGGGGGTACCCCCGATATGACCTAATGTTCACTATTTAGATCCGTTTCCCCTTACATATACGCGATTGTACTCCCATTTCTTGCACAAAAAAACCACCTACCAGAGGTGGTTCTACAAAAAACATGTAAATCCTTTTGTTAATTATTTATTTTTCAGCAAATGATGTACATTTTCTATAATCTTGGAAGTGCTTAGTCCATAATGCTGCATTAACTCGTCCGGGCTGCCAGATTGGCCAAATACATCCATTATTCCCATTCTGTGTACAGGAACCGGACATTTTTCGCAGACTACTTCACAAACAGCAGATCCTAAGCCTCCCAGGATGCTATGTTCCTCCACGGTTAGAATTGCGCCAGTAGTACTTGCCTGCCTGATTATCATTTTTTCATCCAATGGTTTAATGGTGTGCATATCCACTACCGCAACTTCGATACCCTCCTGACTGAGAATCTCAGCGGCCTCCAAGCACTTGGCCACCATGATACCGCAGGCAATAAGGCTGGCATCTTTACCAGGCCTTAGTTCAATCGCCTGGCCGATAGTGAAGTCCATATTCTCGGGATAAATAGTTGGAACTGCGGGCCGGCCCAGTCGCAGATAGGCGGGTCCTTCCTGGGCATATAAAGCTTGCACCGCTTGGCGGGTAGATGATCCATCCGCTGGTACCACCACACACATTCCGGGAATGCTGCGCATCAGGGCGATATCTTCTACTGATTGATGTGATCCGCCGTCTTCTCCCACAGTTATGCCAGCATGGGTGGCACAGACCTTTACATTCAGATGAGCGTAAGCCAGGGAATTTCGCACCTGTTCAAAAGCGCGTCCGACTGCAAACATGGCAAATGAACTGGCAAAAACCACCTTGCCGGAGGCTGCCAAACCGGCTGCCATTCCGATCATATTCTGCTCGGCAATACCAGCATTTATAAATCTTTCCGGAAATGCTTTAGCAAAATCCGCTGTCTTGGTTGATTTAGAGAGATCCGCATCAAGTACCACTACATCTCTATTTTTCTCACCCAGTTCCACCAGCGCTTTACCGTATGCATCCCGAGTAGCTTGCTTCTCCAAAGAATCGTCCTCCTATTTCTGTGGGATTTTCTACGCAATCCAAGTCTATTCTTTGTTTTTAGTTTAATTCTGCGAGAGCTTTTTCTACCTGCTCCTTATTAGGGGTGGTACCATGCCATTCGGCGCGGTTTTCCATAAATGAGCAGCCTTTGCCTTTTACTGTTTTGGCTACAATGGCGGTGGGCCTGCCCTTAACCTGCCGGGCGGTACTAAAAGCCTCCATTATCTCTTGGCAATTATGACCATCTACCTCCAGCACTTCCCAGTTAAAAGCTCTAAATTTATCCGCGATAGGTTCAGGAGATAATACCTCACTGATTGGCCCATCAATCTGCAGTCCATTATAATCCACCAGGGCCACCAGTTGGTCTAATTGTTTGTGTCCGGCGGCCATTACTGCTTCCCACACCAAGCCTTCCTCTAATTCCCCATCACCCAGCAAAGCATATACTCGATAATCCTTACGATCCATGCGAGCTGCCAGAGCCATACCTACAGCCCAGGAGATACCCTGTCCTAAAGAGCCGGTCGAAGCTTCTACCCCAGGAACTTTCCGCATATCCGGATGTCCCTGCAATGGGCTCCCCAGTTTTCTAAGCGTTAGTAGTTTTTCTGCAGGAAAATAGCCCCTTTCCGCCAGGGCAGCATAGAGAACCGGAGCAGCATGCCCCTTGCTCAGTACAAAACGGTCCCTTTCCTCCCACTTCGGCCTGCTGGGATCAATATTCATTTCCCAGAAATACAGGCATGATAAAATATCCGCTGCAGAGAGAGACCCTCCCGTATGACCGGAGCCCGCCTCCCCCAGCATCTTGATAATATCTTGTCTAATCAAGCGGGCTTTTTCCTTAACAGTTTCTATTGCTTGTTCATTTATATCTCTCACGTTATCCTCCCATGGTGTTAATTTCTTGACGCAGGTGCAGGCAGGCTGTTATAAAATCGTCTATATCTCCATCTAAAACCGCCTGTACATTGCCCATCTCCAGATTACTGCGGTGGTCTTTGACCAGGGAAAAGGGATTCAAGGTATAGGTTCGAATCTGGCTGCCCCAGGCTATCTCCTTATATTCTCCCTTCAGCTTCTGCATATTATCCTCTAACTCTTTCTCTTTCAATTCGTAGAGCTTAGCATTCAGAATCTTCATAGCCGTGATGCGATTAGCGTGTTGGGAGCGTTCATTTTGACACTGGGCTACAATTCCAGTCGGGAGATGGGTAATGCGTACGGCTGAATCAGTTTTATTAACATGCTGACCCCCGGCTCCGCTGGATCGATAGGTGTCAATTCGCAGTTCATCCGGGTTGATATTAATTTCGACTTCTTCACTAATCTCCGGTAAAACTCCCAAAGAAGCAAACGAAGTATGCCTGCGTCCGGAAGAATCAAAAGGTGAAATACGGATAAGGCGATGCACACCTTCTTCACATTTCAACTTGCCATAAGCATTATTACCTTTCACCAGAAATGTAACACTTTTTACACCCGCTTCGTCTCCGGTTAGAAAATCCATGATTTCCACCCCATAACCGGATGATTCGGCCCAACGCGTATACATGCGCAGAAGCATTTGCACCCAATCCTGTGCTTCGGTGCCCCCGGCACCAGCATGCAGGGATACAATAGCATCGGCATGATCATGTTCCCCAGAAAATAAAATCAGGAGCTCGTAATCCCTAAACTTCTTGAGCAAACTACCTAGCTCGCGCACTGTCTCAGCGTAAATCTCTTCCTCTTTTTCAACCTCAGCTAGATTCAGGACATCACTAAGGTAGTTAACTTCCTCCCACAGGCTTTCCCATTGCCGAACATTATCCTCTAAATCGCTGATTTGTTTGGATACCTGTTGGGATTTCTGGTTATCATCCCAAAAATTTGGTACCAGCATGGTTTGCTGCAAGAGTTCTATCTGTTGTTTTTGGCCTTCAAGGTCAAAGAGACACCCTCATCTCGTTTAAAGTACTGAGGATTTCTTCTATAGTTCCACGGGGATCTTCAATCAAAAAACTCAACCTCCTAGATTAACTCACAGGTTACTACCTAAATTAACAGATTTTATACCCGACTGGCAAGCCAGAGAAAAAAAAACAACTGGAGAGTAAGGGGGTGACAAGGGGACGGGGTTGTTGACAACCCTTAGCATCTCAGTGGGTTGTCAACAACCCCGTCCCCTTGTCACCCCTTTTTTCATTGGGCTGAGATCGGTGCCGGAGCTATTTCAGGTTTTGTTGATGTAGTTGATGGCTCAAAATAGTCATATTTCTTTTTCAATATAACCACATCTACGCGGCGATTCATAGCCTGACTCATATTATCCTCATTAGGAACCAACGGTCGATACTCCCCATAGCCGACAATAGAAAGACGCGCAGGGGATATTCCCGAGTTACTCTGAAATACATGGACTACGTTGGAAGCACGCAGAACCGACAATTCCCAGTTAGAAGGATATCGGGCGTTGCTAATAGGCCGATTATCAGTATGTCCTTCGACACGTATGAAGTTAGGCATATTAACCAGAGCATTGCCGACCTGGCTGATAATAACCTGCGCCTGAGGGGTAAGCTCAGCCGAACCACTGCCAAAAAGCAAAGCATCCTTGAAGCTGATTACCAGTCCCCGCTCTTGCTCAATAATATTTATGTAATCACCCAGTTTAGTGGCAGTCTGACCACTCTCTTTACTGCTGGCCTCTAATTCCTGGGCCTTAATGAATTGCTCGATTTGCTCCTTTACCTCCTGTAAATCTTCCTGGTTAGCAGTGGGAGAACCAGGGGGCACAGGTTTTTGCTGACCGGAAACGCCCTGCACCATAGACGGGCCCGGAGATTCCATCACAGCTGGACTCTGGCCTTTCAGTACTACACTTAATGAGTTGGCCATAGCCGTATATTTCTCCACGTCCACCTTGCTCATGGCATACATAATTATAAAAAATACCATTAATAGCGTGATAAAGTCGGCATAGCTGAGCAGGTAACGCTCTGTCCCGCTTTCCCCTTCTCCACCCCCATTGTCCTTCTTGCGGCGAGAACCAGCCATATGATCACATCCTCATCTATGCGCTCTCTTGCTCGCGCATCAATTCTCGGGCTTCGGCTGGCAGGAATGTCATCAGTTTTTCTCTTATAACCCGAGGATTTTCTCCCGCCTGTATGGAGAGGATGCCCTCCAGTACCATCTCCATTAAAAGAACGTTTCTACCCGTCTTCACTTTAATCTTGGTGGCAAAGGGGATCCATAATAAATTAGCCGAAGCAATACCGTAAAGGGTAGCCAGGAAGGCAACTGCTATGGCTCCGCCTAGTTCATCAGGACTGGACAAATTACTCAAAACATTTACCATACCCATAACCGTTCCGATAATACCCATCGTAGGTCCGAATCCGCCCATGGCCATGAACATTTCATGGCCTAATTTCTCGCCATTTTCATAGGCTTCTATCTCCATTTCCAACATGCTTCTGGTTAAATCGGGATCGGTTCCGTCAATTACCAGCTGCAACCCCCGGGACATGAACTGGTTCTCAATCGTAGCCAGTTGGCTTTCCAGACTGAGCAGCCCTTCCCGGCGGGCTTTGTCAGCCGTATCTACCAGTGAGTCCAGCACTTCTGGATAGTTTACTTTTTTTTCAGTAAAAACTATTTTAAAAAAATACGGAAATTTCTTTAACTCTTCCAGGCTAAAGCTGATGATGGTGGCACCAAAGGTTCCGCCAAAAACAATCATGGCAGCGGTGGGCACTAAAAGCATGCCCAGAGAACCACCTTCTTCAATGAACGCCAATAATAGCATTCCAATACCTAGAAATAAACCTACCAGAGTAGTTAGATCCATTAACTAACCCCACTCCCACAACATTTTTTATACTTCTTCCCGCTCCCACAGGAACAAAGGTCATTACGCCCAATCTTGTTACCTACTCGAACTGGTTTTTTTTCAGCCTCTTCTCCCTGATTAACAATCATTTTTCTCTCTTCTGGTCTTTCTACGACTCTTACTCTTAAGATATATCTGACCACGTCTTCCTTGATACTAAAAATCATCTCCTGGAAGGCTTCAAATGCTTCGAACTTGTATTCAATCAGGGGATCACGCTGGGCATAGGCCCGTAAATTAATCCCATTTCTAAGCTGATCCATGGCATCGATATGATCCATCCATTTATTATCAATGATCCGTAACATGATGGCCTTTTCGATTTCCCGCATGGTTTCAGCGCCCAGTTCTATCTCCCTATCTTCGTACAGGGCCAAAGTTTTTTCTTTGACTAGCTCCTTGACTTCATGCTTGGTCATACCCAGAATAGCTTCGGGTTCAAAATCATGATCCGGCAGAACATTCTGATCAACATAGGTCAGCAAACCATCCAGATCCCATTCATCGGAATACTTTTGCTCACCAGCAAAACTGCCTACCACCTGGTCAATTACATCATTAATCATAGCGAGAATGGTCTCTTTGAGGTCTTCGCCATAGAGTACTTTCTTACGCTCCCCATAAATAACCGTTCTCTGTTTATTAATTACATCATCATACTCGAGCACGTTCTTACGAATGCCAAAGTTGCGGCTTTCCACCTTCTTTTGAGCGTTTTCCAGGGCTTTGGAAATCATCTTGTTCTCTATCGGCATGGTGTCGTCCATACCGAGACGATCCATAAGACCTTCAATATTGGTTGACCCGAATAAACGCATTAAATCATCTTCGATAGATACATAGAAACGAGATTCACCCGGGTCCCCTTGACGCCCGGAGCGTCCCCGCAGCTGGTTATCTATACGCCGGGATTCGTGTCTCTCGGTGCCTAATACATATAGTCCTCCCAGATCCTTGACCCCTTCACCCAGAACTATATCAGTTCCTCTGCCGGCCATATTGGTGGCAATGGTAACTGATTTAGCCTGTCCAGCGCCGGCAATTATCTGGGCCTCCTGTTCATGATGCTTAGCATTTAGAACTTGGTGTTTGACTCCGCGTTTGCCTAATAATCCACTTAATAGCTCTGACTTTTCTATAGAAATAGTTCCTACCAGCACCGGCTGGCCATTATTGTGGCGGACAATGATGTCTTCCACCACCGCCAAAAACTTGCCTTGCTCAGTTCGATAAACGTAGTCTGGCTTATCTGCACGCACCATAGGCATATGCGTGGGTATAACCACCACGTCCATACCATAAATGTTGCGGAATTCATCTTCCTCAGTCTTCGCAGTACCGGTCATCCCAGCCAGTTTCTGGTACATACGGAAATAATTCTGGAAGGTGATGGTGGCTAAAGTCTGGGATTCCTTCTCTATTTTAACTTCTTCCTTGGCCTCTATAGCTTGATGTAAACCATCGCTATAACGACGCCCGAACATTAAACGCCCGGTAAATTCATCGACAATAATAACCTGGTCATCCTTAACCACGTAATCCCGATCTCGCCTCATGAGCGTATGGGCTCGCAAACCCTGGTTGACATGATGAGCCAGTTCCATGTTCTCTGCCAGATTCTCAATTACAAAGTGCTTTTCTACTCGCTTGACCCCTTCTTCGGTCAAGGTTACCACATGAGCTTTTTCATCTACCTTGTAATCCTGTTCATTCTCCAGACGTGGAATAAACTTAGCGATTTTGTAATACAAATCTGTAGGTTTATCCCCCTCCCCGGAAATAATCAGCGGGGTACGGGCTTCATCTATTAATATTGAGTCCACCTCGTCTATGATGGCAAAGTTAAGGGGACGTTGTACCATATGTTCAGCCGCAACCACCATATTGTCACGCAGATAATCAAACCCCAGTTCATTATTGGTTGCATAAGCGATATCACACTGGTAAGCGGCCCGTCGCTCCTCATAGTTCAGTCCATGCACGATTAAGCCAACGGTAAGCCCGCAGAATTCATAAACCGGCCGCATCCATTCCGCATCGCGTGCCGCCAGGTAATCATTGACGGTAACTATATGTACCCCCTTGCCCTCCAGAGCATTCAGGTAAGCTGGCAGGGTAGCGACCAGGGTTTTACCTTCCCCGGTTTTCATCTCCGAAATTTTGCCTTTGTGCATAACCATACCGCCGATAAGCTGTACGTCAAAATGCCGCATACCCAGCGTTCGGCGGGAGGCTTCGCGAACCACTGCAAAAGCCTCAGGTATTATATCGTTTAATCGAGTTCCATTCTTTAATCTTTCGCGAAATTCTTCGGTTTTTTTCGGGAAATCCTCATCCGCCAGGGCCTGCATCTGACTTTCCAGAGCATTAATATCATCTACCACCCCGCGGAGCTTTTTGACCTCTTTCTCATTATCATCCAACAGAGTTTTAACAAAGTCTTTAATCATCGATTAACCTTCTTTCTTAGAAAACTCATCTTACACCGAGCCTTAAGCTGCACCGGTCGCTCCTTGCCATCCATGGCAGGCACTAGTCTTTCCGTGACATCGCGACACCAGTCCATCCTGGGACGTCGTATGCTATTGTTTTCTCATCCATCAACATTAGAATATTATACTTTATGATACTGAAAAAAGAGGAACCATATGGTTCCTCTAATTTAATAGCCTAAACAACTCTATATTATCATTTTGCCTGGGATGCTTCAACTAATCGAAATCCGGCTCAATTAAACCATAGTGGCCATCTTTCCGCTTATAAACTACATTAACCTCGTCAGTTTCGGCATTATAGAAAACGAAAAAATTATGACCCAGAAGGTTCATCTGCATGATCGCTTCTTCTTCATCCATAGGTTTTAACGCAAAGCGTTTGGTTTTAACAATTTTGAATTTCTCGGTGGTATCCCTATCCTTCAGTTCTCTCTGGATCTCATCTGCCACGGCCTGCTTCAGACCAGCTCCACGATAGCTCTTATATAGTTTAGTTTTATGTTTTTCAATTTGTTTCTCCAGTTTTTCAACTACCATGTCAATAGCCGTATACATATCTTCGCCGGCTACTTCTCCGCGGAGAATCATTCCATTTAAGGGAATGGTTACTTCAACTTTGTGACTTTCTCCTTCCAGCGACAGGGCAACCTGAGCTATTCTGGCATCCTCAATGTATTTCTCTAATTTGGAAAGTCTCTTGGTTGTATAATCCTTCAATGCATCAGTTATTTCGATGTGCCTTCCTCTGATTTCCAATTTCATACGACCACTCCTTTCCCTTGTGTATTATTATTATACTCAATTTTAACAAGAATCTGCATTAAAATTAATTTTCTAAAAAACCAGGCATAGCAGTGAAACAGAGGGGCAGGCATCTTTTGTCACTGCCCAGAAACAATCAACATAAATACCAGGTATCTGCCCCTGTGCCATTACCCTGGAAAATACAAAACCGGGCATATAGCCCGGTAAAATTCTTATTTAATATGAAGCTTGTTTTTGTCTCTGAAAACACTCCAGACAGTAAACCGGTCTTCCCTCTACAGGTTTAAAAGGAACTTCGGTCTCAGTTCCACATTCAGCACAAGTAGCCACGAACATCTCGCGGGGGGCTTTGCTGCCACTGCCGCTACGACGATTCTGTCTGCAATCTTTACAGCGTTTGGGTTCATTTTCGAAGCCCTTTTCATGGTAGAACTCTTGCTCACCAGCGGTAAACACAAAATCTTTGCCACAATCCTGGCACACTAAAACTTTGTCTTCGAACATCTGAAAAAATCCCTCACTTCTTTGTATATTGCCGGATTCTACTACAACTAAAGAACATCCTCCCGACTATTAGAAATAATTATAGACGCTCAATTTGAAAATGGCAATAACCGCATAATCTAAAAAATGCGGCTATATTAAGGTGATTTTCATTTAAAACCATACATATCATTAAAGCTTCTTGTTTTTTCCTACTTACCTGGTTTCTTGGCCTGCTGCATGGCCTCCTGGTACGCGTTTTTCACCTGCTGGCTGTTAGTAGGCACCTCGGTTTTACTAAACCCAGCTTTGCGTTTGATTAAAAGATGGCTTTGCTGGTCCACCCTACTAATCTCAGCCAATAAATCACCCAGGTCCACTACACTTTGACTCAGTAATTGATATTGCTTTTCTTCTAACTGGGGTTCCAGGGCACTGAGTACAAAATCTGTGATTTCTAATTGCTTCTTAACCTCGGACTGTAACGATTGATTATTTGCATTTAAAACATTGATCTCGGCGACCAGATTTTTACGCTTTTCCAGTATATCATTCAGCTTATCAGGCTTGTCCAGCCAATCACCATGTTCCAATACACCCAGCTGCTTAGCTGCAAGCTCCGCTATAATTAGATACAGCTGCTCTTGTTTATTGAAATTATCTACAATATCCTGAATTAAGATTTGGGCAGACAATAATATTCATTCCTTTACACCGTGAACTATTGTTTTTTATCAATAAACCAGGCTGATGAATAAACATCACCCTTATCATAGGCATTTTGAGCCTTGGTATTGGCCCTGGTTTGGCTTAGCTTGGCGGATATTTTCTGCATACCTTCTTCCAGTCTGGTCTGGCTAATATGATCATTTGTCTGAATACTGAGGATACTGTGCTTAATATGTTCAATTGCTTGGTTAAAAATTTGCTCATTTTCATTTAACTGCTCTTCAGCCCTTTTGCCGACATCATTCTGCCCAGCATCCTGAGCAGCTATCGCTCTATCTATAGGACCTAATTCGTCAATCTGCTGGATAATATCCTGACGCTCCAGCATGAGATCAGCCATTTCATCCATAGACCAGGAATCTTCATTTTCCTGGTCTACTATGGCCTTTTGCATTATAGATATTGCCAACATTCTCTCGTAGAGCTGCTTTATACGAACTACATTCTCCGGCGAGGAAACAGATTTACTTATCATTATTATTTACCCCTGCACGTTAATTGACTTGGCCTGAATTGGTTCCCCACCGTTTTCAACTGGCGGAGCATTCTTTAGCTGCTTGATAGCATCCTCCCAGGTATTCTTTAGCTCATTGAGAAATTCTTCTACCAGTTCCAGTTTACTGATATCCTTCTTCACATTAGCTTGAACCAATTCATTTAACAGATACTCATATAGAACTATTAGCTTATGGGATATATCATATTCCATGTTTAAGGTGGCCATAAGTTCAACAATTATATCTTCCGCCTTAATTATTTGTTGATGAGCCAGGTTGATATCCTTCTGCTCTATAGCATGTTTCGCATTATTTATATTCTTTAAGGCACCATCATAAAGCATCAATAGCAGTTTCTCCTGTGGCACCGTTTCTACGCTGGCTTTCTTGTAATTATTATAGGCTTGTGCTTCCATGTTCAAAATATATGCCTCCTTGCATAAGTCAAGCACTTATGCGTTATAACATCAAACTATTTTCAATTACCCTTAATACCTATCCTATTTCAATACCTATCCTATTTCGTCAACAAATACACCCACCATTTTGGTGAAGTTGTCCAGCACTTCTTTTATTCGGGCTGACAATTCCAACATTTTATCCGCCGGAATCTGTCTTATCACCTGCTGAGAGGAATCATCTATCAAGATGACCTGCAAACGTTCACTGTGGTCATCAATCTTAAACTGCATGTGATAACTGGATATGCTCATGAGCTTATTGGCGGTTTGAACTGCCGATTTCACTTTTTCATCATTGGGAACAGTATCCCTTTCATCAACTGCCTTAGCTTCCGGTTGCACTTTCAGGTCTTGCAAGGTTACTTCGGGGCGATCTCCTCGCCTCTGTGCCACCCTGCTATCCACTTCTGGCTTAATCACTGTTACCGGCATTCCCTGTTCTTCAACCCTCATATTCATCCCCCTCCAAAAGCTTAATAAACATATGTTAATTTGATAAACAAATGCTTAAATATTGGAATGTGCTGTTAAAATATAATTCTAATCCTCCCCGCTGGGCATAAATTAAGCCTGAGCTAGCGGTCGTAAACAGCTTTCCATGGCCGATTTCCATTGCTTGAATGTTGGAACCAAAACAAACTGCATGTCCATACGAGCCTTATCCATTTTGTTAACTTCATAGGACTGATTCATTTGTTCCATTGCATTATGCAATTGCTTCGATTTCTCTAGAACAGCATCGGTATTAAGATTATCCATTAATCCTTCCATTGCCGTCATTATGCTTAAATAGGCCTCCAATATATCCTGAAACAGATACCGGGTATCTTCGAAATGCAGTTCTCCCATGCGCTTGTTGAGATGCTCCAGCCCCTCTTCAATAGTTATAATTAGATCCAATATTTCAGTCGTAATTGCATAAATATTATCCATAATATCTCCTTCATAAATTGAATCCTTGATGTGGCGAATACGAATGGTGTCTGTCTCTTCTCATCTTTAGCGTATACCGTAATCTTATGGCTTATCTTAATCTGGTTACCTGTTGTTGTTTATTTATATCGAATAAAACCTTGTTTTACTTTACTATTGTTTAGGTCCATAGACTCATGAAGAAGGTCTCTGTAATTAATCAAAGACCTCCTTCATGAGTACCTGCTTAGGCTATCACATCCAGGTTTTTCCCTAGATGTGGGGTTACCGCTCTCTCCATTTCCAGAGTGCTGGCTTTAATCATTTCGATCATGGCTTGTCCAGCCGTCTCAGTACTATCCATCTGCATTTTTAAAACTCTGGTCCCAACCTTCTGTTGCAAGCTTTCTGCCTGCAAATTAGTAGCCATACCGGCTAACGCGCTGATTTCCATCCAATACCCCCTTTACATGGTTTTTCGTAAGAGCAGTTGTCACGGCACCAGCCAGTCTCTTAACATAAATACTATCGATTATAATTCATGATTTGCTTAGCTCTATCGATAGTTTTTGATCGTCTGGATAACGTAAGCCTGTTCTTCTTCGCTTAGACCTGGATAAATCGGCAGACTAATCTCACGAGCATAAAATTCTTCAGCCAACGGAAAATCTCCGGGCCGGTAGCCAAAACACCGCTGATAATAGGGCTGCAAATGTAAGGGTATATAATGCACCTGTACCCCTATGCCATGTTGGCGCATATAAATGAAAAATTCCTTACGGTTTATAGCTTTATCAAGGAGGATGGGATACAGATGATAAGCATGCTTATTTTCTTCAGGAGGATGAGGAGGAATAGTAAGCCAGTCTAAGGTGCTCAGCTCCTCATCATAAATTGCCGCTATACTCCGACGTTCCTGTAAAAAACCTGGCAGTTTGTTCATCTGAGAAATACCCAGGGCCGATTGCATATCAGTTATGCGGTAGTTAAAACCCAGTTCCTGCATCTCATAGTACCAGGGCCCATCATTGGCTCCCCATAACCTCTCATCTTTCTCAATACCATGACAGCGGAAGAGTTTAAGTTTATGGCAGTAATTCTTGTCATTACAAACTATCATCCCACCTTCACCAGTGGTGATATGCTTAACCGGATGAAAGCTGAACATGGTCATGCCAGCTTCCTGACCCACCATACATCCCGCCCGACTGGCACCCAGAGCATGGGCTGCGTCTTCTACCACGGCGAGCCCATATTGGGCCGCAATCTCATTAACACCTGATATATCTACCGGATAACCTGCATAATCGACCGGAACGATAGCCCGACTTTTATTCGTAAGCACCTTTTCAATTTTGGAAACATCTATGCAATAGGTATCCGGGTCAATATCCACCAAAACCGGTCTGGCACCCATATAGATAGCAGCATTGGCTGTAGCAATAAAGGTTAAAGGTGAGCTGATGACCTCATCCCCGGCACCAATTCCAGCTGCAAACATAGCTGCATGCAGTGCCGAGGTACCACTATTAAAAGCCACGGCATATCTAGCTCCGCAATAATCTGCTATCCGCGCCTCAAACTCATCCACCACCGGCCCCTGCGTAATAAGCGGTGAACGCAATACCCTGACCACCGCTGCTATATCATTTTCATCTATGTTCTGCTGCCCATAGGGAATGAACTTCTGCATTTATATCTCACCCTCTACAATCCATCTCCTGGTCTTTTGCAGACCTTCAGCCAAACTCACCCGGGGTTCCCAATTCAACAAATTACGAGCCTTATCATAATTACAAAGCAACTTTTCTATTTCACTCTGCGGATGAATGTGGGCCACATGTTTAATCCGCTGATCATCGCTGCAGATCAGGCTGGCCAGTTCATTAATACTCACATCACACCCCAACCCGGCATTGAGTATCTGTCCATCAGCCCGGCTATCCATACCCGCTCGAATAACAAAGTTCGCACAATCTTCCACATATAATAGATCCCGGGTCTGGGTTCCCTCGCCGTAAATCTGCAGCATCTCGCCCTGCAAATCTTTTTTTAAGAATATAGCCACAACCCCACCTTCACCGGAGGCTTTTTGAAAAGGCCCGTAAGTATTAAATGGTCTTACAACCGTAGTTGGCAGGCCATAAGTATGGTAATAGGATAGGGTTAAAGCCTCACCGGATAGTTTGCTGGCGGCATAAGGAGAAGCCGGCTTCACCGGGTGATCTTCGGTTATCCCGGCTTCCTCCCGGCAACGATCATAAACCATGCAGGTAGACATAAAGAGTACCTTTATCCTCTGTTTACGACATTCTTCCAGAACATTAAAAGTCCCAATCACATCATTAGCAAACGTAGTGCGGGGATCATCGATAGAATCCTGTACGTTGATGCTGGCCGCCAGGTGATAAACCACATCAAAACCACCCGGGTACTTAGCCTGCCCGGCACACGATGTCTGCTTGACCGCGTCTCCATCGGGGAAAAACACCTGAGTCAGGGCCTTCTGATCCTTTATATCCCCGGCTATAAACTTAAAATAAGGGTTATCCTTGAACTCCTCGATATTCCTTAGGCTGCCATTGGATAAATCATCAAAAGCTACGACCCTATGGCCTTCCTCCAGCAGCTTCTTTACCACCCAGCGGCCAATAAAACCGGCCCCGCCGGTAACCAGTATGTTCATGATTTTACCTCCAGCGTAATGTTTAAGCATTTCTATTTATACAATCGAAACCTTTAGCCGGTATTCGTCATTGAACTCAAAATGATATTTTTTCTCCCCACAGTCAAATTCATATTGGCTGTTAAGGCTGAAGTCAGTGTTCTCATTTACTTTGGCCATAGTCAGACCGTCAACTTCGGCCAACCAAGCGAAAATATCCTTATCAGCAGCCTTTTGATAGCTTTCCGCCTGAAACTGTTGGGCTTCCTTCGACTCAGCCAAATTATTAAGCGGGAAGCGATTATAACAGACTTTATTATAGCGGCTTAGTATCTCCACACAGCGGTCCTTGTCCCCAAGAGATGCTAGTCCCTCTTCGGAATGAAAAACATAATATCGGGTATCTGATGCCATTCGCTGTTTCTCCTCCAGCAGGCTGCGAATTTTACGATGGCTATCTGAAAAATAGAAAGGCGATAACTCATCTTCGATAGTCCAGGGATTATTAGAACCTGAACCAATGGTAAACCTCAACTCGGAAAATCTTATATTAAACGCATAAACATAATCTGCTTCCAGCACTTCCCCACAGGCAATATGTTTTAATTCAGACCGGGAATAACCATCGCGATCAACAATAATTGAAAAGGTTTGGGGAGCAAATTTACCCAACAGCATAGCAATATAGGCTCCGTATCCTTTGCCATAGGCTATAATACGCCGACTGTTCACCGGGTAACGCTGCAGCACCTCCCCCAGCACCTGCAGGCAATCAATAGCCGGTAACAAGCCCCAGGATTGGTATTCCTCCTTGCCAGTGACAATGGTAGGCTGGCAGCGCATATCCAGACTGGTTACTCCTCTGGGAACTATATTTTCAGCAATAACCCGGTAGATCTCTTCCTCACTCTGAGACTTATTAAAACTCTCCAGACTCATCTCCAGGTTATATATACGATTGATATTATGTAAAAAATCAGGGGTAATCCTAATGGCCTGATTACGGATACTGCCAAAATAATTCACCCCAACTGCAATACAGTTAAACTTATCAGCCAGATATGGCCTGAGCTCCTTGGCTTGGTAATCAGAGCCAGCCAGATCATCAAAGCCCCCCACCACCATGATTATCCCGGTATCCTCGTTAATACCAGCTTCCGGGAGGGTTAAAAAAGCTTCCAGGGGACCTCTCACAAAATTCAGTTCAATATCCGAATGAGGCTCCAGGGTAAGCTTAATACTCTCAGTCATTCTCAACACCTCTTTACTCATTAATAACTCAAGTCTCAAAAGTGAACAGGGGGACGGTTCCCATGTTCATCCAGTTAAGGTGCTAGGGGATGAACAAGGGAACCGTCCCCCTGTTCACTTTGTCAGTCACGCTAGTTCTTTTAATTCTGTTCTCCTTCGATGGGAGTCAGGTCACATAGATTCTTTATCTGAGCCAGGCTCATCAACTGCACATCGTCGGAGCTATAACCACCATATAGTGCCGGTTTCGCTCCAGCATATTGTTCAACTGCTATTTGAGCATCCTGATGATAAGGCAAAATTATAAATAGTTCATCTGTCTCCAATGCACGAGCGCTTTCTTCCTCGCTCATCAGTTCCTCATACATCTTTTCACCCGGCCTGAGGCCAATATTTTCAACTGCCACCTGTTTACCGGATAGATCTATCATAGCCTGAGCCAGATCACCGATACGCAAGACCGGCATTTTAAATACAAAGGTTTCCCCTCCCCGAGACATATCCAGGGAGCGTAGAATTAGATCAGTAGCCTGATCTACTCCCATAATAAAACGAGTCATCGTTGGCTCCGTTACAGTTATTGGCCCACCTGCCTTAAGCTGCCGGTTAAATAACGGAACGACCGATCCACGGCTATTAAGGACATTACCAAAGCGTACCGATAGAAATTTTATCTGTCTCGGTCCCTTCCACTGGTCTGCCGAGGAAATCAACCGTTCCGCCAGGAGCTTGCTGGCTCCCATGGTATTGGTAGGACTGGCGGCTTTATCACTACTGGCATAGACCAAACTGGATACCCCATTATCCATGGCACATTCAATAACATTCTGCGTACCGATGACATTGGTTTTCACCGCTTCAGAAGGATTGTATTCACAGGCCGGAACGTGCTTCAAAGCTGCCAGGTGAAAAACAATATCGATGTCCTCCATGGCTCGGTTCAAACGCCCCCGGTCCCGCACATCCCCCAATAGAAAACGAATCCTGCTATCATCAATGCCCAGGCTAAATAATTCTTCCTGCATTTGATATTGTTTATGCTCATCGCGGGAGAAAACCCGCACCACTCCGGGCTCATATTCCAGCAACCGCTTAACTATCTGCTGCCCAACCGTTCCAGTTCCCCCGGTAACCAGAATCTTCTTACCCTTTATCATCTCCAGCATCTACTTTTCTCCTCACCGCATGCAATAATATCTCGGCCAAGCGTTCTGCTCCCCGCCCGTCAATCAAGCTCTGTCCCCGGGCCGACATTCTGGCTCTCGTTTCACAGTCATCCCGCAGCTCTTCCAAGCTTCGAAACAGCTTGTCTGGCTGCAATTTCTGGTACCAACCCAGATTTATGGCTAACCCCTGCCGCTCGGCTTCTTCAGCCAACATCAGCTGATTATCTGCCACCACTACTGAAATAGCCGGTACCCCACAGGCAGCCAACTCATAAATAGTACTTCCAGCAGCACTAATAGCTATATCGCAAAAACTCATCAAATTCTTTATAGGAGGCTTATGGTAAATGTGTACATTCGAGTATTTTCGAGCCAGGAAATCTATTTGGTCAGCATTTTTAAAGACCGGCCCGATGACCACATGCCATTCAAGTTCTGTAAAATGAGAATAATCAAATAGTATTTTCAATAATCCAGGAGTGGCATTTTCCATATCCGCTGCCCCCAAAGATATTAAAACATCACGCATTGGTAAGCCAATTTGACGAGCTGACAGCCTATTAAAATCTTCTCGCAAGAGCAAAAATTCCGAACCCAGCAGTTGGCAGGCTCTGCCGTTATATTTAAGCTGCGGCGCATACAGGTTACCATTGACCACAAAATCCACATTGAATTCATGCAGGTTCATATCATCGATACATACCGTAATCAAGTCAAGCCCCGCCATTCGTTCCAGCCGAGACTGATCATAAGCGTAAGAATCAATGATCAGCATGTCCACGCCGTAACGTTGCAAAATCTCCTCAACTGCCGTATCTTCTGCATCAAAATCAGCGGTGTGGTTAAGCATCTCCACCTGATAATCCCTAACGTTTTCCGGATTTCTACTCAAAAAAATAACTCTAGCCCCGCACTTTTCAAGCTGCCTGGCTAAAGCCTGTGTCCTCATCAGATGTCCAAAACCGACCTCACTATTCCCATCTGCCCGGATGGCTATTATTCCGCTCATATTAGTCTCCTCTAAAATCAATAACTAATACCAGTAGGCTACTCATGCTAAAAATCTTACTGCCCATTTTAAAACCACAGATTAAAAACTTAATTTTCAATTAGATTCTGAGTTAACAAATTCATTAAATCAATTTCATAATAATTGGCGCCCCAGCATAAATCCTTCCGCTGCCTCTACTCCCACCGTGGCCCCGCGCCAGCGGGCCAGGTATTCTACCGCTTTTATTGAGCGGGGATGTGGCCAAACGCGCATTTCGCTTGCGTACGCCTCAAGTGCCTGAATTTTCAGATTCATATTTCCACCTATATCCACAAAGTAATTAGGTAAGAAGGAAGGCGCCGACCCTGCTGTCTGCCATTCGGTACTGGAAGGAACTTCGAAAAAAAGCAATGTTTTTACGCATTGACCTGGAATTGGGCGACAGGCAGTAACCACCGCCTGATGGACAATGCGATGGTCTATGTTCACATCCCCGGCATGATGAGTATAAACTACATCAGGGCTATATTGATCAATTGCTGCCTCGATGACCTTGACAATATCAAGTAAATCAACTGAATCCATGCGATTATCTGGAAAATCATACAATGTTAACGACTGCGCACCCAACAGCCGATTGGCTTCATGCGCCGCCTCGGCCAGGTTAGAAAGCTCATCCAGCCTCTTCTCCCGCTCACGCTGCTCATCCCGACTGGTCAAGCCCTCGGCTAATATTAGCACATTAACTTCGTCCCCATTTTGAATATGTTTAGCCATCGTTCCCCCACACCCCAGGACCTCGTCATCGGGGTGCGCGGCTACCACCAGAATATTCATAAATATCACCTGCTTCGACCAGAATTATTATACCATTCCACTATCCTCTGAGATATCTTATCTGAGCGAGTAGCTATAATACCTGTATGCTCGAAAGTGTCTTTGTAAACAGGCTTTGTGCCATTAATGTAGTTCAATACCCCTCCAGATTCCTCTATAACTAACTGGGGCGCAGCCAGGTCCCAATCACGAACTACGACATCTTTAACAAACAAATCGGCCCTCCCTGCTGCTACCATACATATCTTTAAAGCTATACTCCCACACTCTATATATGACAAAAGCCCAAAATCATTAAAAATTTGGCCTGCAACACCTCGCGGCTCCGGGTAATTATCGATCAGTGTCGTTAACGCACCACAATTATCGACAAGCGTGAGTCTCTGCTTATTTCTAAATGACCCTTTACCCTGTTGAGCCCAATATAGGCTTTGTGAAACCGGAGCATAGATAGCAGACATTACCGGTTCGCCATCTTCAACCAGAGCTACCTGGGTTACAAATCCATCAAAACCATGCACAAAACTGGCTGTTCCATCAATGGGATCAATTAACCAGTACAATGCCGGTCTGTTTCTGCACAATGAAGCTGGATTTTCTTCACTGATAATTGGAATTGCCGGATCGAGGCATCTCAGGCGCTCTTCCAATTCATTGTGAGCCATTAGATCCACTCTAGCCTTAAACTGCGTTCCTTGCCAATTCCCATCGAAGATTTCCCTGCTCCTCCAGTCGAGAAGCAATTGCCCAACTTCTTGCACAATTATCTTAATTTCATTAATCATTATTACAGGACCATATCCCAGCTTACCGGGGTTCCTTTATTAATGTCTTGATTAACCCTTTTGCCCAATAAAAGCTCATAATACCGGGGCGATAAGCCATATCCCGGTCTGATAGAGCGCAAATTTTCGTGATTCAAAATATCTCCCATTTTTACATCCTGAACAATATACAGTGATCTACGAAATTTAAGAGAAGCTTTTTCCCTGTCAGTGGGCCCATAGCGCACCTTGCCCAAAGCCTTCCAGGCTATCTCACTTTCAACTACCAGTCGTTCCAACTCTTCAGGTTCGATAGAAAAGGCAGAATCCACTCCACCATCTTTCCTCGATAGAGTGAAGTGTTTTTCTATCACGGTAGCCCCTAATGCTACACTAGCAACAGCTACACCTGTACCCATTGTATGGTCGGATAAGCCTACTTGGCAGTTGAAAAGTTCTTTCATATGCCCAATAGTCCTCAGGTTAATACTTTCAGGACTAGCAGGGTAAGCACTGGTACATTTCAAAAGAATAATATCTCTACAGCCAGCCTCCCTTGCAGTTTGCACTGTTTCATCCAGTTCTGCCACTGTCGCCATACCTGTGGATATAATCATAGGTTTGCCTGTAGAAGCCACTCTACGAATCAATGCCAGGTCATTATTCTCAAAAGAGGCAATTTTGTAGCAGGGTACCTGCAAGGATTCCAGGAATTCTATGGCAGTTTCATCAAAAGGGGTGCTAAATGGTATTAATCCTAGTTTTAGGCATTTTTCGAAAATAGGCTGATGCCATTCCCACGGAGTATTGGCTTGCTGGTAAAGCTGATAAAGCTGGTTTCCCTTCCATAAACTTTCCGGATCATCTATTAAAAAATCACGCTTATTGCTGTTAACGGTTATAGTATCGGCAGTATAAGTCTGTAATTTCAACGCATGCGCCCCGGCCCTGGCTGCTGCTTCCACAATCTCCAAAGCCCGTGCCAATGACTGATTATGGTTATTAGACATTTCCGCAATTATGAATGGCGGGTGAGCAGCCCCTATCTTTCTACCATTGATTACTATGGTATCCAAAAATCAATGCCCCCCTTCTCTAACCTTATTTCAATCGTTTCAAACGAATTGTATCCAGTATCAAATCCTCTAACCAATCATCCAAGCTGCTAAACTGATAACCCATTTTTTCAGCTCGGGAGTTATCCATAAACCACGAACCTGTTTTTAATACATAAGGTGAAATATTTTCGTTATTGGTATGCTGAGTAACTATAGCTTTTTTACCCGTTTCTTTTTCAATAACAGCGAGAATTTCTTGCAAACTCTTTTGTCCTGAAGCGCATGCATTGACGGGACCACTGACGCTGGAATCACCGATCCAGAACAAAACCCGAGCCGCCTCCTCAGCAGAAATAAAAGATAGGAGCGCTTCTGGATGAGGAATACCCATAGCCATTTCACGCTGCACATGTTCAATGTGAAAATTCATTCTTCGTGTAGGGTCATTCATGCCAAGTACTATGGGAAACCTGACCCCCGCCACCGGGAAAGTACTTTTCTGGAAGAAAACCGCCTCAGCCATTCTCTTACCCTCAGTATAATTAAAAACATTGGGCTCACTGGCCCTAATACTATAAATATACGGATTAAAATCTTCTTCTTTTAGTGGATGATCGGCAGAATCATATACTACCTGGGAAGAAGTAAATACATAATTTCCCACCTTACCAGCAAATGTCTCACAGGCCATTAAAGCCGCTTCGGGAGAAAAGCATATTTGATCATATACTATATCCCATTCTCCTGCTAAGGCAATTTCTTGCAAACTTTCTTTTTGATTGCGCTCCACAATAAAGCGTTTTACATCTTTTGAAAATGTATCATTGGCCACTCCCCTGGTCGCAATACTCACCTCAAAGTCTCTTTCAATTAGTAATTCAACCAGTCTCTTACCAAAGAATCGAGTTCCACCCAGGACAAGTACCTTTTTCATGAAAGCTTACTCCTTGTCATGCAAATCATTTTCTTGGTAAATCTCTTTTACGGATATAAGTTGCGACTCTCTTATTCCAAGCTCATTTTGAATAAAGTCTCTAATTTCCCTATCATAATTTATCGGGGCAATAAATATCATATCAACTGGCTTTTCCTGGAGCACATAGGGTGATTCAACTGCATTTTGAGATCCGGGCAGAAACATGCCATGCTTGGCAATATCCCCATCAAAAAACCGGGGTGGGTTCTTCCAGTCGAATATCATGAAATGCGAATAAGCCCCGTAAACCCCTATAGATTTACCCTCATTTTCACAGCTACTAATTATTTCTTGAATACTTAAGATAACCGCCTGACACCGCTCTGTATAACGCTCAAACAATTGCTTTTCTCTACTCACCTGAGAACAAGACGGATTATTAACTTGATTATTAATGCTATTATTCTTTTCTCCCCATGTATACAATGCCCAACCATAATCGGCATTCCCATACTGAATCTCTGTTAAACCCGCCTTTTTATAAACACCCGTCAGACTCCGTGGAGTAAAATAATTATAATGTTCGTGAGCCATAAGAGAAAAATCACCTAGCTCCAGACCTTTTTCACAATTGGGAACCGCCGAGAATACTAATCCGCCTTCTTTGGTACACTTTTTAAGTTCCCGTAAGAATTCTAGAGGATTTTCGATATGCTCTAATACACCATAAGAAAAAACTACATCAAACTCTTCATTTACTAATCCACTATCGAAAAAGCCATGGATAATTTCAATATCATATTTCTCTGAGCCCTCCCTGCAACGAGGGTCCGGTTCTATCCCTTTACAAGATTTGGCTCCCATCTGTTTCAATAAATAAAGTAAATATCCTTGACCACAACCCACTTCCAAAAAGCTGCATTCTGCGATACTTTTCTGACCCAAACTTTTTTCTATAGCAGAGATAATATCCCTGGCTATGTATTGAGAAAAAGAACCCTCTCCAAGGGGTGTAGATAAAGATGACCCTAATGAATACGCCTGCTGCACCCAGCTATCAATCTGTAAATTACTTTCCTGGACAATCAATTCCATTTTATTATCAAAAATCAGCTTGAACGGTAGATACTCAGGTAAATCTGATAGACCAGACTCATTTTGCATACCTGTGTAAAAAGGTAATTTATTAATATCTAAATATGTGGTCTCTTCCACCATACTGCCTCCCTTTACCATTCAAGTTTATTTAACATCTTATTTAAAGTGAATTTATCTGTTTCTATCTTTACTTTTCCCAGATTTATCGATTATCTGACTGTTATGAAGTGAAAACTCACTTTCATCCATAAAGTCATCCAAAGTCTGCCGCAAAAGTACAACCCCTTCACGCCATTCATAAGCTCTAGTCTCCAAACCTGACAGGGCTTGTTCCAATACTACCAGCAACTCATTAATACCTGTAGCTATGGTCAATGAAATACTGGTGGAAAATCGAGGATTAATTTCAAAAATACATGGCTCCCCACTGGAATCAAGTCGTAACTGTACATTAAACGGACCGTCGGCCCGCAATTCTTTCTGTACCTTGCGACATACGGAATCAATACTGGAATTACCTCGACTGACCGCAATACGGGTAATACCTTTTTTAGAAACTATTTCTTTCGGCACTACGGCCTGAACCGTACCGTCTCGCCAGACCAGAACGGAAACAGTAAATTCAGTTCCATCTATATACTCCTGCAAAATATTCTCTTCTCTGGAATAGGAACTGGCAGCCAAGAAGTGCTCTAGTTCTAAATCCGATCTTATAAGGCCAACTCCCCTGCTGCCTCGACCAGTACGAGGCTTAACGATCATAGGAAAATTAATTCCGTCGTGAGAATCACAGGCCAGTTTAGTGTCCGGTACTCGAATCCCTGCCTGACGCAAATGCTGCATAAGTTGCCATTTGTCCAGACATATACTGATAAATTCCTTCCGGGGCAATATTACCTGTACTCCATCATCGGCTAATTCCCAAGCAGCCAACAGTTCCTCATCTACTAAAGGTACTATCGCTTCAACTTTTTCTTGCTGACATATTTCGCGAACCGCTGGTACAAAACCTACAGACTTTCCCCCCGGAATAACAAAGCCTCTATCCGCCAGAAAAAGTCCTACTGCCTCAGGGTCCATATCAGCTACTAGGACCCTATAACCCTGAACACGCAATAATTTGATCAATAAAGGGAGTACTGCTCCACCAGCGCCGGTTAATAATACCGTATGCTGTTTTAAAGAACTAGCAGACATAATCATTTCCTTTCCAGAAATACGCTTAGATCTATATCAAATATTTTGCCAAGGTATTTCCCCATAAACACCCAGTATCCCACGTAAGAACATGCAGCACATTGTTTTTAAACTAAATGATCAGTATTCCCGAACAATTTTTTTATAATATCTCGGCTTTGCTGCCATTGTTCTTTGAATAATGCCAGCAAAACCAGATCTACATAATCTTCGCCTTTTCTCACCTGCTGAATTAAGCGGCCTTCCTCAATGAAACCTAGTTTTTTGTGAAAATTAATACTTATGGGGTTTGAAAGCAGGGCCTCACTACATATTTTTCTTAAAGCCTGCTCAGTGAAAACATAGTTTAAGCCAAGATAAGCCATTAAGAGACCTGCGCCCCGGGGCAGGTCTTTTTCGCCTAAATAGAAACCCCAATAACATTTTTCATTGTAGTGGTCAATATCATTGAAATAGACCATACCTGCAGGCCGGTCATTAAATTCAAAAAGCAGGTAAAGGTTCTTTTCCCGGTTCATATTTTCAAACCAATTCAAGTGCTCATCCCAGCTTATAAGGTGGTCTGATATCATAGACTTGCGTATTCGTTCTGAATTGCGCCAGGCCAACAATCTAGCCAGATCTCGTTCCTCCAATGGTCGCAAGCTACCAAGCTCTATGTTCAAGCAGTTCTCTCTCCTTTTTCATTAAGGTTTGGCTAGCAGAATTAATATCTACTTAATATTGCTCTCCCATTCGTTCCTTATTAAGCTCAAATTAATACAATCCCGGTACTCCCCTTCACAATAATAAGCCTGCCGGCTGATACCCTCCTGGATAAATCCAGCCTTTTCAAAAGCCTTAATACACCCAATATTGTCAGCCACTGCTCCCGCATATACTCGATTCAAGTTCATGCGCCGGAAAGCATGTCCTGCCATGGTACTGATTGCTTCAGTACCATAATCTTTTCCCCAACTATTCTTATCTCCTATCAGTATACCTATTTCGGCAGAACGGAAAAGTTGGTTCAGGTGGCTCAGGCCTATATTCCCAATATGGCGTTCCTCATCTTTGGTTATTATAGCCAGCAGCATATCGGTTCGGCTGCTGGTCACGGATTGATAATAATCCAGCATAGATTCAGCACTGTTGGGAAAAATCCCGTTCTGCATCCAGCGGGTTACCTCCTGGTCATTCAACCACTGATAATAATCGCCTTCTAAATCTGTTTTTTCAATGCCCCGGAGATATATTCTGGAGCCAATTAAAAAAGGAGCCCTCATTCTATTCCTCCTTGGAAGCATTCATAGTGGCATAGTACCTTAATTCTTCGATGTTATCCCATACCTTGGTAAAGGCTCTAATCACATCATTCAGGTCCTCGGTACTCATTGAAGGACGCATCAACTCATGAAGCAATAATTTTTCATAATACATACTTTCACAATTAGGACATAACCCCGCTGCATAATTGGCCTGACCCTGGTAGAAAGAACAGGTGAATGGACAGCCTTGAGAACCATAAGCAATTTTTTGCTGATAGACGGGCTGTAAATATAACGGTTTTACGTAGCCACAGGAGACTTTTACCCCTTCCTTTTCCCGCATTAGGTTGGGCATCAGTTCCGCTTTAACTGCCTCCACGAACAATTCTCGCGAGACACCGGCTATTTCCGCCTTAAATTGTAGTGCATGAACATAATAGGAATGCTCACAACCAGCTCGTATCTTCGGCATTTCCAGGCAGGGAATAGCTGATAAGGACTTTTCCAGATAGGTTACATTTTGTCTCCAGGGAATTAATATACCTTCTAGTTTTTTTAATTGTTCACGAGCTATGGCTGCTTCCACCTCGGTCATTCGGTAGTTAAAACCCATCATATTGACAATATCCTGGCGTCCCATAGCTTCAACTATACCTTCCCCATGATTGCGAATCAGCTGCATTCGTTCGGCCAATTCACTGTTATTGGTTACTATAATGCCTCCTTCACCACAGTGAATGTGTTTGTGGTAATTAAGAGAAAAAACACCTACATCACCCAGGGTACCGGCATATTTATCACCATAACGTGCCCCCGGAGCCTGCGCTGCGTCTTCTATCACCAATAAATTGTGCTGGCGAGCAATAGCATTGATGCGCTCAGCATTATACGGCTGGCCAAATATATCCACCACAATAATAGCTCGAGTATGTGGGGTGATTCTCGCTTCTACAGATTCGGGATCTAAACAATAACAATCTTTCTCAATATCAGCAAAAACCGGAATACAATTATATATTAAAGCGGCTGTGGCCGAGGCATACATAGTATAGGGGCTAACAATAACTTCATCGCCAGGTCCACACCCGCATGCACCTAATGCGCAATAAAGGCCAGAAGTAGCTGAATTAACCGCAATCGCATGTTTTATTTGAAAATACTCCGCCCATTCTGCTTCCAGGGCTTTAAGCTGGGGACCGCCATAAAAGTCTTCATGCCAGCTACCCAGATATTTGGATAAAACCCCCGATTTCAATACTTGCTGGACCGCTGCTTCTTCTTCCTGGCCTATCATTTTATAAGCGGGAAACATGGTCGAACGGACTTTTTCGCCCCCATTAATAGCCAAGCGATTCATATATATTCCTCCATTATTGAAATAATATTTTGAGTTGCATTCAGATCTATATGCCAATCGATTAGCTGAGAACTATTATCCTGAATAATAGGCTTAAGCTGCCTGGACAGCTGATCTTCTTCCAATATGCTGGGCATTATTTTTCTGCTACTAAGCACAAAAGGATCTTCGCGTTGTAAGCCAATCTGTATGCTAAGCACTGGTTTTCTAAGCAATACCGCTTCCAAGAGGAGCATCGATGACATACCACAAACCAGATCCGATGCCTGGAGCAATTTCCAGTTGTCATAGTCTTCTATCAGCTTTAGCTTTATGGCTGACTTGCTCCTAGTTGTGATCCAGTTATAATTCTCCATATTCTCGCGCGGATGAGGTTTAATAAATAAATGTATTTCTTTTTCAATATACGGAATTGATTTTTCCAGAGAATTTAAAAGCTGGGCCAATATAGTTTTCTCGTCATAACCCCAGTAACTATTGCTATCGGGGGGATAGTGCTGACTAATAGGTTCGGAAATAAAACTGATCATAAACTCATTTACCAGTCCTAACTCCTGTCGGCTTTTGAAAATTTCATCTGTTTTAATACTTTTTCTATAAGTATCTATTACTTGAAAGTAAGGATGGCCCGAAATCAGAATTTTATCAGCTGGAATACCTTCATTAATTAATTGCTGTTTAAGTTCTGCATCAATGGCTAAAATTCTTAACGGTAAATACTTGGCCTGTGGGGATTGCCAATATTTATCCTGTTCATATCCACTGTAGGCTGAAAACCTAATCCCGCTATTCATCCATTGATCAATTATGGCCAGACTTGGAATTCCCAATTCATCAGCAGCAGCCCACATATATCTTTCCGTAAAGTCATCCCCACTGGTTCCCGTAATGATAAAATCCGGCTCTTGAAGCCGCAAAAAATCCTTACAATGTCTTATATCAAGGGTTTCCATGTACTCGACTATATCTTCTGCATAAAAGCCAAATTTCTCATATATCTCCAGCGCGGTATCTTTGCCAAACAGTTTTATCTTATAACCTTTAGCCCGCAAGGGTTCTACCAGGGGGAAAATGGTATTAGCACCCCCGGGATCTCGGGCCAGTAAAAGAATTGTCTTCATCAATTACTTCCCTCTTGTATAGCACGACAAAGTCGACTGACTGCCAAAGCATCATCTATATCGCAAAATAAACGCTCATTTTTAGTTAAAAAGCCATAAATATTGGCAGCAGCATTCTCCATAGCTATTCCCAGCGAGCTAGACAAGGACCGAGAATGGAAAAGGCCCCTGTAACCCTCAAATATAGGATTATCCTTCACGTCATATTCCTCTAAATTAAAGCCGGAATTGACCATTCGAACTCGCTTCTTTTCAAACAATAATTCCATCTCACAAAATCCATAATAATTGTAATCCATAGCCTGCAAATGAAAAAAGCCTTCCTGCTTTAACTGCAGTAAAGCTGACAAACTTGGATCATGGGGGTAATAATCATTTATTTTTTCTAAGGTTTTGATTAAGCGTAGGTCCCCAAACAGATACAATAAAAGATCTAGCAAGTGTGAGCCATTATGAACCAGGCCTTTACCATAGTAAACGTTCCCTCCCAGGAAACGTCCCCAATCACCAGCTTGAATGCATTCTCGCCAATAGCTGAACTCCGGAACATAACGGCGGGAATAATTAACTGCCAGCGGCAAGGCCAACTGTGAGTATAGATCCGCTATTTGCTCCGTTTCCTCCCAGGTATGGGTCAGCGGTTTTTCGGCAAAGATCAGCTTGATATCATGCCGAGCCAGTTCTTTTAAATAATCCGCGTGGTATTCATCTGGAGCAGCCAGACAAACAACATCAACTATATCTGCTTGTAGCGCTTCATCCAAACCCCAAAAAGCATCCCCTCCCCAGATTTTTGAAGCTTGTTGAGCTTTGCCATAATCACTATCAATAAAGCCATGTAATACAAATCCCTTGGTTCTACTAAAAGCGTGGGCATGCGTTAATATATTCTTGTCACCGGGTTTATCAAAGGTAGCTCCAATGCGTCCTGCTCCAATGATTAATACCCGAAATACTTGATTGATTTCACTATCCCCAGTCATTAACCTCACCTGGCCTTTTTCTGTTGAATACCAGCGGTTATTTGTCTGAGTTCAGGTTGGCGATTTATAAGTCTCATCATATCGTAAAGATCAAATTCAGGATTTATCGGGTATAGCTCTTCATATACCCTATGAATAAATTCGTAGTCTTCCGGTGTATCCAAAGTCATGCGGAGTTTAGGATCACGCAAAAACCGTGGCGCTTCAATATTGGAGAACTTATAATCAAAAGGATGTTCATAAAGATACAGGCAAACGTGTTCACGATGTGCTAAATCGGCAGCCAGTTTAGCCGACTCCTGCAGTACCCGATTAGACATCACAATCGTATCCATCCCGATAGGATAGCTGCGCAGGAGATTATTAGCTACCAGATCATAACCACCCTCTAGATAGCGTTCAATTACACGGTCGCTTTCCTTAATATCAACCAGAGGACAATCGCCGGTTATTTCAACGACTACATCCAGTTCATAATGTTGCGCAGTTTGGCTGACCCTGTCAAGAACATCCAACTCACTTCCCCGATAAAAAGGAATCACCTGCTTTTGGAGCAAATCGGCTATTTGATCATCATCCGGATTGGTAGTGCTGGCTACAATTACCGTATCAATAAACCTTGAGCGCTGAATTCTCTCAATCTGTCTCAAAAGTGAAGGCTTACCTGCTAAATCCATCAATACTTTGCCGGGAAGCCGGGAAGCGTTCATTCTGGCTTCCACTATACATCCTATTCTCATATAAAGCCTCTCCTAATTTATATCATTATGAGTTACGCCATTGATTGTCATAATTTATTTTAGTTAGGTTCCCGTTTTTATCCTTAACGAGTTCTCCCTGCGAATTAGTTAGAAACAGCTCCTTGTTGGTAAACCTGTCACATATGGCAATGAATTCTTCCACCGAAATTTCCAATGGTTCCAGAATTTTTTCCAAAGGTTTACCCAAGTAAGTCCAAGGGAACTTTCCATCATGCAATAAGACCAATTCCAAGCCATCTTGGCGTGTTAATCTGCCCCTACGAATATGCAAAGAAGCAATATCGGATGCACGACTAAAACCAAACTTTAGGAATTTGAAGTAGTCATGAATTCCAGTTTGGTGATTATCCAGATTTTCATAATTTACAATAGATCCCTCTACCGTAGTATGATAAGTATTAAATCCGTAAGCTTGGGAAACTAATGCATTGCTGTAACCATCCCAGGGAATAAAAGCACCTAACATTATAGCAGTGACTCCAATTTTATCAACATCTTCCTTGGAAGGACCCCTAAAAGGCAGAAGATGTTTGGCCTCTAATCCCTCAACCCCAATTAAATCAGTCATTTCCGTCCCAAAAAAACCTCCATGTTCCTTAGCCCAATCTAAGTTAAACAAATATCTTTCATCGCCCCAATCCGGACCTCCGAATTCATTTTGACTATGTTCCCCCCACACAATTAAAGGAATCTTATATTCAACTGCAGCCCGTAAAGGAGCTGTTAAAATCGAAGTGTGCTCAGGAAAAGAAATATCTCCAAATTTCATCAAACCTATACGATTTAATTTACGCCGTACCTTTGGATTTACTGAAAATTCAACATAGTCAACGCCCATATTCTTTATGTTTTGTATGTTTCGCCGCCCAATATCGGAGAGATCACAAGTTGTAGCAGTAAAACACAGGGGATTCATGCCTAATTGTAACATGCGTACCACCTGGTAGGTACTATCCTTACCTCCACTAACTGGCACTATACAGTCCCAGTTACTTCCATCCTTATTACGATACCTGTCAAGTAGTTGATTAAGTTCTTGGAGACGAGCATTCCAATCTACTGATGTCCTATTTTCATAAGAGCGGCAAGCACTGCAAACCCCTTCTTCATCAAATTGAAGTCCCGGTTTAGTTGTTGGCATCAAACACTTGGTACAATATTTCATCATTACTAATCAAGTCCTTTCTTCTTTTCAAGTAAAAACCAAGTAATATCACCTTGAGAAAAATTGTTGTCGCGATGATAAACAAAGCTATAATCAACTAATTCTAAGTCCGGGTACTTATCCATCAACTCACCAGCAAAATCTCGTTTAAACAGCTTATCCTGATTACCTCTATATGGAACTTCCAGGCAAATAGGATTATAATATTCTGCTAAACAAATGTAACGTTTACTGCTTTTGTACAATATTTCGTAGGTTTCTTCAAGCATCTCAGGTGCAATATGTATTAATAAACCCTTAGTTAAAACAAAGTCACGTTGATAATCAACTGCATATTCCAAAACTGACTTCGCATAGACCTTAACAAATTCTAGATTATTCAATTCAGTTACAGCTTGCTGGTTTATTTCTACCGCAGATATTTCAGACTCAGGAAGAAGATTCTTTATTGCCATAAGGTTTAGCCCCCTATTAGCACCAAACTCTAACACTGAATATATCCCCCGAGTTTTTGCCAATATAGATGCGAATAAGGCTACATTATTAGCATTTGATTGACTACCCTGATTCCTGTCCATATATTCATTACCGAATTCTCCAGCCCAAAAATCCTCCTGTTCCGTCCTATACGTACTCATCGCTACCTCCTATAAGTATCTTTCATTTTTTTATTAATGCTAATGGGATCATTTTTAATTTTTAGACTTTCTTCTGCTCCACCCCGGCATTTATATCTACCCATTCAGGATGATCTTTAAATAAATCCAGTACATCTTCCATCGTAAATAAAGGATTCACTGGATAAAGCTCTTGCAGTATTTTTTCAATTAACTGAAAATCTTCTTTCTGATCGACCGTCCAACGGTGCCTGCTCTGATCCTCATGATAGGGCACATTGGCCATATGGTATCGATAATCTTCACGCATATAGGGAGTCACATGCTCCCGCTCGGTTACTCTTCGCGCGTTGAGATGTGCCTCTTCAAGTATGCGAAATGGAAATACCTCGGTATCCATTCCCCGCGGATAAGTCCGCTCTAAAACATTGGATACATAATCACAACTATCAATATGGTTTAAATAATAAGCTATAACCCTGTCTACTACCTGGGTATCTATCAAGGGACAATCAGAGGTAACGCGTACCACCACATCAGCTTTATATTCTTGAGCAGCATAATAGTACCGGGATAACACATCCTCTTCCGAACCTCTGAAACAGCTTACACCCATCCGGTTACATAGCTCTACTATGGGCTCATCACTATGATTAATAGTCGTGGCAACCATCACTTTATCAGCTAGTTCAACCCGTTGTAGTCGTTCAAGTTGGTATTCCAATAACGGTTTATTCAAAACTTCCTTGAGTATTTTTCCCGGTAGGCGAGTAGATGTCATCCGGGCCTGTACAATAATTACAATTTTCACTAACTTCCTCCACCATGTTAAATCTATATGATTATTTAGGACCGTATTAGTTCCTCCAATTGTAATTCAGCTTTAAATAGCGAAGTTAAGCAAATCCTGGATAAATCACCAACAACTTCATACCACTCCACCTGTCTTAATAGAATTTCGACTCTAGCCTGATCCTCATCCTCATATTTTTCCGGTATCGCTATTATATCCATTTCAAATTTAATGGCAAAAGATTGAATGACATGGGTCAAAAAAAGCTGAAAAGTTCGATGTATGGCACTACATTTCGTCCTGGGACCATATATTTCAGCTTCTATTGCTACCAGATTTTTTTTAAGGTCTGACAGTTCTTTGGGATTATACAGAGCATTCAGCAACAGCTGCTTATATCTAGCACAAATATCTATGCCTTCCTGGCAATAGCTCACAATCTCCTGCATATCCTGAATGGTCACTGCCATTATTTCATCCATCTTATGCAGATCTTTTTCAGCTTCTTGGGGAGAAAAAGCTTTCAAACCTTCATTAATTATGGCTACGGGGTAAATATTATCCTTTATATATTTATCGATAGCCCCCTGAAAAGGCATTACCTTAGTTCCGGCTATATAAGCCCCTCCTTCGGTACTATTAATACAAGTTCCCGGGTAAGCATCCACATCTACTTCATAGGCCTTGAGAAACCAGTACCAGCCTTCATTGGTTTTGATGGGCATTCCATCATTACCCATTACTTCTATAATTTTGCCTCCAGCCCTGGCTATATCCTTGTCAACACCATCCATTGCGCCTACCCTCCCGGCGGCATGGGTGTGTCCTTCGTCTCCAAAAGCCAGGTCCTGTCCTATTAAAACAATCGGGTTACATCCTAATGCTTCCGCAACTTTAAATGCCATGTTGCCGGCTGACATCTTTATGTTAAGAATACCCCTATCTATTTCCAGCCATCTAAAATGATCATAATCTCGAAATACTATAATTCTTGGCCCGTTATAAGCCGCATAGGTTTCTTTAGGAATAACCGGGCAAGCAGTCAGGTATACATCCTCCAGTTCCTCCCTGCTAAAATCCTTTAGCAATTCCGCAGTATAAAGATCTCTTTCTAGAGAGGTTACCATGTGGGGCTTGACTCCCATTTCAATTAGTATCCGAAGGGAAGAATCGGTAGAAATAATTAATGCTTTATCTTCCAAGCCCTGTAAAAGATGCTTGTTCTTATTGAGGGAAGGCCCAGTAGAAACTACTATGCCGGGTTTATTTTTGAATTTATCACAAAGCAAATTAACACCCGGATTATTTACTATTTCTTTAATATTATCCAGCATGTACTCAATACCAATTAAGGAATCGTGCGGATCATTGCCAAAGTGAATGATGGCCTGTGTACTTGCATCGCGAAAAATCTGCAGCACCCTCATATAGTATTCCTTATTTAGCTTAAGCGCCGATATATGATAAACCGGTTTAACTGCCTTTATAAGCTTATAGCGATTTTCTGCCAATAAATAATTTTTGAATCTGGGAAAGAGCTTATTTTCATCTTCGCCAATTAATAATTTAATGTTCGGATTAGCGATAACATCCACCAGATTAATACATTTAATTGCTTCTATAAATATTTCCAGTTCCTTTTCAACTACCAGTATAAACTCAGTTCTCTGTGCTTTCGCCTCGGATTGAATGTAATAGATCAATTCATAGCCTAGTCCCAAACCCAGGAATAATACCATTCTAGCATTTCTTAGTTTTAGGGCCTTAACCTGATTTTCCACATCTTTCAGAGGTTCATCCCTATCATAATAAAGCCAATCACTGTTTTTCCCCTTTAGATTGGGGAGACGATTTTTTCCTATTATAAACGATTCATATCGATAATTAGCCGCTGCATTTTGCACCAGTTCTGCCAGTTCCGGATAATGTACTTGCAATGCCTGCAAATTTTTCTTGTATAATTCAATACTACTAGTCAATCTATAATGCCCTCCCAAGCTCTTCCTGCTGGAGATATGTTTTTTAACTTATTATGCATATTTTTATCGTCTTAAAAACAACAAAGCTTTAGCTTTTGCTCAGTAAATGAGATTGTATACTTTAGATAATATTCCTAAAGCTTTTCAAAAAAAATAAGCCGGCTATTGCAGCCGGCTTATTTAAATTAAAATTTTTGTTATTATCTGAGTAGTTGCAAGATATTCTGAGGTCTCTGGTTAGCCTGAGCCAACATGGCAGTTCCTGCCTGCAGCATAATCTGGCTCTTGGACAGAGCCATCATTTCTTTAGCGAAGTCCAGATCGCGTATGCGAGACTCAGCCGCAGTCAGGTTCTCGGAGGCCACACCCAAGTTGTTGATGGTGTGGTCTAAGCGGTTCTGCAGTGCACCCATTTTAGAGCGTTCATTGGATACTCTCTGGATTGCACTATCAATCTTGCTAATAGAAGCGCTAGCCTGCTCCCGGTCAGTAACCAGAACATTATTTACTCCCAGTGCTCTGGCCCGCATATCACCGATAGCAGCACCCACGTCCTGTAAGGGATTGGCACCAATCTGGAAGACCATTGTGTTGTCGGCAATATGCACATAAGTGGTTTCTTTGTTGGCAAAGCCACCCTTGATATCAAAGTTTTTGGTAGCTGTATTCCAGGTTTCTGTCAGACCGGTCATGTTATCAAATTCGACATCTACATTCTTATGAACCGTACCAACCAGAAGGTTGCCTTCTATTTCCACATCCTTGGCTACATAATTACCTGTGTGGGCGTCAGTAACGTTTACTGTGAATTTGTTTTCTACCGCAGTCTTGAGGTCAGTTAAACTCAGCGCTTTAATAACATTTTCATCACCTGCAAAGGTCAGCTCACCCGCATCCCCGGTAACAGCTGAACGGATAACAAAGGTTCCGGCTACTGCTTCCAGTCCATCGGCTGACTTGGAGCCTTCGGTAACAAAGGAAGCAAACTTGTCGCTATGGGTAGCACCAATGCCAGTAAGCTCGGCTTGACCCAATTGAATGGCAATGGCTTGGTTCAGCTTATCCTTGACGCTGCCTACGGTATCAGTACCAAAGAGGGTTATCTCAGCTTTCTTGCCGTCTCCCTGCACAATAGTAATCTGCTGAGGCTTATCCAGCAGGAAGTTACCGCTCTTATCCCAGAAGGCTTCGATGTCCCGCAGCTTGGTTCCGTCTGTAGCAAGTTCTCCTACCCCAGCACTACGGTTGAAACTAACAAAGGTTCCACCATTGTCAGTATAATCTGCCATGGTTGTGAAGGTCAGGTTAACTTCACTGTGCTTAATAGACCCGTTGGTATCATCCAGGGTTAGGTAATCGACAGTGGTGGACTTACCATTAAAACCGTTTGCTGCCTTGTAATAAGTGAAGGCCCGGTTAACACTCTTGCCATTTTCGTCCGTGGTCTGAGTAATGGTGGCCAGGTCATTAGTACCAGGAGCTCCAGTATCATCAGGTGTGATGTTTAGAATGAAGCTGTCACCCACTGTAATTGTACTTGAAGCACCGGCACTTCCCGTAAGATTAAATCTTTCAAATTCAATATTGCCTACGGTCATAGTTTCATTCCCAGTACCTGACAAGTCGCTATTAATTACCCGCTCGGCTTCGTAGTAACTGCGGGTACCATCCTTGGCCATCTCCCAGGATTTAATCTTCATAGTAATATTAGTGCCGCTTACTCCAGTTACCTCAAATGCCATCTGGGCATTAATATCCCGAGATCCCAGATTTACAGCTGTACCAGCGGTTGATGCAACATAACTAATTTCTGATACCAGGTCGCCGGTTCCGTTCTGGCGGTACTGAGCTACCATGTTGACAGCAGTACTGGTAGCAGTAGTCCTTGTTGCAGCATCAACATCAGTAGTAATCTTATAGTTGCCCTGCGCCAAACCGGTAACCGAAAAGTCTGCCAGGCCGGATTGAGCTACGTCAAGTCCCTTCTGCCCAAGAGCTGTGGTTTTTGTATCTGCGGTACCTGTAGTAATTATCGCAGCCTGGCCAGCACCTAAAGTCACACCGGTAGTTGTCAAGGTACCCACAGCTGCCGCCGTAGCTACCATAGCATCTGTAACCTTTAAGGTGAAATTGCCGGCAGCACCCTTAGTTAATGATTGAATGTCAAATGCAGTTACACCCGCTGATGAAATACCTTGTACAGTTATCCGATCCTTTAAAACGCTATCTGCAGCTACCGCATCAGCTAACAGTGAAGAAAACTTGGATGCATCTGTATCTGTTACACCACCAATGGTTAGCTCTACGGAAGTATTGACTCCATCTTCAAATTCGAATTCAAAGGTGAATTTATCCCCTGCATCAGCAGCCACAGTAAAGTTGTTTGCAACATTCATGATTACCTTGGCCTGGTTGTAACCCATGTCCACATTATTAGTAGCTTCACCATGTTTAACTCTCATGATATCGGTCTTCTGTACTTGAGCCTGACCTGCGGTGGCTTCGATTTCCAGCTTGTAGTTGCCGCCGCCGGCAGCCTTTTGACCAAACTGGTCAACTACCCGTAGGCCGTCGCGCATGAAAACGCGGGTGCTGATTTTGTCGGTGGTGGTCAGAGCAGACGTGCTGCCATCGAGCAATTTCTTGGTGTTGAACTCGGTGGTGTTACCAATCCGGTCGATTTCAGTGGTAAGCTGATCAATTTCTTTTTGGATCTGACCGCGGTCATTCGCAGTCAGGGTGTCATTGGAGGCCTGCACTGATAGTTCGCGCATACGTTGCAGGATGTCATGAGTTTCGTTCAATGCACCTTCAGCAGTCTGAATAAGGCTGATGCCGTCTTGAGCATTGGATGTGGCCTGGTTCAGTCCTCTGATCTGAGCGCGCATTTTTTCGGAGATAGCCAGACCGGCAGCATCATCGGCGGCCCGATTGATTCTTAAACCGGATGACAGTTTCTCCATGGATTTTGCCTGGGCATTAGAGGTAAAGGTTAGGTTGCGATAAGAATTTACCGCAGGAATATTGTGGTTAATTATCATGGTGTTTTTCCTCCTTGAATTTCAAGTCGCCACATCCTTGTGGCGCTTCTGGCTGCTGCCGACTATCTCGGCCGCGATAGCTATTCCAGCAACCACTATAAGGCTCTTTTCCGAAAGCCGTATGGTGGTGGTTGGGAAGTGATTGGACAAATTTTTATTGGTCTTTTTGGTACTTATTTCTTTATCGTGTCTAATGAGAAAATATAATAGCAGGAAGAAGGATCAGTTTTTGCATTTTGATCCTTCTTCCTGCTTTTTTCAGCTTATTTCTGCTTCTAGAACTACTACTCAAAAATACTTATAGATCTGTGTTATAAAATCTGAACTACCCGTGTCTATTCCTTCTATTGCGCGCCGCTTATTGTAGCTGTCTGTTGAGACAACCATGCGGTTTGGGAGTTGTAGCGCGCCATCATCTGTTCCATAGCGGAGAACTGCTTCCAGTAGCGGTCGCTTAAATCCTTAACCCGCGTCTCCAGAGTAGTAATATTCTTATTGACCCTGGATATTTCCTGACTAATCTCGCTTCTGTCAATGCTGGCTGATGACGAGCCAGCTTTATTGGTTATAGATTCCATATTGGCATTTACTGCATCGTACAGCCTGATCGCAACCCCTTTGGTTCCGTTTGCTCCTTTGTCAATCGTGAAGAGCTCGGCTACCTTGTCAGAATCCGCTTCCAGGGCAGCTTTCAGTTTAGTCTCATCGATATAGAGCTTGCCGCCTTCCAGGGAATTTTGCACGTATTTCAGGGTAGTAATCCCAATTGAACTGAGACTGGTATATTGATTATCTTTGGCTAAGCCAGCCTGCGTACCATTGGTCACAGCAACCGGATCCATGGCAGCTCGACGGGTTTCGGAATAGGCTGTAAATACAAAAGCATCTCCCCGGAGCATGCCGCTTTTGGCCTTGGCTTCCCATATTTTTATATCTTCCTCTTTCATGTCTTTTTTTTGGGCGGCTGATAATGGGAGGTACTGTCCACCACCCCCATATTTCCTGTTAGGGTTATTGTAATTGGTTTCATTCAACTCAGTATTCATATACACAATAGCCGTGTTATACGCCTCTACGAAGGCCTTGATCTTTTTAAGCGCGGCCTCAGCATCGTTTTTTACGGTAATGCCTATGGTTTTGGCTGGATCTGCATTCTGTAAATTGAGGTTAACACTACCCAATATCGTGATTTGGTTGGAGTCAAACTCCAAGTTTTGAGCATCATTAAAATCTATAATGGCCTTTTGGCCTTCTTGTGTGAACATTCCCATGTTCAGCTCGTCACCCAGGAATCCTTCGTTGTCATAACGGACAGCCACCATCCGATCGGTATTGGCTCGGCTGGTATATGACCAAGATGCAGCCGCTGCATTGTAGGTTACTGGCAGCGCCTGGTATTGGTTCGCTGCGGCATCAAATACACTGTCAATTCCAGGTTTAATACTTATACTATCACCATTTGCCGCTCCGGCCATCACAAAATCCACCCGTCCTTTACCGGTAGCGGGGTCAATGTGATAGGTAGCCGAGGTTAGGGTACCTGTACCAGTTAAGGCAAAGCGGGACGTAAGATCCTGGCCCTCCGTCAACTTGGTTAATACCCCTTTACTGGTGCCATCCGAGCTGCTATATAGGGCTTCATTGAAGCTCAAGCTGGCGGTCGTAGCCGTACTGCCACTGGCCAGGGCAGCAATCGGAGCACTGTCAGTAAAGGCTAATTTGCCAGTTGCGCCGTCATAATGGGCTGTTATCCCGGTAACAGACTGCTGGTCATTAATCCTTTCAATCATATCCTGGACGGTAACGTTACTGATAGCAGTAGCACTAAAAGAAAACAGGTGGCTGCCCAGCCCCCCTTCCAGGGTGAACTTAAGGTCAGTGGGACAGGTATAGAGGGCATTTAGTTTTATCTTACTGGCATCATATGTACGCACCGAACTATTGCTATAAAGGGTGCCCTGCGCAGTGCCAATCGTCATGTTTAATTTATCCCTTAAAAAGTTTTGCGTATCTCCGCTAATAGTTATCTGACCTGGACTGGTTAACATTACCTGGCCAGTATCGGAGGCATAGGTCGCAGTTACGCCGGTTTTAAGCGCCTCATTATTGATCTGGGTAAGCATTGTTTCCAAACTTATATTAAGATCGCTGAAGGTAAAAGACTTGGTTCCGGTTGGACCCTTAACCGTAAAATTAATAGCTGCCGGAGCTGTACCGGCTGCATACATATCAGTTAATTTGATATTCTTATCATCATGTATTACCAGAGCTCTTTCACTCTGCATACTAACACCATTGGCCGGAGCTATTTCGTTCAAGGTACTGCCATTAACATTCATTTTCAGATAATTGCCAAAGAAGCTCAAACATTTGCCACTGGCATCTTTAAGTACATTCCCGGCGCTATCTAAGATCCCATCCATTTTTATCTTGATTTTTCCCTGGCTGCCGGCTGCGGTGGTATTAAGAAATACCCGATCCAGGGTCTGATCATAGGAAGCGGTAATACCCATCTTCTCGTCATTAATAATTTTCACCAAATCTGACATTTTGGTGGTACCCGCAGTAAAAGACAGCGGCAGTTCTTTGGCGTTACCCTTTTCATCTACACCTGCCAGGGTGAAGTTAATCTTCGCATCCGCAGGAATGCCGAACTGGGCGGCAATGCTTGACTTATCCGCATTAGAACTAATAGCTGACTGACTGCTCATGCTTACCTTCTGGGCCAACTGCTTGACTTTTACCGTATAGCTGCCCGGTTCAGCCTGCCCGGTAGCGGTCGCAGTAAGAATACTCGTATCCGAACTGCTAACTGTCTTGGCTTCAAAGGCGGAGGCTAGCTTTAGATCAAAGATAGCAGACCGTACTGCCAGTAACTTGGTATTGACATCCCGGTAATCATTCCTGCGCCACTCCAGGACTTGTTTTTGTTGGTACTTCTTGTCTATCTTTCTGTTTTCACCAGCGAGCATTTTTTTAATCATAGCCTCGGTGTCGATCCCGCTAGCTAATCCACCGATCCTCAAATCTGATGCCATAATCTTACCTCCTCTACTTATACTTGTGTTTTACTTCCATCTGCATCTGCTTGACGCAACTTGATCAGTTGATCCAATCTGGCAGAAAGGGCGCCTGCACTTTCTGCAGCCTGGAGGTTTTCATTCTTAATTTCTTCATAAAGCTCTTTTCGTAATATGCTAATATCCCGGGGAGCCTTGATTCCTATCCTGACATTATCACCCTGAATATCTATAATACTAATTTCAATATTATCTCCTATTACGATGCTTTCGCCCTTTTTGCGGCTCAATACCAGCATAAGCTAACCCTCCTGCAGCCCGGCGGCTACTTGGCTCTGCCCGGGGAATAAATAGTGCCGGGTCTTATACGGGCTATTGGCCGCAATAAACTGCAGGCCTTTGCGACTCGCCTGATTCACAATAATCGGTGCCAACAGATTAGCCGTACTATTTTGGTAGTCCTCAGGTATTGTAAGCACCACATATATCAGCAGATCTTCCACCTGGTCCTGAAAGTCTAATATTTTCAAATCCTCATCGCTGATATCAATGCTGTAATCAGCAAAAAAGCTAAATGGCTGGGCCACTGCCAGACAGAGATGGGGGTTATGCACCGCCTGCAGGTAGTAAAAGGGAAGCTCTTCCCCCATGGCGAGAATGATAAATTCTCTTTGCTGTTCAAAAGCCGGAATTCCTCCGGGAAAATGAATTACTTCCTTTTCGTCGAATTCAATATCGCCCAACAAAATGCTTTTGATCTTCATAGGCATCTCCTTCTGTGAAAAATACTTTGATGCGGATTACGCGGATCTATTGGATTATATTATTATTAAAAGTTCCTTATCCGCGTTAATCATAATAATCCGCGTCCTTCCGCGTCCAAAATATTAACGTTCCTCATACAAGCACACCCGTACAGGACTATTTCCTTACCTGTTATGCTACGGTGTTTAAATTTTGGCCAACGCACTCTATCGTTATGGATGGCTCTTGTTGTAGATACACCTCTACCTTGGCCCATTGAGTCTGGTTGGTAATAGTACCCGGGTTCACATTTAAATTGTATTCTCCATCTTTAACATCTATCTGTACGGGAAACGTTTCTGCGGTTATTTCCGGTGGTTGTTTGGGAACTGCCGTTACATTAAAGTCCAGGCGGTTTCTCGCTGCTGCTTCACTGGTGACCAAACTGGCAATATTTGCTCCTGAACTAATGTCTGCCAGCGTATCACCTCTGCTGGCAATCTGGGCAATTCCCTCCATCCCGTCAGAAAATGACTGCTGAGACATTTCCATTACCCACGCCTCCGGCTTAAAATATCCGGCATCCTGGTGACATTGAGTCATATCGATATTCAACTTGGCTTTTGGGCTTTCGATATTTACCTGCGCATAGGAAGTATGCAGCTCAATCTCAGCCTCCTGAATGTCCAATTCAATCTTCGGCTTCTGAATATTTAAACCGATCAATGCTGGTTGACTGCTTATCCTCAGCTCCATACTTATCACCTCAATAATAATCAGATGCGGATTTCGCGGATTGCAAGGGATTAACGCGGCTCATTTTTTAGTTTTTCCACCCAATTTCTGAATAAAGGCTGCGCTAATCCGCGCCCAAGGAGTCCGCTAGTGAGCAGAGCGAGCCCGCAGCTAAAAAACCTACCTCAAGAAGTCTACCAGCGTAGGCTGGATGATTCGGGCGCCGGCGGACAGGGATGATTGGTAGACGCTTTCCTGCATTTTCAGGTTCATTATAACTTCGGCTGCATTGGCATCTTCGTAAAAGGCCAACAGAGCAGTGTATGATTCCTGGGTGCTCTCTAAGCGGCTGCTCTGCAGCTCCAGGCGGTTGATTCGGGCGCCTATAGTGGCACGATACAGCAGAATATCCTGCATACGCAGATCACTACCGGCCAGTTCATTACCTACCTGTGGCAATTTACCCACGGTTACCTTGCGCGCCAGGTCTTCTACATAGGAAAACAACCCGGCTTTATAATCAAAAGAACTAGGCGGATTAGCAGGATTACTAGTCGTAAAATTGTCCGTTATCAAACTGATGCTCCCATCATAACTTAAGCCGGTCTGTTGATTAAGGGTGAAGAATTTTAAGGTTTGGGTCTTATTGTCAAAATAGCCGTCCTTGAAAGCATACTGATGCTTATAGCTGTTATTATCCCCAACTGGGGCTACTATATCTTTGCCAAACTGATCCTTGTATGTATAATTCATATCTACCCTCTGCGAATCGGCTGCGGTCTGTGCTGCAGTAAGGGATATAATGGTCTTGTCTCCTACCTTGATTTGCTGATTACGAGGATCGATACTTCCTAGTGCGGCTGTTCCGTTATTCCAAAGAACCAGGTCGCTGAAGCCTGCTCCAATCTGGGCACCTGAAATGGTACAAATTGTCTGATCTGCAGCGGCAGCAGGCGGCACCCCAGCTTCCATATTCAGCTCCACATTTTCAAGTTCCACATATTTATAGGAACCATCCACATTATTATATAAATGAGCTTTTAGGTCCACTGTAACCTTGGCCTTATCGTCATAAACCCAGCCGGTAGCCGTATAAACCATTTTAACCGGTGTATATTCTTTACCATCTGCTCCACATAGCTTACTTCCTCCAGGAAAGTAAGGACTTACCGTAGACGCTATATCAGTATTGTTCCACTCAATGGTATCACCTATAGTAGGTACACCCCCTATGGTAAAAGCCACCGTTGATGAGGTAGGTACCGCTGGTGGAGCTGGGACAACCTGGTTAGCCGCTGAAGTTATCACACCGCTGCTCACACCGTTCTTGGTATAAGTAAAATGTGCCGTTAAATCTCCATCCGGGATTAGATTGACTGCTCCTCCCCCATCTTTTAAATACATAGGTCGGTCAAAGGTCAGAGCATTGGTAGCCGGAGCAACCGCAGGACCCAAGGTCGCTCTGGGCTCGCCTTTGCCAACCCCGGTCTTCACCGATTTGACTTCCATCATTATTGATCCATTAACCTGAGAATCCTGATTACCTACAACCGTCCCCACTGCTATCGTGCCAGCTGTCTGGGAATTCTCATAGAAAAATCTTTTATTACTGTCCACTGAGCTAAGGTAGCTCTGAGCTTCACCAGCCGAAGACAGTGTGGTCGCAGCCGCTTCAACTTTAGTATTCACCTTATACAGGCCTTCCTGTAATTTGGCAGCCTCCAAGCTTCTGATCTGGGAACCTGGTTCGAGGTAGAGGCTATCCAACTTACCCATAAAATAATCTTGCATATCAAGATTAATGGGCATCTTAACGCCGACTCCAACCTCTAATTCCAGTTGCTGATCATTGCCAATCCATTGTCCGTTTTGCTGGTAGGGTGTCTCGGTTACATTAGTCCCGCCAAATATATATTTACTGCCATATGCGGAATTAGCCACCATCTTCAGTTGTTCGTTAAACTGAGAAATTTCATCGGCTATGGCCCGGTTGGCATCTTTGTCATTGGTACCGGTAGCAGCCTTAACCGTAAGCTCTCTTATTTTGTGCAGTATTTCAGTCATACTATTCAGAGAATCATCGGTTGTCTGCATAAAATTACTAGCTTCACTGATATTGGCCAGGTATTGCTCCCCTTCAGTCAAATTAGTCCGAAAACGCAGGGCCTTTACTATACCTGCAGGATCATCAGAGGGCTTGTTAATTTTTCTATTGGTTGATAATTGACGCTGTAAATCATCCATGCGCAGCATATTGTTATTCATATTTCTTTTCAGGTCATTAACCATCATGCTATTAGTAATACGCAGCATTCTTTTTCCTCCATCATAGTTCAAAGTGAACAAGGGGACGGTTTCCCTGTTCATCCAGTTAAAGTGTTAAGGGATGAACAGGGGAACCGTCCCCCTGTTCACTTTTTTAACGTCCTACCAGACCCATCTTGCTTATGATGGTCTCCAGCTGTTCATCCATCGAGGTAATAAAGCGTGAAGCAGCATTGTAAGCATGTTGGAACTTGATCATATTAGTCATCTCTTCATCCGCATTTACCCCGGACAAGGATTGGCGTTTATTCTCTAATTCGCCTATTAGCGTATCCTGATTCTTTATCATGCGCTGAGATTCCTGACTCTGTACCCCGATTTCAGCACATATCCGGCGCCAGAAATCATCCGTAGTGGCATCCTGGATAAGGGGATTGGAGGAGGCAACCGGCATAGCAGTAAATGTGCTTCCTCCTAGCAAATACGGAACTGGAGGGGGTGGAATGGTCCCATCGCCATCCCTTACCGCTTTAAAGTTCTCACCGGTAGAATAAAAATCCAGGCGTTTGCCGTCACACCGAACATTGACCGGAACTTTATATTTGACCAGGTTATCATTTTTATTCAACTGCTCCTGAATTGCTGCAGCTAGACTCTGCAGGTCTTTATATGGTTTAGCAGGAGTTTTTATGGTTATTATTTCGGTTCTTGGTGCCCCAGTATCGTCTATATAATCAATGCTGAGGGTACCTGCCAGAGCATTGCTGGGAAAAGCAATGGCTAGATCAGCATTAGTTTGCACCATATATTGAGGACGGTTTAAATCATGCTTTAACTGCGCAATCTGTAGTGCCTTGGAACCATCCCCAAAGTTGCTTTTCACTCCGTTTTCCCAGGTAGCGCTGCTGGCAGCAGCAATATTACGAATATCATTTTTTATATCGTCATCTACATCCATACTTCTAGCCCAGTTGCCATCGAAAGTCGTTGGTTCAGGAAGCTCAAAGAAGTTAGTCCCGTCCGGGTAGGTTGTCTTATTGCTTAAACTGTATCCACTGCGGTGCAGATCGTTGGTTTTTTCCATAATCGTACGTGCCAGCATATTCAAATTTTCAATCATAGTGGGGATCACTTCTTTGTATTCTGATGGGGTTCTTTCCTGGGTAGACAATGTTTTTCCGCGAGTATCCAGTAAGCCTCGCAGCTGACCGCTGCCTATGTTGGCCTTAATCCGAGTATCAGACCATATCACCAGATTCATACCCTGGGCATCCTTTTCCGTTGCTAGTTGGCATACTTCGCTTCCCTGCACTAAACCACGACCACCTAACTGGATATCAACCATTCCATTGTATTTAGGCATCAAACCACTGGCATCCGATTGGGCCATATTATTGGGTTGATTAAAAACCTGTATATCTACCAGGTTGCTCAACTGATCAATTAATAAATCCCTTTTATCCATTAAATCATTGGGCTGTTTGCCGGCAATGGTAATGGCTTGAATCTGTTTGTTAAGATCTCGTATCTGTAGAGCAATAGAATTTATTTCATCAGTTTTCACTTTAACAGTAGAATTCACATCATCCCGTAATTCTACTAACTGCTGATAGGCATGGTTGAAAGACTCCGCCATACCCATAGCCCTTTCCGTTACGACTGAGCGGGCGGATTCACTCTCCGGGTTAGCCGACAGGTCCTGCCATGATTTCCAGTATTTATCCATGACTCCTCTTAAGCCTTCCTCGTTAGGTTCATTCAGGATGCCTTCAATTCTGGCCAGGCTCTCCTGCATTGAGTCCCAGTACCCGGCTGTGCGGCTTTCATTACGAATCTGTCCGTCAATAAAGCTATTGCGATACCGCTGGATGTCAGCCACTTCTACTCCGGTCCCCAATTGTCCCGCTTGGGCGTTCCCAGTTAGGACCGGCATATGCCAGGGACTGGTAGTTACAATATTACCAGCCTGCCGACTGTAGCCGGGAGTTTGTGCATTAGCAATATTATGACCAGTTACGCTCAAAGCTACCTGGTGAGTAACTATAGCCCTTTTACCTATTTCCAGCCCCATAAATGTATTCATATTACAACCCCACTTTATTAAATCTAAATCTTCTTATCAATTATCCTGTTCATTGAAGGATTAGTCTTATCCTCGCTCTGCAACCCTTTGTCGCTGTATGTTCCGGCTCTATCATCATTAAAAAGGGCCTGCATATTTTCTATATAATCCAATGAAAGGTTGATTAATTCGTTGTTTTCAGTATTAATGCCCTGTAATACTGCTACGGTCTGCCGCATACGTTCGGTTTCTTCCCTTAATTCATCCTGCCATTGAGGGAATGATGCGGCTACTTTCTCTAGCATAGTACTAACCAGCAACTCTTGAACCGGCATGTCCCAGGCCTGTGCCAGCATCCTCTGTAAGTTAAAACGGGCACCTTCCAGTTTCTCCAGAGTAGAAACAATGATGCCCTCTTTTTGTACCAGTTTATCCAGTTCGTGTACCTTGCCCAGAATAATGATCCGCTTTTTCTCTTCACCCATCTCAGTCAGCTTGTCCAGCCACTGGTTTTCCTTAATCAAGATCTGGATGAACTCTTGAATTAATTTTTCCATTCTTTCACCGCTCTCTACACCAAACGATCTACAATAGCCCGTGCGATCATCTTCTCAGCTACCTCATCATCAGTTACTGTATAGGTACCACTGGAAATCTGCTCACGCAGATTATCTACCCGATCTTCCCTGATATCGGGAGCCTGACGGGCAGCCTGAAAGGCGCGCTGCTTAATACGGCTTTCTCCCGAAAGAGCCAGCTCATCCTGGGCAGTATTTTTGCCTTTCACCCCAGCGACAGCATTATTTTTGCTAATAGCTGCATCCTTATTATAGATTCGCAAAAGATTTTGTATTTGATTATTGGAAATTATCACTATTGATCACCTCATAGGACTTATTTTCTCTATATCTTTGTTATTGTTTTTTCGTACAAAAAAAAGAAGAAGCTTAATGCCAAATAAGCCCTTCTTGTCTGTTTATGTTAATATTGCTTAAAATATCTCTGTATATCATGCTTGCTCGCTATGTACATTTGAGGGGAAGCAATCGCTTCACCCGGGCACTTTTATTATATTTTTATTCCCGAACATACATTTTTTCACTTCTTTTACTCGATACAGGCGGTTTGGGCTGCTCCGGAGCAGCTTTGCGTGGTGCTAATCCCATTATTTCCTTATCACGTTTTTGCGTACAATCCGCACAAAATCTGCCGGTATTAATTGATTTACCGCAGCTCTCACACGCTAATGCTCCTGTAAACCCTTGAGATACCAGACGACCATCCCGAATAAACTGCATTATTTTGTCTTCCTCAATACCAGTCTCTTCGCTTACCTCAAAGACACTGGCTCCAGGGTGATCACGGACGAACTTACGTACTAATTTATAGTCCTCTTCTTCCTTGTCCAAGCATTTGCTGCAAATATTTCTGCCTGCAGATGAAAATAGCATGCCACACTGAGAACAGTTTCTTAAGCTCATTTAAGTAGCCTCCTTCAAAACCAATTAGTGCAATTCAAGTCATTCACTGCTAAAACCCTTTGCCAGTAGCCCAGGTAATAATACATACTCGGGAAGCACCTGCTTCCATTAGCACCCGGGTGCACTCACGGCAGGTGGAACCAGTGGTATAAACATCATCTACCAGCAATATATTTTTTCTATATACTTTTTTAGTATCCTCTATTTTAAAAGCAAAAAGTAGATTTTTTTCTCGTTCTTCACGCGATAATTCTACTTGAGACGGAGTTTCCTTTACTCTATGTATGATCTGCGGTTCCATCCTTAGGCCCATTTTCTTACTTATCTGCCTGGCCAGTAACTCGGTTTGGTTAAAGCCTCTTCTTTTTAGCCCTCCTCTGGAGATGGGAACCGGGACAATCAAGTCAATAGGCATAAAGCGAGGTTCTTCTTGAACCCGCTTGGCCATCATATTACCCATTCTCCTTGCCAAATGTTTTTTGCCCATGAATTTTAAAACTTTTGTAGTTATGCGATACGGCTCATCGTAAGGACCCACTGCTCGGGCAATGTCAAAATAGGGATGGGTCTTCTGGCAATCGGCACAGGTGCAAAGGCCTTCACCATGCTCCAGATATTTTCCGCATACGTCACAGGTAATACAAGCACATTGCATTTGCAGCATTTTTTCATGACACTCTCGGCACCAGGGATGCCTACTGCCATATCTACCTGGCTTTCGACATATACAACATACCTCCTGGGGAAACAGAACATCTAATACCAGGTCAATCATACCTACCTCCGGTGCCAAGCACCAACGTTGTATAAATTACATGCCAACATTATATCATATAAGGTTATCACGGAGGATCTCCCTGTTTAATACCGCTATCCAGTATTTTTATGGAAACGGCAGGGTATTTACGGCTAATTCGAGAGGCAATGAAGTATAGTTCTGGTCGGGTGGGATTATAACTCGAAATCTCCAGCCATAGTTTTTCACCTGAGATTAGTTGTCTTAAAGTTGAGTAGATTTGCAGCTCGGCTTTTTCAGGATCGTCCAGAAGCAAGGATACCGGGACACATGGGGATGTTTTTGGTGTGTGATTTTTACCGCTTATAGGAATGGCCCACCCAAAACGTCTCTTGTTATCCTTCCCGCCGTGGGCAGCCAAACTCAATAATACCATCATGGTAAACCATAAACTGAAACATACGGTCTTAAGCAGTATCAAGATAAAAAACCCCCTCCAGCCAGTTAATATATACTATGCCTTCAGGAGCTAAATTGATTACTTTTGTACAGCTTTACTCTTCTGCCACGATATGGTTTTTCAGGGCATAAACAGCTGCTTGGGTACGGTCTTTAACGCCCAATTTTCTGAAAATGCTGGTCAAATGGTTTTTTACTGTTTTCTCACTGATAAACATGCTTTGCGCCATGTCTTTGTTGCTGCTGCCTCGAACCAATAAGCCCAGCACATCTTTCTCCCGCCGGGTTAGTTTAATCATATCCTGCAGCTGATCATTGCGATTGATCTCTTTCACCAAGCGTTTAGCCACCCGGGGATGAATAACTACTTCTCCATTCATGACCCGATGGATGGTGTCTATCAACTCACTTCCAGCCACATCTTTTAAAACATAAGCAGATACCCCTGCCTTAACCATTTCAACGACCTCTTCATCCTCATATATGGTCAATGCCACCACTTTAATGGGAGGTATTTCTTTTTTTAAAACCCGAGTAGCGGTTATGCCATCTGTACCAGGCATATTTACGTCCATCAGAATTACATCCGGACGCTGTTTGCGAGCTACATTAATGGCTCCTTGCCCATCGCCTACTTCATCTATTATCTCAATTATACTGTCTCTCTCCAGAAGCTTTCGTAAGCCTTCTCTAACCAGAGCATGATCATCTGCTATTAAAACCCTTATTTTCTCCAATCTGCTCATCCCCTTCAGTTGGTACCTCGACTATCACTTGAGTTCCTGCTCCTGGCCGAGAAATGATCTGCATCTTTCCACCCAGCAGTTCAGCCCTTTCTCGCATTCCTATGATACCATAGCTCTCTTGCTTTAACCCTTCTTGCGCATCTACGTCGAAACCCACTCCTTGATCCTTAACAACTATCGTTAGCCCGGAGGAAGTTGCTTCCAGCTTGACCATGGCTTTCTTAACCCTGGCATGCTTGCGGACATTGGTAATAGCTTCCTGGACTAAACGAAATAGGGCTATTTCTAGAGCTAGATCATATTTCCGTTCCTGACCAAAAGATATAAACTCAATTTCGAAGTCATATTTATTTTCGTAAGCATCGAAGTATTCCTTTAGGGTAGATTTTAATCCTACTTCATGAACCGCACTGGGTTTTAAATCAAACATGATCCTGCGAATGTCATCCAGGCTTTCCCTGCCCATATCCCTAATACTCCATAGTTCCTCCATAGCTCTGCTGCTATCTTCCTCGAAAAGATATTTGACTAAATCCAGTCGGATTAGCATGCTGGCTATACTCTGAGCAGGTCCATCGTGCAACTCGCGGGATACCTTACGTCTTTCCGCCTCCAGTGACTCAACAATCCACAAACCCATATGCTGGCGCTTAATAGCATCTTCCATGGTATCAGTAATCGTAGTAAGATTGGTCTCCAAGACCTTCAGTGCCAGATTGGTGCTGCGCAGGTAATTATCAGCTTTCTGGGCTATTTCCTGGTATTGCTTGATCTGTCGGCTTAATTCTTCTCTTTTATTACGCTGGTACAATTCCTGCTGTCTTAGTCCCTGTAATTCTGTTTGCACGGACTGGGCAGTCTGGTAGGCTTCTTTAATTTGTCCCTCTGAATACTGTTTGAAATTTCGGCTTACCTCCATCAAACGGAGACGGGCCATCTTATCCAACTTCTCATAATGATCTACCAGATCAATCAGGCGGGCTGTTTCTATGACCGATTCCTCGAGCCTGGTTTGGATGAAGTCACACTGCTTGCGACAGTCATCCGCAATGTCGAATATATCCCTACGTCCCCTTTCCAGGTTATCCTTAACCTGGTTTAGAACGTTATCCAGTTTCTGTAATTGGTTCATTTCGTTTAGATAGTTAATATTTTCTTCGTAGACCATAAAAAATCCTTCCTGAATTTTCACAAAATCTAGGACTTGCAGTATCGGAGCAAGGGGACGGTTCTTTTGCTTCCTTTCATTAATTATCCTAAAAAGGAAGCAAAAGAACCGTCCCCTTGCTTCGGGTGTGATGTATATCTACAAACCAAGGTTGGTTAAAACTTCGTGCTTGAGCTCTCGTAACCGATCAGCACTGGCTGCTTCTATATATATTCTGAATACTGGTTCGGTTCCCGAGGGACGAATCAATACCCAACTTCCATCCTCCAGAACTAATTGCTTACCTTCAATGTCATTATATCGATCAACTTTTACCCCAGCCAGCATTTTAGGTTTAAATTCCTTTAAATCAACCTCTACTCGTTCCTTATCCTGGTAGCTGGTTTTAATATCCACTCTTTCACTGTAAATGCTGCCATATTGCTCAGCAAATTCAGCCGTTAATTCCTTTATGGTTTTACCGCTGTAAGCCAGGACTTCAACTGCCAGCAGGCAGGCCAGAATGCCATCTTTCTCAGGCACATGACCAAAAACAGTAAGTCCTCCGCTCTCCTCCAGACCCATCATACATCCCTTTTCTCGCATACTCTCGCCTACGTATTTGAACCCTACCGGAGTTTCAATCACGCTCAATCCATTATCGCGAGCTATCAGATCCAGCATATGAGTAGTGGCTACAGACCTGCAAACCGGTCCCCTGAAAGTCCGGGTCTTAATAAGATGATTAAACAGGAGATACCCGAATTGATTGGGGCTGATAAAATCGCCATCCCGGTCCACGATTCCAAAACGATCAGCATCCCCGTCCAGAGCCAAACCCAGATCCGCCTCGTAATTCACCACTGCCCGCTTCAAGTCGGCCAGGATGGTATCGGTAGGCTCAGGCATGGAACCGCCAAACATAGTATCCCGATAGTTATTGATGGTCTTTACTTCACAGCCTAACTCACTTAAAATCCGATCCAGGTAGCCTATACCCGCACCATACATGGGATCCACTACCACTTTCAAGGAGTTTTCTTTGATATATCCAGGATTAACCACACGCAGAAGTTGATTAATATACTCCTTATCCACTTCAATCTCTTTTATCAGGTCTAAAGTGAAGGCTTCTTTCAGATCCAATTCATATATCTTGCCGCCCTCCAGGATGCGATTAACTTCGTCCTCTATAGCGGAGGTAACATCTGGTAAAGCCGGACCGGCATACTCGGGAATAAATTTAATGCCGTTGTATTCTGGCGGGTTGTGACTAGCGGTTATCATAATCGCCCCCCCCGCCTCCATAACACGAATGGCATAAGCCGCCAGGGGTGTAGGAACCGCCTTGCTGAACAGGCAGACCTTTATACCATTACCAGCTAAAACCCGGGCACATTCACCAGCAAACTGCTCCGAAAGGAAACGGTTATCATAAGCAATAACGATTCCTTTTTTGGAAAGGTTTGCGTTTTTCATATAACAAGCGATCCCCTGGCAAACCACCTTAATATTGGCAAAAGTAAAATCCTGGGCAATAATTGCTCTCCATCCATCGGTTCCAAACTTTATGGTAGACATAATATCCTCCTTAAATATGGGGTCAGGCACGAAGTTATCAACTTAAAATCATATATATTCTAGCTTTTTTCTATTTTCCCTGCCTGGCAAAAGATCAATTGCCATTAACACAGCTATAATTGCACTCCGATGCGGACATAGAGAAAATCTTTAATCACCTTGACTATGCGAATGGCGGCTTTACCATCTCCATAAGGATTAATAGCCTGGGCCATCTTTTCATATTCTCCAGGGTCGCTCAATAATAAGTGGGCAGCCTGATAGATATGCTCTTCTGAAGTTCCGACCAGGCGTGCCGTACCGGCTTTAATGGCTTCCGGCCGTTCGGTCGTATCTCGCAGAACCAGCACCGGCTTGCCCAGAGAAGGTGCCTCCTCCTGCAACCCGCCAGAATCTGTCAGCACCATATAACTAAGGTTCATCAGGTTAGCAATGGGCTCATAATCCAGCGGCTGTAACAGATGAATACGCTCCCTGCCTCCCAGCATTTCCTGCGCCAAATCCCGGACAGTTGGATTCATATGTACCGGAAAAACTATTTCCACATCCGCAAAATCATCTACCAGCCTTAATAACGCCTGGTAAATATCCCGCATCTTGTCTCCCCAATTTTCCCTCCTATGGGTGGTAACCAGCAGGATACGACGTTCAAAATTCACGCCTGCCAATTCCGGGCCAAATTCATAGGTAGGGTTAACAGTTTCTATTAGAGCATCAATCACCGTATTGCCGGTAACCCATATTTTAAAGTCGGCGGTCGACTCGATTAGAAGATTCTCGCGGGACACATCAGTAGGAGCAAAATGCAGATCAGCCAACCGGCCAGTCAGAGTACGATTCATTTCTTCCGGGAAAGGAGAATACTTATTGCGCGTACGCAGACCAGCTTCCACATGCCCCACCGGAATTTTCTGATAAAAAGCAGCCAGAGCAGCCGCAAAAGTAGTAGTAGTATCTCCATGCACCAGCACCAGATCAGGTTTCTCCCGCTCAAATATATCCTTCATGCCCTGCAATACCCCGCTGGTAATGCTGAACAAATCCTGCTGCTCTTTCATAAGGTCCAGATCATAATCCGGTTCTATGGCGAATAAATGTAAAACCTGATCCAGCATCTGGCGGTGCTGAGCAGTAACCACTACAACAGTCTGTATATCCTCAACTTTTTTTAATTCCTTAATCACCGGAGCCATCTTTATCGCCTCCGGTCTGGTACCAAATACCACCATTACTTTGCCTAAATGCATCGTCTCATCCTTCCCCATTCCCTGTCGCCAAATGAGTCAAGGGGACGGTTCTCTTGACTCATTCTAGGACTTTAGTCATTTAGATTCATAGTAATACATTAATTTCTTCAAGTCAAAGAAAATGGCAGTTTCAGGATGTTTCCACCCTGAAACTGCCAGTCTGATTGGCCTATTTATTTAAATAACGTAGCGCCTGTCCCCGATAAGCAAATGTTTAATAAGCTATATTTAAGTTTAGGAGGTCGGCTTGCGGTGTTAAATCTAGCTGAACAAGACCGTCCTTTACTTCGTAAAGACGGTTCTGGATGCTTACTACGTCGTTTACTGGCATCTTGCTATTAGCATTGTAAAAATGCAGGCTTAAAAATATTCTTTCTCCGGCTTTAAAAGGACCGGGCAGTGCTGTTACTAGATATTTAGTGGCTGAGGCCAGAGTCTCAGGGACAGCGTTTTCCAGAGCAGCCGACAGGGTATAATTACTGTTTTCCAAACCCAACGTACTCAGGGTAAGCGAACTGTAAACCACAACTTCCCATGTCCCTGGCAAAGGATTAGTATATACCATATTGGACTGAGGGCTAGGATTCAGGTCGCCCAGTCCAGTATCCAGGCTGGTTTCCTGACTGCCATCCGGAGCAATAATGTACATGCGGGCGCGGCCTTCATTCCCCACTTTTAAGCCAACATCCAGTTTAGAACATCCTGGCGGGACAGCAAAGAAATAGCGTTTGACTTTTCCGGCATTCAGACGATTCTGCTCTTCAAAACGGGTTCCGGTTATAGAGGCTAATTGATAAGGTACCACCACGGTTTGCAGCATTGCCACATCCCAACCGGGGGTTTTAGCATCATCGGCTAAAAGAAAGTCGCTATAAAGACCCGGCTCAGTCAGGTCAGTAAAACTTAGATCTATGGATCGTTCCCCATTAGCCGGCACCTGAACTGTCAACTGTCCTGGAACTATCCATGAACTTAAGCTGCCAACCGCCAACTGACTATTTTCAGAACCAGGGTTTTTGATGGTAACTGATAATTTGCCAGGTTCTAAAGAACGTGAGAAAAATCCGGTTCCATAACCATATTCGGGGCTGTACTCATTGAGCTGATAATAAAGAGGGTCATCCTTCAGGCTCTGTATTTCCTTCCAGGAGCGCAGCATGTTTATAGCCCCATAACCTTGTTCCGCTGGCTGATATCCCTTCAAGGGTTCAGCTCCGCCTAATAGTGCCATCCAGACTGCCCGAGGATCACCCCGAAAGAGTTGGTGGGAAACAGCATCCATTAACAGTGCCGCAGCCCCAGCCACATGGGGAGCTGCCATACTGGTGCCTTTGTCAATTTGATACGGGAAGTCTGCCCACATGGGATAAGCAGAAACTGCACTGCCGGGTGCTACCACCAAGGGGGCCGCCTGTCCATCTTTACTCGGACCAATTGAACTGAAATACCAGAGCTCTGGTTCTTTCACCGTCCAACCGAAGTCATTCTGCCACATTTGAGGGGTAGCATAGGCTCCAACACTTATAATATTGTTGAGTGCCGAAGTTCCAGCTACGGTACCTAATCCAGGTCCAGTATTCCCAGCCGCTACACAAATAGCCATACCATAACTTTGCCACAGTCTGGCAGCCATCAGGCTCAGATCCTGTCGTTCTGATTCACTTAACTGAGATTGGCCCATACTTACCACAGCTATTTTGACACCGCGCTCAGCCGCCGTCTGCACGGCCAATTTCAGATTGTTCAGGCTGGCGGTGCCGGCGCTGTTCATAATCTTAATAGGCAGAATCTGGGCATTGGGTGCTACTCCTTCAATCTTGCCGTTGGCACCCACTATTCCCGCCACCATAGTACCATGGCCTTCCGCATCATAACCTAGCTTGACATACTGTCCATCCCGGGCCATCTCCGACAACACGAAATTAAACATCTTATCGCCGCTGCCCTTGATACTGCATACCTGGTGCAATTCACTGTATTTTTTCAATTCCAGCTCGTCATTTAACTGTCCATCACCGTTAATATCCACATACAAGCTGTCAAAACGATCATTATAACGGCTTTTGCTGGCCACCACCAGAATTTTGCCATCTGGAAATAAGGCCTGGGTATTCAAGGGCAGCCGAATGGCGCTTAGATAGCCGTAACGAAATTGTCCGTCTGCTGACTTCAGGTTCTTAATATCAATCTTTTTTTCATTAATTTGGATCATACCGCTGCTGGCCTGTACCGACTGATTCAACTCAACCTTGCCTTCATTAGTTAGATCCACAAAATCTATAATTTTATTAAACTTTTCATCGGTATATTGTAAATCAGGGTGCCCCGGATCTACTCCGCTATCAATTACGGCTACCAGCTGGCCTCGTCCAGTGGCTCCTGTCAACTGCACAAAATCCCAGGTTTTCATAGCATCGCGAGTCAGTTTAAGGCTGCTTCCCGGATCATTCTTAATACGCTCCGAAGTAGCAAGTTCCGATTTTTCAGCCAGGCTATAGGGCCTCACTTGATCCGCTGCCACGTTACGCGCATAGCCGGGCAAGGCCAGCAGATTAATATTTACCTGACCATGAACGCTTTCTTTACTGAGCAGAACAAAGACCATTTTACCGTTGCTGTCCAGATCAAAATAGGCCTGGGCGGGCAGATTCAGTTCCTTGACCGGTTCTTGGCTGTCCTCGCCATAAACCCGTACATTAGGAGCCAGTTCAAACATCAGCTCTTGGCCGTTGAGTTGTACAATTATCTGCTTCAGGGGCAAATTAATTGATTTCAAAGTTGCGTAGAAGTGATGCCTGTCCCCTTGTACTCCAAGCAGCTCTTCCAGCAGGCAAGCTACCTCAGCCCGGCTGATACTGTTTTTAGGCCGAAAACTTCCGTCAGGATAACCATTGATCATCTTTTTTTGCCAGGCGTAAGCCACTGACCCCTGAGCCCAGGGAGCGATTTGCTTACTATCAGATATATCAGAAGGTAAGATAACCTGGGTATCTACCTTCAGGCAGTTGACCAGCATAGTTACAGCTTCTTCGCGGCTTATGTAAGTACCGGGGAGAAATAGACTCTGCCCGTTTCCCTGAGCAATGTTTAATTCCCGGGCCAATTCAATATATCCCCGGGACCAGCGTCCCTGTACATCTGTAAAAGCGCTGTCCCCTTTTAACAGCTGCTGAGCCTCAGTATCTTTATGAATAGCTTTTACCAGCAGGGTAACAAACTCCTCCCGGCTGACATAAGCATCCGGATGGTAAGAACCATCCGGGTAACCGCTGACAAAGCCTCGGCTATTCAAATGGTCAATCTGGGGCCTGGCCCAGTGGTAATTGCTATCCGTAAATGCCAGAACTGGCGTACAAAAAATAACCAGTACCAGCCATGTCGTTAGACTTAACCACATGTATTTTCGTCTCATTCATGAATTCCCTTCAGGTGTTTTGTGATGGATACTGGAAGCGGTTCTACTGGTCTATCAGCCTGTCTCTAAATTTTATCAATGCCAAATAATCCTGTTACCCATTGCTTATGCCGTGCATAATCAGGTCGGTGATCTTTTGGGCGGTACTTACTGCTTCAGCGTCCCAACCCTCGACTACTATAGGAACCCAGATTTGGCCCAGAATACCGCCAACCATCAGAGTAACCAGTTTGGCATCTACCTCGCGCAGTTCGCCGCGGTGGACTCCTTCCAGAATTAGGTCTTGAAGAACTGCTTCTTTTTCTTTACGCTTGCTGTAGAACCATTCTTTCAGTTCCTCATCAATTATTTCTGAATCCCAGAAAAGAATTCGGGACAATTCCATATTTTGCTGGCAAAAACGAAAATGTCCTTCCGTAATCCTCTGGATTCTTTCCTCGATGCTCATCCGGCTTATTTTTTCAGTAGTTATGCTTTCATGGTATTGCTGCAAACTGGTTTCCATAATCTCCTGAAAGAGCTGCAATTTACTGGTGAAATATTCGTAAATGGTGCCCTTGCCAATTCCGGCAGCTACAGCAATTTCCTCCATTTTCGTATGATGGTAACCCTTCTTAGAAAAAACTTTAATCCCTGCTTCCAAGATCAGATCGCGTTTATTTTCTCGGCTATGGCTCGGATTCATAGCGTTTCCTCCCAAATTTAAAGATAGGGGGATTGCCTTATTGGGTATATACCCAACCAGGTTAGTCCCCCTTATTATCTATATAATTCTATAAGCTAAGTTCTTCTCCTGCTTCCAGCTGAGCTTCGGGTTTACCCCAACGCTTACGGAGCTTTTGCCCCCAATCATCAAATATACTGTAAATAACCGGCACCAGTAATAGGGTAATAAATGTTGATACAAATAGGCCTCCGATTACAACTGTTGCCAGAGGGGCTTCTGATTCAGCTCCCTCACCAATACCCAGTGCCAGCGGGAACATGGCCAGGATGGTAGCAAAGGCGGTCATCAGTATGGGTCTTAATCTCACCCGTCCGGCTTCAATTATAGCCGCATTTCTCTCCATACCTTTATCCCGCAGCTGTTTTAGATAATCCACCAGCACGATGGCATTTGATACCACGATACCTACCAGCATGATCAGTCCGATGAAGGCTGGTACACTGAAGCTTCGTCCCGTCATCAGCAGCCCCAGCACTACTCCAATTAGCGCAGTAGGTATGGAAAACATAATAACAAAGGGGTTAAAGAAGGATTCATACTGGATAGCCATAACCGCATAAACCAGAATGATAGCCAGCAGCAGAGCCAGTCCCAGACTGGAGAAGCTCTCCATCATTTCTTTGTTTTCTCCCCCGTACTCAATGGTATAACCAGCGGGAAGATTGAGTTTAGCAACCTGGGCTTGAATATCACTCATAACCGCCTTTAAATCCCGGTTTAAGAGATAACCGTTAATTTCCGCCTTACGTACCTGGTCAACCCGGGTAATCTGAATGGGACCCTGGGCCAAATCAAAACTGGCGATCTGTGAAAGCTTAACCACCATGCCTCGGGGGCTGAGTATGCTCAGGTTCTCCAGGTAAGTTAGATCCTCATGATTCTGCGGGATATAACGAACTCGAACATCAACCTCTTCACCCTCAACCTTGTAGCGGGTGGCAACTGTTCCCTGCATGGCATTTTTTATTTCGCTGGCTACCTGCATGGGAGTCAGCCCATAAGCAGCTGCTCTTTGTCGGTCAATTCTAATCTGCATTTCCGGTTTACCATCATTAAGCGAGGCTGTAACCTCTCGGGTTCCAGGCACATTTCTAACGATAGTGCTGATCTGGGTCGATATATTCTGCAATACTTTGAGGTCGTCACCCCGCACCTGCACATTGATAGGTCCGCCAGTGCTGCCCATACCCTGGCTGGCAGCATCCATAATGCTTACTTTTATCTTGGCACCCGGTATCTGAGCCACTTTCTGCCGAATCTGCTCAGTTACCTCATCCACACTGCGCTTACGTTCATTGCGGGGGGTGAGTTTTACATAGATAGCACCCTTGTCCCCCTGAGTACTCTGATCCAGGAACATATTGCCGGAGCTGCCTATGCTGGAAAAAATGGTATACACCTCAGGTATTCCATGCAGCTCGTTCTCCACCTGACTGACGACCTTGTCGGTATAAGCCATCATAGTTCCTTTGTCCATTTCAATATCTATAGATATTTCTCCAGAATCCATTTTGGGCAAAAATTCAGCCCCTACTAGGAAGCTTCCTGCAACCGAGGCCAGCATTAACACCGTCACTGCAATAATTACTATTTTACGATGGCTCAGCGACCATTCTAATATCGTCTTGTATCTTTCACCCAGATTATCGATCCAATCTCCAAAGCGCTTGCTCAGGCGGGATAATTTGCTTTCACCCGTCAGACGTTTTTGCATGGATTTATCCGTCAACATCCGCGATGACATGAGCGGCACAATGGTCAAGGCCACCAGCAGCGAGCAGAAGATAGCAAAACTAATGGTAATAGCCAGCGGTTTAAATAAAATCGAAGCTAAACCTTCAGTGAAAAGAATGGGTAAGAAAACGGCTATGATGGTCAGAGTAGCAGCAATAACTGCATTTCCCACCTCGGATGCTCCGGTGAGAGCTGCTTCCATAGGCGATAAACCCAGACTTCGATGCCGATATATATTTTCGAATACCACTATGGAGTCATCCACCATACGCCCCACGCCCAGGGCCAGACCTCCCAGAGTAATCAAATTCAACGTACTGCCATTGAAGTACATCAGTATAAAGGTAGCTATTATGGACAGGGGAATAGCAGTGAAAATTATCAGGGTACTGCGCATATTCCGCAGGAAAAGGAAGAGCACCAGAATAGCCAGCAGTGAACCTTCCCAGATCATCTTTTTGGTGGTATTCAAGGATTTATTAATAAACTCGGACTGATCCATGGTGACCTTTACGTTAAGCTTGACACCCAGTTCTTTTTGGATTTTATCCATTTCATTTTTAACAGCATCGCAGGCCTTAACTGTGTTCGCATCGCTTTGTTTGAAACAATGGATACCTAAGGCTGCCCCCTGATCTACGCGGGTTAATTGAGTGTCATCCTTATAACTGTCGCTAATGGTGGCTATATCAGATAAATAAACAGTATTGCCGGTTGTAGTTAAAATAGCCACATCTCGAATATTATCTACTGATTCGAACTCCTGCAGGGAACGTACAAAATATTGGCGCTGACCTTCCTGCACTTTTCCGCTGGACATATTGAAGTTCTCAGTTTGCAGAACCTGATTGACCTGCGCCAGTGATAACCCGTAGCTTTCCAGCTTGACCGGATCAACGTCAACTTTCACTTCCCGCTCCAGACCTCCGGTTACCACCACTGATGCTATCTCAGGCAGCCTGGATAAACGCGGCTCGATGGTTTCTTCAGCAATGGACTGCAACTGAGCCAGGGAAATCTTGTCTCCGCCTGAAACCCCTATTTGCAGAATAGGCATGTTATTCGGATCCATTTTTATAACCATGGGTTTGTCTACCCCGGAGGGCAGATATTTTTCAATGATACCTATTTTCTCACGTATATCAATGGTGGCATTATCCATATTGGTTCCCCAGTTAAATTCCATAATAATAATGGAAGAACCAGATGAAGAAATTGATTGAATGCTCTTTACGTTACTGATGCTGGCGAGCGTCCCCTCCAAAGTTTTGCTGATCTGCTCCACTTCCTCGGGACCCGCCCCCTGGTAAGTGGTCATAACCGCCGCTACCGGAAGTTTCATCTCGGGATAAAGATCCAAACCCATTTTAGAAAATGTAAAAAATCCCAGCAAAATAACCACCGCTACCAATATAGTCATGGTTACGGGTCTTTTTACCGCAAAATTTATGATCTTCATTATTTTCCCTCCCCGGTCAGCACCCGCACCAGGGTACCGTCGTTCACCAGGGTATTGCCTTTAGTAATAACTGTCTGCCCGGCTTTTAATCCCTCGGTAATTTCCACCAGGCTGTTATTTTTAATACCAGTCTTAACTTCCAGAGGACGAGCTCGCTTGTTTTTATCTGTGGTGTAAACAATGGTTCGACCACCCTTAGGAACAACTGCATTCACCGGAACACAGATAACATTCTGTTTACTTACGGTATCAACGGTCAACTCGGCAAACATACCCGACCGAATCTTGCCGTCCTTGTTGGGCAGGGCCACCTTAACGGCATAATTACGTTTGGCCGGGTCAGCCACCGTGGCAATGCTCTGCACGGTTCCCTTAACCACGCCAATATCAGCCGCCTTCACCAATACATTCACCTGACTGCCGGATTTTATGTAACTAACCTCGTTTTCATTAACCATAACTTCGACTTCCAACTCAGAGTTATCACTAACTATAGCGGCTGGCATCTGGGGGTTAGCGGTTTCTCCCAGATCCAAATTAATACTTCCCAGTACACCGTTAATAGGAGATTTAATATTGCATTTATCCAGAGCTTCCTGGGCAGTAGCCAACCCAGCTCGGGCACTGGCTACAGATGCCTCGCTGGTACCGGCATTTAATCCATCATAAGCACTTTTGGCTCTTTCCAGATCTGCTATGGATGCAGCTCCGGCTTCATAGAGTTTTTGCGTTCTTTCATAGTTGTTTCGGGCCACCTCTAACTGTACATCGCTGGCTCGCTTGCCAGCTTCCGCTTGGGCAACCCCAGCTTCTGCCTGCCGAACCGCAGAATTGAAATCACTGCTGTCCAGGGTAAGTATGGTCTGCCCGACTCGGACCTGATCACCGGGTTTAAGATAAATCGCCGCCACCCTAGCTGGCGCTTTTGGCATTATGAGCACCTCGTTCTGCCCCCGAATGATACCGGAATGAACCACCGTTTGAGCAATATTCTGCACTCTGGCCTCAGTTACCGCTACTGACAATTCAGTTTCCTTGACTACTTCGGCTTTCTTCCCACAGCCGCTCAGGGTAAATGAAAGAACTAAAACCATACAGATAAATAGATATGAATACTTGCCTGCTCTTTTCACCAAGTCGCCTCCCTCTGGGTGCCGAACACCCAACTTACAACTATCAACTTATTCACAGTTACTTTGTTCTATGTATTTTTTTCACTTAACCCATCTGTCCAACGGTCAAACTTGAAATTCCGACCCGCTGGTCGGCGCATATTTATTATACCTTTATGTTAAATTTAGGGTCAATACAAAAATTGAGGGTAATCCAGGCAAAATACTCCTCCAATTGATTAATATGCTGAGCTACCTGCAATAAGAAAATCTTTTCCCACTTAATTCTATATGATAGACTCTTTTCAACTTGGTTTCCTAACCAAAAAATTACTCCCTGTTCAACTGTAACAGGGAGTAATTTCCTTTTCAATAATTTGATACGTTAGGCGTCTAGAAACCTGGCATTGTAGGATTTACTGAGAAGCACCAGCACTCCAGGGTTTTCGAAAAGCTATTTTAGCTAATTCATGTTGATTAGTCGTTTTAATCAAGTCGTTATCGGCTTTAAGTAAGGCCAATTCATCAGTCTGTACTTGTATTTGAGTAGCTGTTCCAGCCTCATACATGGCTTTGGTAACCCGAAGTTTTTCAACTGCCAGCTTTTGAGCTTCTTGTTGCATCAGCAATGCTTCCTCCAACTGCTTGGCAGAATTGTATATTCCTCTTATACTATTGCGCATCTGTTCTTTCGTATCTACGGCCGATAGGCTCGCTTTCTGGACATCAATTTTAGCTGCATCATATGAACTTCCACCTGAGAAATCAAATAAGTTTAATTCTATGTTGGATAATTTAGCCTTCTGTTCAGCTAGCCAAACCGCTGGGCTTCCATCTAATGTACGGGAAACTTCTGTTTCAACGTTATCAACAATCAATTCAGAATAATTAGGGCGTTCTTTTAATAATGGCCTGTCAGTAACCTGGAAGCCGACTAGATTATTCAAATTTAGGTAGGCATTGTCTAACTGCAAATCCGCATTTTTCATATTCAAGTTAGCATTATTAAGGGCTGCCTTAGCCTGATCCAACTGGGTTTTACTAATTAATCCTTGTTGGTATGAAAGCTCACTGATAGACGTTTGCTTACTCGTAATTGCACGATTTTTGCTGGTATACTCCTTATTTTCCAAAGCTTCCAAAAGCTTTGTATAATTATTAATCGCAGAATAAACAATTTTATCTTCCTCAACAGTTTTGCTTTTCGTAGCCATCAGGTAGTTTATGTCTGCCATTACCAATGAGGTGAAGGCTGCGTCCTGGGCAGGAGAATTACTAGGACTTAGAGGAGTAAAGGTTACCCTCTCGGAGGCCTTTTTTTGAACCTTTTCCCCTTTGGTTATATCATATTCCGCCTGTTTAAGGGTCCGGCTATTCTTTAAGCTCATATCGATTGCCTGCTGCATGGTTAGAGTAATGGGTTCTGGCTTGGTTGTTTCACTTGCGACTACAGGACAAAATGATACTGCTCCAATAAGAAAGCAGGAAAGCACTCCTATACTACATATTCTTCTTAGCATCTTATTCCTCCATTACCATGTATTTTCTCAATTATATTTCATAACCGACCAGCTGGTCAATTGATTTCATATTTGTAAAATATGACTTTTCATTTTACTTTAAAAAATACACTGAAAATAATTAACTATTTAATAGTTAAATTCTCAGACTTCGAATCCCATGTATAATCAATAATACTATTATTTTTTAGACTATTAAGTGAAACCGTCGTGAATTTCCCATAACTTTTGGTATTGCTTTGAACAGTTTTCCCATCAATCATCAAGACGCCGCTGGAAGAATTAAAGGAAACCGTATGCCAGGGGGAACGATATTTAGTTCTGAGTAATTCAATACAGTTCTTGTACTCTAAAAAAAGATCATCGTTTTCCTGCCAATATGGCCAGGTAGTAGCTTCTCCAGCTACTGTAACCAGGTGCAATGGTTGGTTAGCAGGTCTGATAATTGAAACTGTGTTAGATGCGGCTTCGTATTTAACTTCCGCCCCTAACGCTTCGGATATCACTTTCACGGGCACCATGGTGCGGTTATTAATAATTTGGGCTGGCGTATCAGTGGATATCGCCTTTCCATCTACCATTATACTGATTGGCTGTGACGCATAAGCCATTCCGGTTATCAGCACGAATAAAAGAGCAACCGCTGAAAGCAGGAAATAGTTTTTCTTCCTCATAAAAATTCCTCCTCAAGTATATTTTGCTAGTTACATTATATATCATATTTTTTGAGGACATAAGTAGAAGAAAAAGACCGGGCCACCATAAAATGGCCCGGTCTTTTATAAAGGTGATTTAATTATTTGGATACGAGAACCGTTTTGGTTGCAGGATCCCAGCCAACGATGAATCCCAGACCTTCTGCTACATATTTAGCAGGAAGCATGGTTCTGCCGTTGGAGATTTCAGGAGCTACATCCATGGTCTTGGCTTCGCCGTTTACACTGTAAGAAGTACTACCGATGGTCAGCTCAACCTTTTTGTCACCCAGAGTCAGGGTAGCTTTTTGAGTTGCAGCATCCCAAACGATGTCTTTTTCAGCTACGCCCAGTGCCAATCCGAGGAATTTAACCGGCACATAAGTACGGCCAGCTTTTACATAAGGAGCAGCGTCCATAACTTTGGCAACGCCGTTAACTTCATAGATATTAGAATCAATCTTGAACTGTCCGGCTACCGAGCCCGGTGTTCCTGATTTGTCAGCAGGAGTAACAACTTTGGCTACAACTACGGTAGCAGCTGAGGTTCTATTAGTAATTGCTGCCTGGTCAACAGCTGTTCCACTGACATCAATTTTCAGATCGCCCTCAGGAACAGTACGGTCAACACTATAATAGATGTCGGTTATTTCAATCTTGGAAGCTTTGGAGCTTACGGTTTTAATCGGAATCTGGAGCTGGTGGCCTGAAGTACCTACATAACCTCTGGTTACAGTACCAATTGAAAGATCACCTTCTACTACTTTGACTGTGGGAAGTTTATCCCAGGTTACGCCAAAGGGAGCTTCTAAGACTAAGACAGTCGGAGCACCACCAACAGTAACACGAGATTTAATCGCTTCGGCTTTAGTCTCGGTTACGGTAATCTTGCCAGCAGCCTGACCTTGAACACCTATCATAACGTCTTTGCTATCAGCAGCTGCAGTTACTGGAGCTGCTGCTTTGGCAACTACTACCTTGTCATTGATTCCTGCACTACCACTAAACTGGATTTCAATAGGACCAGCAAAGTCAACAGCGCTATTGACTTCAAATTTTTCTAATGTCACTTCACCTTTGGCAGTTGCGCCTGGAGTCAGGCCAGCAATTTGACCACTTGCTTTAGTATAATCGCTAGCTGATCTGGTAAAGGTTATTCTCATTCCACCGCCCTTGGTTGTCGCTGTGTAGGTAGGCTGCGCTCCACCAACAACGGCTCCTGGCCATTGTACGCCATCAGACAACTTCATAGCAATAGTTCTGCCATTTTGGAAGCTTCCGCCAACATTTTCTTTAATGTTGACATCGGAAATTAATTCCAGTGTCCGCCCAGCAACAATTTCTGTTTCAGGCTTAAGCGCAGTCACTTTATAACCAAAATCGTTATATGATCCCAATTTTACTGAGGAATTATTAGAGGTAGTTATTCCTGATACGGTGGCTACAACATCTCCAAAGGCAGCTTCATCAGGATCAATATTTATAGCTGTATTAATTGTAAAAGTATACTTGGCTGCTGGTACTCCACCTGTTGTAGTACGTTGAATAATTAAAACTGAAGGATCGGCAAAAGTACAACCTAGAGCTTCCGTAGCTGGCATTGCCGAACCGGGACCTGCACCTGGGAATAAGGCCGCGGTTGCACCTGTCCAGGTAACACCCTTAGGCAGTTTAATTTTCACAGAATTTCCACCCTGAACCATGGCGCCCATTACATCTTCCCTTAAATGAATGGGATGTACCGAAGCACCCGCTTGTAGAGTTCCCGGGTCACTACGAATTACATCTATAGCTCCGCCACTGGTCTTAGCAACAGGAACGAGCCCATCAGCGAAATCACCGTCTAATTTCATAACGGTTACATTAATTTCAGCATCGGCACTGGAGGGAACGTTAACATTAGTTAGATTTACAGCAAATTTTACCTTTTGAAGTAATTTTTCTGCATAGATTTCCAACTGGTATTTGTTGGTTAGTGCTCCCATCGGTGCAAGGCGATAAGATCCATAGTTGCCAAGAGATAATGCCGAAGCATAGGCTCTAATATTGGTAACAGTGATTACGCCGGCAGCGTTAGTAAAAGTAATAGTTCCAGTTTTTGCAATAGTAGGTACAGTTGCGCCAGGCACCTTCTGGGTTAAGGTTATTAAACCTGCGGCGTTGGCAGTAGCAGTATATTTACTGGCGGCGTTGGCAGTAATGGCAGCTGCCAGCGCAGTTGCATCAGCAGCTGGACTAACCGCACCTACAAATTGATTAGCTGCCGGTGCTGCTGCAACTGCAGTGTAGACCTCGTTCGCACTACCTGTTGAAATCGTTACTGTATCATTAACAGCAGCTGCTCCTGTTACAGTAGCAGTAAATTGAGCGGCTACTACAGCACCTACAGCATCTGCAGCCGGTGTGCCAGCAGTTGGCCCAAACGCGACGAATCCTGCAGTGGGATATTCGGTTAAATCAGTTACGTTAGCTGCATTTATTATGAAACTATCAGGTAACTTAACGACAGCTTTATGATAACCAGGACTGAGAACCGGGAAATCAATAATTACTGAACCCAGTGATTGATTCAGGGCTAGATTTTTAATAACAACAGGCGTGCTCGAACTGCTATAACCTGCACTGGCTACATCTGGTGTTACAAATGCTGGTGCCAGGAAAGTCATGCAGAACATAAACGCCATTACTATGGCTAGAACTTTACTATTTCTTTTTAGCATTATTTTTCCTCCTTAAATTTGTTTAGAATAAGTACTGATTAGGTAATCACGCGCTTCCAGCAACGTAAACTTCTCAGGTGGTCTAGTCTGCCGATTTGGTAATCACTCCTTTCTTTGTATTTTTATGTCTTATTTGGACATTCATTTACATGGCATTGTGACGTATTAGTTAAATAGTAAGTTCCGGTTTTGTCCCGTATGCTTCCATTTATATTCCCTTATAATACGACACTAGCTTATGTCGTACTTTGCCATATGATTTCTATATGTATTTTTTAAAGTTGTAGTATGCTGTGATGTTGCCGACTTAGCAAGGGGTTACTGGTATTTCATAGGAAGGTGTTTAGGTGGGCTGTTATATGGGATGTTTGTAATAATTTGTAATAAAAAAACCGAACCCCAAGGGGTTCGGTTTTTTAAGTATTTAGTTTATGGCTTAGATTATTTGGAAACCAGAACAGTTCTGGTTGCAGGATCCCAACCAACTATGAATCCTAAGCCTTCTGCTACATATTTAGCAGGCAGCATGGTTCTGCCGTTGGAGATTTCAGGAGCTACATCCATGGTCTTGGCTTCGCCGTTTACACTGTAAGAAGTACTACCGATGGTCAGCTCAACCTTTTTGTCACCCAGAGTCAGGGTAGCTTTTTGAGTTGCAGCATCCCAAACGATGTCTTTTTCAGCTACGCCCAGTGCCAGACCGAGGTATTTCACTGGAACATAAGTACGGCCAGCTTTTACATAAGGAGAAGCATCCATAATTTTGGATACGCCGTTAACTTGGTATATATTGGAGTCAATCTTGAATTCGCCAGCTACTGCACCAACAGTTCCCTGGTTGGGAGCAGGAGTAATAACTTTAGCTGCAACTACAGTAGCAGCTGTGGTTCTGTTAGTTATTGCTACTTGGTCAACCGCGCTTCCGCCAATAGTAAGCTTCATTTCGCCTTCAGGCACAGTACGGTCAACTGTGTAGGTAATATTGGATATTTCCAGCTTGGATGCCTTGCTGCTTACTGTTCTAATTGGAATCTGAAGTTGATGTTTGCCGGTAGCAGGATCATTACCTCTCTGAACAGTGCCTATAACCATATCGCCTTCAGCAACTTTAACGGTTGGCAGGTTTGCCCAGGTTACTCCGAAAGGTGCAGTAATATTTAGCCAGGCTTGGCCACCGGCTACAGTTCTGGAATTGATTGCTTCAGCCTTGTTCTCAGTTACGGTAATAGTACCAGCAGCTTGACCTTGAACACCAATTATTACGTCTTTAGTTTCTGCTTTTGCAGTAATCGGTGCTTCAACTTTAGCTACAGTGATCTTGTCGTTAATTCCAGCGCTACCGCTAAACTGGATTTCTACAGGACCAGTAAAATCAACGGCAGAGTTTACTTCTATGTCTGTCAAAGCGCATTCGCCCTTAGGTGAACCAGCAGCATTTACGATAGCACCAGTCGCTTTGCTCTTGTCATTAGCGGATCTGGTAAAGTTGATGGCTAAACCACCAGCCTTATTGGTAGCTGCGAAAGTAGCTGCATTCCATTCCACGCCTGTGGGAAGTGTTGCAATTACAGTTCTTCCAGCCAATAAGCTCTGAGGGACATTTTCACTAACGGTTACTTTGGATATTTTTTCTGCAGATACACCAGCGACAATTGGAGTTTCAGCCTTATCAACAGTTACTTTGTAACCAAAATCTGCATAGGTACCTATCTTCACCTGAGCGGTGTTAATAGTAGATTTTCCGGAAACAGTTGCAATGACATCACCTTTTGCAGCTTCTTCTTCATTAACATTAACTACTGCTTTAACGGTAAAGGTTTTCTTAACTGTTTGGGGCACAACTGTAGCAGTAGCAGGGCTTCCGCCAACGCCAGCTACCCATGTCGCAGGATTAATGGTTGTACGACTAAGTTTCAATACACTGGAATCAGTAATATTCACATCAAAGTAGTCAGCTGCGCCGGCGGGACCTGCAACAAACGCATTGCTACCAGCATAAGCAGCAGCGATACCAGGGAAGTCATGAATGGCAGCACTTACGAAGGTAACGCCTTTAGGAAGCTTGATTTTTACTGTGTCACTTCCTTCTGCCATAGCAGCAGCAACATCTTCTCTAACCGTAAATGTAACATTACTATTGCCTGCAGTCATGGTTGGAGGATCAGAACGCATTACATCCAGAGCTCCACCAGTTGTTTTACCTACTGTAACATAATTGTCCGAGAAGTCACCGTCTAATTTTAAGACAGTAGCCTTAATCTCTGTTTCAGCACTACTGGGGACTGTGACATTGTTTAATAATACTGCGAATTTCACTTTTTGTAATACACCGTTGGCAAATACTTCAACTTGAAGTTGATTACCTGACAGTGCTACTAAGCGGAATTGTCCTGCAGTTGTTGCGGCAGCAACAAACGGCTGTGGATTAGTAACTGCACCAAAAGTTAGTGCCCCTGTTACTGCGTAAGCAGGTGCAGCACCAACAAGGGCTGCTTTTTGTGTTAGTGTTAGCGCAGCTCCTGTTCCACTAGCAGTGTACAAACTCAAAGGATTAGCATTAATAGCTGCTCTTAGGTTAGCAGTAGTTGTAGGGATATCAACCCCGATTACAAAACTATTGGCTGGGGGAGCTGCAGCAACCGCAGTATAAACCTCGGCACCAAGTGTTAAAGTGTCATTGGCAGCAGGCAATACGGTCATATTGGCCGTAAAGATTTGCGGTACAGCTCCTGCAACTGGAGTAGTAGCAACCTGTCTAAATATGGGCGCACCGGCTGCGTATTCGCTCATGTCGGCTATCCCAGGTGTGCCTACTGCAAAGCCGTCGGGTAATTTAACAATGCCTCTATGATAGCCATTGCTTAGAACCGAGAAATCCATGATTATTGATCCTAAAGTCTGACCACCAGTTTTGGAAACTGAAGGTACTGTAGGAGTGGTGTAGGTTGCTGCACTGGCTACATTTGGTGCTACAAAAGCAGGTGCCAGGAAGCTCAAGCAGATAGCAAATGCCATAACAACGGCTATTGCTTTGTGGTTTCTTTTTAGCATTCTTTTTCCTCCTTAAATTATGTTCAAAATGATTTCTGATTAGGTGATCACGCTACTCTAAGCAACGCAGATTTATCAGGTAGTCTGGGCTGCTGCTGTGTTAATTCCCCCTTTCACTGGACAATGGTTATATTATCCAATGATTCTATGCTTTCCGACGTATTATTTTTTGTTTTGTTCCCCCATTTAAATAATTTCTTTAATATTTGCGATTTTATATTACAATGCTGTGCTATGTAATACTTTCCCATGGTTTATTTTAGGTAAAAAGTTTGAGGCAGCAGCGCTTGCTGAAGCCTGCATAATTTGGGAACCGCAAGTCTTTTAGCCTCCCCTGCAGCTTCTCTGTTTTACACGCATTTTGTTATATTTTTGCAACAAAAAAACCGAACCCCGTAGGGTTCGGTTTTTTAATATTAAGTTTAAATATTAACTATTTGGATACTAATACGGTTCCGGTTGCAGGATCCCAACCAACTGCATATCCCAGGCCTTCTGCTACATAGCGAGCTGGCAGCATGGTTCTGCTGGAGGTTATTTCAGGAGCTACATCCATGGTTTTAGCTTCACCATTTACAGTAATGGTTTTGCTGCCGATGGTCATCTCAACCTTTTTGTCGCCCTTGGTCAGGGTAACCTTCTGGCTGGCTGCATCCCAAACGATGTCAGCTTCTGCTACACCCAGTGCCAGACCGATGTATCTTACAGGCACATAGGTTCTGCCACTCTTAACATAAGGAGCAGCATCCATAACTTTAGCAACGCCGTTTACTTCATAGATATTGGAGTTGATTTTGAACTGACCAGCTACTGCGCCTGCGGTTCCCTGGTTAGGTGCAGGAGTTACAACTTTGGCTGCAACTACAGTTGCGGCAATAGTTCTGTTTACGATGGCAGCCTGATCCAGTGCGGTTCCACCGATGTTGATCTTCAGATCGCCTTCAGGAACTGTACGGTCCAGATTGTAAACTATATCAGAGATTTCTAATTTGGATGCTTTACTGCTTACGGTTCTAACTGGAATGGTGATTACTCCACCAGCTTTGGTTACTGTACCAATGCTCAGATCGCCTTCTACTACTTTTACGGTAGGAACCTTATCGATGCTTACACCAGCAGGAGCAGTCAACGTTAAGGAAGCGGGAGCAACGCCGAATCTTGATTTGATTCCTTCAGCTTTGGTTTCAGTAATGGTGATCTTGCCAGCAGCCTGACCTTGAACACCGATTATAACGTCTTTGGTTTCTGCAGTAGCGGTTACAGGAGCAGCAACCTTGCCAACTACAACTTTGTCATTTATTCCAGCGCTGCCGCTGAATTGGATTTCAACAGAACCAGTAAAGTCAACAGCAGGAGTTACTTCGAATTTTTCGAAAGCAATTTCGCCCTTGGCTGCACCCTGAACGATTGTACCTGTAGCTTTGGTAAGATCGTTTGCGGATCTTGCAAATGCTATCGCAAAGGTTCCTGCTTTGGTAGTTCCATTGAAGTTGGCATTGGTCCACTCTACACCTTCAGGCAGCTTCATGGTTACGGTTCTGCCATTCAGCAAGCTGCCAGCGATGCCTTCTTTAATGTTGATGTCGGAAATGGCTTCGGCTACCATACCTGCGGTCAATTGGGTTTCAGCTTTGGCAGCAGTCAGGGTATAACCAAAGTCTTTGTAGGCGCCTAATTTTACTGAAGATGCGTTACTGGTTGATGCACCAGATACGGTTGCAACAATATCGCCAAAAGCGGCTGCATCTGCATCAATGGTAACGGTGGCAACGATAGTAAATGTACGCTTGATGGTTGGAGCGACTGCCGGGTTGCCAACCGCAGTCTGGTCCTGAGTATTACGGGTAATGCTCAGAATTGAAGGGTCTGCAATGCTGGTAGTGATTACTTCGGACTCTGCAACACCAACTGGCAGAGCAACATTAGGGAATAGGGTTACGGCAGAACCTGCATTCCAGGTAACACCTTTGGGGAGTTTCAATTTTAATGTAGCTGCGCCTTGAGCCATGGCTCCGGCAACATCTTCTCTAACTGTGAATGTAATTGGTGCAGATACTCCTGCAGTCATTGTGGGCGGATCTGAACGGAGTACATCTAATGCACCCGAAGTAGTTTTTCCTACTACGATCGCAGCATCGGTGAAGTCTCCATCTAATTTCATTACACTGGCTGTTATTTCAGCGTCTGCACTATTAGGTACGGTTACATTGGTTAACAGAACAGCAAATTTAACTTTCTGATATACCGCACTGCTGCGAATCTCAAACTGCAGTTGGTTGTCACTAAGTTTTGTTAGTCTGTAAGTGTCAGCTGCTATAGCTACCGGGGCAACAGCTGCAGAAGCAGCAAGAGGAGCTGGAGCTACGTCAGTTAAGTCAGAAATATTGGTAGCAGTCAGGTTTGCATTAGCTGCACCAGGAACTACAAAGCTACCAGGAAGCTTAATAATACCCTGATGATAACCGGCATTAAGTACACCAAAATCGATTACGACAGTACCTAAATTCTGTCCGACAGCCTTGGATACTGACGGTACATTGGATACATTATAAGTTGCTGCACTGGCTGACTGCGGCGCGATGAATGCGGGAGCCAGGAAGGTCAGACAGAAAACAAAAGCCATTGCTATAGCTATTGCTTTATTGTTACGTTTTTTTAACATTTCTTTTCCTCCTTAAAATTTTCGATAATTGCTACTTGTTAGGTAATCGATTAAACCAATCAGCTCTAAGTAATGATTTTCCCCCTTCCTAAAAACAAAACTGCTTAAGGTAATCAGTGGAGAATCCATGCAATGAACCATGTATTTACCTCCACTACATTTTCATGGTCACGTATTAAGACGCAGGCTTTTGTTGTTTTGTTCCGAAAAATGTCTAATTATTGTTGCTTTTTTTACGTGAATGTATTATACTATTAAGCCTTGTTTTTTAGTCACCAACCGTAAGCGCATGCTGTAAATCTCTATTTATCGCCTTTATGGTCTGTTTTTCCATATGGGTTTGGTTAGATTTTCCAGTGTTTATTTATTGTATTGATTGCTATTTGTTTAAAATTTGTAATATATAGGCAGTACAATATCCATTTATTTACTGATGCTTGCGGGTGCGGTAATACGACGGAATATTTCGTTCTGAATAGAACAAGGGGAACACCCCCATTTCGGGAATGTCCCCCTTGTTTATTTACCTGATTTGTTTTTAGCTCAGCTTAGTTTTACACCTAATTGCCTAAACTTCCGTTCATATATTGTTCGATGCCATTAGCTATAGCCTGGGCGGCCAGGTTGCGGAAATCATCCTGCATCAGTAAGGCTTGCTCAGTAGGGTTACTGAGAAAAGCCATCTCAACCAATGCCGAGGGCATCTTGGCGTTTCTTAGTACCGATAGGTTCTTTTCTTTGACTCCTCGATTGGTACGCTGCAGTTTAGCCATTAATTCTGCCTGTAAGGCTGTTGCCAGGGCCTTGCGTTCGTCTCTCTGGACAAAAAGATCGGGATTCTCCAACGGAGCATAGAAGTAACTTTCAGTTCCGCACGGGTCAGCTGAACCGATGGAATTGCAGTGAATTGAAACAAATAATGCTGCATTGAGCCTATTGGCGATATTGCTGATCTCTTCCAGTTCGACAAAGCTATCATCGCTGCGGGTGTATTCTACCCGGATGCCCTTTTGTTTAAGTATTTCACCCGTTTTCAGCGCGACTGCCAGGTTAATCACCTTTTCATCAATCAAGCTGCCCCGCGCTCCTGTATCACGGCCTCCGTGTCCGGCATCCAGGACTACTAATTTATCGCGGGGCTGGGTATTCATTTTTCGCATAAGTATAATATTGAGGTCACCATTGCTTCCGCTGGTGGCGAAACTGTACTTACTGAGATTGATGGTATTAAAGGTAAACAGCAGGTCGTTCTTATTAGCCGGACTGCTTTCTGCTTTCATACTGCTGATCAAGTCAGAAGTGTAATTATAGCTGGCACCTTTTTTCAAGCTCAGGTTGGGAAGGGTCACTTCCAGTTTGTCACCGCTCAAATTACCCGAATAAGTTATGGGGGTTACTGTGCTTATGATCAATCTTTCTCCCACCGAGCCGAAGCTGGTTTTTTCTATATTAGTAATATAGTTAGGGATGAAAACTATTAACTGCTTGCCATCCTCTTCCGCCGTCGTTCTATATTCAATATCTGCCGGCAGGGTAACCTTTATCAGAGTATTCTTTTCCTGACTGCTGGCTTTTACTTTCAGAACCTCACTGCCCATGTTTTCTTCAAAGTAGTTTAGACCCATTAAAGGACGATCTGTGAATTCATACTGGATGCTGCCGCTGCTCTGGTTTATCTTCGGTTCCATCTTCAGTTTGGAGCTGATTACCACCTTAATACCGTTGGCATCACGGCTTCGGGATATATGCAGTACATTCTCCGGTTCATTGGTTGGTTCCGGAACCGGCGGCTGAGGTACTGGGTTTACTACCGGCGGCGTTACCGGCTGAACCGGGGTCGGCGTCGGTTCTGCATCATTTACAGCTTCGACCACCCAGGAGGCTACCCAGGAGGTTCTTCCGCCGCGGCTAACCTGATACCAGCCGTCTTTTTCGGCCAGAACCGACATGCGTTCGCCGGCGCGGGCAATATCCACTTTGGCGGCAGAGGTGGACGGCGTTTCGCGCAGGTTTACCTGGGACTCTTTTACAGCCACTGTGGCTGGTTTACTGGTTGGAGTGTAAGCTATGCTGATTATTTTCGTCTGAGCGTCCCAATTCACCTGACCACCGAAAGCTTCTCCGACAAATCTCAGGGGGGCCAGGGTACGGTTATTCACTATTTTAGCAGGTACCTCCAGCTTCCAGGGCTGACCGTTGACGGTGGGAGTGGTCGACCCCAGAGGCAGGACAACCATAGTTCCAGCTTTGCTAGCGGTAACCGTGCGGGTGGAATCATTCCAGTCCACACTGGCTCCCATGGCTTCGAATATGGCTCGCAGTGGCACCAGCGTACGGCCATTTTCGATACGGGGTGAAACTTCGAACTGCAGCGGTTTCTGATTTAGAATCACGCTGGGAGCAGCATTGTTAGTTGATATTGGAGCTGCAGGAACCGGGGTCGGATTAGCTGGGACAAAGGGGCTGGATATTTCCTTTACCAGCCAACTAGCCACATAAGCTGCACGTCCGTCGTTGAGCTGAATCTGGAACCAGCCGTCTTTTTCACCGATTACCTTATAGATTGAATTAACAGGCAGACTGGCTAATAGGCTAAATGAGGTGCTCGTCCCACTGCGGGCCGGAACCGGCTCATTGATTACCTGAACCTGTCGGCTGCCGGCTGCCGAAGGGATGGCAACATTTGCTGAACTGATATACTTGCTGGCTACCCAACCCTGCAGATTAGCATATTTGATCTTGGTCCATTCACCAGAGCTTTCGATTATCTCCACTTTAGTATCTTTTAACAGGCTGCCCACAACTTCATTGCTGTTCGGCCCGGAGCGTACATTGACTATGCTGCCGCTAATCGTGCCCTGTCCGGCCAGGGCAGTCGGAATCAGGAAAGCGGTAAGTATTATGAAAACAGCCAGGGTGCTTAGGCCCAGCCTGCTTATGTACTTAAATGAAGGTCTGCTGCTGCGTATCATATAAAATCCACCTCACTATAGTATATTAAGATAGTCTTTCGACTTTTTCCTCTGTTAGTCCTGCCATCCTCAATAGGAAAATAGAGGAATATGTCGCTATAAGTATATACCTTCGGAGATTTGTTTTCTTACACATGGGTTAATAATTTGCTTGTAATTATGGTTTTGCATATACTTTAAGCAGTACACTGTCAACCCTAAATCTTTATATTCTCGTCGGTTATTTTTCTGTATGACTGCGTTGTCATCAATTACAATAAATACAGTATTACTCAATCTTCTTCCGCCTTGTCCTCCATAAATTTACCTCGACGAATAACACAGAGTTTAGAGTTGACAGTGTACTAAGAATTGTCTGCATTTTACTGGACTATGAAGGAGGTCGGTGCTATGGCTATGTCCCCTAACAAACTGGGTACTAAGTATACCTACGGTGATTATCTGAAATGGTCGGATGAGGAGAGGTGGGAGCTTATTGATGGAGTTCCATATTCTATGAGACCGGCACCCTCGACAGTTCACCAGCGTATTTCCGGGGGACTTTCTATGCAGTTCGCCAACTACCTGCTGGATAAAAGCAGCGAGGTTTTTTTCGCTCCACTCGATGTGAGAATACCCAAAGCTAATGAAAAGGATGAGGACATACAGACGGTAGTGCAGCCTGATGTAGTAGTGATTTGCGATAAATCCAAGTTGGATAAAAGAGGTTACCGGGGTGCTCCGGCACTGGTGGTGGAAATTCTATCACCCTCTACTTCCAAAAAGGACTTAAATGAAAAATATAACCTTTATGAACGCAGTGGGGTTAAAGAGTACTGGGTGGTTTTTCCTCTGGATCAGGTGTTGGACGTTTATCTGCTGGATGAGGAAGGAATATACCAAAAGGCTGGCAGCTATGAAAAAGATGCCCGGGTTAAGCCGAGCATCTTTGATGATCTGGAGATAGATTTGAATTTAGTGTTCAGGGACTGATTTTTAGAAAAAACAAAATGTTTCACGTGAACCCTCATGCCCACAGGACACAACCACCGATGAAAAT
>CAZEDT010000007.1:0-89590 GCA_964510795.1 uncultured Syntrophomonas sp.
GTCGGTTGATCCAGATGATGTAACCCCGGTGGGCATCAGACAAACCGGAGCAGAAGTAATTTCCTATGGTGCACCAGTATTTCCAGGAGCAATGCTGTTGGTGGCCTATTTGGGAAATGTACCTATTCTCGGATTGCCGGGAGCAGTTTCCTATTTCAAGGCTACTATTTTTGACCTGATCATGCCCCTGCTGCTATCCGAAGAGAGGATTGATAAATGCGACCTGGCCAAACTGGGGATGGGTGGTTTGTGTCTTAATTGTGAGGTGTGTCATTATCCAGTCTGTACTTTTGGTACAGGAGCATAGGAGGGATAAGAATGGAAACTGGGATTACATTAGAAAAAGCACAGCAAGTACTCCTGGATTTAGTTGCTCCCCGCGGAGAAACCTGTGTAAGCCTATTTGAAGCAGCTGGAAGAATCCTTAGCCAGGACGTAAAAGCAGAAAAAAATATCCCTTCCTTTGATCGTTCTCCTTTGGATGGGTATGCCATGCGGGCAGTTGATATTGCCGCCGCTAGCAGATCAAATCCGGTGAGTTTGCGAGTTATAGAAGAAATTGCCGCCGGTTATGTGGCTGCCCATGGTTTGTCGGAAGGAACGACCATTAAGGTTATGACTGGTGCACCCATTCCAGAAGGCGCTGATGTAGTAATAAAATATGAGGATGTCAAACGCAGCGGTGAAACAATTCAAGTCTATCAAAAGCTGAAATCAGGCAGCAACATTGTGCCGGAGGGTGAAGACGTAAAAAAAGGTGAGGTTATTGCCCGGCGTGGTACGCGAATAACTCCACCGGTGCTGGGCCTGATCGCAAGTTTAGGAATCTATGCGGTACCGGTCTTTTCGAAAGTAAAAGTTGCCCTCTTAAGTACCGGGGATGAGTTGCTTGAGCCAAGCGAAGAAATAAGGCCGGGCAAAATCTATAATAGTAACCTTTACACCTTGCAGGCGCAGTGTCAGGAACTGGGTGTTGAACCGATTTCGCTGGGCATTGTGGCTGATAATCAAGAAGCGATTGCGGAGCAGATTCTAAAGGGTATACAGGAAGCGGATCTGGTGATTACAACCGGGGGCGTTTCAGTCGGAGATTATGATTTGGTGCAGAATGCAGTTGATGCCATAGGTGCGCAAACCTTGTATTGGAAAGTATTGATTAAACCGGGTTCAGCAATGCTGGCAGCGGTCAAGGACAATACTCCGATTATTGGCTTATCTGGTAATCCGGCATCTTCATTAATCACCTTTGATCTCATTGTCCTGCCGCTATTAAAGAAAATGCTAGGGCAGGACAAGCAATTGCCAGCCGTAATGAAGGCATTTTTATCCGAGGATTTTCGTAAGCCCAGCCCGCAGCGCAGGTTTTTAAGAGGCAGCCTCCATAAGCAAAATGGCCAAGATTATATAAAACTCACCGGTGTACAGGCTAATGGGGTATTGAAATCCATGATTGGCTGTAATGTACTAGTCGATGTACCAGCTGGATGTCAACAGTTGGCAGCCGGTGATGAGGTTTCGGCCTACATCATTGGCCATATAGATGATTTCTATTAATAGATCGTAAAACAGTATATAACGGTTGAACTTAAGGCGACTGACATGGATATTCGGGGATATGCACTGATAGTACTGGCAGGGGGGCGGCCCCTTGCCAATGAGGGAGGTTGAAAATCGTATGATAGATACATATGGTCGACGTATCGACTATTTGCGAATATCTGTTACTGACCGATGCAATCTGCGTTGTAGATATTGCATGCCTGAAGAAGGTATTGATGACCAGGGGCATTCCAGAATGCTTTCTCTGGAACAGATCTATAGACTGGTAAAAGTTGCGAGCCAAGCAGGAATCAGCAAGGTTAGGCTGACCGGCGGGGAACCATTGGTCAGGAGAAACATTACTAAGCTGATCGAAAATATTGCTGATTTATCAGGTATTGAGGACGTCTCACTGACTACCAACGGAATCTTGTTCCCCGAAATGGCGAATGATCTGAAGAAAGCCGGCTTAAATCGGATTAACATTAGCCTGGATACACTAGACAAAAATAAATATCAGTATATTACCCGCAAGGGACAAATAGATAATGCGCTGCAGGCAGTCCAAAAGGCATTGGAGCTTAATATGGACCCGGTTAAAATCAATGTCGTGGTTATCAAAGGCTTTAATGATGATGAAATCCTTGATTTTGCCAGATTGGCTTATGATCTGCCGGTGCATGTTCGTTTTATTGAGTTTATGCCGATTGGTGATCTGGATTTTCACACCCAGGATAAGGTACTCAGTATTGATTCAGTAAAACAAATTATTGCTCAGGAATACCAACTCCTGCCCGGGGAGAATGTTAGGGGCTATGGTCCGGCCAAATACCTGCAACCGCAGGGAGGTAAAGGTTCACTGGGATTCATCAGTCCGCTGAGCGATCATTTCTGCGGCGAATGTAACCGTATAAGGATGACTGCGGATGGCAAATTGAGAGGGTGTCTGTATAATAAATCCGAAATTGATTTACGTTTGGCCCTGTACAACAACTGCAATGATGAACAATTATTGACCTTGTTTAGAAGAGCTATATTAATGAAACCTGGGCAGCACCAGATGCTCGATGGGTGGGGCAAAGATAATCGCCGTAAAATGTACCAGATAGGAGGTTAGACATGGAATTAACCCACGTGAACGAACATGGCCGCGCCAGGATGGTAGACATCAGTCCCAAGGAGGATACCGACCGCGTGGCTATTGCGCAGGGGATTATCCGCATGAAGCCTGAAACCCTGCAAACGATAATTACCGGGGGCATTAAGAAGGGTGATGTACTTGGGGTGGCACAGGTAGCTGGAATTATGGGAGCCAAACAAACCGCCAATTTGGTCCCCATGTGCCATCCAGTAATGCTTAGCTCAATGGATATTAACTTTGAATATGATACCAGCAATTCTGCTATCATCGTCACAGCTGTCGCCAAAACGAGTGGCAAAACCGGTGTAGAAATGGAAGCTATTATGGCTGTAAATATAGCTTTGATCACCATTTATGACATGTGTAAAGCTATTGACCGCTGGATGGAGATATCCGACATCAAGCTCATGGAAAAAGCCGGGGGTAAAAGTGGGCATGTAATTAGAAGCGAAAGCTAGCGGAGTTTTATTTTAAGGACACATATATCAAATATTATAAAGTGAGGAGATTTAACATGGGTACACTGCATTCAATTTGTATAAGTCCAGCGAGGGGACAGTTAAAAATGGAAGTACCGGAAGCCAGGGTAATAACAAATTTCGGAATAGAAAATGATGGACATGCTGGAGAATGGAGTCGTCAGGTAACCTGTCTTGATTTCGCCAGTGTACAAAAAGCCAATCGAGAGCATAGCTTGAATGTTGGACCAGGCGCGTTTGCTGAAAATCTACTGGTGGAAGGTCTGGATTTCACCACGATTTCAGTTGGAGATCAGCTAAAGTTCGGAAAAGATATGGTTTTAGAAGTATCTCAGATTGGCAAAGAAGATCATCCCAGTGTTGTTACCCGCACCCTGGGAGTTTCCTTGTTGCCCTATGAGGGATTGTTCTGTAGGGTGGTGAGTGGTGGGGAGATCAAGGCCGGAGACGAGGTTGACCTGATATGATCTATAAAACTGGAATATTGGTAATGAGTGATAAGGGCTCCCGAGGTGAACGAGAGGATAAGAGCGGCCTGCAAATCAAAGCAATGCTGGGAACTGAATTTTCTGTCGATTACTATGAGATGATCCCTGATGAAAAGTTGATTATTATCGATAGACTGCAGTTATTATCTGATCAAATGGGACTAGATCTAGTTTTAACTTCAGGAGGGACCGGATTATCTCCCCGGGATGTAACCCCGGAAGCTTGTATGGAAGTCATTGAAAAACCTGTTCCCGGCATACCTGAAGCCATGCGGGCTGTGGGCGTGCAAAAAACGCCCACAGCCATGTTGAGCCGAGGCGTTGCTGGAGTTAGAGGTAAAACCCTCATCATTAACCTGCCAGGTAGTGTCAAAGGGGTCAGGGAATCACTGGAGGCAATTATGCCAGTACTTACTCACGGTCTGGATACATTATGCGGTAACACGTCAGAATGTGGACAAAATTAGGATCAACGGAACAAACTATTCAATTTAATAATGACCAATAATTAGCTGCTTAAGCTGCAAGGCTTTTGTTGTAGATCCAATCCCAATCTTTTTCTTCCCGTTTACTTTTATGTGAGCGGGACTTTTTTTTACCAACGTCAAACAGTTAAACCGGTTTTTTCACCGTAAAAAGCTAGCAGGGAGTTAAACTGTAACCAGTTTGATAATGCAGAATAAGCTTATCTCCGTATTCTGCACCTTCTTATTTATAACTATTCTTCATAAGTAAGGACAGTTTACTTTTCTTTACTTCATTTAGCATTTCGCATGTATTAAACACGACAAAAAATGACAATAATATGATACCATACATAACATAACGTGTGATTAAATAAAAATCAAGCAGGGGCCAATGAATAATAAATGACAGGCTAAATTGACATCGTTACTGTTGGGGAGGTAGAAAAGGTGAGAAAAAGCGACCATAAGGTAATCCTAATAAGCGGAGCATCTTCGGGATTAGGCGAGTCAACTGCTCGATATCTGGCATCTCTAGGTCACAGAGTCTACGGTACCAGTCGTTTTGCCGCGGATGATGATATAAGCACTCAAATTAATGACCCTGATAAATCATTTGTCATGTTGGCTATGGATGTTAGCAGTAACGAATCAGTGAAAAAGGTTGTAAGTCAAATAGTAGACTATGAGGGTCGGCTGGATGTAGTATTCAATAATGCGGGCTATGGCATTTCTGGTTCTATTGAGGATACCAGTTTAGATGAAGCATATGCCATTATGGAGACTAATTTCTTTGGAGCGATGCGGTTATGTAAGGCAATCTTGCCGATTATGAGGCATCAGAAAGACGGTTATATAATTAATACGAGTTCAATCGGAGGATTAATAGGATTACCTTACCAGGGACTATACAGTGCCAGCAAATTTGCTCTGGAGGGCATGACCGAGGCTCTGAGCAAGGAAGTCAAATCCTGGGGAATAAAAGTTGTCTTGCTTGAGCCGGGGGACTGTAGGACCGGCTTTACTGCCAATCGGCAATGGGTGCAAGAAGCCCGCAGCAATCCCGCCTATGAAGATAAATTTACCCGAGCTATGAGTATTATTGAAAATGATGAAAACAGTGGGTATTCTGCGGAAAAAGTAGCCAGTTTGCTTAACTGCATCATTAATGACCCGCGTCCCAAATTACGGTATACGGTTGGATTCAAATCACAAAGAATGTCAGCGGTTCTAAAGAGAATAATGCCGGACAGAATGTTTGAAGATTTAATAATTAAATATTACGAATAGGTTGAGCTGTATCAAAAGGCATATTAAGGAGCACCCGCAAGGGTGCTTTTTTTTCGTACTAAATTACAACACATAACAAAAACATACATAACATAACAAAACACAACTTAAATGTGTTAAAATACATAACATGATACAACATAAAGCAACTGCATCATACTAGCGGTGTATCTGAATATTCATAATCATTATTGTGCGCTGGGTTAAATGTAGAAACTAGCGATAAAATAATCAAAGTATCTAGATTTGAGGTGGATGGACTTGGAATCAACCCTTATGCATATGATAGCAGCTAAGCTGGAGGCCAAAGAAGACTTGGCCATTGTTACAATTATTTCATCAAATCTCAGACAAAATTGCCTGCTTGGTACGATGATGGTAGTTGACCAATACGGGCAGATAATTGGCGGTAGTATTGGGGATAGCTTACTTCAGGAGAAGGCCCGGCAGGAAGCTGAAAAGAGTATAAGCCGAGGATTTTCTCGTAAGATTTTGCTTAATTTACATGAGGGGAGTATAGAGCTTTTCATAAATACATTTTGCCATAAGGACAGATTAATAATCGTAGGTTCGGGCAGTCTGGTTTTGGATGTCTACCAAATGGCAGTTATTCTAGGCTATAGCATAAGCATTATTGATGATAGAGCGGAGACGCTTAACCGAGAAAGATTTCCTCAAGCGGGCAAATTATTGTTGGGAGATGTAGTGGAGCTTCTGAGTGCTTGTGACATAAACGAAAACACCAGTATTGTTATCGCCAGTCATCACCACGAACATGATGAACGTGCTCTTCGGGCGGTTATCAATTCTCCGGCCAGATATATCGGAGTACTGGGCAACAAGCGCAAGGTAACTGCTTACTTTAGCAGACTGAATGCCATGGATATTTCCGAGGAGTTAATGAATAGAGTTTATATACCCATTGGTTTAGATCTGGGAGGCCAAAAGACTTCTGAAATAGCACTGGCGGTTATGGCTGAAATACAGGCAATTAAATATGGAAGGCCGGGAGGCTTTCTTACCATAAAAGAAATGAAAAAGGGGATTGAGAGACGTGAAGAACTATTTTGAAGAGGACCTGCAAAAAGCTCATGAATTTCATGGCCATATCTGTACCGGTATTATCTTTGGGAGCAGGATAGCTAGAATTGGGCTTAATTATCTGGGTATAGAAGATCCGGCTGAAAACAAAGATTTTATTGTATTTGTGGAGGCGGATCGCTGCATTGCCGATGCCGTATCTGCGGTAACCGGCTGTTCTCTGGGGAAAAGAAGGTTGAAGTGGTTTGATTACGGCAAAATGGCGGCCACCTTCGTGGACATGAATACCAATGAAGGAATTAGAGTAGTTACCGCTGCCAAGCAGCAGGCGGAAGACAGCGATGACCTGGTAGCCTTCTGGAGTGCCATACCTGATGAAGACTTGTTTAGAATTGAGCCCGTAAGGGTGAATTTAAGCCAGGAAGATCTTCCCGGCAAGCCATTACGTAGAGTGCCATGTGCAGAATGTGGCGAATCGGTGATGGACGGACGAGACATTCTAGTAAATGAAAAGACCCTGTGTAAGGCTTGTGCCCAGGGTGCCTACTATGAAAAACGTTAAGAAAAGTGGTGAATTGACATGTGGGAGATCTATGATGATTTAATCAATTCCATTCCTGAAGATCTAACGGTGCTCGATTGCATGGTTGGTCTTCATTGGACCCTGGTCCGTTCTGAGAAAGGTACCGGTGCAGCTATGACTATAAAAGGGGGGCAAGCTGGGGATGATTATGATGATATTGTCGGTATGCCCTTAAAAGAGCTGGCTGGTGGTATTAAATCATGGAATATGATTAAGGCTTCCCTGGGGCAGGCAGCTATGAATTCAGCCTTGAATACCCCTGATACTGTCGAGGTGCTGACTGGTCAAGCATTTGATAAAAGCGCCGATCCTGAAGCAGCTAATGGATTTGCCCGGTTTTTGCCTGATCTTAAGGGTAAAAGAGTAGCTGTAATCGGGCATTTTCCCCATATTGATTCCTTGAAAACCATCTGTAGCCTTTCGATCCTGGAAAGAATGCCTCAGGAGAATGATTATCCCGACCCGGCGTGCGAATATATTCTCCCTCAGCAGGAGGTGGTATTCATAACCGGCACTGCCTTTATCAATAAAACCATGCCCAGACTGCTCAGCTTATCAAAAAAGGCCCGGATTATTCTAGTGGGACCCAGTGTACCTATATCTCCGCTGCTGTTCAGCTACGGCGTAGATGCGATTGGGAGTACAGTTTTATTTGATGAAGAACTAGTTTGGAAAGTCGTTAAGCAAGGTGGAAAAATGAACATTTTCAGGTCGGGTGGGCAAATGGTAAGCATACAGCGATGATGTTAAAGGATGAGCCTTCCCGGAAGGCGACAATCAAGGGAGCTGCGTCCATAACTCGGAAAATAAGTTATATAAATCTCATTTTAATTATACTGCCGATCGCTGCTTTTGTTTTATCTTTTACCATTGGACGATATTCAATCACCTGTTCAGAACTTTGGGCTACCATTTACGCCCATTTTGGAGCCAGTGATTTAAAAGTGAACAGCAACCTGGATACAGTCGTTTTTAATATCAGGCTGCCCCGGATAATCGCAGCCATGCTGGTGGGGGCGGCTCTATCAACCGCTGGCGCGGCTTACCAGGGTATGTTTAAAAATCCGCTGGTATCACCGGATATTTTGGGCGCATCCGCTGGGGCAGGATTTGGAGCATGCTTGGCAATTTACTTTTCCGCTTCGGTTGTGGTTATTCAGGTTACTGCCTTTGCATTTGGATTAAGCGCGGTACTTTTAGCCTGTCTTATTAATGCCAAATTGGATTATGAGCCTGTTCTGGGGCTGGTTCTGGGCGGTATTCTTATCAGCACTTTGTTTTCATCCGCGACTGCCGCCATCAAGTATCTGGCCGATGCCAACGATAAGCTGCCAGAAATAACCTTCTGGTTGATGGGAAGTTTATCATCCATAGACACGAGAGATGTATTAAGCATTTTGATACCCATGTCAATCGGCTTTTTGATGTTGTTTCTGGTAAGATGGCGTATCAATGTCCTGGCTTTTGGTGAAGAGGAAGCCAGTAGCTTAGGAATTAACACCAAAAGGTTAAGGTTGGTAGTAATTATCGGGTCCACACTCCTAAGCGCTGCAGCGGTTTCCATCTGCGGCATGATAGGATGGATCGGACTGGTTATTCCGCATTTGGGAAGGGCTATTATTGGCCCCAACTACCGAATTCTTATACCGGTAACGGCTATACTAGGTGCTACCTATCTCTTGCTGGTTGATGACCTGGCCCGTTGTCTGGGTTCGGTTGAGGTTCCACTGGGAATCCTTACCGCTCTGCTGGGGGTACCTTTTTTCATAATTATTTTTAAAAACAATATGGGGGGCTGGAAATAGTGTTGGAGGTTAGGAATGTCAGCTGTACGTATGGGAAAAAACAGGTTGTCCACAATCTTTCCTTTAATGTAGAAGCTGGTGAATTTGTCTGCGTTTTGGGTCCTAATGGTTCAGGCAAAACCACCCTCTTAAAAAGCATATTGGGATTAATATCGCCATCTTCGGGATTTATTTTATTGGGAGGTGAAAATATACATAATATGTCAGCTGCCGAGCTGGCAAAAAACATGGGGTATATTCCTCAGGCGCATACACCACCATTTCCATTTAAGGTTCTGGATGTGGTTTTAATGGGGAGAACAGCGCATCTCTCCCGACTGGGCATGCCCGGTGAAGAGGATGAAAAGATCGCTCTGGCATCCCTGGACGAACTTAACATTGGCTACTTGAAAGATAAGAAATACACCCAGATCAGTGGTGGGGAAAGGCAGTTGGTTATCATAGCCCGGGCGCTGGCCCAAAGACCACAAATTCTGATTATGGATGAGCCTACCTCCAGCCTTGACTTTGGTAATCAACATACGGTGCTGGAATGTATGCGCCATCTGGCCAGGAAAGGAATGAGCATAGTAATGGTAACGCACAATCCTGACCATGCCTTATTCTGTGCCGACAAGGTAGTAATGATTAAAAATGGCCACCTGATAAAGACTGGATCGCCTGATGAAGCCATCGTCGAAGAAACCATGCAGCAAATTTACGAAACCGAGGTCAAAATCAGCGGGATCAGCTTATCTGACCAACGCAGCATCAGAGTATGTATCCCGGTTCCGGATGCAGCAGCATTCAGCTTGGGAGCGTAATACCATCAATTAATGAGGAAAGAGGAGATTAGTTAAATGTCAAAATTAAGAAAACATCAATTTCTAACCATCCTGGCGTTATTGTTGATAATCGTGTCATCTACTTTAGTTGGCTGTGGACCCAAGGAAACTGCTCAGGAGACCCCCACCGTATCAGAAGTACCCAAGGAACAAACCATCACTGATCAAGCCGGAAGAAAAGTCACTATTCCCACTAAAATTGATAAAGTATATTACACCAGCCCAATTGGGCAGATTATGGTCTACGTCCTGGCTCCTGATAAAATGGCGGGCTGGAGTATGCAGTTGGCAGATAATGAAATGAAATACATAATGCCTAAATATAGGGACCTGCCTTATCTGGGTGGTACGCAAATGAACGCCAAAATTAACACCGAAGAGCTCTTGAAGGTGCATCCGGATCTGATCTTCAATGTAGGCCCGGATCCTATTAATGCTAAAACCATAAGCGAATCAGATAAACTACAGCAACAACTAAATATTCCGGTGGTGGTAGTTGATGGTGATATAGAAAACACGGAAAAAGCCTTGGCTTTTATGGGCCATATTCTGGGAGCTGAAAAAAAGGCTCGCGAAATCAATGCTTATTGTCAGAAAACCATGAACGAAGTGATGAAAGTGACCAAAGCTATTCCTGAAGATAAACGAGCGCGGGTTTATTATGCTGAAGGGCCCAAAGGGTTAGCTACCGAACCATCTGGTTCCAGTCACGCCGAAGTTCTCGATATCCTGAACTTAATAAATGTAGCCGAATGTAAAAATAATGGCGGCGGTGGAATGAGCAATGTATCTCTGGAGCAGGTTTTAAAATGGAATCCCGATGTAATTATCTCCTGGGGAGCAGAGCGGGGAGGGGCCTATGACAAAATACTGAGCAGTCCTGATTGGAAAAACATAAAAGCTGTTAAAAATCAGCAAGTATATGAAATACCAAATTATCCTTTCAACTGGTTTGACCGCCCCCCTTCAATCAGCCGTTACCTGGGACTAAAATGGGTTACTGCCACCGTTTATCCAGACTACTATAAAGTTGATATGGTAAAGGAGGTTAAGGATTTTTATAAGCTCTTCTATCATATTGACATAAGTGATGCAGATGCCAAGAGCTTGCTGAAGACCTCCTTGAAATAAACCAGACAAGAATAAGAGAAAAGAATATGCTTTTAGCGCAGTTGTAACGGAGGGGTATTAATGAATAAAACGAATGCAGCAGAGTTTGAGCAGATTGCCCGAGAAATTTTTGCTCCCATCTATCCGGTAATTGCAGAACAGATCATAAAAAACATCGGTATAACAATCGGGAAATGTCTTGATGCTGGAACGGGGCCGGGATACCTTGGACTTGCGCTGGCGGAAGTAAGTGATTTGGGAATGATCCTCATGGATAATTCTGTAGATATGCTCGCTTATGCCAGCAGGAATATTAGTGATAGGGGCTTGCAAGATAGAGTTCAGCCTTTGCTAGGTGATGTGCATAACATACCGTTACCCGACCAATCGGTGGACCTGGTGATTAGCAGAGGATCAGTTTTTTTCTGGGATGATTTAAGGCAAGCCTTTAAAGAGATCTATCGAATTCTGGCTCCAGGAGGCATGACCTACATCGGTGGTGGCTTTGGCTCCGATGAACTGAAAGAGCAGATAGATCAGAAAATGATGCTAAAGGACGCAGAATGGGGTCAAAAGTCCAAGGGACGCATGAAAAACTTCATGTCCAGTAATTTTGAGGAAGTTTTAAATGATTTAAACATTCCCTACGAGATTAAAAAAGATGCAGGCTTATGGATCATCATCAAGAAGGACTCGTAGAGCAGATTTTTATAGAGAGGAGATTGACGGTGGAGACAGAGCAGATATTTCTAGAACTAAGGCACCAGTTGGGCAAACTAGCAGATTCCCATGGTTTATTGGCTGAGCAGATAGTTGTTAGAGGTAAAGATTTAAAGGTGGAAGAGGCTATCGGTAATCCTCAACGCCAGGATTTTCCTCTCCAAAAAGGCAAAGAAAAGCTCCTTCAGGCTAATTTCAAGGGAATGATTGGACAGGCCTTTACCGATCATGGGGGGCGTTTTGAGGGAAGCCTGGATGAAATGATTAATTGGCCGATAGAATCAGATTTTGATCGGGCGGTATTTATCGCCTCACTTAATGCTGTTATGCGCTATCTGGGACTAATAAAACAGACGGTACATTGTAAAGATGAAGAGCCTGAACAATGTGCTGCCGGAGTGGTAACCTTTATCAAGCAAAATTACGGAGACCCCAAAATTGCCCTGGTGGGGTATCAACCAGCCCTTATAGAGGCCCTGTCCAGCAATTATTCAACCAGGATATTGGATTTGGATCCGGATCGAATCGGGACCACTGTTAACGGTGCAAGAGTCGAAGATGGGCAAATCGCCATGACTGAAGTGCTGGATTGGTGCGAGCTTATTTTTGCAACGGGAAGTACACTGAGCAATGGGACAATTGGTAATTTCCTGAATGCCGGAAAAGAGGTCGTATTTTTTGGAACAACCATCGCTGGACCTGCTCATATAATGGGCTGGAACCGCTACTGTGAATGTGCAAAATAGGAGGAGGATTTATAGTGGATTTTCGTAAATATACAGTTTTTACTCTGCTTATCGTAGTGATGCTCTTTACGCTGACTGGTTGCGGAAGCCAGGCCAGCAGTGAAAAAAGCCAGCCAGTTGTGAAAACAGAAAAGAGTCTGCTCGTATACAGTGGGGCTGGACTAACTAAGCCGATGACTGAAATTGGGAAATCTTTCGAAAAACAAACCGGTGTAAAGGTTACCTATAATTTTGCCGGTTCGGCACAGTTATTAAGCCAAATGGAATTATCTAAAGAAGGGGATGTCTTTATCCCTGGTGACGTGGTAGATATGGAAAAGGCTCAAGCCAAAGGTTTTGCCAACGAATACCAAAAGGTCGTCTACAGTATACCTGTTATCGGAGTCCCCAAAGGAAATCCCGCCCATATTACGACCTTGGCTGATTTAGCCAAGCCAGGTGTGAAAGTTATTATTGGGGACGAAAAAGCCTGTGCTATTGGCAAGCTGGCAGTGAAAATATTTACCAAGAACAATTTATGGCCGGCAGTAGATAAAAATATTGTCGTTAGAGATGCCACCATCAACGAAGTGGTAATACATACCGCCATGAAACAGGGGGATGCCAGCATCATTACCGAGGCCAGTGCCATTAAAGCCAAAGACCTTGATTATATTGCCATACCGGAAGAACAGAATGTGATTGAAATCGTACCGATTGGAGCTCTTAGTTTCAGTAAGGATTCTGAATTGGCCCAACAATTTGTTGATTTTGTAGCTTCAGATGAAGGTAAAGCAATCTATAAAAAACATGGCTTTAAACCGGTCCCTTAAAAGACCAATTCTAGAATAAAGGTGCTCACTGACCAGGTTGGAATTACCTGGTCAGTGCTTTGAAGAGGAAAGTGAGGGTCGGTTGTGATAAAACGAGTCAGACCTGCTATAGAGAAAAAAGCTGGCCTAAAAGAGTTGTCATTCATCCTGGTCAGACAACCCCGCAGGTTAAGCAACCGTTTGTTTCAAGGCCTGGTTTTGCTGTTCATTTTGCTGGTTTTCGCTTTAATCTTTTTTACGATTGGCAATCTACTCTGGCACGGTATGGCTGAAATGGGAAATAGTTTGAAGTCGCCGGAGATATGGTTTGCGATTCGATTGAGCTTTTTAACGGCTTCCATATCGACTCTTATGTGTCTGCTGTTGGCTTTGCCAATTGCCTATGGCCTGGAGCGTTTTTCATTTCGAGGTCAGCATTTAATCGGGACGGTTTTTAACATTCCTATGGCCTTGCCCCCCATTGTTTCAGGGCTGGCACTTTTACTTATTTTTGGGACTACGGAATGGGGGCGCAGATTGGCTGCTTATGGTCTTAAATTTGTGTTTACTGTCAATGGAATCATATTGGCGCAATTTTTTGTGAATATTTCTTATCTGATCAGACTTTTACGATCCAGCATTGCTGATATCAATCCTCGCTATGAATTTGTAGCTAGAACCCTGGGTTGTTCACAATGGCAGGCTTTTCGCAAGGTTGTTTTGCCGCTGGTCAGGAACGGATTATTAGCCGGCGTGGTTACAACCTGGTCCCGAGGCTTGGGAGAATTTGGGGCTGCCTTGATGCTGGCCGGGGCGACCCGCATGAAAACTGAATTGCTTCCTATCTCGGTATATTTAAATCTATCCACCGGCGATCTGGATCTGGCCATGGCAGCTGCCTCCATTTTAGTGGTGTTTTCCTTGCTGTCCCTGCTGGTTTTTGAAATTTTGGGAGGGAAACAGTCAGAAATCGCTCGATAAGAACTTGAAAGGGATAAAGTCAATGCTCGAATTAAGAGAAGTCTCTAAACGTTTAGGGGATTTTAGCTTACAGGGTATTAATATGACCGTTGCAGATCATGAGTATCTAGTGATATTAGGTCCTACTGGAACTGGTAAAACGGTACTTTTTGAAATCATTGCCGGAATGTATCCGCCGGATGAGGGTGAAATCTACTTTGACGGGCAGAATATTGGACGATTAGATCCTGAGGAAAGACAAATCGGTTTTGTCTATCAGGATTATCTGCTCTTTCCTCATTTAAGTGTCAGGGATAATATCCTTTTTCCATTAAAAATAAAAAAAACGCCGCTAGTACAAATGAAGCTGCAGATGGAAGCAATGGTGGAAATGTTGCACATTAAACATTTATTAAAGCGTTATCCGGCTACCCTGAGTGGTGGTGAACAGCAGCGGGTAGCGATTGCACGGGCCTTAATTAGTTCGCCCAAACTGCTCTTGCTGGATGAACCGCTCAGTGCCCTGGACCCGCCTAGCCGAGAAATGTTTCAGCAGGAGATCAAACGCCTGCATGAGCAAAGCGGTATTATTACCATGCATATTACCCATGATTTTAGGGAGGCCAATGCAATTGCAGATCGAATTGCAGTTTTGCATAATGGGCAGCTTGAACAGATTGGTCGTCCTGAAAGCATTTTTAATAAACCAGTATCTCATTTTGTAGCAGCTTTCCTGGGAGCGGAAAATATTTATGAGGGAAATATCGTTGCCAATGGTGAAAACAAATATTTACTGGTGGGGTCACTGGAAATATCCGTGGTTACTGAATGCGAAGGGCAGGTTAAGGCCGTTATTCGCCCCGAAGACATTATTTTGGCGCGGGACAGGGTTAGCAGCAGTGCCCGCAATTGTTTGCGGGGTGAAATCGCTGAGATTATACCCCAGGGGATGATCATTAAAGTGAAACTGGATGTAGGGGTTCCCTTATGTGTAATGATCACGAAAAAATCAGCCGAGGAAATGGGCATTGGCTGTGGGCAATTGGTTTACGCTATTTTTAAAAGTACCGTCGTACATGTTTTTTAGGAGCAGAGACTATTTTGTGGATAGAAATTGCAAGGGTAACTTCAAAGAGATCAGGTTTGACAATTGTAAGACCTGATCTCTTTCCATTGCGGATGTACCTGCTATCCCTGAGAAGATATTACGTACGAAAAATATTTTATATTAAACGAACTTGATTACTTAAGCAATTTCAACTATGCTCTGTTTATTATTAGCTGCTCCTGTGGATTTTAATTGTATCGAGTAACCGAGCATGTAAAGCCAGCCAGCAGGTGTGATGTTAAAGTTAATATTACTAAGAGAGGAAAAACATTTAATGTACAAGCTTCGCGGAATTATCTTTCTAATCGCTGCCACTACCTTTTTTGGTATTATGCCGATATGGGTTAAGCTAGCCTATACTACAGGACTTACTGCCTTCGACGTTACCTTTCTGCGTTCAGGCATGGCCGCCGCAATGCTGGGAATATTTATATACTACCGAAGGATTAATTTCCAGGTAGATAAACAACAGTTAAGCCCGTTGTTATTATCGTGTGCCTTCGGTTATACAGCCACTATTCTGACTCTGTACCTATCGTATAAATATGTTAGTGCCGGCATAGCTACTTCACTTCATTTCTTGTTTCCGGTACTGGTTATGCTGCTAGCGTATTTTATATATCATGAGAAATTACGCTTTTATAAATGGTTAGCTCTCCTGATATCTCTGGCGGGTATCTATCTGATTGCTGATCCAGGGGGGAGTAGTTTTTCCTGGCGAGGGGTTGGCCTGGCCATAAGTTCAGCCGTTTTTTTTGCCTTTTATGTGCTGTCAATTAATTCTCCTCAGCTAAAAAAAATGGACAGTCTGGTGCTGGCTTTTTATGCCTGCTTGGTTGCATCTATCACCTCCCTGATACTGCTTGTAGCCGAGGGAAGTTGGCCGCTGACGCTAACTCTAAAAGGGCTGTACTATACCGGGATGGTAAGTTTTTTCTGCACCGTCCTGGCACTGATTTTCTTTATAAAAGGTGTGCAAATCATTGGCTCAGCTAATGCATCCATACTAAGTACCCTGGAACCGGTGGTAAGCCTGGTAGCAGGTATCATCATTTTAAATGAGCCGCTAACCTGGTATACATTACTGGGGTGCACATTGATTATAGCTGCCGTCACCCTGATTGGCTACTCCGACCTGAGTGAAGACTCCCAGCCTGAATTCAGTGATTAACAGTTAAAACGACAGGCAAATAAATCAATAGTTTCCAACATATCTGCAGCCAAGATATTTCGCGCTGGTTGAATCATAAATTCAGGTATTTCCTTATAATAAGCCTGAGCTATTCCTCCGCTGATGCAAGCAATCGTATCACTGTCTCCACCTAAGGAGATGGCTTGGCGAATGGCATCTTCATAATTATCGGATTCTAAAAAAGCAATAATAGCTTCGGGAACCGATCCCTGGCAGGACACATCAAAACTATACGCAGGCCGAATACTATCAAGCCTTCTATTCAGGTCATAACTGAACCTGTTTTCAATTTCATGCTTAATATCGTTTTTTCCGGCACCTTGTCGCGCCAAAAAAATAGCCAGAGCCACTGTCTGCGCACCCTTGATGCCTTCAGGATGATTATGAGTGACGGCAGCCGTTTTTTGAGCTTCAGCCAGGACCTCTTCCACTGTATCAAAGGCGAAACCTACCGGACTTACCCGCATAGCTGAACCATTGCCATAACTATTATAGGGTTTACGGTCATTGCTCAATAACCACTGGGAGAACATACCTCCGTAACCAGCTTGGGGGTAACGCCGGCCATATTCCCAAATACTCTGTGCATAATCCTTGTGATTAATGATAGAATCAGCCACTGCCAGCGTAAGGACCGTATCGTCGGTAAATCGTGACTTGTGAGTAAAAAGTGGAAAGTCAGCAGTTTTAATATTATCAAATTCATAAACTGACCCGATAATATCGCCAATAATAGCCCCCAGCATACCAACACCACCTTATTTATGCTCAGCCTGCTTAAAAATATCATCTAGTTTATCATAAATATTCGATAGAATTATTATAATAAACCCTAACATCAAAAAGGTTACCACTTCTTGGGTGAATATGGATATAATACCCATACCAACTAAAACAAGAGTATTCCAAGCAGTACCGGTAAAAAAATCTTTCATTTACTATCGACCCCTTACCCAATATTCTTTGGGCGTAATTATACCAGAACTGCAAAACTATATCTATTATTTGATACCCCGGCGGTATTTCAATTATGACCAGTCTTTTGTATTATAGGATGGTATCTGGATAATAATAATTATATGGAGGTAGACATTATGAGAATAGCTATGCCTAAAGATGGTGAAATGTTAAATCAACATTTTGGTAAGAGCAAGTATTTTTTAATTGCTTCGATAGAGAATCAGCAAGTAGTTGAAAAGAAAGAAATAAGCAGTGATTCATTACAACATAATCATGCCGGCCTATCCGGGCTCCTAATAGCCGAAGGGGTTACCCTGGTTATTACAGGAGGAATCGGGCAGCCTGCTCTCGAAGCATTAAAAAACCAAGGGCTGGAGGTTATTAGGGGAGCATCCGGTACTTGTGAAAATGTCCTGGGAAAATATCTGAGCGGTCAGCTGGGTGACAAAAATGTTACCTGCAGCCATCACGGTGAACACCAGCATTAAGCCGAGGTTCGGCTAAGTTGTTCGACCTGAAAGATGAATGATAAAAGAGTCCTTTGAGCTTTTCTTCAAAGGGCTCTTTTTCTTCTGGCAGCAGATAACATGTTTTGATTTAATTACGTGATTGCAAAGCATACGATGATCATTTCTCCTGAACTTCATAACGATGACCGTACAGGACAGATTTAATAACGCTAGCTGCCACTTGCCTATCAACTATCCAATAGCAGGACCCGCTATAGTTATCAATATAATCATAACCCGGTAGGGTTTGGGTGGAGATGTTGTTGGAATCCAAAAGATATTTCATTTGACTCAAAAAAACCAGGTCTTTGAAAGCCAGGTTGGTATCTACGTTATTTAATAATTGCGGAAGTAATATGGGTATTTTTATTATAATGTTAGGTTGAGACATACGTTCCAGTATAGCTGCCATGAGTCTCTGCTGCCGTTCAGTTCTGCCGATATCTGCGCGGGGTGCGTTGCGAAAACGTGCATATTTTAAAGCTTCCTTGCCGTTTAAGTGATGTTTTCCTTTAGACAGATAGACATTTGAGCTGGCACTATACAGGTTAATGTCTACATCCATGTCCAATCCACCCAACTGGTCAATGATTTTCTCAAAGCCATTAAAATTCACCCTCATATAGTAGTCCACATCGGCATCTAATAGTTTTCCAACTACTTCACAGGCTTTTTCGGGCCCTTTATCAAAATTAACGCTGTTTATCTTATAGCTGCCCTTAAATGGCGTATTAAGCTTGGTGTCCCGGGGAATCCAAATCAATACGCCCTTTTGGATGCTGGGATGAATACTTAATAAAATCATAGTATCACTGCGAGCAGTTGTTTCCCCCGGTCGGGCGTCAATTCCCATCATAAGAATATTAATATCTTTGCCCCGATCAGCTTTTTTTTCAATAGATTCGGCAAAAAGCGTTCCAGGCAAGAGCAGGCTTTTGTCTATTGACAGCAAAACCAGGACTAGCAATATCAACAGCAACAGTCCTAGAGTCTTACCAGATAAATTTTTCACATCAAAACCTCACTTAACAGATTGATGCTATGATGTTAAATAGCTATTCCAAAACTAAGCATAAAATAACTGATCAGGCTATAATTTATATTTTGTTGAAGGTTTTTACACCTTTTATTTGAACTGACTGGTTTTACTCCTGTCAATAAGATGGGGTTTTTCTCCTTTTTCAGCAACATAATGAATAATGTGATATAAATTGGATGATAAACGGAATTATAAAGGAGATATCAATAAATTTTGTCGTAAAATATGGTAATATGACATAATAAAGTGTATAATGACAATATGTGCATTTGTGTCGAAAAAGGGTTTTCGATAAGCAAAGTATGCCATAACATGAGAGGGGATGAATAATGAAAAGTATCGCTAATAGATTAATGTTGTATTTTGGTATCATCATTGTGCTGGTCTGTGGGGGACTCGGCCTGACTAGTATTAACTTTTCATCTAATATCGTGGGCGGAATTGTAGAAAATCAGCTAAGTGGAAAAGCCGCTGACGGGGCCAAGATGATAACCAAGGAAGTTGAAGCTCGACTGCATGTGATGAACAAAATTGCTAACAACAATGCAATCCAAAGCATGAATTGGGAAAAGCAATTACCTGCATTGCAGGCAGAAACAAAGACTGAAAACTATATTATGCTAGGTGTAGCTACTCCGGATGGCCAGCTGCGTTCAAATGATGGTTCTGATGTTAATATAAAAGATAGACAGTATTTTCAAAGAGCTTTGAACGGCACAGCTAATATCTCTGACCCGTTACTAAGCAAAGTTAGCAACACAATGATTATTCCCATGGCTGCTCCTGTTTCTAGTAGTGGTAAAATTGTTGGAGTATTAGTAGCGATTGTCGATGCAAATGCCCTGAGTAATATTTCTAATACAATAAAAGTTGGTAAAACGGGTTATGCCTTTGTTCTTAACCGCGAAGGTACCAATATAGCTCATCCCAATAATGATTTGGTAGTAAAACAGTATAATGCTACCAAGGATTTGAAAAACAACCCGGATCTCGAAGAGCTGGTAAAACTTCATAGCAAGATGATATCTGGCGAAAGTGGATTAGGTCAGTATAGCTTTCAGGGACACGAACGATATCTGGCCTATAGTCCTGTCTCAGGCACGGATTGGTCTTTAGCAGTAACCATGGAGCAGACTGAAGCTTTTGCAGGGATTACAGAATTGAAAAAAATAATATTAATTGCCACACTTTTGCTTGTGTTGGTTGGCTTGGGTTTTGCATTTTTTATCGGCCGCAAGATTGGGCATCCGATTAGATTAGCAAGTCAGCAAGCTGAAGATGAAATGGCAAAGGGTGATTTTACTCGTAAATCTGGTGAAGAATGGACCGGTCGCAAGGATGAAATTGGGGGCCTGGCCAGAGCATTTAACGCCATTAACAAAAACTTAAGTCTTACACTTCGACATATTTCCGATTCTGCCCAGGAAAGTGCTGCTGCCAGCCAAGAACTCTCTGCCCAGAGTCAGAATATAGCTTCTAGCATGCAGGAAGTATCAGCATCAACTCAAGAAATTGCCGCTGGCATGGAGGAAGTTTCCGCTGCCACGGAAGAAATCGTTGCTACCGGAGAAGAAATGCAGGCTGTGTTCCATAAACTCAATCAGGAGATGGAAAAGGAAATAATAAAAAGTAGTGAAATTGAGCAGCGAGCTTTAAAAGTCCAGTCTGATGCATCATTAGCCCGAGAGAAAACCAATCAACTTTACGGGAACATTCAAGTTAAAGTAGAAGCCGCGATGAAAAAAGCCGAAGTCGTAGAAGAGATCGCCAGCCTGGCTCAAAATATCGCCGGGATTGCAGATCAAACTAATTTACTGGCACTGAATGCGGCCATTGAAGCTGCTCGAGCAGGCGAGCAAGGACGCGGATTTGCAGTGGTCGCCGATGAAGTTCGAAAACTGGCTGAGGATTCGTCCAACAGCGTAGCAGACATTCAGAAGCTCACCGTTCAAGTCCAGCAGGCAGTGCAAGATCTTACCGCCAATACGGCAGAAGTGCTGAGTTTTATCAATCATCAGGTCCTCGCAGATTATGGGAGTTATGAGCAAGTAGGCGTTCAATACAAAGATGACAGCGTATTATTTATGCAAATGATTATTGGAGTGAAACAGACACGTGAAGAAGTAAGCAAAATGGTAAGTGATATTGTCAGATCCATGGAATCGGTCTCCGCAACTATTGAACAGTCAACTGCAGGCAGTCAGGAAATTGCCAAAGGTTCAGAGATGGCAGCTCAGGCCGCCGCTCAGATTAACGAAGCGGCTGGGAAAATGGCTGAGAATGCACAAAACCTAAACGAACTCCTTATGCAGTTTAAAATTGCTGAATAAATTCGCAGATAGATAAATGACCCGTTTGATGTTTCAAGATTCAAGACTAAAAAAAGCCAGTGCTGGGATGCAATTCTCGGCCCTGGCTTTTTTTTTTGCAGTAATCAGAAAGTAAAATAATTTGTGAATGTTGCACCCTTCGGGCATTACATATGCTCCCTGTGGTCGCGATTAATATTGCTCAAAATTTTTGTTATGTGGGATTAGTTCAGGACAGTTTTTCCTAAAAAGTTGACATGCAGCAAAAATACGCTACAATGGTTTGGAGCAAGAAAATCCTTAGCTATCGTAATATTTTGGGGTGTAATTTTCGGACTATTTTTAAACAGCTATATATTTATTTATAGCTTTACTATTAGCTAAAGAAAGGAAATTTAAAGATGATTAATAAAGTTGTTCAGGATGATTTGGAGATGTTTGAAAGCTGGGAAAGGCAAGAACGCGACCCGGCTCTAGCCAAGTATGTGGATGAATTTGTTGACTCTATTGATTTTCAGATAATTGAATATTTCAAAAATATACCCGGCTATTTCGAGTTCATTTACCAAAAATGAAATACCCGTAAGGAATAACTATAGGCCAGTTTATACCGGGCAGTAAAGAGTTTGATAATATATGGAGTATCGCATATCATTTGATTATATTATTAAGCAATGGAGTGATCTTTGGTGAACAATGAAAAAAGTCGATTTGATAAAGTGGCTAATAGTTGGGATGAATCCCCTGGGCGTGTAAAGCTGGCCAGCGATATTGCTGCTGCCATAGTAAATACAGGTATTCTAAATCCTAATATGAATGTTCTGGACTTCGGCTGTGGGACCGGACTCGTAACCCTAAGCTTGGCACCCTTGGTTCATTCCATAACTGGTGTCGATAGTTCCTCTAGTATGCTTGAGATTGTAGATAAAAAGATAAAAAGCCAAAATATCTGTAATGTTAGAACCCAGCATCTGGATGTTGAAAAGGGTGATGTTTTGGATGGTGCTTACGATCTAATTGTTTGCAGTATGACCCTGCATCATATCCGCGATTTCAAAGCTTTGCTGGAACAATTCTATAATATTTCTTCATCAGGTGCATATCTGTGCATAGCTGATCTTGATCCTGATGACGGACAGTTTCATGGAGACAATGACGGTGTAATACACTTCGGCTTCAATCGAGAAGCAATTCTACTGGTCTTGCAGGAACTTAAATTTAATAATATCGATGTCCGAACTGCTACAGAAGTAAATAGAGCCGTTCCAGGCGGTGGCAGTCGACTATTCAGCATATTCCTAATTACGGTTCGTAAGAGCTAAAGATTTAACGATTTAACTGAAGCATCGGTCAGCTTACAATATAAGAATTTTACCCCTTTCGGAGCTGCAGCTATCAGCATACGGTAAACCAAATCGGCATTTCGCTGAGGTGATTCTTCCATCTACCGCTAACCAGCTACATTACGCACTTTTTCCGGCCTTTATCAAAATTCACACAGCTTACTTATCTTAAAGCTGGCTTTAAATCATGAATTCAACATCGTATCCCGGAGAATTCAAGGATCGGCCACCATCGAAGCTTGCCCGCAGAGAGTTCACAATTTGGTTTTCGTCGTTATTGTAGCCATAGGAGTGGGATACCAGGGCATAGCCATTCCCAAAAGTAGCGTCGTAGATATAAAAAAGGCTATTATTCGATTTTTGGTATTTATCTACGATTTCATAATGTACCTTCAAAAACTGTTGGCGCCTCACTACTATCTATCATAAATGCCCAAAAGATTTCTGCCTTTAGGTAAATATGGGCATTATCATATATGGTTATGAACAGGGGCTGTTTTTAGCAGGTGACATATTGATACTATTAAATGATGGCAATAATTTATTACTGGTTAATTAACCCATAAAATAGCATATTTGCTGGGAAACTAATTATTGTAACTAATATATAGAGGTGAAATAGTTGTCTGATAATGTGCAGTTGCTAAATTAATTGGCAACCGACCCACTCGCACCGGATGTAGCACATCTAAACTTGCCCCGTTTGCCTATTTATCAATAACCTATTGCCAACGATATAACCATCTTCAGCTTTTGCTGAGTAGACGATGGAAAGGATGCATTGGTAAGCGCTAAAATAAATCTAAACTAGTGTATAGATGAGCTTTAACGACAAAGCCTATCTTGAGAACTTAATAATGCTATGGTATATTAAAAACAAAATAATGTGAGATATTATTGCTAATTATGGCGAAAATTGATCATTTGCATAGCTGTCTATTTCCAGTGTCTCTGAGCTATAGCTACATTATTCTGAAAATGAAAAAGGAAATTAGGTTTGCTACCGTTGTGATAATTGTGTTTAAGACATGGTTGGGCAGCAATGATAAACTGCTCCCGGTAGAATAAAATGGGGGAGTGTTTTCAATGAACTACGATCATTGTAAAACAGATAATCAGGAATTGATGAAAGCTTGGAATATGTTTATGGAGACCGGAATAGTCCCCACAGAATTCCTGCGTCCTGATGCTTACACATCATGGATAAGATGTAGTCATCAAGTTATAGACGAAATGCCGTTATCGATTGGACAACAAGTCAATAATCAGGAAAATGAGGGGAGTCTCATAAATAACGCCCGGCAAGTCATGAATAATATGAACGACATATTGGCCAACCTATTAGGTTCAAATTATGCGTTGATATTGACGGATTCACGTGGGAAAGTCCTTTTAGATGTAGCATATAAAGACAATGAGATTATTCCATGGGAGCCAAATCACAGCAGTGAACATTATACTGTTTTAAAAGCCACCAATATTGCTTGCCGTGAAAAACAAGTGGTGGAAGTTTATGGATATGAACAGCTATATCAAAGGGCTGATAACTTGCATACCGTTGGACATCCAATTTTTAATTTAGATAAAAGTATAGCAGGAGGTTTAGGGATACTTATCCGGAGCACTAATACACCTCCAACAGTACCTATTGTCAAAATTGGCTCTCAGATTATTCAGTCAGCTATTGTACTTGAGCAAATAGCAAAAAATAACATTGGAATACTCCTGGAGGATAATCAGGAAGCAGTAATTGTAATAAATGAACATGGGATAATAATGAATGCTAATCAGATATTTTCAGATTTGTTGAATATACCTGCAGATCAATTAATAGGACAACAGTTCGGAGATTATATAAAAGGTAATATCAATTATGGTACGTTATATTCCATTTGTGATGGATTTGGTATGATTAGTAGTGTATCTATCAGAGGTCTTAAGAATAGGTACTCTGCGATGATGAAAAAGAGTATAATTGGTAATTATGGTAACAACCATCTTGTAATGCTGGCTTTTAAAAGTATTCGGTCAAAAAATATCGAGGTAAGTAGCAAGACTCCAGTGATTGATGATCAGTTTCATATGTTTGATAAATTGGTCGGTAACAGTCCTCTGATAATTGGAGTTAAAAAAATTGCTCAAAAAGCTGCCCGATCTTTATCTAATGTCCTTATAGAAGGGGAAAGTGGAACTGGGAAGGAACTAATAGCACAATCAATTCACAAAATAAGTCGTCCCCAAGGACCTTTTATAGCGATTAACTGTGGAGCTATTACTAAAGAATTACTGCAAAGTGAACTTTTTGGTTATGAGGAAGGTGCTTTTACCGGAGCTAAAAAAGGTGGCCAGCCGGGCAAATTCGAACTTGCTGATGGAGGCACAGTTTTTTTAGACGAAATTGGAGAAATGCCTTTAGATATGCAGGTCAGTTTATTGCGATGTCTGCAGGAGAAAACCGTTACCAGGGTAGGAGGAGTCCGTAGCCAAAAGGTAGATGTACGCATAATTGCTGCCACTAACCGCTGTCTATATGATGAAATGCATAAGGGTAATTTTAGAGAAGATTTGTATTACCGTCTCAATGTTATTAATATCACAATGCCTTCCCTAAGGGAACGGATACAAGATATCCCAGCTCTGACTCGGCATATATTAAAGGCACTTTGTAAGGATCTTGAAATTACTGAACAAATTAAAATTAGTGCTGAGGCTATGGACTGTCTCTGCCGTTATGATTGGCCCGGTAATGTAAGAGAACTGCAGAATGTTTTGGAAAGTGCGCTAATTTACATGGAGAACAATATTTTGAGCCCAGAATGCCTGCCCCAACAGATAGCAGACAGCCTGCCCAAGGCTTATGCTGATATTAACGGAAGTCTTAAGGAATATGAGAGGGTTGCCATAATGGAGGCAATAATAAGAAACAAGGGTAATATTAGTAAGAGTGCTATGGAACTCGGTATCGCCCGATCCACTCTCTATCAAAAAATGGACAAACTATGTATTACTTACTAGCATAATCAGGTGAAATTTACTTATTAAGATTTAACCTATTACAGGAGCTATACCAATATTCGGTATAGCTCCTGTTTATTTCTTGGTCTTAAACTACTAGATCATATTAATACTCGAAATGCTGGCGGTATTGGGTTCAACCCTATGCCAGATAACGTAATAGCTGTCCTTGGAGATTTTATATTCAGATTCCCATAAATATAAGGCAGTATTGGATTTTAATAGAAAATACAGAGAGGGGAGTTTTTTATGGCTATTGTTGAATGGATAAAAGACGGCACTGTTGCTATAGTTACCATAAATTACGGAGAAAACAGGCACAACCCCGTATGGGCGGAAACTATGCTCGCAACCTACGCAGAAATTATGGCTGATAGTGAGATCAAAGCCCTGGTGCTTACCTCAAGCGATCCGAAAAAATTTCTGCCAAGGTGTAGACCTCGAATGGATAATCAAAGCGCAAAACGAGAAAGATTTACCGGGCATGCTTTCGGTAACGGAGCAGTGCTTTTAAGTGCATGCGATTTCAGGGGACAAAGGTAATATGTGTTTTCCGGAAATTGATCTCGGTTATTCAGTTCACCCATTCAATGGTTGAATGGATCAAGCGTATAATGCCTTACCATCTCTTTATTAGACTGCAATTATCAGGAGAAAAAATTCCAGCAGAAGAACTGGAGAAATACAATGTAATCCTCAAGGCATGCGATGATGCCGAAAAAACACTTGAAGAAGCCGTGGCTTTTGCAAGAATATTTACCAAATCCCGAACCACTCTTGCCGAGATTAAAAATAGAGCTTACCAGCATATTCTTGATAAGATGGTCAATGAAGATCCCGAGTATATAGACTACAAGCCCGAAGCAATAAAACAAGGCCGACTGCCTATATTCATGCTTACACCGCTGACATAAAGAATCTCCGGAGTTTCTCGGTGTAACACAATAAGTGATCGATTTTCAAACATACAAGTTGTTTTGAAAAAATACAAAAGGTCGGATAAATGTTTTCTGGTTTAAATAAACATTTTTCACGCCCAAGCTAAACCAGCTATTATTGGGATGAGATAACAGCTCGTTGCATTTGTTTATGCAAATGCTGGTTGTTGGCATGCAAATTGCAAATATATTAGAATACTAGATGATATTATGAAAAAATCAGTGCTTATAAAAAGAACGACATTGAAGCAGAAGACACCGGTTAAAATCCACCATAGGCAAAAATAAGAAGATTTATAAGCAAATTGTGTGGATCAGGATCTCTAAATATAGTGAAACTACATCGATGCCAGTGAAGGCATCTGAAGAATCATTACATTAATCAGGTGGCTTTTGTAATTTTGTTTGAAAGCTAAGTTGGTCCAGTGAACAATTATGTCTCAAGCTTATAAAAAATAGTTTAGATTAACCATGAAGGTTAAGCATTATCTATAGAAAATGCTTAACCTTCATGGTTTCTTTATTTTGATTAATGCCTTCATATGGAAACTGCGGTATATCTTATAAATATAAACAGTTCGTGACCCTGGGCGGTTTTAGTTATGAAGTACTATCCCGTGACAGAATGGACACATAAGACGGTAAAATCTGTATTTCTTAACTAAGTACGGATTTTGAATGTTGTACATGCAGCCTTGGAGTTGAGAAACCTGGAGGTGATATAAAAGTATGTAGATAGTGAATGTTTATTTTCCCTGGTGAACGGCACATTTTTTCCTTTTATGAAGCTGAAATCTAAATATACAGATTAACTTGATGTGTTACGTATTCATCAGCAATTAGTTTCTATGTTATCTTATGAAATATTTCAAAAACAGTAAATCATCTCCTAAGCAGGCTTGTTAACAATATTTCAACCGTATAATAGTGCGCAGTTTTTTGGCGTTAGTACGCAAATAATTAAGGAGAAAAGGTGAAAATATGAGAAAGAAACAATTCTTAGTTTTTATTTTAATAGTATTATTACTATTTAACCTGACCGGCTGTGGCGGTACATTAAGCGCAGAGGGAACGGACAGCGTCATAATTTCAATGGATCAAGATTCCGAACCACAAGCCGGTTTCGACCCGATCCTTGGCTGGGCAACCAGCGAGCACACACATGACCCTCTAATCCAAAGCACTTTGCTTAAAACCAATAATGATCTTACCATTGGCTATGATCTGGCCACGGAATACAATATTTCCGAAGATGGACTTACCTGGAATTTTAAAATACGTTCCGACGTAAAATTCACCGACGGTGTACCACTTACAGCACGGGATGTGGCTTTTACCTATAACAGTGCAAAGAAGCAGGTATCGAGTGCAGATTTATCTATGCTTGATTCTGTGGAAGCCCCGGATGATACCACTGTTATTTTCCATCTCAACAAACCATATTCTGTTTTTGCATATCTTACCGCTATATTAGGCATTGTGCCCGAACATGCTTATGATCCTGCTACATACGGGCAAAAACCGATTGGTTCCGGCAAGTATATGTTGAAGCAATGGGATAAAGGCGAACAGGTAATACTGGAAGCCAATCCAAATTACTATAGTGAAAAAGCAAAAATTAAGACAGTTACTATAGTTTTTATGTCGGAAGACGCATCGTATGCAGCGGCGCAAGCCGGTAAGGTGGATGTTGCTTATACCGCGCCCAATTATACTGTTAAGCCCATAAGCGGTTATAAAATAATATCATTTAAAAGCGAAGATATTCGCGGACTTTTATTACCTTGTGTTCCCACGGGGAATACCTTTACCACAGCAAAGGGAGAAAAACTGCCCGCAGGTAATGACGTTACCTCAAATCGTGCCATTCGACAGGCTATTTCGTATGCAGTTAACCGTGAGGCCTTAGTGAAGAATGTTCTATACGGCTACGGTTCTGTTGCTTACAGCGACTGTGTTGGTGAGTCTTGGGAAAATGATGCCATGAAGGTTGAATACGATCCTGGCAAGGCTAAATCAATTCTGGAAGCAGACGGTTGGAAGCTGAATGCAGATGGGATATATGAAAAGAATGGATTAAAAGCTGAATTTGATCTGCTGTATGATGCATCTAATACAATCCGCACTAGTATAGCCATGGGAGTGACGGAGATGCTCAAAAATGTAGGCATTAAGGTCAATCCGCAGGGCAAAAGTTGGGATCAAATTGATCCTTTAACCTATTCAACCCCTGCTGTTTTCGGTGCCGGTAAGCAGGACCCATCAGACCTCATTACTCGCTTTTATACAGGTAAAAACAGAGCCTCATATTCCAACCCAACAGTAGATAAGCATATTGACAAGGCCCTGGCGCAGACGTCTTTGAAAGCATCCTATGAATATTGGAAACGAGCACAATGGGATGGTACAACCGGCGTTGCTCCAAAGGGTGACGCTCCTTGGATATGGCTTGTGAATTGCGATCATATATATTTTGCAAAGGATAAACTGAAGGTTGTCGATAATAAGATTCATCCCCATGGTTATGGTTGGACCATTACAAACAATGTTGATCAGTGGTATTGGAATTAGTATAACTAACTGATTAATTGACTGCGTGTGCGACAGCACAGATGGCAGGAAGTCAGCTCTCTGTGCTGTCATATTATCCCTTGCGAATGAGGTATATATATGAACAGTGTTTTACAGTATATTATGAAAAATATCATGCGGGCAATTTTTGTCTTAATCTCCGTTAGTATCCTTTCCTTCATATTGGTTAGTTTTTCGCCAGTTGATCCGATTCGTGCTTATGTCGGCGAAGTAGGAATGGCAAATATGTCTCCGGAAAGAATGGCTCAATTTGAGGCTTATTTTGGAATGGATACGCCTCCGGTCGAGCGCTATTTAAACTGGTTTTCGGATTTTGTCCAAGGAGATATGGGAGAGTCCCTGATTTTCCGTCAGCCTGTTGCCAAGGTTATCGAGCTAAGGTTTATTAATTCTTTGGCGTTAATGATTGCGGCATGGGTCTTTTCGGGTGTATTGGGCTTAATTATGGGAATTGTGGCTGGTTTGAACAGGGATAAATGGATAGATAAGTTAATTAAAGGATATTCGTTTCTGCTTGCCAGCGTTCCGACATTTTGGCTTGCTTTGCTTTTGCTGATGGTATTCTCCGTTTGGCTTAAAATTCTCCCAATAGGCTTAAGTGTTCCCATTGGCAAGGATGCAGCAGATGTTACAATTTTTGATTCAATCGATCATCTGATTCTCCCGGCTATTACTTTAAGCGTAATTGGGGTTGCAAATATTGCCCTTCAAACCAGGGAAAAAATGATTGAAGTTATGGAGGAAGACTATATCCTTTTCTCCAAATCCCGCGGCGAAAATACTCTCGCAATCGTCAGACATCATGGCTTACGCAATATTATGCTTCCTGCCATAACACTGCAATTCGCATCCATCAGCGAAATTTTTGGCGGCTCTATTCTAGTTGAACAAGTTTTTTCATATCCCGGTCTGGGGCGGACAGTTGTGTCTGCCGGATTGAGAGGGGACGCTCCGTTGCTTTTAGGTATTGCCGTTATCAGCGCCTCAGTGGTATTTGTTGGTAATATGATTGCCAACATCCTGTATGGTGTAATTGACCCCAGAATAAGGAGGGGCGGCATATATGAATGACACAATTACCGTAACTGTTTTGCAGCAATATAAAAGAAGTGGCTTTAATCAACGAAGAAAAACCATTTTGTATTTTGCAATTGCCATTATTTTATTACTGCTTATTGTTGTTTCGGGAAATATAGTTGGCGATACTGCTGTTACGACTAAATTTACACAGAAAAATCTTATGCCCAGCGCATCGCATATCTTTGGTACGGACTGGCTTGGCCGGGATATGCTCTGCCGCACCTTGAAGGGGCTTTCTATCAGCATACTAATAGGTCTTTTGGCCTCAATTATCAGTACTGTAATTGCAGCCGTTTTGGGTACAGCCTCTGCTCTTCTTGGGAAAAAAGTAGACTTTGTAATTAGCTGCTTGGTAGATATGGTGATGGGCATACCACATCTTTTGCTGCTTATTCTTATCTCTTATGCTTTGGGTAGGGGCACTTTTGGGGTTGTTGTTGCAGTAGCAGTAAGCCACTGGCCCTCTTTGACAAGAGTGATAAGGGGAGAAATATTTCAATTAGTGGAAACTAATTATATAAAAAATGCCTATAAATTAGGACAGAGCAGAATGCGAATTGCCTTTAAACACATGGTCCCTCACGTTTTACCCCAGTTATTTGTCGGCTTTATTTTGCTGTTTCCCCATGCTATTCTGCATGAAGCATCCATTACTTTCCTGGGATTTGGACTCCCGCCTGAGCAGCCGGGTATTGGAATGATTCTTTCAGAAAGTATGAAATACCTGTCTCTGGGAATGTGGTGGTTAGCTGTTTTCCCAGGTTTGGCTTTGTTGATCACAGTTATGCTCTTTGACCTTTGGGGAAGCAGTATATGCAAGCTGATCGATCCGCACAGCGCTCAAAAATAAGGAGGTAATGCTGTGTCTTGTCTTGATAAAAACTACATTTTACAGATAAGGAAACTTTCTATTACATTCACACAGTATGAGCAGGGGCTGCGTCAAATTGATTTAAGAGTTATTCATGACCTGAACGTTTCTGTTCGAGAGGGAGAGCTAGTGGCGGTTGTAGGAGCTAGCGGTTCGGGAAAAAGCCTTTTGGCTCACGCAATTTTGGGGATTCTCCCCCCAAACTGTGATGCACGGGGTGATATCTATTTTAATGGCGAATTACTAAGCCCTGAACATATTAGGACACTGCGCGGCAAGGAAATCGTATTAGTGCCTCAAAGTGTTACATATCTTGACCCTCTGGAAAAAGTAGGCGCTCAGGTGCGTAAAGAGCGTAAGGATAAAAACACAATAAAAAGGCTGAAGGAACTCTTCGATCATTACAGTTTACCAGCAGGCACTGCGGAGTTTTATCCATTTGAGCTTTCCGGCGGTATGGCTCGGCGAGTTCTTCTGTCGACCGCAATGATGGAATCCCCCCGGATTATAATCGCGGACGAACCTACTCCTGGTCTCCATTTGCAAGCAGCTAAAAACGCCATGCAGCATTTCCGAGAATTTGCTGATAAAGGGAACGGGGTACTACTGATTACCCACGACATTGAACTGGCACTTGAGGTAGCAGACCGGATTGCTGTTTTTTATGCAGGCACCACTGTGGAAGAGGCGTGTGTAGAGGATTTTAAAAACATAGAAAATCTTCGGCATCCTTTTACAAAGGCATTATGGCATGCTTTGCCCCAAAACGGTTTCCATTCCATCCCCGGTAATCAGCCTAATGTTAAAAATATGCCTGAAGGATGTTCCTTTGGCCCAAGATGCCCTCATTTTACACACGAATGCCGAGGCGATATTCCTGAAAGAATGCTGCGTTGCGGAACCGTTCGCTGTATTAAGGCAGAGTAAGGAGAGAATTGTAATGCATTTAGAGGCTAAAGATATATTTTTTGGATACAAAAAGGGGAAAAATGTTATTGAAGATTTTCGGCTTGGCGTTGAAAGCCACGATCGTGTAGGAATTATAGCTCCCAGTGGTTTCGGAAAAACTACTATATGCAATATTATATCGGGCTATATAAAGCCACAGCGAGGCCAGGTGCTTCTGGACGGGAGAGACATCCACCAATTCAAGGGTTATTGTCCCGTTCAGATGATTTGGCAACATCCGGAAAAATCGGTTGATCCACGGCTTCGCATGAAAGATACTATTGCCGAGGGGGACAATATTGAGGAGCGTATTATCGATGAGCTGGGAATTCAGAGTGATTGGTTTGATCGCTTCCCCGGGGAGTTGTCAGGCGGGGAGATACAGCGGGTCTGCATAGCACGGTCGCTTGGTAAGCGCACTAAGTTTCTTATTGCCGATGAAATAACCACTATGCTAGATGTCATCACCCAGGCCCAAATCTGGGAATTCCTGCTAAAGGAAGTTAAAACTCGCAATATCGGTCTTATTGCCGTAACCCACAGTAATGCGTTAATGGATCATATAGCTACCAGACAGGTGATGCTTGATACTAGCCGAGCAGGGTAAGCGTGAAACGACAACTGCTTGCTTGTCATTTTGTTTTAGAGTATCTATTACATGAACTATATTAAAAACATGCTATGGCTACTATTGGGGATTATATAATAAACAGTAAGTTGGGTTCCATGCACCCAACTTACACCGTTATCCTTCAGAGCACCATGACCGGGACCATCAGGTTAGTTTTTCATGGTACTTGCTTTCATATTCAAAGTTAAATTAGGCTATTTAAGGGAATTAGGATCTTAATTGCTTCGACAGATGCAATTGCTTTGGTCATGCGCGGACTAAGTTCACCCGCAAAAGAATTGGCGGCGATAACAGCTGCTGAACCCCTCTGTCCATCGATCAGAAGCGGTAGTAAAAGGTACTCTGCCTGGATGTAAAAAGCATAGATGGAAATTTAGCCCACCACCCCCTGATATTGCTTGATTTCAAAAATACATGGAGAACAATATTTTGAGCCCAGAATGCCTGCCCCAACAGATAGCAGACAGCCTGCCCAAGGCTTATGCTGATATTAACGGAAGTCTTAAGGAATATGAGAGGGTTGCCATAATGGAGGCAATAATAAGAAACAAGGGTAATATTAGTAAGAGTGCTATGGAACTCGGTATCGCCCGATCCACTCTCTATCAAAAAATGGACAAACTATGTATTACTTACTAGCATAATCAGGTGAAATTTACTTATTAAGATTTAACCTATTACAGGAGCTATACCAATATTCGGTATAGCTCCTGTTTATTTCTTGGTCTTAAACTACTAGATCATATTAATACTCGAAATGCTGGCGGTATTGGGTTCAACACTATACCAAATAACGTAATAGCTGTCCTTGGAGATGATCGATAATCAAACAAATTTTTGATTGGTATTAATACATACTCCAATACCAATTATTTTTTGGATTAGTCACTCAAGGTAGTTCACTATTATTTACCGAGCCTGGTAATTCGTAATAACGTACTATATCAGGTTAACTAAAGGCCCATGAGGGCTTTTTTTATTTTATTAAAAACCATAAATGATAATGATGGCATAGATATTGCAAATTAAGTATTTCATGATGCCAGCTAGCAATCAATAATGCAGGAGGTCAATCTATATGGAAAGCAACCGGCCCAAAGTCATTGCTGTATGTGGAAAAGGAGGGGTAGGTAAAACATCAATTTCTGCTTTAATTACCAAGGTACTTATTGAACAAGGCAACAAGAGAATATTGGCTATTGATGCAGACCCGGCAGTCGGGTTTGCTACTGCCCTGGGAGTTCAAGTAGTAAGAACCGTGGATGATGTAAGGAATGATTTAATTGAAAGAACCAGGGCGGGCACCCGGGACGACAAAATGGATATTTTGTCCAAGCTTGATTACGAAGTATTTGAGGCGATGATTGAAAAAGATAGATTTGCCTTTCTGGCCATAGGGCGCCCGGAAACCGAAGGCTGTTACTGTAAGGTCAACACATATTTAAAGAAAATAATAGAATCACTGGTTAACAATTTTGATTATGTAATTATTGATGGAGAAGCAGGTATTGAGCAGGTTAACCGGCGAGTAATGGAAGAGGTTTCTCACTTGCTCCTGGTTTCGGATAGCAGTTTTAAAGGCATTAATGTAATTAAGACCATTAAAGAAGTGGCCAGCAGCGGGGTTATGAACTACGATCGGGCCGGTGTGATAATTAATCGGGCCAAGGATGTAAATGAAACGGACCGGGTTGATTTAGGTGACTTGGAGCTGTTGGGATGTATGGTTGAGGATGACAATATTCGTAACTACGACATAGAAGGTCGGTCCTTGTTAGAACTACCAGAAGGATTGTTAACCGAAGTTTTAAAGGCAGCGTTACAAAGATTTGGAATTATTTAATATCAAATAAAAATAGGTGGTGTATTAATTTGGAAAAACTAAAAGAGTTAGCGTTTTTTGAAGATTTACTAAATGCTCCGCAAAACGCTCTGGTTGAAAAGGCCATTGAGACCGGAAGAGTACCTTTCGGGTACAACTGTTATGTGGTGCCTGAACCATTATTGTCTGTAGGAAAAGCTTTTCCAGTACGTCTACGAGCCCCCCAGGTGACAAGTACAGAGTTAGCTAATTATTATATGTCGCCCTACCTCTGTTCTTATTCAAGAAGTATTTTAGAAAGCTCTCTGGATGGCCAGTTTGATTTTCTGGGCGGAATGACATTTGCTAGCAGTTGTATCCATATTCAAAGAGTTGGACATAATTTCAAGATCCTCGATCTGGATAAAGGCAAAGAAAATTTTGTGCACCATATATTCGACTTTCCCACCAAAATATTTCCGGCTAGCGTAGAGACAGAGTTCAAGACTTTAAAGATACTGGCAGACAAAATATCCAGCAGTTATGGCATAGATATGAGTGATGCTGCCGTGACCCAGGCTATTCATGAGTATAACGAATTCAATAAACTACTCAAAGAAATAGCTGACTTAAGAAAAGCAGATAATCCCAAAATCACTGGAACTGAATGGCATACATTATATGTAGCCAGCAAGGTAGCACCCAAAGATATGTTGATTGAGCCGTTAAAGAAGTTGAAAAAGGCTTTAGATAAACGCGAAGGCATCGACGCTGATCTGCCACGCATAATGGTGATGGGATCAATGTTTGACAATCCTAAATTCACCGAATTGATTGAAGGTCAGGGCTGCCTGGTGGTGGCAGACAGGTATTGTTTTGGATCACTGCCTGGACTCGAGCAAATACCAGAAACCGGCGATCCATACAGAAACCTGGCTGAACATTATATGGGAACCGTTGAATGTCCGAGAATGATGGAAAAATCCCATGATAGATTAGAGCATGCCATGCAGTGGGTAGAGGAATATAAGGTTGATGGTATCATCTTGGAAACCATGAAATTCTGTGATTTATGGGGATATGAAGCAGTGCATAAAATGAATGCCTTTAGGGAACGTGACGTACCTTTGGTAAGGATCGAAAGAGAGTATAATTTGGCCGGGGAAGGTCAGCTTAGAACCAGGGTACAAGCTTTTATAGAGAGCATTGAGAATAAAAGATTATCTAAAAAATTAGCGAAATAGGGAGGTGCTGGGAATGAATGAAGCAACCAAAGGTCTAATCAAACAGGTTATTAGCAACCCGGAAGTAAGGGCTGCTATGATACAGAAGGTAACTAGCCCAGAAACCCAAGCTGCGATCAAAAAGCAATTAAAGAAAAAATCCAAAGGTAACCTTAAGGATCAGTGGGTGGATTTCAAATATTGGTCGAAACTTTGGGCCATTATGCTGTCAACGAACAGTCCTGACAAAGAGAAAATGGGAGAGGCTTCGTTGAAGTACCCATGGATGATAGATTTTATGAAAACTAATCATATGGTGAAAATGTATAATGAGGGACGTACAGGTACTGCATTAAAGATGAACTGGATGGTCAACATTGAAAATACCAAATTCACTATAAAGATGCTGCAGAATGTTATACTGGACCCTGACAACACTGTTATGGCACAGGTTATGGTTCCCACCCAAATCTATCATGCTATGGGTTTGAACTTTTTTACAATTGAACAGCCAGCCGGTATATTGGCTATGATGGATCAACATAGCCACTTACACTATATGGATTTTATACAGAATTGTGGGTTGCCTGATGATACCTGCTCTTATACATCACAAACACCGGGTATTGTTTTATCCGGTCACATGCCAGTTACGAATACCTGCATAGTATCCTCAAATTTACCCTGTGAATCTGGAGCGATATCCTATTCCATCCTGGAAGATTATTTTGGATTACCAACTTATCGCCTGGATGTTCCCTATGACTTTAAATCGGCTGACGGCATTAAAACCTATGTCGAGGACCTGAAGGGTTTGATCGCATTTCTGGAGGAACACACCGGACACACGATGGATTGGGATAAATTAAAGGAAATTTGTGACCGGGAGAACGAAATTACTCAAATTGAGATGGAACGTTTTGAACTTCAACGTACAGCAATACCGCCAGTACCAGGCGATGTTCTGTGGCAATCCCATCTTATGTATATGTCAGGGGATCCTGGCCAAGAGGAAGGTTTGGAACTTTTTAAAAAGCTGCAAAAACTGTGGAGAAAAGCCTATTACTTTAAAGAACCTGGTGTTAAAAACATGAAATACAGGGTAGTTTTGTGGAATCCCCCCTCATTCGGTTATGCCCACATGTGGAATTGGTTGGAAAGGTGCTGGGGTATAGGTATTATAAATGACATGGAAACATTTTCCCAGATGACAATGATTGATACCAGCAGTCGTGAAAGTATAATAGAAGGTTTAGCTGAACATATGTGTAATGCTCCAATGTCCAGACATAACCGAGGACCAGCAGAAAACTGGATGGAAGACCTTAATTTAATGACCACATTGTACAGGCCTGACTTTATCTTAAACATGAATCAAATGAGTTGCAGAAGTAGTTTGGCTATGACTGGTGCTATGAAAGAATGGGGAAGAGAAAAAGATTTGCCCATATGCTTCGTAGATTTCAATCTGTATGACAACCGAGTTGTATCCAGACAGGGACAACGGGACCAAGTCAATAACTTTATGCTTAATGTAATGAAAGCGACACCTCTGGACGAAAGTCTACTGGTATTCGATGATAGTCAGGGTTGGTAGAAGTAATAAGGAGTGTAAGCAGATGAAAAGCAGTTTAGTTTGTGGCTGTGATGTCGGTTCAACTTATGGGAAAGCCGTAATAATGGATTTGGATGGTATTATTCTAGGCAGTTCTATTGTACGCAGCAAGATTGATCCTGAGGATACAAGTAAGTTGGCGATTGCTGAGGCCATGAAGGGTATTGAAGGACTTAGCGATATGAGCGATTTTGCTTATTTGGTTGGTACAGGATACGGAAGAAACAGAGTCCCCTTTGCGGATGATAATATAAGTGAAATTAGCTGCCATGCTATGGGCGTTCATATTACTAATCCAGCAGTTAAAACCATTGTTGATATTGGCGGGCAGGATTTAAAAGGAATAAGTGTGGATTCAGATGGCTCGGTAAAGCATTTTGCCATGAATGACAAGTGTGCAGCTGGAACGGGACGATTCTTTGAAAATATGGCCGGGGCGTTTGAGGTGAGTTTATCTGAGTTTTCGGAAATGTCTCTGAAAGCAACGACGATTATTCCTGTCACCTCCCAATGCAGTGTATTTGCTGAGACTGAGGTAATTAGCCTGGTGGCTCAAAAAAAGAACCCTGCAGATATCGCTGCGGGCATTCAAGCTTCCGTAGCCAAGAGATGTTTTACCATGCTTAAAAGTGCTGGTGTAGAGCGTGAAGTTACGATGACCGGGGGATGTGCAAAGAATCTAGGCCTAAAGAAGGCATTAGAGAAAATACTTAAATTTGAAATTGTTGAGCTTAAGACAGATCCGCAGTTGATGGGTGCATTGGGAGCTTGTGAATTTGCTCGTAAAAAGGCGCTGGTATCTAGAGCCAGTTAAAAACCGATATTATTCATTATAAAATAAATCGGAGGCGATGATTGTGTTTAAAACGATAGGAAAAGTTAATAGCGTAATGGGGGTTGTATTTACTGCAGCTGTGTTAGTTATTCATTTTGACTTAGATGACAAGTTAATGGAAAAGGCTGAGCCGATGCTACTTAAAATGGCCAAAAAAAAGGCCGCCAAAAAGGTTCAGGCTCAATAAAAATTTAGCCAGGCAAATAGCCTTGGTGAAGGATGGGCATCTGTGGATTTGCTGGCAAATTCACAGATGCCAGAACAGTTATATTGATAAGATGAAAGGGCGGCGAGCATCGTGAAGTTAATAAAGGTTGGTTTAAAAGCAGTTAATCAGATAGTGGGTATCGCAGGCATTGCGGTTGCAGCAGTTTATTGGTTTGATTTAGATGACAAGATAGTGGCATATGCTGTACCGAAGATGAAGGCAAAGGCAGAAAAATATGCTGCAGAACAGGCTGCCCAAAAGGCTTAAATATTGTAAGAGGTGGGGGATAAGTTATTTTTGATAATTATCTTCAACAAGTAACCGAGCTTAGAGATTCTAAAGAGCTTAAAGAGTTGAGCAGATCATTTTCCTATGATGAAAAACAAAGCTGGCCCAGGGTAGAAAGCCAGATTGTTTTTAATTCGGATACTGCAATTGAGTTAGGGCATCCGCAGACTGAATCCTTGGCCTTTTTAATGTGGGCCGACTCCCTGGAGAAAATTAATGATCAGCAGATTACCATCATTGGCCCAGATCTCAATGAAGCGGATATAAATAAGATGCCCTTTGGAAAGATTGTCTTGATCTCAGGACATGGTTTTAATGATGAAAATGCTTATCAACGTTATCAGGAAATGGATGTAATAAAGTTTAAGTTAAATCTAGATGGCTACATGTTGCGTGCGATACCGCAAGAAAGCAAAGAATGGAGCCGAGTCAGTAATCGTGCGCTAAAAGCAGGCTTTTCATTAAAAGTACTAGGTAATGAACTGATCAGGGAGTTAAAAAGTCTCGAATATGTAGATGCAGTAGAAATAATATTTATTACATCGTCTAAAGCAGATGTTCAGAGGTTTAAACCGATAGCTGAAAAAGTAAATAAAGTATGCCTGGCCACGAACAAAATGTTTGATGATCTTGAGTATGATTGTGCCAGCTGTAATTTTTCCGATGTGTGTAATGAAATCGATGGCTTGAAAAGCATGCATCAAAAATCCAAGGCTGGTTAATGTCAGATACAAGAACAGTGTAGATCTTAGTAAATAAAAAGCAGGTGCACATACTCTTGCAGATGCACCTGCTTTTTCTCTGCATTTGTTTCAACTAGAAAATATGAATTAAAAACCATGCCTGGTATTTTAGCTTCATTAATTATATGCAGGGGAAAGAATTCCTGCCAATTATAACCATGGAAAGGGTTGATAATATGCAAGAAAATGATAGGCTTACTGTTGATATGTCTCCCAGTCACCGCCTGCTCATAGGCGCAACCATTATTATTATTGTTCTGGCAAATTTAACTGCACTTATGGTTTATTTTTTCAAAAACGAAGGTCTTACCCTGGGAACAATATTAACAGAATGTCTGGGGCTTTGTATTATCATTGGGATAAGCATATATATAGTCAAAAAGTATCCTAACCGTACTTGGAGCAAGTATATTACTGTATTTAGTCAGGGCTTATGTATATTAGTGTTCAACTGTATGATTACCGGTAATAGTGAGATTTTTACTAATTTTTATCTATTAATGGTATTAAGTCTCCTATACTTCGATATGCGCCTATCCATTTTTTCTACTATTTTGGTGCTAATTTTACATTCTTTGATGATACTATTAGCTCCTCAAGTCATGCCTGCGGGTGACGTCACCTCTCTACTCAGGGAAAGGTATGTCAATTTTGTGCTTTTTGGTATCGCTTCAGGAGTTGTAGCATCATTGCTTGCAAAACACTTGTATAGCTCCCAGGAAAAAGAAGCGCAAGCCAGGTTACTGAGCGAAAGTTTGCAAACTGTTGCTGCCGGGGTTGCTACTCAGGCTAATCTGCTGGCTGCATCTTCGGCTAAACTACTGGCTTCGGCTACTGATACCGGGATGGCTGCCGAACAGGTAAAGTCCAGTGTAAAGGGTTTAGCTGAGGCTTCTAGCGAGGGAGCACTCTATGCCCAAAATACCAATGAAGTGGTTAAACAAATGTCACTCGCATTAGGAACGGCCGGCAATAATATACAAGTGGTAAGTAATCAGTCCCTCCAATTTGGACAAATAGTTGATAATGGTTTAGCCGACATGCAGGAGCAGAGCCGCATGATGCAGGAAAGTAGTCAGGCTCAGGCAACAGTCAGCGAGGCAGTCTACATGTTAAATGGCAAATCCAAGCAGATTGAAAATATAGTGGGAATAATTGGAGGAATTGCAGCTCAGACGAATTTATTGGCCTTAAACGCTGCCATTGAAGCTGCTAGGGCTGGAGAAGCAGGTCGAGGTTTTGCTGTGGTAGCCGAGGAGGTAAGAAAACTAGCCGAAGAATCCGGGCATGCCGCGCAAAACATAGCTCGTCTAATTATGGAGATTCAGCAGGGTATGAGCACAACGGTAGCGGGTATTAATCGAGCTAATGATATTATCACAGAACAAGGTGAAGGGGTTAAAAAGACGCAAGCAATGTTCGACCAGATTGAGCAGGGGGCCCAGAGTATAAATATGGCCATTGAAGAAGTATCGGCGGTTATACAGGAGGTATTAAGTTCCACTGAAGAAATGGTTGGCAATGTGGAGAATATCTCGGCTAATTCTGAGGAATCGGCTGCTAGTACCCAGGAAATTACGGCTCTATCCGAACAGCAAGCCCGCTCAGTTAATTATATTGTAGATATGGTCCGGGAGCTAAGTGAGTCGGCCGAGGAATTGCGAATCCTGGTTCAAGATTCACACATGATTAGCGCTTAGCAATGACCATGTAATGCAAGCCTCACAATACAATCCGCATTACAGAGTAGCTGAAAGAGGGCTAATCTGATCTTAAAGGTTTTATAGGTCTCAATGGCACATATATTCTTGTTTATCCAGATCCCAACAACATTTATAACCAGGTACATATTGAAAGTGTTTGTACCTGGTTTTTTCTTGTACATTCAGAAAATATAACCTTTAAGGTTGCACCTGCGGGTACACCAGATAAATGATCGGAGTTAATACATTAAACTGACTGATAAAACTACACCATAATGAAATGTTTGTTGAGCATGCGGGGTGCTTTCATAATTTATGACCTGAGCAAGGATTAGTATCACGTAAAAGGCCCATCAGACAGTAATTCTAAATAATATTGTTTGCCTGACAATCTTTGGCACGCTATTTGCAATATATACTTTTAGTTGTTAAAGATGGGGATCATGAGATTTGGTTTAGTACCCCATAGATCTTAGCTTAGCTTGCAAATAGCAAAAGGAGGATTAGACAATGTCTAATATTATCGCGTGTTACAAATGGGTAGCAGATGAGGCGGATATTAAAATTAATCCTGATCTATCTGTCGATACCCAGAAAGCCAAAGGGAAAATAAGTGATTATGACAAGAATGCCATCGAGGCAGCGGTTCAAGCCGCAAATATGCTGGGTGGGAAAGCAGTCAGCTTAACCTTCGGTGATGCCAAAGCCAAACCATCCTTAAAAGATGCCCTGTCCCGTGGACCTGAAGAAGGCTATTGGATCAATGCAGAAGAAGCCGCAACTGCTGATGGAGCCGTAACCGCCAAAGCCCTGGCAGCAGCTATCAAGAAGATAGATGATTTTACTTTGGTAATCTGCGCCGAAGGAGCCAGTGATACATATGCTCGCCAGACCGCACCCCGAATTGGTGCAGCCCTTAACCTGCCTGTAATTACTTCAGTAATAAAAATGGAGTTCAACGGTAATACCCTGACTGCCGTCAGAAAACTGGAAGACAGTCTGGAGACCGTAAAAGCAGAACTCCCTGCTATAGTAGCCGTGCTGCCGGAAGCCAACAATCCTGCCATTCCTGGCCTCAAAGCCGTTATGGCTGCAGGTAAAAAACCAGTAACCGAATACTCAACCGCAGATCTGGGCATAGACTTTAAGCCCAAGAACCAGATAACCGCAGTTAAAGGCTACGCCATGGACAGAAAGAACATCATCTTCAACGAAGGCGAAACTGCTGACAAAGTAAAAGAACTTGCAGCAGCTCTAAGAAAGGAAGGTGTTCTATAATGGCCGGCATTTATGTATACAGTGACAAATTAGATATCGCCGCAGAACTGATAGGTTTTGCCAAAGCAAGTGGTAAAGAAGCGACGGCATTATGCTTTGCCCAGGAAGCCGCTGACCAGCTGGCCCAAATGGGAGCCGATAAAGTCTTCTGCCTTAAAGGAAACAGCCCCCTGGCAGAAAACTATGGTCAGGCCATAGCCGACTTTCTAAAAAACCAGACAGCCGAATTATTCGTAGTTGGAGCCACCGCCAGAGGAAGAGATATAGCTGCCCGAGTAGCAGGATATCTAGATTGCGGAATGGTAAGCGATGTATCCAGCTTAAGCTTTAGTGACGGAAAAATCAGTACCGAGCGAATGATGTACGGAGGAGCCGTAGTCCAGAGCGAAACAAATTCCGGTTTAAGTGTAGTAACCGTAGCCGCTGGTAGATTCGAGCCCATAAAAGGCAGCGCCGAAATAGTAACCGTAGTCGTAGAGTCAGACGATAGAGTAAGCCTAATTGAGACCGCCCCCGTAGTAAAAGAAGGCATTGACCTCAGACAAGCCTGCAGCGTAGTTTGTGTTGGCATGGGATTAGAAAAAGAATCCGACATTCAGATGGCCAAAGATCTGGCTGCCGTACTTAATGCCGAATTAGGCTGCACCCGAGGAATAGCGGAAGAAAGACACTGGCTGCCGGTTGAACAGTATATCGGCATATCCGGAGCAGTAATAAAACCCCAGCTCTATATATCCATGGGCTTATCCGGTCAGGTACAGCATATATTCGGAGTCCGCGATGCCAAAATCATAGTAGCCATAGACAGCAATGAAAAAGCACCCATTTTCAAATCCGCTGACTACGGCATAGTCGGAGATATGTACGAAATTATCCCCCTCTTGACCCAAGCACTGAAATAAACGTTAGGGGGACATACCGTTCCGAAAATCTGCCAGTATAACCAAGTGATACTGGCAGCACCCGAAGGGTCCAACCTTAACCGCGAATAATATTCGCATATGTACTTCCTTAAAGGACGGAATGTCCCCCGGATATGTATAAAGGATATGTTCCCTGTTTACAAGACGTGTATATACAAAAGAGGTGATGAGAAGATGAGTGAAGCCGATAAAATGGATGTAATCATAATCGGAGCCGGACCCGCTGGAATAGCCTGTGCCTATACCCTGGCCAAAGCCGGCAAGGAAGTACTGGTCATAGAAAGAGCCGAACCCCCCGGAGCTAAGAACGTAACCGGAGGCAGATTATATAGCTATGCTCTGGAAATGGTAGACAAAGGACTCACTACCGAAGCAGCTCTGGAGAGAAAAATAACCCATGAACAAATCATGATGCTGGGTGAAGATAAAGCCATTAACATAGATTACCATGACCCAGCTTTTAATAGCGACGGGAAAGTCGCCCAATCATATAGCATACTGAGAGCCAGGTTTGATGAATGGTTTGCAGGTAAAGCAGAAGAAATGGGAGCCATGGTAGCCTGCGGCATCAAAGTGGACCAGCTGATTGAAAAAGACGGCAAAATAGTCGGAGTAATTGCCGGCGAAGATGAAATGTATGCCGATATGGTAATAGCTGCCGATGGAGTAAACTCGCTCATAGCACAGCAAGCAGGTCTCATAAAAGACATTCCCGCTCACAGTGTAGGAGTAGGTGTAAAAGAGGTCATTGAACTGCCAGCTAAAATTATCCAAGAGCGTTTTAACCTGAAAGCAGATGAAGGAGCCGCCCGGATGATACTTGGTTGCACTGAAGGAATCCATGGCGGAGGATTCCTATACACCAACCAGGACAGCATATCTTTGGGTTGTGTATTTATGCCCGAGGAAGTAGCCGCCCATGGCAAATCTGTCCATGAGATATTCCAAGACTTTAAAATGCACCCAGCCATATATCCATTAATAGCCGATGGCCAAACCGTAGAATATGGAGCCCATTTAGTAGGCGAAGAAGGCTATCGAGGCATACCTAAAAAGCTATACCGGGAAGGTTTGCTCATGGTAGGAGATGCAGCCGGTTTCGTAATCAATACCGGTTATTCCATAAGGGGAATCGATCTGGCCATCGTCAGCGGGGTAGCCGCCGCTCGGGCGATTATTAATACCCATGAATCAGCTCAAGTAGGACCAGCCTATATGAAAGAACTACAAAATGTAGAATTGCTGCCCACCATGAAAGCTGTGGATGGTTATGCAGATCTGCTGGCTATACCGCGTATCTATACCACTTATCCTAATATAGCCACCGGAGTATTTGAGCGACTCTTTACGATAGATGGGAAAACCCCTAAGAGCATCATCAAAGAGATAAAAAAAGTAATCAAAACCAATGGATTATCGTACTGGCAACTATTCAAAGATGGTTTAAGGGGGTACAAATCGGTATGAGCATAGAAAAAACAGAAGCACCGGAACTCTTGAGCCTGAATAAGTTCAATGTAGATGAAGAAGAATCCCATATCGTTCTGGATAAGGGCATATGTGCCAAATGTAGCGGAAAACCCTGCTTGGTAGTATGTCCGGCGGTTCTTTACAAGCTGGACAAGCAGGGCGAAATGAGTTTTGATTATGCCGGCTGTTTGGAATGTGGTACCTGCCGGGTAATGTGCAAAAACAAAGGCATAGTGAAATGGGAATATCCCCGCGGTACTTTTGGGGTTAGTTTCCGGCAGGGATAGTTATTGGGTTTTTGATCTAATCCAGCTGTACAGCAGAGCTGGCAGGATCTAATAAATAATATTTGAAGGAGGTTTTTTGTAATGTGGTACATGAACGAAGACAGAGAACTCATGCGTAATGTAGCCAGAGAATTTGTGGAACAGGAATGTAAACCGATGGCGATGGAGATCGAACGGACCTGCGAGTTCCCCACGAAGTTATTCAAGAGAGCCGGAGAATTAGGGTTTTTAGGGATTACTGTGCCGGAGGAATTCGGTGGACTGGGTGGAGACCATACCACGCTGGCCATAGTTACAGAAGAAATATCCAAGAGTATGCCAGTTTTAAGTTGTGCAATGGGAGCCCATAGCTTGCTGGCCGGAGGTCTTCTGGAAATGCTGGGAAGCCTTGATCAAAAGAAGAAATATCTGGCACCTGCAGCAACTGGAGAAATCATAATGGCCTGTGGTTCTACTGAGGGTGTGGGCGGATCCAATCAGGTTGAATTCACAACTCGTGCAGTTCTGGATGGTGACGAATGGGTATTAAATGGAAACAAGGTTTTGATCAGTAACATTGGCGTGGCTGATGTGTATATAATTCTGGCCCTAACATCTGACAAGGTAGATCTGGTCAACAGAACCGGGTTAAGTACTTTCATCGTCGAGAAAAATGCTCCTGGCTTATTAGTGGGTAAACCAGAACATAAACTGGGCTGGCATGGATCAGCAACGGGCAGCATCTCTTTCAATAACTGTCGTATCCCCAAAGAAAACCTGCTGGGACCATTGGGTGGCTGCTTGCCAGCTATGTTTGTGAGTGCTACCGCAGAATTTATGAGCTGTGGTCCGGCTGGCCTGGGTATGGCCGAAGCCGCCTATGAAATGGCTCTGAACTATAGCTTGGAGCGGGTACAAATGGGTCAATGTATGTTTGATAGATTACAGGTCACCAGACACAAACTGGTTAAGATGTATACAGAAATTGAATCCCTGCGAGCTCTGGTTTACAGTACCTATGCTAATAGAGACCAGGGTGACCTGGGTCTGGCGGCTGGACGCATGCTGAAGTGTAAAGGCGCGGAAGTATCTGAGTACGTTGCCAGAGAGGCCATCCAGCTGTTTGGCGGACTCGGCACAATCGTTGATACCGGGGTGGAACGTTTCTGGCGTGATGCCAAGGTGCTCGCCATTGGTGGAGCTTCGGTTGAGGCTCTTAATGAAAACATTGCCATGATGATCAGAAACAAAATGGTTTAATCATTTTGTAATACAATATAGATCGTTTCCAAGCCGCTAAGCAGTTGTGTTGAGAGATAGCTCATATAAATATGAGGAGGGAATTAATGATGGAACAAACAACCATGAAAGCATTAGTTTATCATGAACCTGGTAAGTATAGCCTGGCTGATGTTCCTGTACCCCAGATCATGGAACCTACAGATGTAATAGGCAGAGTTACCCTAGCTGCTATCTGTACCAGTGATATTCATGCGGTGCATGGCGAGATGGCAGGTACTCCATACCCTAAGACTATGGGCCATGAGTTCTGTGTGGAAATTGTAGAAGTTGGTTCTGCAATCAAGAACGTTAAGGTTGGAGATAGGTGCGTTAGCACGGCTAGCTCATTTTGCGGCGAATGCATGTTTTGCAAAATAGGGGTCCACGGTTATTGTGTCAAAGGTGGAGTTTATGGGTACTTTGGTCCCCTTGAAGGATGTCAGGCAGAATACATTAGGATTCCCTTTGCCGATGCACCGTTACGTCTGTTCAAGATACCAGAAGGATTGACGGAAGAAGATGTAGTTCTGGCTCCTGATATGTTGGGTACCGCCTATTTTGGACTCAAAAATGCGCAAGTTTCTGAAGGTCAAACCGTAGCTGTAATTGGCGTTGGACCAGTAGGGTTAAGCACCTGTCTGCTGGCTAAAGGAATGTTTGGAGCCAAGCGGGTTATAGCAGTTGACACCCTGCAATACAGACTGGATCTAGCATTAAAAGAAGGAATCGCTGATATTGCAATTAATGCTGCGCAGGAAGACGTGGTCAAGAAAATCCTCGAAGCTACCAGCGGTTTGGGAGTGGATGCCACAATAGAAACACCCGGGCTGGAAAAAACCATGGCTATGGCAGTTTCTGCAACTAAAATAGGTGGTATTGTCTCTACTGTTGGTGTATTTGCTGAACCTATTGTTAAGATGCCTATGGTGGAAATGATTTTTAGGGACCAGCAGCTCAGGTTTGGTATTCAGAAGAGTGAAGGTGTGGATGAAATAATAGAGGCGATCAGGGTAGGCAAAATAGATCCCAAGTTCATGCTAACTCATCGGGCACCGCTGAATAACATCATGAAAGGTTATGAGGTTTTTGGCAACCAGCAAGATGGCTGTGTTAAATGGTCAATTACCCCGTATGAAAGATAGGTCCTGGTAATTTATTTAGAAAAACAGGATCAGCCCTGAATCGGAGTAGAACCAAGATAAATATTTGGAGGTGATTCATAATGGAACAGAAAACCATGAAAGCCTTATGTTACTACGGGCCTGGCAAGTACAGCCTGGATGATGTGCCTGTACCCCATATCATTGAACCAACTGATGTAATTGCGAAAGTAACCCTATCTACCATATGTACGTCGGATATTCATATTGTGCATGGACATTTGGCGTCGGTAAATGAACAGGTCAAAGCCAAGCCGAAAATTGTGGGGCATGAATTCATCGCTGAAGTTGTTGAACTCGGTGCAGCTGTAAAAGGGTATAAACCGGGCGACCGCGTCATAGTAAAAGTGGGCATTGAATGCCTTGAATGTGCTATGTGTAAAATAGGTATCCCTACTTTCTGTGCCAATGGAGGGTGTTTCGGTGCCAGTGGTCCGGATGGATGTCAGGCAGAATATATCCGGATTCCTCTGGCAGAGCATCATATGATACCTATCCCTGCAGGCTTGACCGAAGAAGATGTGCTATTACTGAGCGATATGCTCTGTACTGCCTGGTTTGGAGTCAAAAATGCCAATATCAGACCGGGACAAAGCGTGGCTGTGTTCGGGGCTGGTCCAGTAGGACAGTGCGTATGTATTTTGGCCAAAAAGGTATTCGGAGCCAAGACGGTTATTGCTGTTGATCCTATTCAAAGCCGGCTGGAAGCAGCCATAAAGGCAGGAGTTGCAGATGTGGGCATCAATGTCGGTTCCGATGATGCAACTAAGAAAATATTAGAGCTAACTGGCGGTTTGGGTGTTGACGCGACTATAGAAACTGCAGGGTCGCAGGCGTCTTTTGAGGCGGCGCTCGATACTACCAGATGCAATGGAGTGGTTTCTACCATATCTATTTTCGCCCAACCCATAATGGTGCCTATGCAGAAAATCGTCTATAAGAATCTGGATATCAAGATGGGTATTCAGAAGTGTGATGGTATTGAAGAGATGCTGCAACTGATTAAGGAAGGCAAAATAGATACCAAATACTTGCTAACCCATCGGGCCCCGCTAAATGACATTATGAAAGGCTATGAAGTATTTGGCAACCACGAAGATGGTTGTATTAAATGGGTGGTTACCCCGTACGAAAGATAGGTCCTGGTGAGCCATATACAAAAACCAATCCAGGACGTAAGCCGGTTCATAACAATATTATTTGAGGGTGGAAGGGGACTATTGCCCCCATTATCACTATATTATTTATTGATTTAAAAGAAGGAGTGATTTTTAATGTATCCATATGAAAAGCAGTATGATCACGTATTGACAATTGAGAAAGCTAACCAGATTGCAACCATAACCTTTGATTGCCCGCAAAACATCAATAGACTGGGCGAGCAGTTGGTAGATGAATTTGACAAGGCTTTAGACGATTGCCACTGGGATGAAGATATTCGTGTTATCATTCTAAAAGGGAATGGAACAGTATCTTTTGGCCCTGGCGATATATCCATCATTAAGTCTAAAATCGGAAAAAACCTTCCCTCAGGTCGTGAGTGTATGTTTGAAATAGGCAATATGATTAAAAAAATGTATGCCATGCCTAAACCTATCATAGGAATCGCAGATGGTGCTTGTATTGGTGGAGGATGTAATCTACTCCTTTCCAGTGATATTGTCATAGCTTCTGAACAAGCTTATTTCCACCAAGTATTTACTAGCTATGCACTTACGCCCGATACCGGTGGACTATGGGCATTGCAAAGACTGGTTGGCCCCATGAAGGCGAAAGCTATGGCTATGTTAGCAGAACCAGTACCGGCCAAAGAAGCATGTGATATGGGAATGGTTTACAAAGTGGTTGCTCCTGAAAAGACCTACGAAGAAGCTTTAGCTCTGGCGACAAAAATTGCTGCCAAATCTCCGGTTGGCATTGCCCATACTAAGATAATTTCTAATAGTTTACATGATTTTACCTTGGACACATATTTCCAAACCGAGGCCGATTACCTTACTCTGGGTGTACTAAGTGGTGACTTTAAAGAAACCTACATCGCAGAAGCTGAAAAACGCGCTCCTAAGTACAGAGGTTACTAAATAAAGCCTAGTGTTCCTAGTCTGCCTAAATTAAGTGCAGTATCCCAATAAGGTAATGTTAACCGGTTAATTCAAAAGAGGTTGCCCTGAAACTCCCTAACTAATAACTTAAAAAATGAGCATACCAAATCAAGCCTGTCCGCAAGGACGGGCTTTCCTAATTAGTTTGAGTCAATAAAATTAGTGAATTAAGAATATGCTTCAATTAATGCGAGTGTCAAAGCGGTCATGTTCCTGTCGGCAAGGAAACAGTCCGGGAGGAACTTGAATATATACCGGCTAAGGAGTGTTAAAACAGGCAGGATAATAACACTCCTTCTAATTTTTCTCGAATAATCTTGGCGGAGCTATCTACATTGTGAAAATGATTATGTCATCAAAAAACCAGGTAACACTGGACCGGATGTAGATTTATCAACTGGAACATTTGGTTTGGTAGCCCATTTCTCATTCCATGCTTTTATGTGCTTATCGAGGGTATTTGCGTGACTTCAGCATAGATCTGCGTGGACTGCAGCGATGAGTGGCCAAGAAATTTTTTATCACTACGATGGGCACGCTAGTTTCCGCCATATGCGTAGCAGTCGTATGACGCATGGAATGAGGAGAAAAGATATTTTTGCAGTTGACTTTACCCTTAGGGGAATGTGTATAGTGAAATTGAACAAATTATTGATATTTTAAAGCATTTAGCCCGTATGAAGAATGGAGGTGACCTCTTGTTATCGATTGGAGAATTCTCAAAGATATGCGAAGTATCTACAAAAACGCTTCGATATTATGAGGAAATTGGATTAATTAATCCTGATGAGGTTAATTCTGAAAACGGTTATAGGTATTATTCCATCAGACAAGTAAAAACGATGCTCTTTATCAATCGTTTGAAATCTTATCATTTTTCTTTGGAAGAAATCAAAGCCATGCTGGAATTGGAAGAGGATCAATCAGAAGAGAAGCATTGTTCTGCCCTTAACCGCAAGAGAAGGGAAATACAGGAAAAGCTAAATGCTTTTGAAAATACCCTAAAACAAATGAGTAATGATATTTTAAATTTAGAGAAGGGCATACCAATTATGTCGTATCTTGACAATATAGAAGTACAACTTGTTGAAACCCAGCCCATGAATATCCTTTATATGCGTCAGATGATGAGTAGTGACGACTATGCTGCAGGATATGGAAAGTATTTTAGCAGGCTATATGAAAAGATTGCTACTGAAAAACTCACCTTGCTTGGTACTCCAATGACTATTTATCACAGTCCTGAATATAATCCTGTCGGCAATTATACAGAGTTTGTCATCCCAATAGAGGAGATTGTAAAGGGAACGAGAGATTTGCCTGGAGGCCTTTGTGCGAAGTCTGTTTTAAAGGGATCATATCCAGAACTGACATCGGTATATGCTAAGCTGAGGGAATGGGTAGAAAATGAAGGATATGAATTGATGAATTCGCCCTATGAAGTATATGTCACCGACCCTAATCAAGCCAGCGTTCCTGAGGATCTTGTTACCGAGGTGTATTTCCCGGTAAAGAAAAAATAGCAGCAAGACCTGACATTTTGCTTAATCGCTGAACATAACCAAAAAAGTCTTTAAGGGGGTATCTATAATGACAAGAAACTACTGGCCAACTTCAGAATGGCAAACCATAGACCCGCCAGCCTTGAGAATGGACTCTGAAAAGCTTGTCGAGCTTGAACCTATGATAAAATCCGAGTACAGCAATATCAACGGTATTGTTGTGGTGAGAAATGGATGTATTGCTTATGAAAGATATTATAACAGCTATGGTCCGGATGATACCCACCATATGACATCTGTAACGAAAAGTATAATATCTGCCATCGTTGGTATTGCCATAGATAATGGATATATTAAAAATATAGACCAGAAGGTGCTGGATTTTTTTCCCGAGTACGTTCCTGATGATGAAAACGATACTAGACAAAAAATAACTATACACCACCTTCTTACTATGACCGCCCCCTATTCATTTGAAGACTGGTATGAACCCTTTGACAAGCTGTGTGCATCACCTGACTGGGTAAAATATACTTTGGACATGCTGGGGCAAGGTGGAAGCATTGGAGCCTTTAAGTATTCCAGCGCCGGGGCACACCTGTTATCGACCATTATCACTCGCAGTACAGGGAAAAGCGCACGCGAGTTTGCCAATGAACGCCTCTTTAAACCAATCGGCATGAAAGAAATCCCGGATTGTGAAATGAAAGCATTTGGGTTTGAGGATTTATTCGGGAAGAATATAAAAGGATGGGTTAAAGACCCAAACAATAACTCCACAGGAGGATGGGGGCTTACACTAACGCCCCGAGACATGGCTCGTTTTGGTTTTCTATATCTGAACCGTGGCATTTGGGACAATAATCAGATTATTTCCAAGACATGGATTGGTGAGTCTACAGTTCCTCATTCCAAAACATTGATTAATAACTCTACAGCTAAATACGGCTATCTATGGTGGTTATACGAAGAGGACGGAGTTTTTGCACACTTGGCAGGAGGCGATGGCGGTAATGTCATTTGTTGCATTCCCGAAAAAGACCTGGTCGTAGCAATTGCATCAGAATTCATCATTAACCCTCGTGATAGGTGGACCCTGATTAAGGAAGGTATTATCCCGGCTGTAATTGACTAAACTTATTACCACCAAGTCTGGCAAAGATGGGAGCAGAATAATTGGATAATACTGAAAAGTGCCAAAAGTGGATAACAACAGTAATTTAGAAGATAAAATTTTACCATCCTTTTCGAAAAGGATGAGGATGGCATTTTTGTTGCTTCTGTTCCTGCGTTGCCAGGATGTCATACCCAGGCTCAAAGCCTGGAAGAACTTCATTCTCGTATTCGGGAAGCCATTGAACTTTGCCTGGAGGTACAGCATGATGAAATACCTCAGAATGAATTCATAGGCGTGCAGCAGTTTGAGGTCAGCATATGAACAAGCTGACAATCATTTCTGCCCGGCAAATAAATACTTCCTGCCATCCAGCCCGCTTTGGACCAATCTAATTTTCTTGAATTAATTGACCGTAATGAATTGAAGAGACGCAATTTAATTTCCGTGTATAAAGTGAAAGATAAAGGCCGGGGTTAATCCCCCGGCTCTCGTGTTTATTCCAGTCCTAATTCATTCTTTAAGGATTTTTGCAGAGTTTGAGAAAAATTAATACCAGCTTTTTCAGCTTTAGTATTTAACCAGTTTGGAATTGTTAAGGTTTTTTTAATAGCGCGATTATCATTCAAGTTACGGTATTGAATAGTATCGACTGCAATAAGAGTAGTAAATTCACCTTCATCGTGGGATGTGCTAGATATATTTGATGCTGGAGGTATAACTTCCTTGCAGTCCTCTGCATCGCAGATCCACATGGATATTGCATCTTGTGCCATATCTAAAGTATCCGGTAAGTCTTTTCCACAGGTTACGCAACCGGGTAAATCGGGTATTTTAACGGCGTATTCACCATTTGGGAGAGGTTTTAAAACAGCAGGATATACGTATTTCATAATAAGACTCCTTTCAAAGTTGTTGTATATTTTTGAGGGACGGAGCTTATTTCAAATCCGCCTCCTTAAGTATTTCGTTTGCAGTGTATTCATTGATTTCAGTGTGCCGAGGGATTGGAATTTTAATACCGGGCTTATTAGTGTGTTTTACCATTCCATGTTTTTTTGCCATTAAAGAAGGTCCATCCTGCATTTTCAAGCTTTTTTATTAAATCCCTGCGTTTCATTAACCTCACCTCACGAATACATTGTAACACGTGTTAAATACGTGTGCAAACATAAAATTACGTATAATACACGTGTTTAATTAATGTGTTTTGATGAGATGATCTTTACAGAATAATTTTACAAATTAAAACCATTATTACGAGAGAGGTAAAAACTTGAACAGTCTACAGGAAATAATTGACTTATTATGGTCAGTTATTAGGGGATACGTATTTCAAAAAGATGAAGAAAACATAGCGTATTTAAAGCTGCTTACTAACCTGAGAGCCAAAGAAGAGATATTATGCAGCAAAATAGCTCCTGAGCTGTGCAAAGAGGTTATAGAGATAAGACTTCTGGCGGATATGATAGCCGCCCAGGACGTATATCGAGAAGTTTTTATGGAAAGGATCAAAACCATGGTACAAATCATAGAAGCCTGTAAACCAATACAAGAAATTAGAACATTGCCCACCAAATGCCCACTTAAGATTAAAATATACCTCAAGACAAAAAACCGGAGCTTTTAATACTCCGGTTTTACTTGCTTATAATGGCAGGGGAGACAGGAATCGAACCTGCAGCCCTCGGTTTTGGAGACCGATGCTCTGCCAATTGAGCTACTCCCCTGCGATTGCTGACCTTCAGCGAGATTTATTCTACCACATATTTAGCGGGGATTCAAGACAGTATTTCAGGAAAATAGCATATAGTTTAGCGGGTAAAATGTTTCATATCGCCTGGCAATTCCAAAATTAACTCTATAAAGCCATTATAGGTTCGGTTTTCATCATACAGTGGTGATTGATAGATTAGTTTGTTAAGACCATTTTTTTCTATGCTGTAGCAGTTGCTGATTTGTTTCTGTAACATTTGTTCCAGCATAGTGCGTGAAGGTTCGGGATGGCAATCTAGTAAATTACGACCAATTAGTGCTGAGCCGCCTTCATCAGTCCATAACTGGGCGGCTTTTTCATTAAGGTACAATATAGTTCCTTCAGGATTGCAGATAGTTACTCCTCCTGCAAACTTATCACACCACGCTTTATCCAGCATTTTGTATCCCCCTTACAACAGACAAGTATTGGCTTGCACAACGGCTAGCCTATTATTGACTTTAACTCAATTATGCAATTTAATCTATAAAAAAGCATATATACTAAAAAGCACTCGCGCTATTGTACCTGATACCGGAGTTGAATATGGTTGCATTTAGCAGTATTCTTTTATTATTGTTTTGTAGCTAGTCCGGCTCTGCCAAAGGTGGGGCAGGATAATAAAACTAGTTTACTGGATACTAATTATTTAGGTGGTGTATTTAAATGTCTAAGGAAAATATCTTGGTTTTAATGGGTGGTACCTCGGAAGAGAGGGAGATCTCTTTACGAAGTGGCAAGGCAGTATTGAATGCCTTGGTTGAAATGGGCTATCCCGCCCGTGGGATTGATTATAATAGTGCTGTAATTAGCGAAATAATAGCAGCTAAACCTGAACTGGTTTTTATCGCTTTACACGGCAAGAATGGTGAAGACGGTACTGTTCAAGGGATGCTGGAAACCATGAATATTGCATATACCGGTTCCGGTATGACAACCAGCGTACTGTGTATGGATAAGGTGCTGAGTAAAAAGCTATTTGAATATGAGGGGATTCCCAGTGCCAGGTTTAGGATTCTAAAGAAGCAAGACTTAGCCAATATTGTGTCCATACAAAGCCATCTCAAGGAAGATATGGGGTTGCCGATGGTGGTGAAGGCATCAACGCAGGGATCAAGCATCGGTACCTATATTGTTAGAAAAGAAGAAGACATCATTGGTGCGATTGAAAACGCCTTTAAATATAGCGAGGAAGTTTTGATAGAAGAATTTATTGATGGCAAGGAGTTAACTGTTGCCCTGATTGGCAACGATCAACCACAGGTGCTGCCCATTATTGAAATCACCTCTACGAATGAATTTTACGATTTTGAATCAAAATATACCCAAGGTATGTGCGAACATATAATACCTGCTGGAATAGACCACGCTAGCCAGGATGAAATTGGACAGATCAGCCAGCAGGTATATAAGCTCATGGGTTGTAAAGGCTTTGCCCGCATTGACTTTATGCTTGATAGCAGCGGCAGCCCCTATGTTCTGGAGGTTAATACCATTCCCGGCATGACCGAAATGAGCTTGGTTCCAGACGCAGCTCGAGCAGCCGGTATGAATTTCGAAGAATTGGTTGAAAGGATAGTCCGTTTAGCACTCGAAAAATAGCCTCAAAAGAAGGATATTGCTTGCTGATAGCGAATTTATATGCCAAATAATAATCCAATGAGGTTATCATATGACAAATTTTCTACCTGCCGGAATTATAAATGAAACCATAAGCGACATTAACCAAAAGGCCCGGGAGCTGAAGCAACATCTGGCTGATAATAAGCTGGACGAACTCAGAAAAACGCTGGATGAATTAGAAGAGATGGCTTTGGAATTATGGATTTTCATTGAACGTTTTCAGTGTGAGCCGCTCATTTATACCGGACAGGGTAAAACAGAAGAAGTTATTAAACGTTTAGAATGGGCCTTGGCATTTACTGAAGAAGACATGGAGCAGCTATTCAAATCTGCTAACAGCAAGAAAAAAACCTGATAATAAAAGTATTGGGTAAAAGCTAAGCGTTTTAAGATGCCTGCGAGGTTATTCTCAAGGCATCTTTTCGATTTAAGAGATAGTGTTTGTCGAACTAAACAAATGATTAGCGTGTAAACATATGTTGGTTAATGCGTTTTTATACTAAAAAAAAGAAACCTACGAACTATTATGTTTTTTTATGTCTATAAACAAATGTTTAGTATTTAGACAATATGATGAATTAAGGCGAAATGCCTTGAAAATGCGAGTTGTAAGGCAAATTAGTGACGAAAAGGTGGGAGGAAGATTATGGACAAAAGGCTGCTGGAAATATCTGAAAAGGTTCATAATGATATTAGATTAAGCAGAGCAGATGGACTATATCTTTATAATTGTGATGATCTGTTAGCCATAGGAGAATTAGCTCGCTTTAAGAAACTCAAGGTCTCCGGAAGGAATATATTTTTCAATGTAAACCGCCATATTAATCTTACTAATGTATGTGTATCCAAATGCAGCTTCTGTGCGTTTGGATCAGAAAAAGACGAACAATCATCTTACTTGATGACTCCTGCTGAGGCATTTAATTGTGGGGCTGAAGCAGTGGATTATGGCATAACTGAGTTTCATATTGTAAGCGCCCTGCATCCGGACATGCCTTTTGAATATTATGTGGAAGTCGTGAAAAGCTTACATGAGGCTTATCCAGACATTCATATCCAAGCCTTTACCGGAGTGGAAATCCATTATTTTGCGCAAATAGCTGGATTAACGCATAGGGAAGTTCTTCAGGTTCTTAAAGAGGCCGGTCTGGGTTCAATGCCCGGAGGGGGTGCAGAGATACTGAATGATGGAATACGACAACAGCTTTGCCCCCAAAAGGCTATGAGCGAGGAATGGCTGGACGTGCATCGAACTGCTCACCAGTTGGGAATCAAGACCAATTGCACTATGCTTTTTGGACACGTTGAAACTCTGGGGGATCGCATAGACCATTTGATAAGCCTTAGAGAATTACAGGATACTGATCCGGGTTTTCAGTCCTTTATTCCGTTGCCATTTTTACCTGACAACACTCACCTTAGTCACTTAAAGAGGACCAGTGCTGTAGATGATATTAAAACCCTGGCCATCTCGCGGCTCATGCTGGATAATATTGATCATATTAAAGCCTTCTGGGTAATGCTGGGAATAGATGTTGCCCAGCTATCTCTAAACTTCGGTGCTGATGATATTGATGGTACCGTTGTGGAGGAAAAAATTATGCATGCGGCAGGAGCAACTACGGAAAAGGGTATTACTAAAGATGATTTGGTAAACATGATTAGAGAAGCGGGTTTTATTCCTGCAGAACGAGATACGCTTTATAATGTGCTTAAAGTTTTCTAGGTCTAAATGTGTGAACCTAATCGCTAGGTGAAAGCTATTTATGGTAGAAAGGGGTGTTTGAAATTGCTGCGTCCCCGGGTAGGTCATATTCAATTCATTAATTGCTTTCCGCTTTTTTATGGATTGATAGAAAAAAAGTTTTTATTAGAGGTAGATCTGATTAAAGGAAATCCAACTGATTTAAATCGCATGCTGGCTGGAAATCTGCTGGATTTGGCACCGATTTCTTCAATTGCTTATGCCCGTAATTATAAGGATTATGTTTTAATGCCTGATATATCAATTAGTGCTGTTGCTGAGGTTAAAAGTATATACCTATTTTCCAAGCTGCCGATTGAGGAATTAGACGGTAAAAAGATAGCCTTAACTAACATTTCCGCAACCTCAGTGGCTTTACTGCGTATCATAATGGCCAAAAAGTATCATTGTTCACCAGACTATTTTACTTCAGCGCCTGAGTTGGGCGCTATGTTGATGGAAGCGGAGGCGGCCTTGCTGATTGGTGATGATGCCCTGCGAGCCAAATATCATCATGATGAACATCTTTATGTTTATGATCTGGGCCAGGAATGGAAGGATTATAGCGGATTACCGATGGTATTTGCGGTATGGGCGATTCGTAAGGACTATGCTGATAAAAACTTGGCAACCATAAAAACTATAAAAGATACCTTTACCGACTCGATTCGCTTCAGCTTGGATAACATTCAAGCCTGTGCGCATAAGGCAGCGCAATGGGAAGACTTTACGGACGATTATCTGATTGATTATTTTCGCAGCCTGAGATTTGATTTCGATGCCAGTCAACGTGAAGGTTTGCTGAGATATTATAAAGAGGCTCAGAATATGGGGCTGATCGATGAGGTCCCTCCATTAGATATTTTGGATATATAAAACTATGATCTGTCTGGGGGACGGTTCTCTTGGGGGTTGACAAGGGGACGGGGTTGTTGACACCCCATCCGGTATCATAGGGGGTGTCAACAACCCCGTCCCCTTGTCAACCCAGTGCCCTGAGATATTAACCCCAACTAGTCAAACTTTGATTGAGGATATCAAGAATAAGCTTTTGTTGAGTAGTTAAAGGGAGTTTAAATAACTGTGGATACGAAAAATATATTAAACCGAGTTCTGGATGGTCAGCGTATGACTGAGAATGAATTTAATATACTCTATACCGAGGGAGATCTTTTGGATATCGCCCGGGCAGCTAACACCATACGGGACCGCAGATTCCCTCACAATACCATTACTTATGTCATTGACCGCAATATTAACTACACCAATATTTGCTCCTGCAAATGCCGCTTCTGTGCTTTTTATAGACATAAAGACGATCCCGATGCCTATGTTATTGATGAGAAATCCCTTCTGAATAAAATAGATGAAGCGGTACGTCTGGGGGCTACCCAGTTAATGATTCAGGGGGGGTTAAATGAAGCACTGCAGATAACTTTTTATGAGGATATGTTTCGACTCATAAAATCCCAATATGATATATGCATTCATTCCTTAACTGCACCGGAAATAGCCTTTATTGCTAAAAATTCAGGCTTAAGCATCAAGGATACACTTCTAAGGCTTAAGGCGGCGGGACTGGATTCACTGCCCGGCGGGGGAGCAGAAGTACTTCACGATGAGGTAAGATCACATATCAGTCCTAACAAGATTAACAGCCAGCAGTGGTTAGAGGTAATGCAGGCGGCTCATGAAATAGGTTTGAAGAGTACTGCCACTATGATGATGGGCAGTGTAGACACTATCTATCACCGGTTGGAACATTTGAAGAGAATTCGTGCTCTGCAAGATCTTACCGGAGGTTTCCGAGCCTTCATTTCCTGGACCTACCAACCGGGTAACACCGAGCTTCATGGTAAGAAACTATCAACCTTGCAGTATCTGCGCTTTTTGGCATTGTCCCGGCTTTATCTGGATAATTTCGAACATATCCAGGGTTCCTGGGTCACCCAGGGCAAGAGAATCGGTCAGATGACTATATTTTTTGGAGCAGATGATTTAGGCAGTATTATGATAGAGGAAAATGTTGTACGTGCTGCAGGTGTGGCTTATAAAATGAAGGCAGAAGAAATGATCAATCTTATTGCGGAAACAGGTAAAATACCAGCTCAGCGTGATACGACTTATAAGTTGTTAAAAATGTGATTGCCGGCTTAGCTGACATATAATTGGTTAACATTTGAATATAACAAAATGTTTCACGTGAAACATTTTGTTATATTCATCCAAACATTTAAATGGGAGAGAAAAAATCGATGAATATACCGCAATGTGAATTTGGCCTCATAGGAGGTTCCAGTACACTAAGTATTCGGGTACCTGAAGACCTGGACCTGGATTATGTAAAGACTTTATCTAGCGAAATGGTTTTCGAAACCCCCTATGGCCCGAGTCCGGAATTTAAACTCTTAAGCATTCTCAGCGATGAGGGTGAGCGTACGGTCCTGAGTTGTCAGATGCATGGTTGGAGACAGGGGGTAAGCCGGGCTAATGCCTCCCGACAAGTTTTTTGGGTATTTAAAAATGCCGGGGTTCACTGTATCCTGGCTGAAGGCGGAGTTGGAGCAATTAATCACCTTCTGCGTCCTCGTGATATAGTTGTACCTCATGACTATATGGACTTTTCCATGCGTAAGGATGTGGGATTGGAGGACCGTCATTTACTGGTTATGCGTGAGGCTATGTGTCCCAGCATGAGAAACATCTGTATCAAAGTATGTGAAGAAAAATGGGCCGGTCGCGTGTTCAATCGAAGTATATATGCCAATACCGACGGACGTCATTTCGAAAGTCCCGCTGAAGTAAATATGTATAAAATAGCCGGGGCCGATGTCGTAGGACAGAGTATATGTCCGGAGGTTTATCTGGCTCGAGAAATCGGAGCCTGTTATACCGGAATATATCTGGTGGTAAATTATGCTGAAGGAGTGGTTACCCCTTGGGAGCATGAAGAATTGGCAGATATTTTTTATAATAAGGGCGATGAATTGGGAAGAATACTACTAGAGAGTCTGCGCAGATTCCCGGCTGCAAGAAATTGCCAATGCGCCAGCCTGCGCAAGGATACACTGTTGAAGCAAATATATGAATAAATCTGTGCAGAAGGATTGATTAGGTATATCATATGCTTTAGGAGCGCAATTCTGGTATGTTTAGCCTGTGTCATAATTGATATTTGGCGGCCACGTGCAATAATTAATAATTACGTAATAATTTAGCATGGGTAGAGCGCTCCTGACCACAGTTAAATAACTCGATGGCGAGCTGATTATGAATAGGGGGCTAATGAATGACAAAAGAATCCAACCGCAGTTTAATTAAACTGGTCATTTTCCTGGTTATACTGGGTGCGATCTCGGTGTTTGCTCGATTTTACATAGACTGGCTATGGTTTTCATCTTTAAACTTTCAGAGCATATTTATGACCACCCTTTTAAGCAAGATTGCACTTTATGTAGGTGTATTCTTGGTTTCATTTCTATTTGTCTGGCTGAATCTGCAGTTAACCAGAAAATATAAGAGTAATGACGAGAATCGTCCGCCCGAAACTGACGAGGGCCGGGAAATAATTTACCTACATCCACAAAAATCTTATTGGAGTACCTTCCTCCAGGCGAAAACTTCACGTTGGACCTTTATTATAATCAGTCTGGTGCTAGCCTACATGGTAAGTTCATCTATAGCTGATCAGTGGATAATTGTTCAACAGTTTATTAACCGCGTACCCTTTGGGAAGATCGACCCAGTGTTTAACAAAGATCTGGGGTTCTACTTTTTCAATTTATCATTCTATCAGTTCATTTATCGTACTCTGATGTTGCTGTTAATTCTTAGTACGTTAGCAGTTTCAGTATTATATATGATAGGAGCTACCGCTGAACTATTTGCCCTGGAATGGAAAAAATTCACCTTAGCCAAGAGTCATGTAGCTATTCTGCTGGTCAGCATTTTTGCTCTAAAAGCCTGGGGTTATCAAATGGGAGCCTACAAGGTACTTTATTCTGCCCATGGAATTGTTTATGGTGCCACTTACACTGACATTCATGCCCGCTTGTTGGCCTATAAAGTACTTATGCTGGTGTCAATAATAGTAGCCATAGTGATTTTAGTAAATATATTTATCAAAAGAATCAGCTGGATTCTCTATAGCGTTGGAGCCTGGTTGCTGGTGTCTATCCTATTGGGAGGAATCTATCCAGGCCTGATGCAAAAATTTGTGGTCCAGCCAGATGAGTTTAACAAGGAAAAACCTTATCTGCAGCGAGCAATTGCTATGACTCGTGATGCTTACGAACTGAATACGGTGGATAACCGCGAATTCGATATTAAGTACAACCTCACGATGGACGACATAAATAAAAACCGGGCTACGGTTGATAATATTCGTCTCTGGGATTGGCAGCCTTTAAAAGATACCTATAAGAGTCTGCAGGAGTTGCGACCTTATTACACCTTCAATGATGTAGATATCGATCGCTATACCGTGGACGGCCGCTATCGCCAGGTGATGCTCTCAGCCAGGGAAATGGAGGACATTTACAAAAGCACAGATATGGCCCCTGAAGCTAAAACCTGGATTAATCAACGCCTTATGTACACCCATGGTTACGGGGTGGCTATGAGTCCGGTAACGGAAGTAGCTCAGGAGGGATTCCCTAAATTCTATATAAAGGACATCCCCCCGCAGTTTAGTACAAACCTGAAAATAACCGAACCGGGTATTTATTTTGGGGAAAAAACCGATAATTATGTAATCGTAAATGGCGTACAAAAGGAATTCGACTACCCGGTGGGAACTGAAAATATTTACACCAATTACAAAGGTGAAAATGGTATAAAAATCAATTCTTTCTTCAGAAAACTGTTGTTGAGCTGGGAATTAAAAGACTACAAAATGATTCTAGCCAGTAATGTCACCAATAATAGCCAGGTCTTAATGTACCGGAACGTGACTGAAAGGGTTAAAAAGATAGCCCCGTATCTGGCCTATGATAAAGATCCTTATATTGTGATTAATGATGACGGCAAGCTTTATTGGATTATCGATGCCTATACCTTTGGCAGCAAATATCCTTATTCACAGCCTTTTGACGAGAATGGCAACAATTATATCCGCAATTCAGTAAAAGTGGTTTGTGATGCCTATACCGGTGAATTAAGTTTCTATATAGCTGATAACAATGACCCTATTATTAAGATATACCAGAAGACCTTTCCCCGCCTGTATAAACCCATCCAGGAAATGCCGGCAGGGCTGAAAGCTCATGTTCGCTATCCTGAGGACTTGTTTTCAATCCAGGCCGATATATACAGAACCTATCATATGAGTGACCCCTGGGTTTTCTACAATAAGGAAGACAGTTGGGTAGTTCCGAAAGAGATCGTGGAGGGTAAGGAAACTCCTTTAAAGCCGTACTATATTATCATGCGCTTACCGGGTTCACCCAAAGAGGAATATATTCTTATGCTTCCTTATACACCCAATGGCAGAAACAATATGATAGCCTGGATGTGTGCCCGTATGGATGGGAATGCATATGGCAATAAATTGGTCTATAGATTCCCTAAACAAGAGACTGTATACGGACCAATGCAGATTGAATCACGTATTGACCAGAGTACAGACATCTCCAGTCAACTGAGCCTGTGGAATCAAAGAGGCTCGCGTACTTACCGGGGTAATATTTTGGTAATACCCATTAATAATTCCATACTGTATATTGAACCCTTGTATTTGCAGGCTGAAGCCAGTAAAATGCCGGAGTTAAAGCGTATCATTGCCGCCTACGGCAATACTGTAGTTATGGAAGATAGTTTGGAAAATGCCTTGATCAAGATCTTTGGGGGCAAGTTAACCGAACCTCAGGTAAGTCCTGAAGTGCCAAGCGCTGCTATACCAACTACCACCCGTGAATTAGCCAAACTGGCACGTCAATATTATGACCAGGCCAACCAGGCCCTGAAGCAAGGTGACTGGGCCGGCTACGGTGACAATATTAATAAGTTGAATGATGTAATCAAGAAAATCGAGGAGTCAATTAAATAGATAAGTGTAAAATAAGGGCGGCTTTGCCGCCCAAACTATTATATAAATGGGGCGGGGGAGAATTAATATGTTGGTTAAGATTAGCGATCATATAAGTTTTCTGATTAGTGCCAACGGTTTCACTTATTGTAACTGTGTGTTTATTGATGATGATGTTAGAGCTATTTTGGATACGGGGGCTGATAAGCCTTCTCTGGATGAAATTCATCCAGAAAGTGTGGACCTGGTGATTAATACCCATCATCACTTTGATCATACCCGAGGCAATCGGTATTTTCAGCAGGCTGAAGTTCTGATTCATTCCCTGGACTTCAATGCTCTAACCAGCCGGGAGGAAAGCGAGCACTATAATTCACTGGATAGCTGGAGAGAATTGATGCCTGGCTATGATTATAATGAAGCTGGCATAATAATGGGTATTGCAGAAGAAGATTTATTGAAGAACCTGCGTGCTGACATAAAATTGCATGATAAACAAATAATTGATTTTGGGCATACATCGCTTGAGGTGCTGCACACCCCTGGCCATTCAGCAGGTCACTGTTCGTTTTGGTTTCCAAATGAAGAATTCTTATTTACCGGAGATATTTGTTTGACCCAGGCCGGTCCATGGTATGGAGAGGTCTATTCTAGCCCTCATGATATGATAAAATCGATTGATCGATTAATTGAACTAAATGCCCCGCGTCTGACATCCTGCCATATTAATGAGATATGTTATGATGGCAGACAACGCCTCATTGAATTTCGAGATCGTATTAACAAGCGAGAAGAACGAATCTACAACTATTTAAAAGATAGACCTGCAGATGTGCATGAGATCGCTGATCAAAAACTGCTCTATCGCTTACATCCAACTCCATTTGTACTATTTTGGGAAAAACTAATGGTACTTAAGCATCTGGAAAGCTTGCAAACCCAGGGGAGGATTGAATCTCTGGAGAATGGTTATTATAGAGCTAAATAAGGAGTGATAAGACTGGATGCTGGATAACATTAAAGTAGTATGCCTGGGAGATAGCATAACTTACGGTTTTCCTTACGGCCCTAACGAATCCTGGACCAAAATGCTGACTGATGCAATTGACGGAGAGATAATTAACCGTGGCATTCCTGGTAACACAACCACCCAGATGCTGGAGCGGTTTGAATATGCAGTATCAAGATTTAATCCGACCCATGTAATTATTATGGGTGGAATAAATGATGTTGTTTTGCAGGATAGTTACGATCGTATTACCTTAAACCTAAAAACCCTGGCCGAAAAATCCAGGGATAAAAATATCAAGGTCATTTTCGGCCAGCCCACCGTGGTAGACGATCCTGAGATAGAGCGGCTTTTGTGGAGAATCCGGGCCTGGATCATAGAGTATTCCATGGAACACAATATTCCAGTTATCAACTTTGCCCAGGCCTTTTACGATGAAAAGAATAATATTCTCACCCAATTACTAGCTCCGGATGGCGCTCATCCTACCAAAGCTGGTTACCAAGCGATGTATGCCCAGATAGATCTGAGCATATTTGAGTAACTAAGAACAGTGTTTTAACCGCTATTGCTAAAATAATATAAACCAGAGAATAAAAAGTATGCTTAATTATGAGTTGATTGATTCTCAATCTGCCAAATAATTAAGCATACTTTTTTTGCATTTATGATATCTAAAAATAACAAGTACAGAGCGACATATAACTCTATTTTCGTTGTTAAACAAAGAAGATTCTGAATTATTTAATACATATGAAAAATAGGACTCGACAAAATATACCTAATAAACCTAAAATTAGAGTCAATAGAGTAGCTGTATATATAGAATACCATATTTAGTGATTAGTGAAACATTCCCTTTTATTGCATTAGATATCACCTTGGCATATAAATATTCTACTTATTTGTGCTATGTATAGTAGATATCTAATTTTAGAATAGAAGGGGGCAAGAAAGTGTTGACGGTATTTCTTATAAGTCTATGTATATTTGAAATGTTTGTGAACTTGATTGGAACTTATAAAGCAAAGCATATGGGAGAGGTGTTCATAGAATGAAGAATATATTGATTGTAGATGATGCTATGTTTATGCGTCATGCGCTGCGGCAAATGTTAGAGAAAAACCAATACAAAGTGATTGGGGAAGCCGATAACGGAATTAACGCATTGATAAAATACCAAGAACTTAAACCTGACATCGTGACTATGGATATAACCATGCCAGAAGTTGATGGTATTGAGGCAGTGCGCTTAATCAAAAAGGTTGACCCTCAGGCTAAAATAATAATGATGTCAGCCATGGGGCAGGAAAGCATGGTTAGAGATGCTATTGTGGCAGGAGCCCAAGGATTTTTAGTTAAGCCTTTTAATGAAGAAGATGTAGTTAAAGCACTGAACAAGTTATGATTACAGCTTCTAAACCCTGACAAATACAACTTTATATAATATATATGCCATGATAAGGGGGACTAAGGGTGGAAAAACCGGGCTCTCAAGAATCAATGCTGGAAATGTTTATATTTGAAACCGTCCAATTAATTGAACAATTAGAACAGGATGTTCTATCCTGTGAAACATGCAATCAACTTTCTCCCTCATTGATTAACGAAATTTTCAGGATAATGCATACCATCAAAGGCTCAGCTTCTATGATGAGGTTGGAAAATATTTCCGGTTTAGCCCACTCCATTGAAGACTTGTTTTTCTTTTTACGAGAGTATTCGCCCCAGAATGTAGACTATTCGAAAATTTGCGATATCATGTTGGAGAGTATTGATTTTATTAAAAAAGTAATCAGCAAACTGCAAAACGCTCAAGAAGCCGATGAAGATGCTCTTAACTTAATTGCAAGAATAGAAGAATATCTACTTCTGCTAAAATGCAGCAGCCCTTCAGAAATAACAGAAATTCACAAGCAACCGAACGCTGAGGCTGATGATGAACAGCTGCTTTTCATAAGTCAAGTAAAACCTTCTCCAGACTTGAACAAATGTAAATTTAAAGTGGTTCTGTTCTTTGAGTCTGGCTGTGCCATGGAGAATCTCCGGGCTTTTAATGTTATTCATAAATTGAAAGACCTGGCTAAAGACATTGAATACTTGCCTGCTGATATTATTGAAAATGATAGCAGTAGTGAGCAGATTAGAACTAACGGTTTTGAAATAACATTTAGGACTAACCAAAGCTGCGAGGATTTGGAGAAATTTTTTCTAAATGCAGATCTAGTACAGGACCTGGAATTAACTGAAATTGAGGACGACTCCCAGCAGGAAACAGTTTCAGCAGAGTTACCAGTTCGAAGACAAATTAGTTTAGAAGACCCCGATGAGGAACCTCTGTATAAACCAGCTGAAAAACCTCCAGATGAAGTCCCAAAATCAGCCGACAGTCGACAAAGTATAATAAGTGTAAATGTAAATAAATTAGATCAACTCATGGATCTGGTTGGCGAACTGGTTATAAGTGAAGCCATGGTCACGCTTAATCCGGATCTGACCGAGCTAATGAGTCTAGACAACTTTAATAAGGCGGCCCGCCAGCATAGAAAAATAATTAATGAGCTGCAAGACATAGTCATGTCCATACGCATGGTGCCACTTACCATAACCTTTCACAAGATGCGTCGATTAGTCCGAGATATGAGCAGAAAACTTAATAAAGAACTTGAATTAGAAATTATCGGCGAAGAGACTGAGGTCGATAAGAATATAATAGAACACTTATCCGATCCGCTGATGCATTTAATCAGAAATGCTATTGATCATGGGATTGAGAGCCGGGAAGAGCGGATTAGGCAAGGAAAATCAGCAACAGGTAAAATCAGACTGGAAGCCAAGAATGAAGGCGGGGATGTCTGGATTACTGTCAAAGATGATGGATCAGGTCTTAATCGAGAAAAGATACTGGAACGAGTTAGAGAGATGGGGCTCACAACTAAGTCCGAGCTCGAAATGACCGACCGGGAGCTATTTGCACATATTCTCTTGCCTGGGTTTTCGACCAAGGATGAAGTGAGCGAGTTCTCCGGCCGCGGTGTGGGCATGGACGTAGTGGTACAAAACATAGAGTCAGTTGGCGGCAAAGTGCTGGTAGATAGTATAGCAGGAAATGGTACTACTACAACCCTGAAAATACCACTCACACTGGCTATTATTGACGGAATGAGCATACAGGTAGGCAAATCAATATTTATTGTGCCGATTAAGTCAATTAAGGAATCTCTCCGGGCCAGAGAAGAGGATCTTATCCATGATCCCGATGATAACGAAATGATCATGGTCAGAGGTGACTGCTTGCCTATTCTAAGACTTCATAAACGCTATCAGATTCAAAGCAAGGTCGATAAAATACCGGATGGAATTATCATCATAGTCGAAAACGACTCTCAGCAATTATGCCTATTTGCAGATGCTTTATTGGGCGAACAACAGGTAGTGGTCAAGGCTTTACCCCGGTATTTGAAAAGGATTAATGGAATAAGCGGGTGTACCCTGTTGGGGAATGGCAGTGCCAGCTTAATCCTGGATGTAGCCGGGCTAATTAATCATTAATACAAGTATCACAGAAGCAATTTCAAACCGAAAGGGGTTGAACCTATGACGGAATTATTAGAAGAAGTAATGGAAGAAGAGGATACCCAGAAGGGCAAATTCCTGACATTTGTCATTGGCAAAGAGGAATACGGAATAGAAATACGATTTGTAACCGAAATAATAGGCGGTATACAAATGATTACTGAGGTACCGGAGGTGCCAGATTACGTCAAAGGCATTATTAATTTGCGAGGTAAAATCATCCCTGTTATAGATATTAATCTGCGCTTCAAAAAAGAAGCCAAAGAATACAGTGACCGAACCTGCATTATTGTAATAGATATTGAGGACCTCTCGGTGGGACTGATTGTTGACAATGTGGCTGAGGTGCTAGCTATTGGAGATGAGAATATTGTTCCTCCACCTAATACCAGAGCTGGTTTTCATCACCGTTATATCAAAGGCATTGGCAAAGTGGGAACAGCAGTAAAACTGCTGCTTGATTGTAATGAGCTGCTAAGTGATGAAGATTTCGCCACTATCAATGAAATACCCTAAAGTAATTGAACTGCTATTTGGAGGGAATAAATGGCATTTACGTATTTTTTTCGAGATTCCCACACTATGGAAATGGTCCGGGATCATGCCCTACCTTTTTTGAGAACCCGCAGATACATAAATATTTGGGATGCAGGCTGCGCAATGGGCCCTGAGCCCTACACCCTGGCCATAATTTTACGAGAAAGTATGAGCCAGATGTACTTTAGAAATATTCGTATCAAGGCTACCGATATAGATACAAGCAATCTTTTTGCCAAAATTATCAGCGACGGTATATTCCCATACGAACAAGTAGAAAGAATCCCTAAGGATATTTTTTTAAAATATTTTCAAAAAGCAGAGCAAGACGGGCATTACCAGATTATTGAGGAAATACGTCGTGTAATATCTTTTGAAAAACATGATTTACTTTCTCTTCAACCGGTAGGGAGTGATCTGGGCCTGGTAATATGCAAAAATGTGCTTCTGCATTTTCAGGAAGAACAACGGATTAAGGTGATTCAGATGTTCTATGATGCATTAATGGATGGAGGATTCCTGGTTTTTGAACAGACCCAGGCGCTTCCTAAACAATTTTCTCATTTGTTCGAACCGGTGGTATCCAATGCCCAGTTATTTCGCAAAAGAGTATGATCTGTGAGGACAAGTAATTCTGATATCAGTAAATGGGGTAGGGTAATTTAATCCAAGGTCATACTTTGAAATTAAAATTGGATAAGCCGTCAAGCAATAGTAATTATTATAGTCATAATATATTAGGAGGTTGACCGAAATGGCAAAAAAAACCAGCAAGGATATTGAGAGTTCTACCATTGATTCCCACTCAGAACAAATCGAGGTCAATAATGCTAAAAATCACAGCAACAATGAGACGGCTAGCAATGATAAACAAGGAATAACCAACGCAGTATTTAATGAGGTCATTATTCTGGTTAATGCCATAAAAGCCGGCAAGCTAGATGCCCGGGCAAATTTGAACGGTATTGGAGGGGCAGACCAAGAACTCCTGGAAGGTATTAATACCATGCTGGATGCTATAATCGACCCCATTAATTTAACTGCTGATTTTATCGCCAAAGTTGCATGTGGTGATAGTCTGGAAATAATTACCGATGAATATAATGGGGATTTCAATGTTATAAAAAATAATATCAATGAATGTGTTAACGTTTTATATACATTACTTAACGAAACCAGCAGTTTAACCCAGGCAGCAGATGCAGGGCAGTTGGATGTGCGTGGTAATGCAAGCCAGTTTCAAGGGGGTTGGAACCAGATTGTGACGGGAATAAACCGAACTCTGGATGCAGTCATCGGCCCCTTGAACGTAGCCGCTGAATATGTAGACAGAATCAGTAAAGGCGACATCCCGGAAAAGATTACGGATAACTACAATGGCGATTTCAACGAGATCAAGAACAACCTGAACACCTGTATTGATGCAGTGAACCTCTTGGTAGCCGATACCAACATGCTGTCCAAGGCCGCCGTAGAAGGCAGACTGGATACCCGCGCTGATGCCGGCAAACATGGTGGAGATTTTGCTCTAATTGTGGAGGGAGTCAACGCTACCCTGGATTCAGTTATTGAACCGATAAAAGAGGCCGCCGATGTATTAGGGGAAATGGAGAAAGGCAACCTACGTGTACGTGTACAAGGTAATTATAAAGGTGATAATGCCTTAATTAAAAATGCCTTGAACAGTACCCTTACCTCCTTGTTAGCCTATATAAACGAGATTGCTACTGTTCTTACAGAAATGGCCGGCGGAAATCTGAATGTAGGAATTACTGCCGACTACAAAGGGGATTTCGGTGCGATTAAAGATTCGCTTAATTTAATTGTTGATTCACTTAATGAAATTCTGGGTGGAATTAACATGGCGGCCGAACAGGTATCCAATGCCTCGAATCAGGTAGCCAGCTCCAGCCAAATGTTAGCCCAGGGTGCTACTGAACAGTCCAGTGCTATTGAACAATTAACAGCATCCATAACTCAAATCGCCGCTCAGACTAACCAAAATGCCGCCTATGCCAACCAAGCCAATGAATTAGCCTTGAATGCTCGGGATAATGCCGTGGATGGCAATACCCAGATGAAAGGTATGCTGGATGCCATAGAAGCGATAAATGAGTCTTCTGGAAACATATCCAAGATAATCAAGGTAATTGATGATATTGCCTTCCAGACTAACATACTGGCTTTGAATGCCGCCGTTGAGGCAGCGCGGGCTGGACAACATGGCAAAGGCTTTGCTGTGGTAGCGGAGGAAGTGAGAAATCTGGCCGCCCGCAGTGCCAGTGCAGCCAAAGAAACCACCGATATGATCGAAAATTCTATTAAGAAAACCGAAGCTGGAACCAAAATCGCAAATGAGACAGCCAATGCTCTGAGCAAGATAGTAGATGGTGTTAGCAAAGCAGCTACCCTCGTGGGAGATATAGCCATAGCGTCAAACGAACAGGCTACTGGAATAGCTCAAATTGATAAAGGCGTTGAACAGGTATCACAGGTTATTCAAACCAATGCGGCAACTGCTGAAGAAAGCGCTTCGGCCAGCGAGGAACTCTCCAGCCAGGCGGATTTATTAAAAGAACAAGTAGGGAAATTCGTTTTAAAGAAGCGACAATTGGGTGCAACTGTCAGTCTCCAGTCTCTAACTCCTGAAATGCTTGCGTTATTAGAAGAAATGTTGCGGGACAAACAATTTGGCCAGTCTAATTATGGGGGATTTACCAGAAATAATAATGGCAATTTAAGTACTCCAAAAGCAACAATATCCCTTAGTGACAGTGAATTTGGCAAGTATTAATAGCTGATAACTTTCAGGTGCTAGCCGGAGGTGGGGCATTGGGTACTCACCTCCTTGACCGGCATAGTCTCAGACTGCCACTGACCAATTAATTTAAACAGGTAAATCGTTGGCAAGGTAAAGCTAAACCAAGCCGCGTCTATTTTCTGAACAAAAAGGTGGGTTTTAAAATGATCGCCATATCTGATCATGAATTTAGACTATTAACTGAATATATATACAACTACTCCGGCATTAATCTGAACAAAAAAAAAACGTTGGTCGAAGGTCGATTGAATAGCCTTTTAACAGAAAAGGGATTTCAAAGCTTCTCATCATACTATGACCATGTGATTAATGATAAAAGTGGAGAGACTGTTAGTGATATTATTGATAGGATATCCACTAACCATACGTATTTTATGAGAGAAATTCAGCATTTCAATTACTTTCGTGACCAGGTTTTGCCGCAACTGAAAGCTACAGTTAAGAACAAGGATTTAAGGATCTGGAGTGCAGGTTGTTCCAGCGGAGAAGAGCCTTATACCCTGGCGATGATTATAGCTGATTATTTTGCAAAAGAAAAAATCCTATGGGATAGCAGCATTTTGGCGACGGATATTTCGTCACGAGCCCTGAATAAAGCCAGAGATGGTGTATATAGTGATGAAGAAATTAGTTCTCTGCCCGCTCCATGGAAGTTGAACAATTTCAGAAGTATAGGTCCTGACAAAAATATGATCAGCAATAAACTTAAGGAAGAAGTCGTATATAGAAAATTTAACCTAATGGATAAAATTTTTCCTTTTAAAAAGAAATTTCATGTTATTTTTTGCCGTAACGTAATGATTTACTTTGATAATATAACCAAGCGAGAACTAATCAAGCGCTTCTACGAATGCACTGAAACTGGCGGCTATCTGTTTATCGGGCAGTCCGAATCCCTAAATCGGGACGAAAACAATTACCAGTATATCATGCCAGCAGTTTACAGGAAGGAGTGAGGTGCTTGCAGAGCAGAAGAAAAATAAAAGTTCTAATTGTAGATGATTCGCTATTGTTCCGTGAAACACTGACTAAAGGTATATCCAGGGACCCGGGCCTGGAAGTTGTGGGTACAGCCTCGGATCCTTTTATGGCACGAGATAAGATTCTAGAATTAGAACCCGATGTTATGACCCTCGATGTAGAAATGCCCAGAATGAACGGGATAGAATTTCTTCGCCGATTAATGCCTCAGTACCCCATTCCAGTGGTTATGATCAGCGGATATAGTGAAAATGTCTTTGAGGCCTTAAATGCTGGCGCGGTAGAATTTGTTCCCAAGCCTGATATGACCAGAGCTCAAGGTTTGGAATCTATGATTAATGAACTAATTGTAAAAATAAAGATAGCCTCCACTGCGAAAGTAGGACATTGGAAAAAGAATCTGGGCTCAGCTACACCAGCAGGGCGAGTTAGCCCAGGAACTGTAGAGCGCATTATTGCCATAGGCGCTTCTACAGGCGGAACCGAGGCCATTTTCCAGCTGCTCAATTCTTTTGCTGCAGAAACTCCTGGAATAGTCATTGTCCAGCATATGCCGGCTGGGTTTACGAATATGTATGCAAAACGATTGAACAATTCCTGTGCCATGGAAGTAAAAGAAGCCCAAAACGGTGACATCGTGACTCCCGGCCGGGCACTAATTGCTCCAGGTGAATACCATATGAAAATTTGCAGGACAGGAAGCAAATATACGGTGGAATGTCAACCAGGAGAAAAAATTAATGGTCATTGCCCGTCTGTAGATGTGCTTTTTAATTCAGTGGCTGATAATGTCGGCAGTAAGGCTATAGGAGTAATCCTTACCGGAATGGGTAGTGATGGGGCCAAAGGATTACTGTCCATGAGAAACAAAGGTGCCAAAACTCTGGGCCAGGATGAGCAATCCTCTATAGTCTATGGAATGCCCAAGGTAGCCTTTGATATTGGCGCAGTAGAAAAACAGATTGCTTTGGAACGCATTCCGCAGACCATTTATGCCCTGCTTAACCAGTAAGTAATAAGCTAGATGACTAGCACCTGGCTTATTACGAAAGGTGTTTAAATAATTAGCGTCAATAACTCCACCTTATTATACCAGTTAAATACTCGTCGGTACTTCTTCGGGTGCTAAGGGAGCAACTTCCATTAATATATCTTCATTTCTAACCGCCTGGCTTATTTTTAGTCGGGCGCTTTCCTCATCGCGGGCATCACTGTAGCGGGCTACAATTCTGGCTGCAAGTTCTAAATCGACTTTGTCTTCTTCTTTTAGGGGTCTTAAAAGTCCCAGTGGTCCAGGACGATCCAAAACCTTGAAAAGATAGTCGTTTTCACTGGCCAACACTTGCAATCGTTCATTTTCAGCATGATTTCTTCCTATCACCAGCAATTGGTCATTAGCTAGATAGAAATGCCGCCCAACCTTCAGAATCTCAGTGGCCTGAGAGTCTGAATTCGGTCTGAGATCCAAAAATCTGCGCAGCCGTTTACCAAAATTTTCCTGCGTGAGCAGGCAGCCACCGGCAGGGGTTGGATAATCAACTATGCCATAATGTTCCGCTAACTCCATTTGGCGAGCCCGACTACGACCGCTAATATCAAGCAGCCGGTTACGATCTATCCACCCTTCAGTCTCGGGTATGGTAGGAGGCAGAAGCTGGGCTGACAGAGGCCGGACAATAAGACCCCGGTTGGCGGATAGTTTTTCTACTGCACTTAAGGACGATTTATTCTGACTCATGGGGCGTTGTCCCAATACTTCGCCGGAGATGAGAAAATCAGCCCCTATTTCTCGCATGTACTCGCCAGCTCTTTTAAACATATAGCCATGACAATCAATGCAGGGATTCATATTTTTGCCATATCCATATACCGGATGCTTAAGGACTTCCATGTAGTCAGGACCAATATCCAGAAAATGAAAATCTATGCCCAGATCCCGGGCAGCCTGCCGAGTTCTTTCTTCCGCTCCGAAAAATGGAGTAACAAAATTAATTCCTACCACTTCTATACCTTGGTCTTTTAGCACACAGACGGCCAGTTGCGAATCCAGCCCGCCTGAAAATAGACTTATTGCTTTCAATTAAAATCACCCTCTCCTTCTATGCATAAGGGATAATAACCCAGTAACTCCTAAGCTGAACTAATGCCGAGCTGCCAGTTGATAGCAAGGAGCAATCATTTACACCAGTATTATGCCTTGCTTATTCTTTGAGATTCCCTTAGGAAATCTTCATCATTCCAGACCTTAATTCCGTTAACTTTCAGTAAAGCAGCAGTTACACCGTCGCCTTCCACCAGCTTTCCTGAAAACGTACCATCATATATTTTACCGCAGCCACAGGAGGGACTGCGCCTTTGCAGTATGGCTACATCTATTCCGGCATTATTGGCCAATGCCAGGGTTTCCTGAGCTCCTTTAACAAAGTATGGACTAATGTCTTCTCCTATATTATCAACTACTTGAGACTTACCATTTATAACATCTTGTCCTGACCCGCCTCGGATTTCACAAGCTGGTCTCGGAGTGGGCAAGCCACCCAGTTGTTCGGGGCACACCGGCAAAAGCTCACCGTGCTTAAGGAGTTCTATAAACTCTGGATGAGCATTATTCGCACCATTATATTTACAGTTTACTCCACAGAGACAAGCACTGATTAGTATCATTTAACATCAACTCCCAGCCTATACATAGTATATATTTATAAGCAAGATTTCAAGCTAAGCTGATTACGAACGTAATATTTATGATAACAAAGAATCAACTGAATTCATATTATAGGATATGATTTGGTTGATTGGAGATTGATCAATGCCGCAATCGCACCTGGTGATGATTAGTAAGAATACTAAACTGAGTAGAAAATGCCTTCAGCTCGGAACAGGAATTGCCAATCAGCTTGATCTGCGCCAAGATCAAGTGATTTCCTTTTATATAGGCGTGCAGAGTACAAATTTGCAGATTAAAATCAAAACTGACTCATGCCCGCCTGAAAAATTCAGCCTGCACCCAGATATAATGAAGGCTTGGGGATTAGAGGAAACCAGGGAATATGGAATCAGAAGTACCAGCAACAGCATCCATCTAGGGCCATTAATTGGAATAATGGCTGATAAATCCGATGATCCCCAACGTCTGTTTGCTGGACAGAGCCTATTTATCAGTCAATTAATCTCCGAAGGCAGAAGACTAGGAGCTATATGCTTCGGATTTTCTTGCCAGGACGTTAATCTGTCTAAAGGAACTATAAAAGGTTATTCCTATTCTAATAATATATGGAAAGCAGGTATTTATAAGCTGCCAAATGTAATTTATCCTCGTCAAAAAGCTCATTCCAACCGCCAAAATGAACTGCGTAAAATTTTAGGAAATAAAGGTTGTCAGTTTCTTAACCCTCCTTTACTGGGTAAATGGGAAAGCTATAAAATACTATCCCAGAACTCCGCTTTGCAGCAGTACCTTCCTGACACCCGCTTGCTCAGCAATTTCAGACAGGTAGAGGCAATGATAAAAAGCTACCGGGCAGTCTACCTGAAACCAGCCAATGGTATGCAGGGCAAAAGGATAATCCGAGTAAGCAAGCCCACAAATTCCAAGTCCTATCAATACCAATATCAGATGAACGATATAACTGTTCAGGGCACTGCCAAAACTCTCGTTCATCTGGAGCGAAGATTAAAAAGAATAATGGCCAACAAGACTTATATTGTTCAGCAGCAAATAAAATTGTTGAAAATCAAGAACAGCATAGCTGATATGCGAATAATGGTACAAAAAAATGAGGAAGGAAAATGGGAGATAACTGGCAAGGCCTTCAGAATAGGTAAAGCCGGTTCCATAACCAGCAATATTTCCAGAGGTGGCAGAGGATGCCAAGTAAATTCTTTGCTCGGGGAAATTTTCAATGATACCCGGGAGGTAGATAGGATAATTGAAGAGGCTGATTTACTTGCTTTAAGAATAGCCCAAAGCATCGAACCAAGTCACTCTCCAATTGGAGAACTGGGTATAGATATTGGGGTAGACCAGAATGGCCGGCTTTGGTTCATCGAGGCTAATCTCAAACCGGCCAGACAGGTATTTTCACTTATCGGTGAAGCCGAAACCAGACTGCTCACGGTGCAAAAGCCGATCCTGTATGCACGCTACCTGGCAGGGTTTTAGTACTTAGTCAAATAATTATATGAGGATGATGAGTTTGACAGGGCAAATTACTGTCTCCGATAAATTTATAGAAAAGCTTAACTTTCCGGTACGAACCAATATTGTCGTAAGAGCCGGGGTCAGGTTAATCAGAACCAATCTGGAGGTTAAGCCTGGACTGCCCAGTACTTTTACTGTCTCTCCTCAATTAGCTAAGGCTTTATTTATAAACTCGACTAATAAATTACAGCTTCGTTATGATCAGACCGAGGATTTGCTGCATATCGGGCCGACTATTGGCATTTTAATTAATACCCTGCCTAACAAAGAAAGCTTTAATCCCAATAGCCCTCAGGCTGAGCTCATTTATCTCAGCAACATTGCCAGAGCCATGCCAGCCCAGGTATATATTTTTACCCCTAGCTCTATTGATTGGGAAAATAATACTACCCGGGGTTATGTATATAAGCATACATCTCTGAACTCTGGAGTCTGGCAATCATCTATTTACCCGCTGCCAGATGTGGTTTACGATCGTATTTCTACTCGCTCCAGTGAGGCGCGTTCTATAACAAAGATGACTAAGAAAAAACTAATGAGCTTACCCTATCTGGAATATTTCAATCCATCCTTTCTAAATAAGTGGAGGGTCTACCAGTTGCTTTCCAGCAATGATTATTTACTCGGTTATATGCCCGAGACCCGGATACTGAATCAGGAAAACCTCAGCACCATGCTGGCTAAATACCCGCAGCTATACATCAAACCGTCTAATGGGAGTTTGGGAAAGGGCATTATTAAAGCCGATAGCAATGGCAATGGAAAATCATTTTATACGATTTTCGGCAGCGTGACGCAGCACGGCAAGGCGGATAGCCCTCTTGATTTCTTAAAGCGAACCCACTCCAAACGCAAAAAAAAGCCCTACATTGTTCAGCAAGGGATTGAACTGGCCAAATATAAGGATTCGGCTTTCGACATACGCATCATTTATCAAAAAAATGAAGCGGGCCAATGGGTGATTAGCAAGAAATTTGTAAGGGTTGCCCCCCATGGCAGCAGTATTTCAAATCTGAGCAGCGGCGGAAGAGTTGAACGCAGTCGAACTGTTTTAGCTAATGTGTTTAATAAGAATAAAAGCCTTATTGATGCAAAAAATAAGGAAATGAAGAACCTGTGTGAGGCGGTAGCCACCACCTTGGAAGAATCCAGCCAAAAAACATTCGGTGAATTAGGTTTGGATATCGGTATCGACAAGCATGGAAGGTTGTGGCTAATTGAAGTGAATTCCAAACCGCGCAAGACTACCGAAAGTGAGATATCTAAAAACATTGTGTATAACACATTTAAAAGACCCCTGGAGTACGCAATCTATCTGGCTGGTTTCAATAATTAATAGTTAATTGACAGAGTAATACTGCGCAATAGCCTGAAAATACGTCCCTTAAGCAAATATTCTGATCTCCTGCTATGGTTTTAACAGTTGTTTTTTATATCAGTAGTGATAATATTTACTTCAAATACTATGCTGACAGGAAAGGAGAATACATATGCAGTCAGATTTGAGGAGTTCGAAATGGTTTAAGACAGGTATGGTTGTGGCAGTTTTGCTATTATTGGCCGGGGAGTTTGTGATATTCTGGAACAACCATAATGTGGCTGAAGCAGAGCAAGCAAAATCGGATAAGGCACCGGCAATTGCCAATACAGTTGTGCTTGGTCCGATGAACATTGCAGATATGGTGCAGAAAGTAAGTCCGTCGGTGGTGAACATAGAAACCAGTGTAGTGGTAAATGATAGCCGATCGCTATATTTTAATGATCCATTTTTCAAACAGTTTTTCGGAGAAAATGACCTTAGACCCCGACAAAACATTGAGAAGGGTATAGGCAGCGGCTTTATTATTAGTAAAGATGGCTATATCCTTACCAACCAACATGTAATTGACAGTGCCAATTCAATAACTGTAAACATCGCCGGAGATAGCAAGGAATATTCAGCTCGAGTGGTGGGACAAGACTATGAATTAGACCTGGCAGTGTTGAAAATCGAAGCTAACCGAGATTTAACAATGATTAAAATGGGTGATTCGACTAAAATACGAGCCGGTGAATGGGTAGTAGCCATAGGTAACCCCTACGGTTTGGATCATACGGTAACCGCAGGTGTCATCAGTGCTTTGGGCCGTCCCATGCAGATAGAAGGCAGAGTATATAAAAACTTGATTCAAACCGATGCCGCCATTAATCCCGGCAATAGCGGCGGGCCTCTGCTGAACACCAGCGGCGAGGTAATTGGCATAAATACCGCCGTGAACGCCCAGGCTCAGGGAATAGGTTTTGCCATTTCCGTAAACACTGCTAAAGATGTCATCAGTGAATTAATTTCTAAAGGTAAAGTGGTTAGACCTTATATCGGTGTATGGCTTAAGTCCATGGATGAAAAAACAGCAGCCTATTTGCATGCTCCAAATTACGGTGTTATAGTTGACACTATAGTAAGCGGCGGCCCGGCTGATCGTGCTGGCATACAGCAGAATGATGTGATAATCAGCCTGAATGGCAAGAAAATAAACAATTATGATGATTTGCAGACATTTCTAAAAGGACGACAGGTTGGTGATCAAATCAAAGTAGAATTGATAAGAAACGCCCAAACCATGACTACAAAATTAACCCTGACCGAAAAACCATAAATAGAAGGTATATGCAAATATTTGCCGAATAAAAAATCATATAATCTTGGGAAGAGGTGGGGAAAACCCACCTTACTTTTCAATAAGAACTAATTATTGACCCAGCCAAATATATTACTAATCACAAATATTAATACACATAATGAATATGATAAGGAGGTTCATCTTGGAAAATATAAAAAAAATTGGTGTTTTAACAGGTGGAGGCGATTGTCCTGGTCTAAATGCAGTTATCAGGGCAGTCACCAAGGCTGCTATTAATGAGTTCGGAATGGAAGTAATAGGCTTTAAAGACGGTTTCAAGGGCTTGGTTGAAAATAATTATGTAAATCTTGATCTGAAGTCAGTATCTGGTATCGGTCACACCGGAGGAACAATTCTGGGGAGCAGCAATCGAGACGATCCCTTTCATTTTCTAACAATTATCAATGGACAAGAAAGCTATTCGGACCAATCTGATCGAGCTATACAAAATCTGAATAATCTGGCAGTGGAAGCTCTGGTGGTTATTGGCGGCGATGGCAGTCTGCATATTGCCGATAATTTTTTCCGGAAGGGCGTAAAAATAGTCGCCGTGCCCAAGACTATAGACAATGACCTCTGCGCTACGGATGTTACCTTCGGGTTTAATACAGCCGTTGACACCGCATCAGAAGCTCTGGATCGATTGCATACCACTGCCGAATCCCACCATCGAGTCATGATACTGGAAGTAATGGGCAGATATGCAGGATGGATTAGCCTTCATGCCGGCTTATCAGGTGGAGCGGATGTTATTTTAATACCAGAAATACCCTATAGATTAGAGTGCGTGGTTAATAAAATCCGTCAGCGCTACGAGCAGGACAAAAAATTCAGCATTATTGTGGTCGCAGAAGGAGCCGTCGAGGCGGGTGGAGAAATGGTGATTCAAAAGCTTGTACCCACCAGCCATGACCCGATTCGCCTTGGGGGAATCGGCAATAAACTGGCTCAGGATATAGAGAACATAAGCAAGATAGAGACTCGAGTAACCGTTCTGGGTCACCTGCAGAGGGGGGGATCCCCCATCCCCTTTGACCGCATTATATCCACTCGTTATGGAGTAGCAGCAGTCCATGCAGTAATGGCAGGTAAATTTGGATCTATGGTAAGCCTCCAAGGCACAGAAATAACAACTGTACCCATAGTGGATGCTATAGAAGAACTTCGCAAGGTTAATCCGACTGGTGATTTGGTTGGTGCTGCTAGGGCAATCGGTATCAGCTTAGGTGATTGCTGATATTCCTATCATTACCTCGTGAAAAATAGTTAGATACAAATTATGAACAATAGGGGAGATGGGTACGGTGAAAAAAATTGCGGTATTGGGTGCGGGTATAATGGGTGCCGGTATTGCACAGGTGGCTGCTCAAGCAGGATATACAGTAATTTTACGGGATTTACAAATGTCACTGGTGAAAGATGGACTACAGACTATCGAAAACAACCTGGATCGCTTAATAAAGAACGCTAAACTAAAAGCCGATGAAAAACCGGTTATCATGAACCAAATTCATGGGACAATAGATTTAGCTGAACTTCATGACGTTGATCTGGTAATAGAAGCCGTGGTTGAAAATATAGCCGTCAAAAAGCAGATATTTGCTGAACTCGATAATATATGCCCAGAGCATACCATTCTGGCGACCAATACGTCCTCTTTATCCATAACTGAGATTGCTTCATCTACCCAGAGGCAGGATAAAGTTCTGGGGATGCACTTCTTTAATCCGGTACCATATATAAAACTGGTAGAGTTGGTCAGGGGAATGGAGACCTCAGATGCTACGGTAGAAGAAGCTCAAATCTTTATCAAGCAGATAGGCAAAGAACATGTCTTGCTCAACCGGGAAAGCCCGGGTTTTATTGTTAACCGCATACTGCTTCCATATATAAATGAAGCTGTTTGGTTATACGGTGAAGGCAATGACAAAGAGACCATTGACCAGGCCATGACCATGGGTGCAGGCATGCCGCTGGGTCCACTGCAGCTTGCCGATATGATAGGACTGGATACTGTTTATTCAGTAATGTTGGTGTTTTATAATGAATTTAGAGATTCTAAATACCGCCCGCATACCATATTATCAACTATGGTAAGAGCGGGGTATTACGGCAAGAAGAGTGGGAAAGGCTTCTATAAATACTAGGAGCTTGTTTATAAAAGGGGGGGAGTTTGTTATATGACTTACAAGGCAAAAAAATCGTTCGGGGCCTGGTTCGGGGTATTATTCGGAATTTTGGTATATGGCTTTACCATATGGGGTATTGGATATTCTTTGGGCGAGGCAGATAAAACCTTGAAGATCTTATTGTACATACCTACTTATCTTTTCCTGGTAATCTATATCTACCTCATTCTGGGTGCCTTTAATCTTAAGTACCAGTTAAATGATGATCATTTTGTTTTGACCTGGGGGGTAGCTAAAAAACATATTGCTTGGGATGAATTTGATGAGATTATTGAGATTAAGGGACATGGCAACTTTTTTCCGTTTTTAGCCATAACCTGGCCTGGATACATAGTTGGACTTTTTCAGTTAAAAGGTGTTGGTCCGGTGCGCATGTATGGTACTCATGCCAAAGACGGCTTCCTATACTTAAAAACCAACCGAGGTTTTTTAGGAATAACTCCTCAAGACGGAACCTTAGCTCAAGCCCTTGCTGAGAAAACTGGAAAAGAACTGCAGATTATAGATATGGACACTATTCCAGTCGAAGAAAAAGGCGAAGATATGCATGAAGATCGCTTCTTCAGTCTCTACTATAAGCTAAATGTAATATTTCTGGCAGTCTTCGCCCTATATGTGGGCATATTCTTTCCCGGTTCTGATGCTCCAAGATTTATAATACTCCTACTGGTATTAGCTATAGCCTTATTCTTATTTAATGTTGGCAATGCCAAAAGACTATACCAATTCAGCGCCCAGGGCGGGTATATGACCCTATTAATAGGGGTAGCTGTTACCGGCATATTTCTTATTTTAGCTCTTTCCCAAATAAGCATGTAGCATATGACAAGGGGACGAGTTGACAGGGGGACGAGTTGACAGGGGGACGGGGTTGTTGACACCCCAACCGGTATCATAGGGGGTGTCAACAACCCCGTCCCCCTGTCAACTGTCACTTACCGGTGCAATCTTAATAGATATACCAGGGTCCGGTTGATAATTTTGACCGGGCTCATTTTTTTACCTCATTAACCAAGGTTATCATTGTTTACAATAACAATTATTATGTAAACCTTTTAATGGCGCTTATTAGCTGCTCCTAATAGTAACTGGCATTTTACGTACGGTCGGGATATAATAAAAGCTGACTATTTCAGGGAAGGGTCGTGGATTATGCAATTAGGAATCATTGGGATGCCTTCAGTAGGCAAGACCACTTTATTTGAACTGCTCTGCAATCAGCGGGATAAAGGTAACAGTCAAGGTAAGGCTAATACAGCCATAGCCAGAATTCCCGATGCCAGAATAGACCATCTCAGTTCTCTATTTAAGCCGAAAAAGACCAGCTATGCCCAGCTTGAATTGGTGGATATACCTGGATTGGTACCAGGTATGGATAAAGGAGCTAATGTATTTTTGGATGCGGTCCGCAAAGCCGACGCGCTTCTGCATGTGGTCAGACTTTTCGAAAATGATGCTGTGCCCTCGCTCTATGACACCATTGATCCAATGCGCGACATAGAAACCATTAGTTATGAATTACTATTGTCAGATCTGGACCTGATTGAAAAAAGAATAGATCGGATACATAGCAGTAAAAAGAAAAGTACTATGGTAAAAGAACTGGAACTAATGGAGCGCTTAAAACTTACATTGGAAGAGGAAAAACCTATTTCTTCTCTTGAATTGGATGCTGAGGAAGAAAGTCTGATGAGCGGCTTTCAGTTTCTAACCAGTAAACCATTACTCATCTGTCTAAACCTCGGTGACGATGGTCTAGTAAGTGGAGACTATGTTAAAAAAGCTGAAATAGCTGAATATTCTCGTCAGTTTGGGGTTCCCGTAGTAGAAGTAGCTGCTGAAATCGAAAAAGAAATTGCCGAGCTGGAAGAGGACGAGAAAGAAGAGTTCTTAAACGATATGGGGATAAAGGAAAGCGGTCTGGTAAAGATTAGCCACAGTATGTATCAGCGGCTCGGGCTTATTTCCTTCTTTACTGTCGGAGAAGATGAGGTCAAGGCTTGGACAATTGAAAGAGGAACGGTAGCCAGGAAGGCTGCGAGCAAGATCCATTCCGATATCGAACGTGGATTCATCCGGGCTGAAGTGGTAGATTACAAAGATTTTACCGAGCTGGGATCAATGAATGCCGTAAAAGAAAAAGGTCTATTTCGCCTGGAAGGCAAGGAATATATAGTTAAAGACGGTGATATAGTTCACTTCCGCTTTAACGTCTAGCAACAAACTAATATAATATCTGCAAAAAGAGGAGCTTAATTGATTAAGTTCCTCTTTTTATTAGGCGTATTATCTCTGCACTTTGTTATTAAAAGATACATAATATAGATTATCATTAAACCACCGGAGGTGGATATATATCAGCAGCAACATCAGCAGACCCGCGATAAAAGTCCCCCGTGATTTATATCATAAGCTGCAGGATCAAGAGGTGCAGATACAGCTGGGACAAAAGCAAATTGCAGCAGAACTAACTCTGGAAAATAATTTACGTTCTGGTTCGGCGATTCTACCAGGATCAATACTAGTGGAAAATAACTCAGTTACCAAGCCCAGGCTGCCTAACTCTGTGCAATTAAATAGCCGCCTGTTATCGGGACCAATTCTAAAAATTGGACCAGTTGTGGGTGTATTACTGGGCAGAAAACCTAATAGTGAATACCGCCTGCCGGTGGGTAAAGTAGCAAAAACCTATAAGGAAATGAGTCTGGCGGCCAGTAAACGGATGATATTAATGTATTTTTTTCATGCCGATGGCGTTGACTGGCATCGAAAATTGGTGAATGGACATATGTATGTGCAACTTTCCCCAGATAAAGCAGGCTGGGTAAAGGGGCTCTTTCCACTGCCTGATATTATTTACAATCGGATTGTATATCGATTCATGGAACGTCAGTCTTACGTACAAAAGTTTCTAAAGAGGGCAGCAGAGGAATCTATATACCTTTTTAATTCGCGTTTTCTAGATAAATGGGAAGTACATAAATCCCTTTGCGCAGATCCCATCGCTCGCTTCATGGTGCCAGAAACAGAACTATTTTCTAAACAAAGTTTAAACGATTTCGTTGAAAAATTTAGAGAATTTTTTATCAAACCCATCGGCAACAGTGTGGGGAAGGGGATAGTTAAGGTAAGGGTTGCTCCATCTTCCCAAACAATTAGTTATTACGCGGTTGGAAGTAAAAAAGAATGGCAGCAGTGCCACAGCACCATTGAGCTCTATAAACAGCTGGGAATTAACCGCGGTGAAAAATACATCCTTCAGAAGGGGATAGATCTAGCTACTATTTCTGGAAAAGTTTTTGATGTAAGAGCCCAGGTACAGAAAAACGGCTCGGGCGAATGGCAGATAACCGGTAAAGGAATTAGAATAGCCGCTCCGGGCAAATTTGTAACCCATGTACCCAATGGCGGCACGAAAGCCAACTATGAAAGTACGATCAGAGAAGTTTTTGGCAATGGCAGTGAGTTAGAAAGAAGTTTAAACCAGCAGTTGACAACTATATCGCAGAAAGTTCCCAGCTTATTGGAAGAAAGGCTGAACTTGAAACTGGCCATTCTCTCCCTGGATATCGGAATCGACAAGGAGGGCAGGATGTGGATTATCGAAGTCAATTCCAAGCCGGCAAGTTTTGATGAAGATGCTATTCGGCAGCAGCATTGGAATCTACTAAACGATTACCTGCTATATAAAACTGACTTTTCAGTTTAGTAAATTTGAGAGGTATGCTATGAAAGTGAATATCCTGCATAAAACCAATCCTATCGGGGACAGTATACTCCATTATTTTCAAAACGAATGGGAAAAAGTTAGTTGTTATGAATTTGAAATGGAAGGGATAAGCTATCTGGATATTACTGGAGAAATCGGCAAAGTGCCTATAAAACGCAACATTAATAGTGCACGGGCTTTGATGAACAGTGTGAATAAGGAGACAATTGAGGAGATCCTTTCATTAAACGGTATTGCAGCCAATTTATCACAGGGTGAATTAGTAAATAAGAGCTATGATATATTAATATGGGATAGAACGGTATTATCAATTCGGCAAATTATTTATGGTAAAACCTCGGTTAGTAAAAAATATATTGAGGAAAATCAAGCCCCTAAAATTGCTGAATTAGCTATAAGAGCTATGTATCTATTAGGCTTAGACTACGCTATGATTACCGTTACAGTCAACGGGCAACGAAAAATCAAGATATCTGGAATAGATGCATCTCCGCAAATTAGGGATAATGATTTATATGTCCTAATACAAAAACTAGATAATATTAAAAAAATGTACCAGGACGGATGGACAGATCAAGCCGAAGTGAAATTAGGTGCAGATCCTGAATTTATGATAGCTAACAGTAAAAATAACAAGATGGTACCCGCCTCAGAGTTTTTCCCCCGCGAGGGGCTGGTGGGCTGTGACAATATACGAGTACCTAGCCGACAGCAAAGACCGGTGGCTGAATTAAGACCGAAACCTGATCCATCCCCGACAGTTCTCCACTCCAACATAAGACAGGGGCTCGAGCAGGCCAATAAACTGGTTCCCTATCGCAATATAAAATGGCTGGCCGGCAGTCAGCCATTCAGCAGTTATTCAACAGGCGGACACATACATTTTAGTAACCTGGATTTAAATAACCAAGTACTTCGAGCCCTGGACAATTATCTCGGATTGCCCGTATTCCTTATAGAAAATCAGGTTACAGCTGTCAAAAGAAGACGCAAGTACGGACAGTTAGCTGATTATCGGGTAAAGGATTATGGCGGCTTCGAATATAGAACCCCGGGCAGCTGGCTAATATCACCTGAAATAACTATGGCAGTGCTATGTCTGGCAAAAATAATAACCAGCAATTATACAAAATTGAAACGGAACCTCTTTACGTCAGCAGAAGCACAAAGAGCCTTCTATAATGGTGATCAACCATATTTCAAACCGTTTTTTGAAGATATTTGGCGGGATATTCAGAGATTAGATGTTTACGATGATTATAAGCAGCAGTTGAAAATTATTCCCAGCATGATCGCGGAAAATCTATGTTGGGATGAAAAGGCCGATATCCGAAAATCTTGGGGATTAACTACTTTATACAGCAGAAACTATAGCGCTCCCAGACAGTCAACTAAAGCATCAACCACCAGTACCAGTAATACAAACACCAATCGCAGTACCACCAGCCGCCGGCCTTCTCGAACGGCTTCCGGTCCGCATTCTATCATTGCCACTACCGGCGGACGCAATAATACAGCTGTTTCAGCATCCCAATTAACTCGCCACAGCGGCTATTCTATGAGTCGTCAATCATTTTAGTTTTTTACGAGGTAACCAGGAACTGGACTAAAGGTGTCACAAAACAGTAAGAAGGGTCATATTAAAGAATTACCGGCTATCCATACAATCGTCCATATCGAAAACTAAAGGGATTTTGCTTTAATACTGATTGATCTGGTGGAAAAAATCTATAACCTCACAGGCGTCGTCATGCTGAACCAGCGTTTCCCTAATTACCGTAATCATAAATTCAGCGTCCGTATAAGTATTTCCGACTCCCGCAAAACCTAAGCTGGATCGCTGCCGTGAGTCATGGAAATCTACTTCGGCAATTGAAATATTAAACCGCTTTCTGGTTCTGGCAATTATACTCTGAATGGTCTGTCTTTTTTCCTTTAATGAGGCGGAATGAGGAAGAAACAGTTCTGCATTACCATATATAACGTAAATGATAAAGCCTCCTTAATAGTGGCACAGACAAGAAATAATATTTATATTATTACCTGCAATTGAGTATATCAATCTATGTTCATTGTTGATTCTTCTGCTCCAATATCCGGATAATTCATGTTTTAACGGTTCCGGTTTACCGATGCCCATATTGCCGTTACGTTCAATGTCTTTTATTAACTCATTAATACGTTTTAAGATTTGCTGATTTTCGTTTTGCCAATACTGGTATTCTTCCCTGGCCGTATTCGTAAAAACTTTATTCATCAACAAGCTCCGATTGAACAGTTTTTCCCGATTTCAATTCTTCAATTGATTGCAATAGCTTGTTGTAGTATTCAGGGTTACTTCTAATATAAAGGTTTTCTAAAAGGTTATTGTATTCACTTTCAGAAATTAGCACTACATTGCCACCACTTTTTCTCGTAACTATTATCGTTTCTAGATCTTGATTAGCAGCATCGCAATACTTTTTTAAGTTTTCGCGCAAAGTAGAATAATTTACAGCCAGCATAAAAAATCACCCCGTACAATTTATTGTACAAACAAGTGTGTTGCAGGTCAAGAGGTTATTGAAAAAGGTCTCACACATAATAAGACGTACTAACGGCAAAACAATCACAAAAGTCATTTGACTTTTGTGATTGTTTTGCTATAAAGTGGATATAAAATGAGAAAATGGGGTGCTGCTATGTTTAGAAATGCTATGCATGATTTGATAAAATGGAAAGCCGCCCGGGATCGGAAACCGCTAATTATTCAGGGTGCCAGACAGGTAGGTAAGACCTGGCTAATGAAGGAGTTCGGCAGGACGCAGTATGAAAAATGTGCCTATATTAATTTTGATAACAACGAGAGAATGGAAGGCCTCTTTAGTGGCAATTTCGATATCCATAGAATCATTACTGCCCTTCAAATTGAAGCAGGAGGTACCATTGAGGCTGCGAATACCTTACTTGTTTTTGATGAGGTACAGGAGGTACCACGAGCACTGACCGCACTGAAATATTTTTATGAAAATGCCCCACAATATCATATTATAGCAGCAGGCAGCCTATTGGGTGTTGCTATGCACCCCGGCTCGTCTTTTCCGGTGGGCAAGGTGGATTTCATGCATCTTTACCCGCTTGATTTTTTAGAGTTTATAGATGCAAACGGCCGTGAAGATTTGACACAACTGCTGAGAGCTGGAGATTTTAGTATCATTACAAATTTTAAGGGCCAATATATCGATCTGCTCAAACAATATTACTATATTGGCGGGATGCCGGAAGCCGTTTCTACATTCATCGATACGCAAGACTATACGAAGGTTCGCGAAGTGCAAAAGCGCTTGTTAATGGCCTACGAACAGGATTTTTCCAAGCACGCGCCCCACGCAGTGGTACCACGTATCAGAATGTTGTGGAGTTCTGTACCGGCTCAGCTAGCCAGGGAAAACAGTAAGTTTGTTTATGGTTTGATACGTCAGGGGGCAAGAGCAAGAGAATTTGAGCTTGCTCTACAGTGGCTGCTGGATTGCGGCCTTGTTTATAAGGTTCACCGAGTTGCCAAGCCTGATATGCCGCTCATGGCTTATCAAGACTTTAACGCTTTCAAATTGTTCATGTTAGATATAGGACTGCTCAGTGCGATGAGCGAACTTGATTTAAAAGCAATGCTGGAGGGCAACCGTATCTTCGAGGAATTTAAGGGGGCACTCACAGAACAGTATGTATTGCAACAACTGATTGCCAGCAGAAAGGTTATTCCGTATTATTGGTCAGCTGAAAAAAGTAGCGCAGAGGTTGATTTTATCTTTCAAAAGGGCAGTGATATTGTGCCCCTTGAGGTCAAGGCGGCAGAAAATCTGCAGGCGAAGAGCCTGAAAAGCTACTGCCTGAAATATCAACCCAAGATCGCCTTGCGTTCGTCCATGTCGGATTACAGAAAAGAAGAATGGCTGACTAATATACCCCTCTATGCAATCAACACGATATCTGAAAATACCTTCGATGACTGACACCAAAATATTATTTTTGACGGTGGCCCGTACTCTATTTTGGGGACACTTAGAAAAAGAATAACTACTAATTGAATAATCAGGCTCAAAATGAGCAGTGGCGCTCCCATTTTCCGGAACGGGCGGCTCTGCCGTACCAGAAAATATGCACTAATGGAACTTACAGCGGGAACGGTTGTAAGAATTCTCCGGATGAGGTGTAACCACCCATGGATGAATAAAAAACGGTATCATTTATAGGATTATATCCACTTTCCTTACCGCTTTTTAATGTTCCTATAATGAACATTATGTAAACTAGAATGTTTTCTGGGGAGAGGAGGCCATGTATATCAGCTTTCCTCCCTAAATTACTTTCTATTATAAAATTATTACCTATCTCTAGACCTATGTGGTTGGTCATAAAGCGATTAGGCTATCCTTTTAAGATAACGATTATTCAATGTGCCAATGGATAACTAGATGAAGTTGGTTGAAAATTGCTCTTAATGCAGCCTTAATTTGCCTATGTTTGTGAATTAATTATCATAGTATAGGTCTCGCTAGATTGTTTTCGAGATATAATTATGAATCTGTTGATATATGCCGCTAAACTTTGAGCAATTTGAGTAGAAATTAAAATAAGGCCATTATAAGCCCCTACAGCAATTTTATGTGTTTTTAGTTCTATTTGATTTCTTCATTAGCGTCTGTATAGTGGATAGGAAGTCGATTTTAT
>CAZEDT010000008.1:0-83817 GCA_964510795.1 uncultured Syntrophomonas sp.
CCCCTTAACGCGAGTAATTGAAAGACATTAGTTAAATCGTGTCGTGAACTTGAACACTAACAAAGCCAACAAAAAGAACGTCCCTCTGTTGGATCTGGGGGACGGTTCCCCTGTTCACTTTTAAGAACCCTGTCCTTAAATCCTATTAAACTCTGCGTATTCTTTTGATGGTTCTATCCTCGGACTGCCCGGTTCCACCTACGGTTAGTTCTTTAATACGGATTGTAGGCTGAGCATCAGCTACAGCTACGCCCTGTCCGTCTTTTCCACATACCCCGATAGCAAAGCCCAGGTCTTTTCCTATTCTATCTATATCCAGCAGAGCCTGAGGGCCGTTACCGGTCAGGGTAGCTCCACGTACCGGATACTTTATTTCTCCATGCTCAATAATATAACCCTCCTGCACGTCAAAAACAAAATCTCCGTTGGCAGTATTAACCTGTCCTCCCCCCATCTTCTTGACCAATAAGCCCTGCTCGGTGCTGGCAATTATATCAGTAGGGTTATCTCCGCCCGAAGCGATGAAGGTGTTTGTCATACGGGGGATGGGTTTATGCTGATAAGATTCACGGCGCCCGTTGCCAGTCAATTCCGAGCCATCTTTACCAGCCGTCATACGATCATTGAGAAAACCTTTTAGTATACCCTTATCTATCAGTACGGTACGTTGAGCAAGCGAACCTTCATCATCAAAACGGAAGCTGCCATATTTCCCTTTAATAGTGGCATCATCAATAACGCTAAGCTCGGGAATCGCAACCTGCTCACCCAGTTTATCCTTATAAACCGATAAGCTTTTTTGGACCAGATCAGCTTCCAGACCGTGACCACAGGCTTCGTGTACCATGGTACCGCCTGCCTCGGCGTGCATCACCACCGGCATTCTTCCGGTTGGAGCCGGCCGGGCAGATAACATGGCAACAGCTCGGCTGGCGGCCTGCTGGGCCATATCGTCCAGAGAAACATGGTCTAATATTTCCCAACCCGATACTCCACCAGCCACTTCATAGCCGGTCTGAATTACACCATCCCGGGCGGCTATGGCATTAACTACCAGGCGTACCCGAGCCAGTTCATCCTCAACCAGGAGGCCTTCCGAGTTGGCAATCTGTACCTTACGGTGCATATCTCCTACTGCCACGGTTACCTGGCGAATTTCATCGTCTACCATCCTGGCCACACGGTTAGCGGCTAACACACGCTCTATTTTTTCGGTTAATTCCACTTCTTCGGGCAGCCTTAAAAACTCAATTTTCAAGCCAGCCTCTACTGGCGTCAGCTGAATATCCCGATCAGTTCCCACGGCTGACCCTGCAGCATGCGTGGCTACCTCCGCGGCTTTAATTAATCCTGACTCACTTACATCATTGGTATATACATAAGCCGTTTTGCCGTCTTTTAATACCCTGATACCGGCTCCTTTTTCTCGGCCGCTGTTGACCCTTTCGATTTTGTCATCTTCACATAGGACATTGCTGACTCTTTTTTCCTCAATGAATATTTCAGCAAAATCTCCCCCCTTAGCCAGGGCCCGGGAAAGAACATTGGATAATTCTCTTCTATCCAGCATATCTTCGCTCCTTCTGGATAATTTTGTATGCTCATACTATACCTGAGGTCTGGGTCATTGTCTATAACTGTTGTGACAAAGCTCTAAAATACTCCTCACACAGCCTATCGATTTACTTGATCCAATAAAACAATTTAACTTGCTATCTATAAAACAGCAGTGTAGAATGTAATTAGATATTTAGATTATTATCTAAATATCTAATATATATTAGGAGGTGTAATTACATGTCGCTTAGTGAAGTATTCAAAGCTCTGTCTGATCCTACCCGCCGGGAAATTTTGCATATGCTGCAAAAAGGTGATTTAAGTGCCGGTGATATTGCTGAACGCTTTGACATGACCAAACCCAGTATTTCTCATCACCTTAATAATTTAAAGCAAGCTGGCCTGGTCCAAGACTTGAGAAAAGGCCAAAATATATATTATTCACTTAATACCACCGTTTTCCAGGAAGCCATTAGCTGGTTTTATGCAATGCTGGCACCACCTGCTAATGCTAGTAAAGATACGGCGGCAAAAAAAGCATCCTCCCCGGATGAGGCAAAAAAATCTTTGACTAAGGAGCTGATTGATAATGACAAAGGAAAATAACTCTGTTTACCGTCTTGATTGGAATACCTTGAAAAGGGATTGGCCTTTATGGCTGGTTATGCTTGGGCTTTTAGCAGCAGCCGTTATAATTTATCCCCATTTACCCTCTAAGGTCCCCGGACACTGGAATATAAACGGCCAGGTGGATACTTATTATTCCCGCTCTTTCGGAGCCTTTTTCGCTCCGTTACTGGCTCTGGGACTCTATTTAATGATGTTATTTATTCCATTAATTGATCCCCGGCGTGATAATTACCCTCGCTTCACTGGAGCCTACGCCTTTATCCGCTGGAGTATGGTTTTGTTTACTGGCATTATGTATCTAACCACAATTGTTGTTGCCCTTGGTTATCAGCTGGACGTAGCGATGGTTGTCAAAGCAGCCTGCGCTGTGCTCCTAATTATCGTTGGTAATTTTATGGGACAGTTCAGGCATAACTATTTCGTAGGTATCAGAACTCCCTGGACTCTGGCCAGCGAAGAAGTATGGCAGCGTACCCACCGGATCGGCGCAAGAATCTATGTGCTCTGCGGACTCATATGTTTGCTAATGTCACCGTTCCTGGCTGTTTGGTCTACCATTATTTTCTTTGCTGCCATAATGGTCATGGTTTTGTTCCCCTTTGTTTACTCCTATTTGCTTTTCAATAAATTAAAAACCCAATAGGTTCTAACCAGATCAGGGCATATACAAAAAGCGTTCTTCCAGGTTCTGATAGGACCCATTTTTTTAGCCGGTGTGTTCGTCCATCATCTTTCCTCTCGGTCGTAGGCTACGCCCAGAGAGGCTGGCGCACCGGCTTCCTGGGCATAGCGGATGGTAACCAGCACCAGTACCAGGATCGTTAAAATATAGGGCAGCATGGATAAATAAAAACTGGAAATATTAACCCCGGCGGTTTGCATCCTAAAGGTAAGTGCCTCCACCCCTCCGAAGAGATATGAGCCCAGAATGGCACGCAGCGGATTCCAAAGCGCAAAAATCACCAGGGCTACCGCTATCCAGCCTCGCCCTGAGGTCATATTCTCCTGCCAGGAGGGTGCATAAGCCAGCGATAAATACGCTCCACCCATTCCTGCCAAAACCCCGCCGATAATAGTGCAGCAATACCTTACCCGGCTAACACTAATTCCCACTGCATCGGCGGCAGCAGGATTCTGTCCTACCGATCGTATACTGAGTCCCCAGCGGGTACGATATAAAACATACCAGATAATAATGGTTATAATAATGCTGCAATACACCAGTGCATCCTGCTGAAAAAAAATCGGCCCTAAAAACGGTATCTTGCTTAAAACCGGTACGTTTATGACCTGAAAAGCATCGTTTACAGGGATTCCCTGGTAGCCCTTACCCAGGAAACCACTCACTCCTGTACCAAATATAGTCAGGGCTAAACCGCTCACGACTTGATTGCCCCGTAAAGTTACACTAATAAAGGCATGCAGGCTGGCCATTAAACCTCCGCCAATCATAGCCGCAAATATTCCGTACCAATGATTACCGGTTCTTACCGTAAAAATAAAACCCAGTACCGCACCTACCAGCATCATCCCCTCGACTCCCAGGTTTAATATGCCGGCTCTTTCGGTTAACAACTCCCCGGCAGCCGCAAATAATATGGCTGTACCAGCCACTACGGTGGCCGCCAATAACGCAACGATGGCTGAAGTACTCACTAGTCCATCTCCTTTCTCACCGGCTGTATACGATATTTCATAAAGATTTCTCCGGCCAGGAGGAAAAACAACACTGCTCCCTGCAGCATCAGAACAATGGAAAATGATATTCCATAGATTTGCAATCCAAATCCGCCAACCAGCAAGGCACCAAATAGAAAAGCCACCATGATAATGGCATAAGGATTCAAGCGGCCTAACCAGGCTACAATAATAGCCGTATAACCATAACCGGGAGAAATCCCTTGCTGCAAACGATGGGTAATTCCAGCAACTTCAATCATTCCAGCTATGCCAGCTATGCCACCACTAATCAGCATAACCAGGAGGATATTTTTCTTCACATTTATTCCTGCATAACGAGCCGCTTCTGAGCTCTCGCCCACTACTTTTACTTCGTAACCCCAGCGGGTATATTGGAGCAAAAAATAGAGGATAACTGCAACCAAAATGGCAATAAAAAGACCTATATGAACCCGCGTGTCACCCAGACTGGGCAGATAGGCGTTAGTCGAAAAACGCGGACTGAGGGGAAAGCCTAGACTCTGAGGGTCTTTCCAGGGCCCAAAAATGAGGCTGTCGACCCAGAAAATAGCTATATAATTTAACATCAGGGTAGTAATGGTCTCATTTACCTTCCAGTATGCTCGCAAGGCAGCCGGAATTAAAGCCCAGATTCCTCCAGCTATAAAACCTACTACGAGCATTAACGGCAACAGTACCCAGGGGGATAGATTACCCATAGATAGCGCTACGCCGCTGGCGGCAAAAGCCCCCATGTATATCTGACCTTCCCCGCCTATATTCCAAAGCTTCATACGAAAAGCCAGGGATACTCCTAATCCCACCAGCATCAAAGGAATAGCTTTTACCAGGGTTTCCGACAGAGCATAGCTATTTCCGAAGGCGCCATTCCACATACGCATATAAGTTTGGGCGGGATCAAGGCCGTAGAGCCAGAGAAAGACCCACCCAAAGAGCAGAGCCAGCAAAACTGATAGTACCGGCACCATTATCTTAGGTACCCAGGAATCATGTTCTCTTTTCATAAGCTTGAGCTTAAGCATTTTTCACACCCTTCTCCCCGGCTCCCAACATCAGCAGGCCAATTTCCTCAATATTAGTTTCACGGACATCAAGTATGGCCTTGATGCTTCCTGCATACATCACTGCTACCCGATCAGCCAATCTGAATATATCCTCCAGATCCTCGAGGATGAGTAATATAGCGGTCCCTTTATCTCTTTCAGCCAGCATAAGCTGAAATACCGCTTCCATAGCACCCACATCCAAGCCCCGTACAGGATATGAGGCAATCAGCAGACAGGGTTCCTGACTAATTTCTCTCCCTAGAAGTAGTTTCTGCAGGTTGCCTCCCGACAGGTAATTGATAGGATGCTGAATATCTGCCAGAGATACGTTATAGTCATCAACTAATTTATGGGCATAAGCACGGATTTTTTTGTAATCAAAAACAAATCCATGGGAAAAATCATTTTTATGATAGCTGCGTAATATACAATTTTCCATTACGCTCATATTGGGTACCAGTCCCATACCTATGCGGTCTTCCGGGACCATATTCAACCCCCTGGAGAGTCTCTCCCTAACCCCGTAAAGGCTAATATCCTGACCATCCAAACAGATCTCCCCGGTGGAAATCTCCCGTAACCCGGCCAGAGCTTCGACTAATTCCCGTTGACCATTACCAGCCACTCCGGCAATAGCTACTATTTCACCCCGGCGTATATCTAAATTCAACTCGTGAACCGCAACATGGCCCTGATCTCCATTAACTTCGAGGTTCTTAACCTCCAGGATCAGCTCACCCGGCTGGTTGCGGTGTTCTGCCCGGCTGTGCTCCAGCTCCCTGCCCACCATCATACTGGTTAAGGCAGTTTGATCCAGTCCAGCTGTCTTTTCACAGCCTACTACCTGGCCCTTACGCAAAATTGTTACCGTATCAGCTATTTCCAATACCTCGTTCAATTTATGGGTGATTAAAATAATTGCCTTGCCTTGATCAGCCATCTTGCGCAGCATGGCAAAAAGCTCCCTAACTTCCTGAGGAGTTAAAACTGTAGTAGGTTCATCCATTATTAATATATCGCAACCACGGTAGAGCATTTTCAGAATTTCCACTCGTTGCTGCTCGCCCAAAGACAAGTGACTAACTCGGGCCCGTGGATTAATATTCAATCCAAATTTTTCAGATAGCTCGAATGTAGCTTGTTCAATTTCTTTAGTACGCAAACGAACGGCTTCACTGGGGGTACCCAGAATAATATTTTCCGCTACGGTAAGATTGTCTACCAGACGAAAATGCTGGTATATCATCCCCACCCCTGCAGCCAGCGCCAAGCGCGGAGATTTAAAGCGTACGGTTTGTCCTTTTACTTTGATGGTACCTGCATCAGGCTGATACAAACCGGCCAATATACTCATCAGAGTTGACTTGCCGGCTCCATTTTCGCCTAACAAAGCATGAATTTCCCCGGCCTGCACCTGAAAGCTTACTTGTTCATTAGCTACCACACCAGGGAAAACTTTCGTTATTCCATTCATTTCAATTATCGGAGTACTTTGCAAAATAGATCCCTCCAACTCAAAAGGCGGCCTTTAGCCGCCTCAGACCGATGACATAAGCGAATCTCATTATTCGAGAAACCCGCCTAATCGACGTACGTAAGTACTCTTCAAGCGCGGTCTATCCTCATTGCATGATCTTCATTTCTGACATCGCCCTGTCAGATTACTGACTCTGTCGACAATCTAAGGCGGCTTTAACCACCATAAGGGGCTACCAAGAAATAAGCCGGTCTCGATAGCCCCTTAAGCTTCTAGTTTATCCTAAATACTATTTGCCTATTTTACCTTCTACCCCAGCTACGAACCAGTTAAAGCTAAGTATTTCACCGTCAGTCATCTTCTGACCAGCTTTAACCTTAACAGTTCCATCCTGAGCTTTTAAAGGACCAGCAAAAATGTCCAATGTGCCAGTTTTGATAGCTTCTTGTTTCTCAGCCACCAGCTTCTTGACATCTCCAGGAACTTTGTCAGAGATAGGAGCCAGCGCAATTATACCCTGGTCTGCTCCACCCCAGTATGCTTCACTCTTCCAGGTTTTATCCATAACCGATTTTACAGTTTTCACATAATACGGACCCCAGTTCCATACGGCTGCGGTTAGGCTGTTTTTCGGTGCGTAGGCCTTCATGTCACTGTGATAGCCGATAGCATATTTACCAGCTTCTTCAGCTGCTATCTGCGGTGAGGTAGCATCCACATGCTGAGTTATTACATCCGCGCCAGCTTCAATCAAGCTATTAGCTGCCTGCTTGGCCAGATTAGCATCAATCCAATTATGAGTCCAAACCACTTTTACCTTAACATTAGGATTCACAGACTGAGCTCCCAGGGTAAAAGCGTTAATTCCGCGCACTACTTCCGGAATATCGTAAGCAGCCACATAACCCAAGGTATTGGTCTTGGTCATCTTACCAGCCACGATCCCGGTCAGATAACGCATTTGTTCGATTTTACCAAAATAGGTGCCTACATTCTTGGCAGTATTAATACCGGAAGCATGCATAAAGACCACATCCGGATATTTTTTGGCTACTTCTATGGTAGCGTCACCGAAGCCAAAGCTGGTAGTAAATATGACTTTACAACCCTGCTGTACTAATTGGTCAATACTTCTTTCAGCATCAGCACCTTCAGGTACATTTTCCAGAAAAACGGTTTCCACTTCAGGCAGTTCCTTCTCCAGGAATTCGCGGCCTTGATCGTGGGTATAAGTCCAGCCTGCATCACCAGGGGTACCGATATAGACAAAACCTACTTTGAATTTTTCCTTGTTAGCAGCCTTATCGGCTTCCTTGTCCTTGGCCTTGTCCTGGCCTCCGCAGCCCACCACAAATACTGATAGGAATATCGCTACCAGTAAAAAGGCAGTTAGTTTTCTCAACTTCATACTTCTGTTACCTCCCTAATAAAATTTAATCCGGCTTTCCCTTCTGCTGGTATGGTCTCATTTACCAAAGCTATGAAACTAAGCCAAAGCTTGACACTTCGACATTATATATAGATTTTCCTTCTAAATATTGTTGAATTTTTATACATTATTTAGACTTACCTACAGTATTATCTATAGTATGAGAAAAAACGGGATGCTTATACTTGTAAGCTATCCCGCCCTAGATTAGTTAAGCGCAGTAAAAGTGAACAGGGGGACGGTTCTCTTGTTCATCCATTTAAGCGTTAGGGATGAACAAGAGAACCGTCCCCCTGTTCACTTTATTTAACGCCTGACGTCCTATAGTACATCTACAATAATCAAAGAAGGTTCCCTCTCCAGGTAATGAAGATCATTATTTACTTTTACTACTGGATAGGCTGGTTTCAATGGGTTGAGAAAAACCACCTGACCTATTTCTTGATTCGAAAGCAATACCCTATCATCAAGCGAGAGGGCTAACAAGTGATCATAGAACACTTTACTGATCCTGGAATCAACCTTCCCCGCCAGGGATTCCTTCAGAATCACATCAGCTGCGACATACGGAGTCCGTTTTTCCGAATAAACCCTTTTCGAGGTAATGGCATCATAGGTGTCAGCTATAGCGATTACCGATGCCATGCTGGGTATCCTGCTCTGGCCTACCCCAGCTGGGTAACCAGATCCATCCATTCTCTCATGGTGCATCAGAACTCCATACATTATCTGGGTATCCAGCCCCGGATAATCCTTAATCAGACTATAACCGATAACTGAATGATTTTTTATTATTTGATATTCCGCTTCGCTTAAGGCGGCTGGCTTATTCAGGATAACATCGGGAATCTGTATCTTGCCAATATCATGCAGCATGCCGGCTACGCCCAGTTTATTAATGGTTGGATAATCAAAGTTCAGCCATTTGCCCATCATTATACTTAAAACCGCTACATTAACTGAATGAGTATATAAATAAGCATCCTTATCTTTAATGAGTCGCAGCTGTCTTAATAGATCTTGATCCGAGAATATGTCATCTGATAAATAAGTGACCGTTTTTTCTATCGAGGAGATGTCAATTTCCTTATTATTACGCAAATCAGACATGAAGCCTTCCACAAAATTGATGGCTTTGCCGTACACTTCCCGAACTTGCACAGTTCCTGGTGGAAACGCAGCTATTGCTCCTGCATCTGTCCGCGAAGACTGGCACGTTACAGGAGGAGCTGATTCTTCGACTAGAACATAGACTTCATTAATATTTCTTCCCTGCAGAGACTTGATCGTCTGGGCAGTAAGCATGCTGCCCCGGCTGAGCAGGAGCTGACCATTATCATCATAAATATCCCTTTCAACCTGGCCGGCCCCAATATCATCGAGCTTAATTTTAGCTTTTCGCTTCAAATAATCACCTTCTTAGAGTAGAAACTTCTACATTAAAAGTATAGCGAAAGCCCACCCATATTTAAAGGGATAATTAGCCAAGCTCATTTATCTTAGGTGCTCCGAAGAAAAACTTAATGGCGTGTATTTTTCTTGTCTGCAGAGTATAATTAATATGGCAGATCTTTTCCAGATTATATTTATGAGGGGGCTGATTTATGGTAAAACCGGCAAGAAGTGGCGATAATAATATCGTTTACACCTATGGCGATTACCTGCAATGGCCTGAGGAAGAAAAATTAGAACTGATTGACGGTGTACCATTTTTAATGGCTCCAGCTCCATCCAGAAGGCATCAGGAGCTTATTGTCAACCTGTTATTACAGATCGGGAATCAGGTGGAAGGTAAACCATGCAAGGTTTATACTGCTCCCTTTGAGGTAAGATTACCCTCAGGGCAGGAAAAAGATGAGGATATTAAAACCGTAGTGCAACCGGATATTGTTGTGGTTTGTGACCGCTCTAAATTGGATGAACGCGGCTGCAAAGGCAGTCCAGATTGGATAATAGAAGTTTTGTCACCCGGTACAGCATCACGGGATTATGTTACCAAGTTAGCTCTCTATGAAAAGAATGGGGTAAAGGAGTACTGGATTGTCCATCCCCTTGATAAAATTGTCATGGTATTCAGGCTGAACACAGAAGGTAAATACCGCCAGGTAGAGTTTTTTCCGTCTGATGATGAGACCTCTGCTTCAGAAGTAGCAGGATTCGGTGGGGTTAGCATAGACTTGCAGCGTCTTTTCACGGAAGAATAAGGCTGGGTGCATGGCACCCAGCCTTGGCGAAGAAGCTAACATTTAATAAGTTAACCGCCTGACGTTTTTGATTTCTATTTATCTTTTTTACTAAATCCCTCTTGATATAGTCCAATATATTTATCATCTCGCCAGAAGCCCCACTGCTGTATACCATTAGGCCAGGTGTAGGTTCCCTGCCCATTCATCATGTCTTGCTTGAATTCGCCGGTGTAACTGGCTCCGTTCTTCCAGGTATAGGTGCCAAAACCATCGAAAACCAGGCTGCTGAACTGCCCCACATATTTTTCTCCATTGGCAAATATGTAGGTACCCAGCCCACTGGCTTCTCCATCTTTCATTTCGCCCACGTAGTTTTCCCGGTTCGGCCATTGAATATTGCCATAGCCATGAGGGCTGTTATCTAGCCAGTCACCGGTATATTTAACGCCATTGGACCAACTGAATTCGCCCTCCCCATTACGCTTGTTGTAACGAAAAGCACCTTCGTATTTCTCACCCGTAGACCATGTATATACACCTTTGCCCCAATACATATTGTCTTTGAAGCCGCCCTTATATGTACTGCCATCTGGGGTTATCAAGGTACCCTGACCATTAAACAGATTATCCTTCCAAGCACCCTCATAGATGCCCCCATCAGAAAATGTAACCTTACCCCAACCATTGGCTTTGCCATTCTGCATATCTCCCCGGTACTCACTCTGATCTGGCCATATAAAACTCCCCTTGCTAATTACCGGTGCTGCTGCAGTGGCGGGATTCTGCAGTTTCACTTTGCCCAGCCAGAGGTTTTTGCCGGCATTGGCAACCATCTTGGTCCCAACCAGGATATAGTATCCATCACTGGTAAGCTGGCCATAAGAAACTGATTCCGGTCCTGCTATTCCCATACTCAGATCGCCTGTCTTATTTCCTTTGCTATCGGTTTTCAGCAAATAGCCTCCTAAGACACCGCTAATATTCGATTGGGTATTGGCTAAAACTACATAAGTATAATCAGGCATTTGATATACCGCACAGCCGGAGCTATCATTAGCTGGACTATAACTTTTATCCCAGAGATAGGTACCATTGCCATCGGTTTTCAGCAGGTAAATACCATTTCCACTCGACCCTGCTTGAGATCTGTAACCAGCAATCAGAAAACCTCCATCTGCCGTAGGAATTACGCTTTGGCCTCCCTGTAAGTTGTTGTTGGCAAAGCTTTTTCTCCATTTCAGATCCCCGTTAACATCGGTTTTCATCAGCAGCAGATCACGCCTGTTACTGGCCGGAGCCTGACTATAACCGGTCAGGATATAGCCTCCATCCGAACTCTGGTATATACCCTGTAATTTCTCAATATTGGCTGAAGCAAAACTATTTTCCCATTTCACCTTACCAGCATTGTCAATTTTCATTAGATAGGCCTGCGGAATTCCGCTGACACTTTGCATATAACCTGTTACCACAAAACTTCCATCCCAGTTCTTATGCATAGCCAGAGCTTCCGCCGAGCGAGTTTCACCAAGGGTCTTATCCCAAACTATCTTGCCAGTAGGGTCTGTTTTGATTATGTAGATGGATAGTATGCCGCTATCTACCGCCTTAATTGACCCAGCCAGGACATATCCGCCATCTGTACTCTGTTCAACCCATTTAGCCTGTTCTTCTCCAGCGCCGCCAAAGGTTCTCTCCCACAGCTTGTCCCCCTGAGAATTGGTTTTTACCAGATAGAAATCCTGCGATCCACCACCAGATCTGCTGGAACCAGCTACAATGTATCCCCCGTCTGAGCAGGGCCGAACCATGTTACCAGTTTCCTCTCCGTTACCTCCAAAATCCCTGCTCCAAATTATGTCGCTGCTGGCAGCAGACACAGTACCGGAACTGGCCAAGAGTATCATAAGGGCTAGCGTTAGCAATCCATATCCAGCCCCTGGCTTCGGTGATGACTTAGAACTACGCTTTAGAGAAATTCTTTTTACCAGCCTGAACATTTATAAACACCACCTTTCTGATGTCCTAATAGCTTATTATTGATTAAACGCATTACTCTGATCGTCATTTCCGGGCTCCTTTCGCAGCAGGTGCGGCTGGAGGCGATGCAGATGTGGCGGTCTTGCTTTCCGGAGTTGGAGTGGTTATGCCCGCCAGCCTATTAATCTGGTTATCATAAATAATATAATTATCTCTGAGTTTGCCGTTATCATCATACTGCAGGATTATTGGATTGAGCCGGGCAGTTTTGCCATCCAGTGAGGTCATCAAGCTGTGCCCTATAACGATGCAAGTCCCGTCTTTCATTATCTGCAACCCGGCCGAGCCGGTATTGGCACCGGCCTCCCACTGCCTATCCCATAGCAATTCCGATTTATCCTGGTAACGCATGATAAATATTGCGGATTTCCCATCACTGCTGACCGTGGTTCCAGTCACCATAAAGTCACCACTCTGGGTTGGTTTAACTGTATTTCCGATAGCAGATCCCCGTCCTGCCCAGTTATTAGACTCCCAGATAATATTACCGCTGCTATTGGTTTTCACCAGATATAGATTATTCCCTTCGCCTGAAATTTTACTTATATAGCCGCTCGTTATGTAGTTTCCATCTCTGGTTTGGCAGGCAAATTTACCTTCATCATCTTTCAGTCCTCCGAAGGTTCGTTCCCATTCGAAGTAGCCTCTATTATCTGTTTTCACCAGATAAAGATCTTTGTCGGTACGGTTTTTTTGCTCCTTGCCATCACCACGTTCTCGATTTCCGATACCTACTGAATTGGTATTTCCACATATGATATAGCCGCCATCAGTAGTTTGCTGAACAGAACTGGCATTTTCGTCATTGCCACCGCCAATACTTCTCGCCCACTGAAGAATACCTTGGGAATCCACTTTCACAAGACAGATATCAGCATTGGAACCTCCTCTGGGCCTGGTATTGCCGACTATAATATAGCCTCCATCAGTGCAGGCCTGCACATAGTTGCCTTCATCATCGGTATACTCGCTATCCTTCCCAGCTTTGTCTAATTCGCCTTTATCAGGACGCAACAGAAAGACATCAAAATAGTCTCGGGAAAGATCCACAGAACTCGTGTAATCGAATACTTCATAACCCACGTCAAAGATCTGCTTGACCGGTGTAACATCTGCGGTTTTCTCCTCTTTAAAACGTCCCCCATAATTTTTTTCCCACAGTAGTTCTCCCTGCTTACTGATTTTAAGGAGATAAATATCCTGGCCCTTACCTTGCTTGGATTTAGTGTATCCGGTTACGATATAATTTCCGTCCTGACATTCCTGGATACAATTGGCCTGATCATCCTTTTGCCCGCCATACGTCTTTTCCCATTCCTTTTTGCCCCGGGCATTGACTTTCAGAATATATACATCCTGGTTGCCATTCTGAGCAATACAATATGAAGCAATTATATAGCCTCCATCACTGGTAATCTGGCCATGATAACCTGCTTCAGTTTTAGCCGGGAGGTTGGAAGTATTTGCCGATTCATCAGTTGCCGCAGTAATTGTACCAGGTGTTGATAATATCCAGACCAGTATGCCGATGATAATTATTAAACATTTCCGGCAATGTATCTCGGATAATCTCTCTGAAGCCATATTCCACATTTTGCTCACCCCCTTTGGTTAGTTAACGGTACTGCTTCTCATCCTTACCACCTGATGTTTGGCAGTTTTCAATGTATAAACGTCCCGGTCAGGTGTTAAAATCTAGAAAACTATAACAAATAGTTACCTGTAATAGGTACTAATCTGCAAATCCATCTGCATCTTATTCGCATCGTAGCGATCCGAAGCCTTCTGGCCGGATGCCTTGGCTGCAATGGCAGCTACATCGTTAGGCTGGGTCTTATCTTTATCGCTGATTCGCACACCTTTAGGAAGCGGTGCGCTGGGTGGCGGCTCAGAACTGCTTGATGAACGTTGACCGCTTGAGGTAGTTACTCCAGTCGTACCCCCTTTGGTTTGCGCCGCTAGAATGCAGGATTGAACCGTAATAATCCGCGGACAGCTCTCCAGTTGCAGTAAGAAGTTGCGTAATTGAAAATAGTTTCCATAAGTGCTGATACCCAGATTCAGGACCTTTACTGCTGGAACTTGACCGGGTTGACCTGGAGGCTGACCCGCAGGCTGACCTGTGGGCTGCACGTTTTCTTTGAAGTCGATGGAGATAAGTTGGATAGCTGATACTTCTGCTGCCGATTGTAAAAATCTAACCAATTGCTCCAACTGCTTATCTTTAGGGATCATTATTTTCAAATTCTGCAGTTCATCCATAGCCTTTTGTTTTTGCTCAGCCTGGCTAAGCTGCTGCTTCTTTTCTCTATTGAACTCTGACATTTCTTCATTCAACTGGGCATTTTCGCTTTCTAACCGATCAATCTGGTTATTGACAGGCGCATAGAAGTATTTATTAAACATAAATACCATCCCCAGTACCAGAATCACAGCTACCAGAATTTTTTCCCGCTTGGAAATATTCATGGTTTCGCCTCCTTCCAGGGTACCGAGATATTAAACTCTATTTCCCCGCTTTCCTTATTGAGGCGTGAGCTAAGGCTGGTAATCTCTCCGAACCGCTTGGTTTTTGCGATCCAGGCAACCATATCAGCGATATTGCTCTGGCTGTTGGTATAGCCCTTAATGTTAATAAGATCTGGTTTCACATCGATATTACTGATAAAAACACCAGGGATATTCATGCGATCGAATTCCTCGAACATACCACAATAGGAGCTTTTGAGCTTTTTAACTTCCCCCACAATTAGTCGCCAGCTTATCATATCTGCCTGCACCTTATCTGATGAGACAAATCCTTTCCTTACTCTATCCTCTTGCGCGAGCTGCGCAGTCAGGCTCTTGTTAGTCTTCTGTAGTTCTGCCACCTGACTTTTCTTTACGCCGTATGTAACCGCCATTATTCCCATTAATATGATCAGCACTCCAACGAAAGCAAACATTCTTATCAGCTCATTGCGGCGCTGAGTTTCCGGTTCCAGCCTGTAATTCATCAGGTTGATTTGTATGTTCCCGCCACTAGCCAACACTTCACCCCCCTACACTATCTGATACTGATATGATTAATAGGTGTTAGATCAGTTCCCGCGCCGCCAGACCCAGAACTACCAGGAAATCATGTTTGATATCCTGGGCATGGATATTGGATATTTCACCCGGCAAAATCAGCCTGGTCGTCGGATCAGCCAGTTGCACAATCTTACCCAGTCCCTCCGATAGAATGCGATCAAATCCATTGATTCTTGATCCCCCGCCACAGAGTAAAATTTTATCAACACTATCAGGGGTTGGTTCATCACTTTGCATGGCATAGTATTCGGCTGAGCGAGAAACCTCCGCCATTATATCGCGCATCAGGAAGTCGTATTGAGGGTTGTTCTCAATTTGCACTGTTTCCAGTCCGGCACACTCATCCCCCGGGTCCAGGCCTATTCCAGGATGAAAGGACGAACACCCAAAGGATAGAGAACGATAGAATACCATCATCTCATCTTTGAACACCGTGAAGTAGGAGCGAGTCCCACCAATATTTAAAAAGGCCCTTTTTTCCGTAATGTCTCCGGCCCCAATTACCCGGTTAATCGCCAGTGGCTCTATCTCCACGGCCACTAATTGCAAACCAGCCATCCGGCAGGCTGATATCAGGTTTTCAACCTGTATTTGTCGTACCGCCACAAAAAAGACCTCGGTCTTTTTGCCTTCTTGATCCTCGAATTCTCGCACCGGGAAGATGTCCAAGGCTGCTTCTTCCACCGGAATAGGCAAGAAGTTGCTGGCCTGAAACTCGATAGCCTTCTTAAGATCTTTTAACTTCATGCGGGGCATGACTATATTGCGGGTGTAAATCTGTTGGCCTGAAATAGCTGATATTACCTGTTTACCAGACATATTCAACTCGTTAACCAGGGGACGCATAGCTTGTCCCAAAGCTTCCGGATCATATATGGTACCAGCCTCTACCAGCCCCGGCGGGGTGTCCATGCTCCCAAAGTTCAATACCTCCAGCTTATCGCCCCTTTTTCCCACCCTAGCCAGCTTAATTTTCTTACTGCCGACATCCAGACCAATGTCGGCAATCTTTCTAAACAATACCCATCCCCCCTAAAGACGTTTATGAAAAATTCTGGTCTTTATATAGTCCTACCTTTGACTACAACACTATTAAATATCCTTTATAAGTATTTATAGGATACAATTGGCCCCACCCCGATATAAGACCAAGGTTCCGGAAAATCGTTGATTATAGTCTCATCCTTAATGATCGTGATTCGCTTCTCCAATTCCCTTATGGGGAGAGTCCCTTCAGCTTCCTGTACACTAAAATAGCCCGTTCTGATTTTCATTGTTCCTCCCGCAGCTATAACGCCCTGAAAGGTCATTTTTTCTGGGGTAGATACAATATTTACGTTCCTCCCAGCCAGCACATAAGTACGAATCTGTCGAGCTCGGTCACTATTTGGAAGTATCCTGGTAGCATTGCCAAAAACGCTGGGTTCAATGTTAAGATTTACGTCCTGCCCCGAAAGTAAAAAAATATAAGGCTTCTTACCGGTAGCAGGATTTGCTCCTTCAAAAAGTAAGCTATCATAGCCAACTTCCAGAGTAGCAGGTGAAACTGCGATAACGCTGACTAGTTCGTTCTTAAAGCGGTTAAAAAAGGTGCCCGCACTGTTTAAGACGGTATTCACAAAATTATCGAAGGCCGGCCAACCAATATAAGTACCGGTATAGCTGGCAACTGTGGTAAAATCCAATAACGCGGTCTCAGTCGCAGGAATATCTATGAAAAACTTGGTCTTTGTAAGCGCGGGATCATCAACAACCAATCGATACCATGTTTTCGTAGTTCCATTGGGCAACGTTTTACTTTCCTGTTTTAACAAATACGGAACGTTGTAACCAGGTGTGCTAGAGGTAATATACTGCCAGTTCGCCGTATCACTCTGAGCTAAGTCCCCATATTGTTGGAGGTGTCTGTTAGTAAATAATGGTGCCGGAAGATTACTGACCTCGATGTGTTTACCTAAAAAATCCTTAGATTTCAAAGCTTCTGAAGGGTAATAAATATGTTCATTGGGGTTTGCCCGAGCTTCTTCCTGCGTTTTCAAAGCCCATAGAGGATAGTTCCATCCCGAAGTCAACGCTGGAAGAGTTACATGAAACTTAGGCTTAGGAAGACTGTAATCGAAAAATCCCGCCATTTCGTCCACATTGTTGTCCCAGTTTCTAACTGCTATCTCAGCAGCAGGGTTATTGCTCATATCATTGTCACCATCACTCTTTATCACGTCTAGAATTCCTTTCGGCTTCCAGTAAGGAGCTATATGCAGTGTACTATTATCTATATCGTGGTACTCTATTCCCAGAATACTTTTAAACTGATAATCCACCCACCAGGTGTTGGTGTAGGTAGAGTTAGCAGCAGTAAAAAGAGTATGCTTGTTATCCTTCAAAGCAGCAGTGCCATATGCCTGACCTGTTTCAGCTGCCTTTAAACCAATCGGGACAACATTGTAGGTCTTTACATCCCAATCCTGTATGTTAAGAAGGTCTCCTACAAGTGTATCAGCCTGCTTAGGTGAAACAGACGCAAAATATTTGCCCATTACTTTAAGCGTGTCAGTTCTGATAGGGGTATTAGGCAATCCGTTAACCCTGAGCCCGGCCTCGGCGATTTTTGTGGCCAGTATTTTCCCTGACTTTACAACCGTTCCCTTGGATTTAATGGTGATAACTCCGGTGGCGGCATCGATAGCAGATATATCGATAATTTCCGCCTTCACACCATCTTCCAGTGTAAGTGTCAATGTTGACTTGACTATATCAGTAGGGCTGTTACCAGCCATTATGTAATTCATAATCACGTCCCGAGCTACCGTCACTCCTGCATCAGCAGCCTGGCGAGCTTGTTCGGCCCGGGAGTCATGCAGGGAAATTCTGTTCTCCATGCTTGCCGCAGTTATAACCATAGTAGCCATTATGCTTAATATAAATAAAACCATAAGGGCTACCAGCATAGAGCTCCCCTGATTATCAGCGATCCTTTTAGGAAGTTTCATTATCTTACCCACTTGTCAATCAACCCTTTTTTTACAGTTGTTCTCCAACGAATACTCATGATTCCCGATTTTAACTTCTATTTTAATATGTAGTAATCCCGGTGCTGTTACTGATGGTCTACTGAAGGAAATTTTCTTAATATTGGATGCCACGGGCTGATTGGACGTAGGGTCTTGGGCATCCTTATAGAGTTGCTTATTGCTATCGTTAACATAATAGTATACAGTTTGCGGCTTACCTGCCGGTCCCATTTTCAGTTCGAGACAGTTCCCTATCTCCCCTACTGTTACCTCAGCTTTATGCGAGTAGTTGTCTAATACTCTAAAATTTGAATAGGTGCGAAAGTCTCCAATGATCCATTCTCTGGACTGGCGTGCCGCATAATACACATCCGTTCGATCCATCTCCCGTTTATTGGCAGCGGTAGCAAAGGTATAAATGGACATTAGTCCGGCCATTAGGATAACAGTCATTGCCAGAACTACCAACAATTCCAGCAGAGTGGTTCCTTTTTCATTGCTCATGCATTTTTACCTCGCAGCTATCACGGTAGACATTTGCAGCTCCTTATCAAATCCACCCTGTTTCCATGTGACGGTAACAATAACATTGAAAAGATTGTTATTGATAACTCTGGTCATACCAGCAGAATAATAGCCAGTTTCTAGGTGTTTCATGATTTTCAGTTTAATCCCTGTTACTCCCATAGCCGTCATGCCTGATGGTACATCTACCTCGAGATCTGCTTTACTTGGATCCAATTTGAAAGTAAACTTGTCACCAGGGGAAAGAGATTGGCTCTTACAATACGCCACGTCTAGCAGATTATCTGGATCCGCTCCTACTGCCATAACTACCTTAGATAGGTCAATGGAGTTGGCTCGAATCAGCTCGATGGTGGAACTGGCATAATCGCGGGCAATGGTGCGTTTGCCGGCCCCTGTAATCCAGTTGCTGGCGGTGGAAAATGCCGGCAAAAAAGCCATGGTCAGGATAGACATTATCACCAGGGCTACCAGTACCTCCATTAGGGTCATAGCTTCTTCATTTAGTTTAATAAGTTGCTTATCCACGACCCCATCCCCCCAATAGCGCGGTTAATATTTAATTCATTTTTCAGTTGATTTTATGTTTGCACGACACTATAACTTCTCGCGCCTTGAAGCCTATAGCATCATATCTGTTACTTCCACTCAAGAATTGCATTTTTTAATAATATACATTTATATATTAAATTTTAATATTCGGTAATGTTTGGAATTAATCCTGCTATTTAGGAATAATTTTCGTATCCTATAATATGCCAGGATCTAAGTAAAAATGCTCATATATAATATAAAGATGCTATTTCCGTACATATATGCCAGCCAGCCCCCAATTGAGAGAAAAGGTCCAAAACGAATGACCGTCTTGCGGCTTGCGTTACCCCCTGCAACCAACCCCACAGCCCACAAGCCCCCCAGCAAGGAAGACAGCATAAATGCCAACAATGCTCCCTGCAATCCAGTAAAGGCTCCAATGGCTGCTGCCAACTTTATGTCTCCGCCCCCCATACCACCTCTGGAGACAATAGCCACCAGTAAAAATACCCCTCCAAAAGCAGCTGTACCTGCCAGGGAAGGTTTTATGCCAATGGTATATACAGAAGCACTCAATCCCAGCAAGACAGCTGGATAAGTCAGCCTATCAGGTATGATTCCTTCATCAATATCTGTAAAAGCCGCCACAATTAAAACCGCCGTTAAAACAAATCCGCTGGCAGTCCAAATGGACAGTCCGCCCTTTAAATAAATCATAAGAAAGGCTACCGCCGTCAAAAGCTCAACCAGTGGATAACGCCAGCTAATTTTTTCTCCACAATAATGACATTCCCCCCGCAAGCCCAGGTAACTCAGCACCGGAACCAAGTCCATCGGTCGAAGGGGATGCCCACAAGCCGTACAATGGCTCCCCGGCCAGACTATCGACTCCCCCCGTGGCAGGCGGTATATGACCACATTCAAAAACGAACCTATAAACAAAGCAACCAATACCACCATAATATCTATGAACATTAAAACACCTCTTAGGAATTTCGTTATATATTAGATATTATATACATAGATGTATTTTCCTGCCTGATAAGTAAAAATAGTGCCGAGTGCCAAGCACCTAACTTATAACTTTCTTATAAAAAAACAAACCTCCTGCCATAATAATAACAGGAGGTAATATTAGCTATAAGTAAAGTGTGTTCAATACGAAGTCTCAATTTCATGGATTTTTAAGGTAATATGCCACCTAACATTCTACTCAGAGCGATATGGTAATGATTTTTACGTTAGAGAAAGTTAGAATGTTTGGTGCCTGGCACCTATTAACTCCGATGCATTTCTCGAGCTAGTTAATGGCCTGACCCCCAGGCCCATAACTATCCAAAATAGTGGCATAACCATGATTACATCATTATTGCTCAACCCCTGCAAAAGGTAGGTTAAAATCATTACAAAAAGCAAAAAGCCCTGTTCATTCGGCCACCGCCTGAAAAAAAAGGACACAAACCACAAATACGCCACCAACGAAAACACACCTGCTGTTATTGCCATTTCCAAGTAAATGTTATGAGCCTTATCCATCATTTGATTATTAATAAGTATATTTGCTGCACCCAGGTTATCAAGACCCAATCCGAAGGCCCAGCAGCTTGGCAATAATCTTATGACTTCTTTCCATATTTGAATTCGACCGGATAAACCAATATCATTTAGCTGTAAACAGGATTGAATTTCTCCCGGAATAGTTAAAAATCTCAGAAATATAGCATCCTTACCGCTGAATCCTAACATTAATGTTACTAGAAATAGTACCGATATTAACCTGGCCAGAGCTAATGTTTGGTTTTTTTCCCTGGCCCGTAAAAAATGAACCCCAATAATAATCGATATTACCATAAATACTAACCAAGCACCTCGGGTCATACTCACCAGCAGGCCTGCATAGATTAGAGCCGAGGCTAGCAGTATGGATAACTTACGTTCCTGTAAGTAGATTATTATCGCAGCAGGCAATATAAAAACCGTATAGCTACCCAACCAGTTAGAATTACCCAAGGTACCATAGACATCAGGTCCTTCCCTGTAGGTCTCATGGGGCACCAGGTTAATACCATAATTCTGCAAAACCGCCAGGATTGATACCAGAACCGCCCCCCCGATCATAAGGCGAATCAATTCGTTGGCATTATCGCTCTTCCATGCTAGGATAAATAATATAATGCAAAACAAATAAGTAGTTAGACCTGTGCAGCGATAATTACCAACCCAGGCTATATCCGGTAATGGAGCAATAAGTGTAGATAAAAGCATAAAGCCTAAAAATACTGCTAAAGGCATAAAAACCGGATGATTGAGTCTCACCCGCTCCCTGAATAAGTAGAAAACTCCTGTCATCGCAACTAGGGCTAAAACAAAATAGCGAGGCTCAGAAAAGTAACTTATGGTAAAAGAATTAGGTATTACCAGAAGCGGATAAATCGACACCATAAACCCAAGGATAATAATGTCAAAATATATTCCATAAGGGGTCCGTTTGTTGCTATCTAACATTATTTCCAACCTCTCAAAGGCGCACTTATTAAATAGGAGAAACCAGCAAAAACAATAAGGAGAAGTATTTGCTACCAATGCTCAGATATCTTACACCTACCCCTTAACACCTTGACCATTGTTCTTTGTTTTTTCAATGATTTTAACAAAAAATCTAAAAATTGCCTCTTGCTTATATGTAGCAAGAGGCATAAATTAATAATTTTATGACTTTGCTTACAGACTATGTTCATGGAACAAATATGTCTGTAAGTTCGTAAGTGCTGGTCTAACCCTTGTAGATAAGTTGGATACCCGGCACCATAATATGATATTATGATTTATTAGCCGCAAATGTTCCACCCTCTGTAACTGTTTGCAATTGATTATATGGTGCGTAATTAGCAGCCGGTGTCCATGTTACTACATATGGAGCAGTTCCCCCGGCTCCACTCACTGCCCAGGCACCTGCAGGCGCTGTTTGCGGATGAGCTGGAACAACCATGAACTCATCAGCAACTGTTGCGGCGGGATCACCAGCTACAACTGCTGTGCCGGTATCGTTTTCTTGTACTCTACAAGCATTTACTATAGCTGCTGCGGTTGCTGCGTCGGATTTGACTGCTGAGGCAGCTTTAATAGTAGTATATTTTGGTATCGCAATAGCCGCCAGAATAGCCAGAATAGCCATAACAATAATCAATTCTATCAGCGTAAAACCCTTTTGATTATCTCCCCTCTTCATCATTGCTCTCATTTTCATTAACATACCTTTTCCTCCCCATCTTTAAAATATACTAGATAAATTCCCCCATATTATCTGACCTCCCGGCCAAGAAAAACTTATCTCCCACCTTTCATGCATAATAGGCTCTTCTCTTAATTACCACAACTATTATATAATGTATATATATAGTAGTTCTAACAATTATTTCTATAGCCATCTATTGACATTTTATTAGATATATCCCAAAAAAGATAGTAAAATTTAGTTTTTCCTACAATGGTCCTATTATCCAACCGTATTCATCATGTCAAACATCGGCATGAGTGTCGCAATGACGATACCTCCTACCATCACGGCTACAACTAGAATTAGGACCGGTTCCATAATTGCCATCAGGGTATCTACCATCTGCATGACTTCGCGCTCGAAATAATCCGACATACGAATCAGCATTTCATCCAGCGCTCCGGTTTCCTCTCCTACGGCAATCATCTGGGTAACCATTGGTTCAAATACCCCGGTAGCTTCCAGGGGTGTGGTGATGGACTCACCCTCGCTGATACTTTCCCGGGCACCGTGTATAGCCTGAGCGATAACGGCATTGCCCATGACACTTTCTACCACCTCCAGTGCCTGCAAGACTGGTATGCCTGACCTCACCAGGGTACCCATGGTACGAGCAAAACGGGCTACTGAAATCCGCGAAATAGTTTTGCCTAGTACCGGTATATGCAGGTAAAGTCTATCAAAGAACAATCTTCCCGCTGGAGTTCGGGCGGTTCGTTTGAGTATAAAAATAAGTATGGCGATCCCGCCCAGAATAACATACCAGCTGGATTTGATAAAATTGCTCATAGCCAGCAACGTCCGGGTCGGTCCGGGCAGCTCTACTCCTGAGGACTGGAACATGCCGACAAAAGTAGGCATTACAAAGGTAATAATACTAACTACCACCACGATGGCCACGATGCCAATAACGCTTGGGTAGACAGATGCCGCTTTTACCTTGCCACTTATCTCCTGCTCTCTTTCCATGTGGTCACTCAGTCTTTCCAATATGGGCTCCAGAACCCCGCCCACTTCTCCAGCCCGTACCATGCTGACATAGATATCGGAAAATGCGTAGGGGTGCTTGGCCAGGGCCTCCCATAGAGCCAGGCCTTCCTCTATATCTGCTTTTACCGCGCTGAGAGCATTTCTAAGTTTCTTGTTCTCGGTCTGGGCTTCAAGGATGCTAAAGCACCTCAGAATGGAGAGACCAGCTGCCATCATGGTCGAAAGCTGGCGGGTCATAACCACCAGGTCGCGAATTCCTATTTTTCCAAGGCTGAAATCAAACAGGCTCAAATCTTTACCCGATTGCTTGCTTTCCCTTAAGGACATCACATAATAGCCTTGACTGAGCAAGCTGCTGACTACTGCATTCCGGTTTTCGGCCTCAAGTACGCCTTTCATCACTGACCCCTGTTGGTTTCTTACCCTATATTCATACTTCAGCTTCGCACCCTCCTTTACTGTAAGCCTTCAGCACTTACTGCTCGCTTGGTGGCTTCTTCCATAGAGATAATACCTCTCTGGTAGAGATTCTTGAGCGATTTTTCCATGGTAACCATGCCGGCCTGATTGCCGGTCTGGATGGACGAGTATATCTGGTGGAGCTTGTTTTCCCGAATCAGGTTTCTAATGGCAGGAGTGGCTACTAATATTTCTGTGGCTACGGCTCGACCCCTGCCATCAGAGCGGGGAATCAACTGCTGGCTGATAATACCCTGCAGAGTAGTCGATAATTGAATCCTGATCTGGGCTTGCTGATGGGGTGGAAAAACATCCACTACCCGCTCTATAGTTCCAGCCGCACTGCTGGAATGCAGCGAAGCCATTACCAGATGACCGGTTTCCGCAGCCGTCATAGCCGTGGAAATAGTTTCCAGGTCGCGCATTTCTCCTACCAGGATGATATCCGGGTCCTGACGGAGAGCCGCTCTTAGACCGAGTGCAAAACTGCTGGTATCAGTACCTACCTCCCGTTGGTTGATAATGCAGGTGCCATGGCGGTGCAGATATTCAATCGGATCTTCCAAAGTCAGAATTGTTGATTTTTTAGTATTATTTAATAGGTTAATCATCCCTGCCAGGGTAGTAGATTTGCCGCTGCCGGTAGCCCCGGTAACCAGAATCAAGCCTTTTTCCTTCATAGCCAGTTCGGATACAATATTAGGCAAATCCAAACTGCTGAGCTCAGGTATCTTCACTGGTATAAGGCGCAGGGCTGCAGCATAAGAACCACGCTGAACGTATATATTGGCCCGGAAACGGCCCACTCCGGGAAAGGAATTCGAGAAGTCAGCCTGCCCGTCAACTTCCAGAGCGGCTTCCACCTTGGGGTTAGGGATAATTTCCTGGGACAATCTGCGGGTGTCGTCTGCGGTCAGGACTTCGGCCTCTTCAAACGGAAGCAGTCGGCCATTTACCCTGAACATGGGCGGTCTGAATACAGTAAGATGAACATCTGAAGCACCTAATTCTACAGCCCGGGTAACAATCTCCAGGGCAGATAATTGTGACATGGCGGTTATCCTCCTAACAAGACTACTTTCATAACTTCTTCCAGAGATGTCTTTCCCTGCTTGGCTTTGGATATTCCGTCTAATTTAATGGTAACCATGCCATCCTTGATGGCAGCTATTTCCACCAGATCTTCGGCATTCTCCCCTCGGTGAACCAGGTTGCGGGTTTCTGTTTCCAGCATCATTATTTCGTGCAGGGCCATACGGCTCTGGTAACCTAATTGCCGGCACATGTTGCAGCCCGCCGGCCGGTAGAATTCCTGGCCGCTTTCCTCGGGTATGCCCAGTCTGACTGCCATTTCTTCTTCCAGAATGTAGCTTTCTTTGCAGTTTTGACATAGCTGTCTAACCAGTCGCTGGGATACTACCCCGGCTAATGAGCTGGCCAAGAGGAAATTCTCAATGCCCATATCGGTTAAACGAGCCACCGTTCCGGCGGCACTGTTGGTATGCAGGGTAGACAGCACCAGATGGCCGGTTAGAGCGGCTTGTACTGCTAATTGAGCGGTTTCGTGGTCGCGAATTTCTCCGACCATAATAATATCAGGGTCCTGTCTGAGTATGGAGCGCAATCCACTGGCAAAGGTAAGGCCCGCCTTGGCATTGGTCTGTACTTGATTTATACCTGCCAGAGTATATTCAATGGGATCTTCCAGGGTAATAATATTCTTGTCCTCGGAATTAACCGCACCCAGTACTGAGTAAAGAGTGGTGGTTTTGCCCGATCCGGTAGGACCGGTTACCAATACCATACCGTGTGGCCTGGAAGCTAGGGACAGCAGTTTTTGCTGGTTACTGCTGCTCAGGCCCAAATGGTCAATTCTGGTCAGGGCATTAGCCCGGTCCAGGATTCTCATTACCACCTTTTCGCCATAAGCAGTAGGTAAGGAAGATATTCGAAAATCAACTTCCCGACCTTCTATATTCATGCGTACCCGACCATCCTGGGGTATCCTTTTTTCGGCGATATCCATACCACCCATAATTTTTATCCGGGAAACCACAGCGGCCTGTGAGAACTTGGGGATTTCCAGGACTTTATAGAGCTCGCCATCTACTCTCAAACGCACCCGGGTATCGTCCTCCTGGGGTTCTATATGAATGTCACTGCAACGACCCAGAACGGCCTGAACCAATATGGAATTAACCATACGGATAATCGGTGCATCTTCATCCACTTTTAATATGGCAGCATCTCGGGACTGCAGATTAGCGTTTCTGCTATCGGTGTTTAATTCCCCCAGAATTCGTTCCATATTGGGATCGAGCCGGAAAGCAAGATACTGGCGAATAGCCGTATCCATTTCTTTTTCACCGGCTAAGACCGGGATCACGTCCAATCCACTGGCCATCCGAACATCGTCAAGGATCTGGTGATTAAGCGGATCTACCATCGCCAGGGTAAGAGAATGCTTTTTTCTTTCTATAGGAAGTACCTTGTGGCGTCTGATTAATTGGGGCGGCAGGAGTTTTACGGCTTCGCTGTCAATATTCAGTTTACTTAACTGGACATGAGGTATGCCCAGGGCAACTTCCAATGCCTCCATAAGCTGCAGTTCTGTAAGAATCCCCTGCTCCACCAGAATTTTGCCTAGTTTTTCACCGCTTTCCTTTTGTTGATTGAGAGCGGTGACAAGCTGATCTTCCGTTATGATCCCAAGCCCGGTTAAAATATGCCCAAGTATTCTTTTCTGTGACACTTCGTACCGCCTTTTATTTCTACTATATGCTGCAAGTAGTCATATTTTTCACACAACCATAGTTTTATTATCGTTACATATAGGGATTGTTAATCGAACGGTTCGGTTGACACGCTTGTTTTTGCACGTTGTCAGAGGCACCGTCACCATGACAACTGGAGTTTATTCCATTTTATAGGTAATCTTATCAATTCTAGGCCCATTGTTCTAATTCCTTCATTATTTGAGATTAAATATCTATTAATTATTGCATTATTCTGCACGATATTTATATATTGTTACTTTCTAAATGTTCTTTATTTCAAATGCAAAAAACCCGTGAACATAATTTGTTTGTCCACGGGTTCGCAATAATAGTCTTAAAATATAATTATTAGCCCAGGTAAGCCTCTTTGACGCTTTCATCATTGAGCAGCTGATCGGCCGGTCCATCCAATACTACAGAACCTGTCTGTAAGACGTAGCCGCGGTGGGCAATTTTAAGTGCTTTCAACGCGTTCTGTTCAACCAGCAGGATAGTCATCCCGGTGGAATTCAAGGTCTGAATGATTTCAAAGATGTGATCTACCATTAGCGGCGCCAACCCCATCGAGGGCTCATCCAGCAATAGAATCGCAGGTTCACTCATCAGCGCTCGCCCAATAGCCAGCATCTGCTGCTCACCACCGCTTAAAGTGCCGCCTTTTTGCCGGCGACGTTCCTGCAAGCGTGGAAACAGTTCATAAACTCTGGCCATACTGTCTTTAACCCGATTGCTTTCATTGATACGAAATGCTCCCATTTCCAGATTTTCCTCCACTGTAAGGCGCGGAAATATCTTGCGGCCCTCGGGAACATGGGCTATGCCCAATGAAGCTACCTCATGAGGAGGCAGACGATCAATGCTTTCACCCTTATAATATATTTTTCCGGTTTTAGGTTTCAAAATACCCGAAATAGTTCTTAGCGTGGTCGTCTTCCCCGCCCCGTTGCTGCCAATGAGCGTTACGATCTCTCCTGCTTGAACTTCCACGGATATTCCTTTAAGTGCCCTGATAGCTCCATAAAATGTTTCTATATCCTGTAAACTTAGCACCGGAGTCATTGTCTGTCCCCCTTAAACTGCTTCCTGCCCCAGGTAAGCTCTGATTACTTCTGGATTCTCACGGATCTCCTGGGGCGTTCCCTCGGCGATCTTTTCTCCATAGTTTAAAACAGTTATACGATCTGAGATACCCATAACAACCTTCATATCATGCTCAATGAGCAGAATGGTGACTTTTTTTTCATCTCGCAACCCCAGGATAAATTCCTTCATTTCATCAGTTTCCCGTGGATTCATGCCGGCGGTTGGTTCATCCAATAGGAGCATTTTCGGTCTGACTGCCAGAGCTCGGGCAACCTCCAGGCGTCTTTGGTCTCCATAGGAAAGATTCCGAGCCAGCTCAGTTTCCTTGCCTTCCAGACCAGCATATTTCATCAAACTATAGGCTTCATCATAAGCCCTTTGCTCCTCTGACCGTGCCCCGCGGGTATTAAAAACAATTTTTCCAATTCCCGAAGACAGATGCAGATGCATCCCTACCAGCACATTTTCTACCGCCATCAGGTCAGGAAATAGGCGAATATTTTGAAAGGTCCGTGCAATACCACAGCCAGCCACCTTTTCCGGAGAGAGCTTGGTAACATCACGACCATCAAATAAAATTTTACCTTTATCCGGTATATAATAGCCGCTGATCATATTAAAAAAGGTAGTTTTGCCTGCACCGTTAGGTCCGATTATGCTGGCAATTTCTTCGGCCTTAATAGAAAAATTAACATCATGAACAGCCGTCAGGCCTCCAAATGTCTTGGTTATATTACTAGCCTCGAGTAACATTAACTCTCCTCCTGTGTGCTATTATTAATCTGCTTTTTTTCTCCCCGGGAAAGCCAGGCCGGCAGGAAACGTTTAGCCGGTAATAAGCCCTGAGGTCGATAAATGCAGGTTAAAATTAATATTAAGCCAAAGATCATTTTTTCATACTTAGCAGGGTCCACCTGAGATGGTATATTTAGAATTCCCTGAGCCGCTAGTTGGCCGAGATATTCGGAAAACTCTTTCAGAATGTTTAATTGCAGCATCACCACTGCCACAGCTCCTATAATTGCCCCGCCAACGTTGCCCATGCCACCCAGTATGACCATGGATAGAATTCCGATAGACTCCATAAATCCAAAGCTGGAGGGGTCCACAAAGGTTTGCTTGGCCGCAAATATAACCCCCATAGCACCAGCAAACGAAGCTCCGATAGCAAAAGCCAACAGCTTCATTTTCACCACCGGAACCCCCATACTCTGAGCCGCTATTTCATCCTCACGAATAGCTGCCCAGGACCTGCCGATGCGGGACGCATCTAAACGTTTGGCAATAATGATAGTTATAACCACTACCATTAGGACAATGAAATAGTAGTGAATGGGTTGATTTAATATCATTCCGAATATAGCCGGCGGTTCTATCGGCGAGATGCCTTTCGGACCGTTGGTGATATTAATGGGCTTGTCCATATTATTAAAAACAATGCGAATAATTTCCGCAAAGCCCAGGGTTACTATAGCCAGATAATCACCTCGTAGCCTGAGTACCGGAAAACCAAGTAAAACCCCCAGTAACCCAGCCATCAGCATCCCTATTAGCAGGAACAGCCAGAACCAATTGCCTGATAGAGGGAAATGGGCCAGGGCCGCCGGTATAAAATTGGCCGCCTGAGGTGAAGCGAAAACCGCATAGAGATAAGCTCCAAAGGCATAAAATGCCACATAACCGAAATTAAGCAGACCAGCAAAACCAACCACTATGTTAAGGCCTATAGCTAAGGCGACATATATACCTACTTGAGTTACTACATCCAGATAATAAGTATTTTGCAAACCGATTATCGGCATCATTATCCCGAGAATAACTGCAGCCGTCACATTCTTTATCATTGGGGCCATTTTCATTCGGTAAAGCACCAGTAAGGAAGCCAGGAATAGTAAAAATGCCAGCCCCGACTGAGGTAAAAAATAGAACAATAGAACCGGTAGGATTACGCCGAGCCATTGCAAAACAAAAACAATCGGAGACGGTTTTTCTGATTGCATATCGAATTTCATCATTTACACCTTCTCCCCCGTTTTTTCACCCATAAGCCCGCTGGGCTTCAGAATTAACACCAGGATTAATATAATAAAGGCAAATACATCCTTATACTCGGCCCCCATCGCTCCATTGGTAGCTATACCCAAAGTAGCCGCACCTACGCATTCCAAAACGCCCAGCAGAATTCCTCCTAACATAGCTCCAGGAATACTGCCGATACCGCCCAGGACTGCAGCCGTAAAAGCCTTGATACCTAAAATAAAACCTACATAAGGATGGATCAGGGAATATTGGGTAGCAAATAGAGTGCCGGCTGCTCCCCCTAAGCCAGCGCCAATGAAAAAGGTCAAGCTAATAACCTTATTAACATTAATGCTCATCAGGGATGAGGTATCCCGATCCTGAGCCACCGCTCGAATAGCCTTACCCCATTTAGTCCGGGTAACAAAAACCTGCAAAGCCACCATCATAATTACCGCCGATACCATAACTACCAAGGATTTAACCGGCAGCTTCAAGTTTGGGGTGAGAGCAATGGCAGCGGGAAAAAGAGTGGGTGCAGTAAGATAAAAAGCATTTTTCCATAAACCTTCAATTAAGCGAACGGCATCCTGTAAAAAGAAAGAAACTCCAATGGCTGAGATTAGCGGTACCAACCGCGGGGCTTCCCGCAAAGGACGGTAGGCTACTCTTTCCATAACTACACCCAAGCTGCCGCTTAAAAGCATAGCAATAAAAAGAGCTAGTAACAGTGCTACGGGAGCCGGTATACCCAACAGATATCCATTGGCCTGTAAATACAATAAGACCTCGGTTCCAGCAAAAGCTCCCACCATAAATATCTCACTGTGGGCAAAGTTAATTAGTTCAAGTACTCCATAGACCATGGTATATCCCAGCGCTACGACCGCATATACGACACCCAGCGTGAGACCATCCACCAAAGACTGAGGTAATATTTGCAAAAACTGTTCCATATTTTTTGGAGAACCTCCTACTTCAACGGACTATTTAAACAGATTTAAGCGAGAGGAACAGAATCTATTCCTCTCGCTGCAATGCGATCGACTACTTCAGATATTCGCCAGCGCTGATTTCCTTAATAACGGTAGGCGGATACTTGGCCTCTTTAAATTCAGCCAGGTACAGCTTTGCTCCGGTATTGTCGCCTTTGGCGTCAAAGCTGATAGTGGAGGTTATTCCTTTCAGATCCTTGGTGGCGCGAACAGCTTCACATACCTGAACGCGACTTGGCTTTTTGCCGCCGTTTTTCTCGATAGCAACTTTAATACCATCGATAATAACATTCATAGCGTCGTAGCCATAAGCGGACCAGTTTCCTGGAGTCTTCTTGAATTTGGCATTAAATCTTTCTGCCCAGGCTTTACCTTCGGGAGTGCGGGTGATATCTGCTGCCGGAGAAGTATAGTAACTTCCGATACAGGCCTTGCCGGCAATATTGACAACTTCAGCTTCATCCATGCCGTCCGGTCCGATGAATTTGGCTTTGATGCCTTTTTCGTTCATCTGTTTGATTAAAAGCGAGCCTTCCGGATAAATACCGCCAAAGTAGAGTACATCTGGCTTTAATATAGCAACTTTATTCAATACAGCACTAAAATCACTTTCACCCTGGGTGATTCCTTCGAAGCCGGCTACTTCAGTTTTATTGGCGAGAGCCCGTTTTTTCACTTCATCAGCTATGGCTTGACCATAAGCGGTTTTGTCATGCACGATAAATATTTTCTTGGCTCCCATTTCCTTCGCAAAATCGGCACCCAATGGACCCTGGACATCATCCCGGGCACATATACGATTAACACTCGGCAGTTTGCGGTCAGTTATTTCTACAGCTGTGTTAGCCGGCGAAACCATACATAGACTTTCCTTGGCATAAACCTGGGATGAAGGGATAGCCACCCCTGAATTCCAATGACCATCTACCGCTAGTACATCCTTGTCAGCAATTAGTTTCTGAGCTACGGCAACTCCCACTTTGGGGTCAGCCTGATCATCCTGAGGTACAAATTGAGCTTGAAAACCTAATTTCTCTAGTTCGGCTTTTCTTTCATCAAAAGCCATCTGTGCTCCGAGCTTAATGTTTTCACCCAGAGCCGCCTGTGAACCTGATAGCGGAGTTACACTCGCTATTTTGATTATTTCTTTGGCAGAACCTCCCGTAGTTTTGCTGGCATTGCCGCATCCTCCCAAAAGGCTCGCCACCATGACTACTGTTAGCGCCAACGCCAAAACTCTGCTTTTACCCCTTAACATCCAACATCCTCCTCAAACGATTTAATTTTATAATTTTTCTCCACCGTCGAGTTTATTTTTGCCCCTGTATTATGTAGTTTGATGTAAAAATGACGCTAATATTTTCAAGAATAGGACATAATAATTGAATCTCGGTAGAATTTTGTAATATTAAGTTCAACTTTTATTTTCAAATTCCTGCTCAATGTTATTAAAATTCATAAATAGGGTAAATTGTGGTAAGTATTATAGAGATGATTATTTTAGGGAGGGGTACCGAAGGCAAAACTTTAAAATCTGGTAATGCAAAAAACTCAGATTGCAGACAGCTGGTGCAAATCAGAAGGGGTAGGACAGGTTTGGGGACCTGTCCCAATAGTAGCATATTAAGCAGGAGGGAACAGTAGTTGTGGTTACTGATATTGTCTTAGCTGACCCAGGATTTCTTCGATCACTGCATCCAGATCTTTGTTGCTGGTATTAACTCTAATGTCCGCACAGGCGTAATACGGCTGTCTTTCATCCAGCAGCTTGGCAATGTCATCTACAGTAATATTCCCCTTAAGCAAAGGTCGAGTACCTTTTTTTCGGCTGACCCGGGCATGAATGTCTTCAGGTTTGGCCTCTAATAAAACCAGAATTCCATTTTCACGCAGAGCCTCAATATTTTCTGCCAATAGAACCAGACCGCCTCCGGTAGCAATAACCAAATCATCCCTTTGGCTAAGCTTCTTAGCCATTAGAGATTCTTCAGAACGAAACCTAACTTCCCCATAACGCCGAAATATTTCAGCAACGGTCATTCCGCTCACATTTTCAATCTCGCGATCCATATCGATAAATTCCTTTTTCAGCTTCATAGCCAGCTTAAAGCCTACCGAACTTTTGCCCGTCCCCATAAAGCCAATTAGAACAATATTTTTTTTCATTGCCCCACCTTTTCCATAATTATTATATTATCCAAATCATTTAACCGTACATAAGAATATATATGTAAAAAAGCCCTCAAAATTACCTATAAATTACCCCCATATAAAAGTGAACAGGGGGACGATTCTCTTGTTCACCCCTTGTCACTTTGACCGGGTGAACAAGAGAACCGTCCCCCTGTTCACCCTTTACTTCTTGATATAGCCGCCTCGGAAATATTTGGGTTCCATATAAACTACGAAAGCACAGGGATCTTTATCATAAATCTTATCAGTTATCTTCGAGGCCAGGTTACGCTTTACTATTATGTTTAAGACCAGTTTACGACCCACCCGGCCTTCGGCTTCCCAGCAAGTAACCGGGTAGCCTTCATCACGCAGTTCATCGACTATGAAAGAATTCTGTTCATCAATGGTAACCTGCAGACCTCTGAATCCCAGGGCCAGCTTTTCTTCAATAACACTTCCGACCAATATGCCCAGCGCAAAACCGCTGCAAAATACCAGAAGTTTAATTGGATCTTTCAAAGCCCCCACTACCATGCTCAGAGCTATAGTATAGACCAGTATTTCAAAAAAGCCAATTATGGCGGCTGGCCATTTGTCACCCCGAATGATTAATATGGTACGAATAGTTCCCATGGATACATCTATAATTCGAGCAAAAAAAATGAACAGGAGTTGTGCTATCAATATTGCTGTCTCCCTTCCTACGGTGGATAATCGGAAACCCTAATACGTCCCGTGGTGGATAGAACTATTACATATTTTTTCTTATCTCCACATTTTAATGCAACTGTGCCCCCTCGTTCTACGCCCCCCTGAGCGTTAAATTTGCAGGCAGGGTATGTACGGTGGAGACTAATAAAGGGCTTATTACCAACATATTCTACCCCTTCACTGAGTCTATAGGTAGCATGGTTATAATGTTCATAGTTGCCTTCCTCTATATGAAATTCAACATTCTGGTTATCACCAGTAGCTACCGCCTGCACACGGGCCATTCGCAGCACGCCAGCTAACTGTCGGGCATCAGCCTGAACCTTGATTCCCGACATAATTCCCGTAAAGCGTGGCATTAGCATGGAGGCGATGATAAAAAGCAGAGACAAAACAAAAAGTATTTCAATTAGAGTGAAGCCTCGATTGATTTTTATAATAATCGAACACCACTTCTTTCATGTGCGCCACCGGCGCGGTACATCCGGTTAGAATTTCCAAGCTTAGTGCCCCCTGGTGTACCAGCATGGATAATCCACCCAGATTTTTTAGTCCCCTGGACTGAGCCATCAACAAGAAATTAGTTTGCAGCGGATTATACACCAGATCACAAATAATAGTGTCAGGCCGGCAATGGTCCAGAGATGTCACTGGACAGGCATCAACCTTCGGAAACATACCTACTGCAGTACAATTAACGATCAAATCAGCGTCGGCACTACACTGCTGAAAATTATCATCATTCATGGCTCTTCCAGCGGTTGAGCCATTCGCTCCCACCATCACTGTGGCTGCTAAATCCCGGGCCTTAGCTTCGTCGATATCGAGAAAATCAATATGCCTTACCTCCAAGCGCGAGATTTCATAACCTAAAGCCCGAGCGGCTCCTCCGGCTCCGATGATGACTACTCGTCCCTGCGGAGTGATTCCTTCTTCGGCCAGACTCAGGATAAATCCCTGTCCATCTGTATTGAATCCAATTAAGCGGCCGTTATCATTCTTTATCAAATTCACAGCCCCGCATGCTTGAGCTGAAGGAGATAGTTCATCCAGATAAGGTATTACTTTCTCCTTGAAAGGAACAGTTACATTAACCCCGCTCATATTCAAGGCTCTTATGGCTGCTGCTGCATCAGCAAGATACTGACTGTCGATCTTGAATGGCAAATAAATATAGTCCAAGTTCATGCTGCTGATAGCGCTATTCTGCATCAAAGGTGATAAACTATGTTCTACAGGATTCCCAAAGAGACCTAATAAAATGCTATGACGATAATCCAAGCGGTTTTCCCCTCCGTATTACAATGGAACATGCCATGAATGTATGGGTAAGAAATTGACGGTACATTCTACTCCTATTCTAATGGCATCCACCTATGCAAATTATTCCACTTTCCATCCTTTGTTTCAAGTTTTTGCCACATTTCTTTAACAACGTTGGCAAACTAAGCATATTACTGTTTATATTTCTGCATAGTTCGCCTGAGACGGCGCAAAACGAATATTTCCATGACCCGCGAAATTTTGGTGCCATAAAATTCTCTTTTGTCCAGGGGCTTGACCAGTATGGTAAACAGGCCGGACCGGTTACCGCCTAGAACATCGGTGAATATCTGATCACCGATGACCGCTGCCTCTGCTGCATTTACCTCCATTAGCGCCACAGCCCGCAGAAAAGACCCCCGCCGCGGTTTACGAGCTCGATGAATAAAAGGAATACCCAGTCTATCAGCAACCTGGATAATTCTACGCTCAGCGTTATTAGATAGTATGCAAGCCTTATATCCCTGTTCTTTAATCAGCTTGAACCATTCTTCCACTTCAAAACGCACATCGTTGCTGTTCCATTCGGTTATAGTGTTATCCAAGTCAAGAATAAAAGCCTTGATGCCACGATTGTTTAACTCGTCCAAAGGTATGTCCAAAAGTGAATCAACATATAAACCAGGATATAATATATTCGCCATTTATTTACCTCGTACTTTTTTGAGTAAAATACAAAATGTTTCACGTGAAACATTTTGCATCTTTGTTAGATTTATGTATTTTTCTCCTCCTTGTCAAGGGGAGCAGTTGCATTGTTCCTTACAGCTTTCCTGCAGGCCCGGACGTTATGCCTTATAATCTACTGGCATTCTTCCCTAAACATTGCCGCCGCCAGCTCAGGAGCAACCGGGTTCATGTATACTCCAGTAGCAATTTCCACTCCAGCATTCACCAAGAGTCGAGGGGTAAGCTCCATATACCAGTGATAGCCACCTTCGTGTTCAACGTTGACCGGTGCCGTATTAATTACCAAATTATACGAAGGATTTTGCAGACAATCAATAATAAGCGCTATAAACTTTTTCATAATGATCGCCAAATCCTTGATTTCATCCTCCGTAATCTCACCAAAATGCTCACTGTGCCGTTTGGGAATAATCCAGGTTTCATAAGAAAAACGAGGAGCATAGGGGCAAAGCAGCATATAATAATCACTCTCCATGACCATACGCTCTCCGCCGCTCTCCTGCTTTAATATATCGCAAATCAAGCAACTGGTGTTTTTATGATAATAATCAACCAGACCACGGTTTTCCTGAGGCACAAAAGGCAAAGCTACTATTTGGCTATGACTATGATCCAATGAAGCACCAGCAAACATGCCCCGATTTTTATAAATCTGAATATATTTAATCCGCTCATCCTGCGATAAATCCAGATAACGCTCTTTAAACATATTTAGTATTATCTCAATTCGCTCTACAGACAAATCATGAAATTCCACTCCATGCTGGGGGTTTTCAATAATAACCTCATGATCTCCCAAACCATTATAGCAAGTAAAAATGCCGGTATTGGTTTTTTTAAGACTTCCCTCTAATTCAAAAGCTGAAAATTTATTAGGGATAGCTCTAACCAACCAACCGTCAGCATTAGCCTCCGAGCTTTGGCGGTAAGCGGCAATTTCAGGAGGTGTAAAGGCTTCATGGCCCTCGCAAAACGGGCAAAATCCCGGTGCCTCAGAAGCCTCCAGTGCCTTTTTGGCAATGGGGAAATCGTTGGGTTTCAGAGCCCGCTCCGCCGCCACCGCTACCCAGTTATTTTTCACCACGTCCCATCTAATTTCCGACATATCATCTACCTCCTCGAAGTTTCACCTCGGTCTTCTTAACTCTAATTGCTTGACTCCTACTTCTTCTCATATCATACCTCAAATCCGACTATTGTAAAAATATCCAGGACAGAATAATAATGCGCAGCAAAAGTTAACAGGGGGACGGTTCTCTTGTTCACTTTTTTTCTGAAAAACTCCTTGCATTTCTAATACATATTTTATAAACTATTTACAGGTTAATGTTGATGTTTTTAGTCCACATTAGAGGGTGATTTTATGCAACTTACTCGTCAAAGTGAATATGCATTACGGACTTTGCTGGAACTAGCTGCCCATCCCTACGGAGAAATTCTATCCAGTAAAGTGATTTCAGAGCGGCAGGATATTCCCGAGGATTTTTTAAAGAAGACCATTCAGCTTCTATCTTTGAGTGGTCTGGTTACTACCCATCGTGGTACCCAAGGCGGGGTCAGACTGGTAAAACCGGCAGATCAGATTAATATTGCTGACGTGGTGGTGGCGATCGAAGGACCGGTTGCAATAAATCCCTGTTTAGCTCCCGGCTTTTCCTGTCCCAACCAATCAAAATGCCAGGTTTCACCAGTATTGGCAAGAGCGCAGCAAGCCTTTTTAGCTGAGCTTTGTAAAGAAAGTCTGGCTGATCTGGTAAATAAGTCCTAACTCCATGAATTCCGGTAAGAAATTTTTTTAAACTTCTAATGTTGATTAAGGTTGTCCACATTGTCTTGTATTCCGTTACAGTAATTTATATTTTTTTATTTTTGAGAGGGAGGATCTAATAATGTATTGTAATCAATGCGAACAAACCGCGAAAGGTATTGCCTGCACAGTATCCGGAGTATGCGGAAAGAAACCCGAGGTGGCAGCTCTGCAAGATATCCTGCTCCATACCGTTAAAGGCCTATCCATCTATGCCAACGAGGCCAGACAGCACAGTATAGTGAATCAGGAAGTCAACCGTTTTACGAGCGAAGCTCTCTTCAGCACCCTCACTAATGTAAATTTTGATCCCGAACGCTTTTGGGACATGGTAAATGAGTGTATATCCCTAAGGGAAGAAATCAAATCTGCCCTTGACGCAGCCGGAAAAGTTCTGGCCACCAATGACCCGGCAGCTTATTTTGTCCCCGCGAATAGCGTGTCTGAACTTATAAAACAAGGTGAAGAAATTGGATTTTTAGTAGATCAAAAAGGTGATGCTGATATCCGTTCCCTGCAGGAGTTACTTGTTTATGGTCTTAAAGGCGTCGCCGCTTATGCTCATCATGCGTATATACTGGGTCAGGAAGACGAAAAGATCTATGCCTTTACCCATGCAGCCCTGACTCAGATAGGCAATCCCGAATTAGCTCTCAATGATTGGTTAGAACTGGTTATGCAATGCGGTGAGATCAACCTGCGCGCCATGGAACTGCTGGATACTGGTAATACCGGTGTTTTTGGGCATCCGGTACCAACTGAAGTGCCCCTGGGTCATAAAGCCGGTCAATGCATCCTGGTATCGGGCCATGATTTAAAAGACCTGAAGGATCTCCTGGAGGCTACCAAAAACAGCGGTATATATATCTATACTCATGGGGAAATGTTACCCGCCCATGGCTATCCAGAACTGAAAAAATACCCCCATCTATACGGCAACTATGGCACTGCCTGGCAGAATCAGAAGAAAGAATTTGCAGATTTCCCTGGAGCTATCCTGATGACTACCAACTGCCTGCAGGAACCCCAGACTTTATACCACGATAATATTTTCACTACCGGTCCAGTAGGATGGCCAGGTATCAAACACGTTGGCCAGGCTGACTTTTCCGCAGTTATTGAGAAGGCTCAAGCACTGCCTGGCTTTGGCAGCGATACTGACCAGGGCTCAGTAACGGTAGGCTTCGCCCGTAATACCGTTATGAGTGTCGCCGATCAGATAATTGCCGCAGTAAAAAGCGGTGATCTGAAGCACATTTTCCTGGTTGGAGGATGCGATGGGGCTAAACCAGGACGCAACTACTTTACCGAATTTGTAGAGAAAACCCCTGAAAACACAGCGATACTGACCCTGGGATGTGGTAAATATCGCTTCTACGACAAGCAAATGGGAGCTATCGGCGGAATTCCCCGCCTGCTGGACGTGGGCCAGTGCAATGATGCTTACTCAGCCATTCAAATTGGTGTAGCGTTAAGTCAGGCCTTTGATTGTGGCGTTAATGATCTGCCGCTTTCCATGGTAATATCCTGGTATGAGCAGAAGGCAGTCTCTATTCTTCTTACCCTTTTGTACCTGGGAATCAAAGATATTCGCCTGGGACCAAGCCTGCCCGCCTTTGTCAGTCCTAATGTACTGGATGTACTGGTGAAGAACTTCGACCTGAAGCCAGTGTCTACTGTAGATCAGGATTTGGCTACTATTCTGGCGTAATATTGGGTATGATAGTGAAAATGGAAAAGTTAACAATGCCTTCTCTCCACGGCAGAGGTTGGCTGTTATTGATGTTAAATTCATATGGTTGATTTGAGGAGGAATGCTCAATGGGTAAGATTGATCTGACTGAAAGTTCTAAACTCCTGGCTCAGGTAATGCCTGCGGCTGAAACTATAGACTACCAGACTGATTCTGTAGTCAGCAAAACGCTTATTAATAAACCTTCTGGAACCGTAACTCTATTTGCTTTTGATGTTGAACAAGGTCTTAGTGAGCATACCGCTCCTTTTGATGCTATGGTATATATCCTCGACGGAGCAGCAGAAATAACTATTTCCGGACAACCCCATAACCTAAAAACTGGGGAGATGATCATCATGCCAGCCCATCAGCCGCATGCGCTAAAAGCAGTTGATAAATTTAAAATGATGCTAATCATGATTAAATCGTAGTTGGCGGGCAGTCAGCAGGTCATGGGAATTATCATACCCCCGCCCTGCTTGGGTGGGGGTATTTCTTCCTCTTTTTTAACCAGGGAGAGATATTAGGAGGGTTTACGCATGCAATGGACTGAAGAGGCACTGCTAGAGCTGGAAAAAGCTCCTGGCTTTGTGCGTAGCATGGCTAGAAAAGCGGTAGAAAAGGAAGTCAAAAAGGATGGGCGCAGCGAGGTAAGCGTTGAAGATGTGAGAAAGGGCCGCGAGAATTATATTAGTTTCGCCGAAAAGAAATCAGGCGATAAGAAGAAGACCCGTATTGCCGTGGTGCGTTGTGACATCGTATCCGAGGTCTGTCCGGGGATAGCCTGCTTCCAGGCCTTCAACAATCGTCGTCAGCTTTTTAAAGATTATGATAATGATACGGAGATGATTGGTTTCTTCACCTGTGGTGGCTGTTCCGGACGACGGGTATCCCGGCTGGTAGAAAAACTAATGAAATTTGATCTGGACGTAGTACATCTTTCCTCCTGCATGATGCTGGATGACGATTACCCCGCCTGCCCCCATAAGGAACAAATCAGAAAATCCATTGAAAGCAAAGGAGTAAAAGTGGTTGCCGGTACGCATCACTAAAGGAACCAGGCACGGTAAAAGTGAACAGGGGGACGGTTCCCTTGTTCACATCACCCAATAAAAGTGAACAAGGGAACCGTCCCCCTGTTCACTTTTAAGGAGGAATTTATATGGCTAATCGTACGATAGTAAAAATTGATGAAGAACTCTGTAATGGCTGTGGAGTCTGTGTCAGCCCCTGTGCCGAAGGTGCACTGATTCTGGAAAACGGCAAGGCTAAAGTTATGAGGGAAGAGCTCTGTGACGGCGCTGGTTTTTGCCTGGGCGTCTGCCCTACCGGAGCTCTTTCATTAGAACAGCGGGAAGCTCCGGATTTTTCCGAGCAAGCAGTACACGATCATAAAAAGGGCATGAAAATTAATTATATTCCCCAGGATTGCAGTTTTTGCGGCAACTCCGAAGATAATGCTTACCTGCTCGCCATAAAACACCAGGGCCAGGCTCTCTGGGTGTGCACCCACTGCCTCCCACGTTTAATACATGGCTAGATAACGGTGAAAGCTAACGAGATAATTCTTTTGCTTTTAGCAACAAGTATTATTTAATTGAATATGCCTGGCTGTTTTTCTAATCCTCAATATGGTATACTTGCTTCAATTAAATAAACTATTACGGTCAAAGCAATTTTGATGAAAATCAGATGAGTGGAGCAGGCAAATCTAAGTCATTAACTGATATGATAATCCTGCTATGAGAATCGGCATACTGGGGTGGGTAGCCTTTATTTAGGCTACCCACCCTTTTTGTGTGGTTATCAAGTGTCCAAAATAGTTGGAGGAGGCGAAAGAAATCATAAAAATGGGAAACCTAGTGATTACAACAGTGATCCGGGACAGCCTATGGAGGCTTAAAAATTTTAGTGAATATTGAGCATAGAAAGAGGTGCAAAGGGTGCTATATTTTTGGCTTTCGATAGCAATTTTTGTAATGACTTATGTATTTATAATTTGGGAAAAAGTGCATCGCACTGTGGTCGTATTTGTAGCCGGAGCGCTGGTTATTGCCCTGGGGATAATCAACCAGGAAAAGGCTATTGAATCGGTTGACTTCAATACTCTATGGCTATTGATGGGTATGATGATAATAGTAGGTATTACACGCAAAAGCGGAGTTTTCGAATATGCAGCCATTAGATCCGCTAAACTGGCGCACGGAAATCCCCTGCTGATTCTGGTAATCTTCAGTCTAATTACAGCTCTGGCCTCAGCCCTGTTGGATAACGTAACTACAGTACTACTTATGGTCCCGGTTACCTATGCCATAACCGACCGCCTGGGGGTTAATCCTATTCCCTATCTCCTGGCAGAAATTCTGTCGTCCAATATCGGGGGCACCGCCACCCTTATAGGTGATCCACCCAATATAATGATAGGCAGCTCTACCGGGCTTGGCTTCATGGATTTCGTCACTAATCTGGCGTTACCAGTTACATTGATTTTAATCGCTACCATTATAATATTGACGATAATCTTTAGAAAAAGCCTTCATGCAGACTCGGAGAGAGTAAAACAAGTAATGCAGCTCAACGAAATGGATAGTATAAAAGAATGGGCTATTCTTAAGAAATCTTTGTTGGTACTGTCAATCACCATAGTGGGATTCATGCTGCACCAGAGTCTGCACCTGGAATCAGCTACTATTGCACTTCTGGGTGCTGGAATACTCTTATTAATTACCGGTGAAGATCCCGAAGAAGCTCTGTTAACTGTAGAATGGCCTACCATAATCTTTTTCGCCGGTTTGTTCATAATCGTGGGCGGCCTGGAAGCCAATGGAGTTATCGAATACGTAGCTCAACAGACTTTGAATCTCACCGGCGGCAGCGAAGTCAAAACCGGTCTGCTGGTATTATGGTTGTCGGCTCTGGCTTCAGCCTTCGTAGACAATATACCTTATACCGCCACCATGATTCCCTTGTTACAAAGCGTCGGAGAAATGTCGCACATGCCCATGGAATCCATTTGGTGGGCCTTGTCCTTGGGAGCCTGCCTGGGGGGTAATGGAACCTTAATCGGCGCCTCGGCTAATGTAATTGTAGCTGGGATAGCAGAACGAAACGGCAATCCTATCAGTTTTATGGAATACTTTAAATACGGATTCCCATTAATGATACTCTCGGTGCTGATAGCTACGGTGTACCTGTTTGTGGTCTTTTGGAGATAATCGCTGACATTTCTTGAAAACATAATTCGGTTCGATATCATGATTACCATTTGTAATGGGGTGGTTATTTGGGGGTTCCCGCACAGCTGGTTAGTGGACAAAACCTGGTTCGCTTGCGTTTTGCAGGCGAGGTATTGGGGATCAATTGGTAGGGGAGAAAAATATTTGCATTGATAAACAGCATTATGTTTACAATACAGATGTTTTCTCGCCCAGGGGAATGTGGTCTTAAAATAAAATCAGCTCTGCGCGTTTTAGTCCATACCTTGTGCTCCATTGTTATCCGAATACGCCACATAAGTATGATCTATGGTTATTACGGGGTACAGATTCATGACACTTATATCCTTAAATCCGGTTTCAATCTCTTTAATTATCTGATTGTCATCTTTTTTACATTCAAATGGAACCGTTACATCAAAAATTATATTACTATGAGTTGCACCTTTAACTACTCTAAAATCATGCATTGATAAAGAAACATCTACCTTTTTAATTACTTGCTCGGTTAACTGGTGCATTTCATTTACAAAGGGATCATCCAATACCACGGGGTCCATATGTATAACCAGAGGGATGCCCAGCTCAGTAACTATATCCCGCTCAATGTTATCTATCAAATCATGACTATCCAGAACATCAACTCTGGCATCGACTTCAACATGCACAGAAGCAAAACAACGATGCGGTCCGTAATCATGTACTACCAGATCATGTATGCCAATTACACCGGGATTATTTCTAATATGGGTAATAATACGATTGATAAGCTCAGTTGAAGGCACTTTCCCTAAAAGATTGTCCAGCATTTCTTTCAGTATCTTGATGGCTGATATAATAATAAAAAATGCGACCGCAACTCCCATGTAACCGTCTAATTGAATTTTAATTAGCGGGCTGATAATTGTAGACGCCAAAACCGCTGAAGTAGACATAACATCAGATAAGCTGTCGGCAGCAGTCGCCTGCATAATCGAGGAATCAATACGTTTTCCAAGGCTTATGTTTAAACGATACAACCATAGTTTTGCGAATATCGAAAATACCAGTATGAATACAGTAATCAAACTGAATTCAATAGCACCCGGATGCAGTATTCGTTCCCAGGAGGTTTGCAGCAATTCCCATCCCAGCAAAAGAATAAAAAACCCGACGATAGAGGACGCAATATATTCAATTCTGGCATGACCAAAGGGATGGTCTTTGTCTGGCGGCTTGTTTGAAAGCTTGAAGCTAACCAATGATATTACCGAAGATCCGGCATCCGAGAGGTTATTCACAGCATCGCCAATAATTGCTACACTATTAAACAATGTGCCAACCGTAAATTTTATAATGAAGAGAAAAACATTGGCAACTATACCCACTATGCTGCCCAATTTTCCATATTGCTCACGCACCTTGGGGCTTCTTACATCCTTATAATTTTTCACAAATGTCTTCAATAAAAAATCATACATATTTTTATAAATGCCTCATTCCTTTATAAATATGCTCATAGTTTTTCTAATCTGGCAGTGGTTTACTCTCATGGTCAGGTTAAGCTGAGACTTCTTCAATCATGATTCAAAGCCTGGTAACGCTTTCTCGATTGTTGGTAAGCGACACAATAAGCGATTCAACCATCCTTAATAGATGTGATTTGCCTGAATAAATAACCAATTATCGTATTTATATAATACTTCGATCGATAAGGCACTTCAACATTATCATAGGCAAGTTCACGATACTTCTCATCAGCAATGAGATATTTGCCAAATTGAGTTTGATTCTACCTCGTTGCATCAGCCATAATTTCTTTTTTGTATCGTTTTTTAACTCATTTTAAAATCCAAGATCTTGCTTAGATGGTGACCTATTGCAGTCCAGACACCGACGCCATGACAAGGCTTGTTGGCCGGTAAGGGCACGACGAACGAATGTCTTGTGTTCAAATAAAATATATGTTAATATACCCCATAAGGGTATATTAACGATCCTCCTGATATTTAAAAAGCTGTACAGTAAATAGGGTTATTTTATAATTCTGGCCTGGCTGAAGTTTTCATGGTTAATTGAGGTGGAAGGAGATCTATTTTATGGAGAATTCAATCTTTGCATTGATAGCATTACTTGCTCTATTCTTATTTAGCAAACGTGTAAAAAGCGGGGGTGGGGGCTGAGGCAGTCGCAGCAACTCTGGAGGTTGCATGAAAACTGATATACCCAAAGATGATAAAAAAACAGATAAAGAATGATTAATACGATTTCAATAGGACGGTTCTTTTGAGTCAAAGAGAACCGTCCATCCCATCAACGCGGTATCTTACCCAACCACAATCAATTCGCTCAAGGCCCTAGTAAAAGCTATGTACTGCTCATTCTTACTCATGCTTTCCGGAAATGCATAGACAATATCGAATTCCAGTCCCTTAGCCTTCTCAACATCGATCAGGGTTACCACTCCGGGTTCGATTTCACCTGATTTGAAGGGTATTTTACTCTCCATTAATTGTTCCAAGACCGCATTTCCTTCCTTTTGTTTAAGGACAATGGCTACTCTTAGATCGGCATCTTTCCGATTTTTCAGCGAAGCAATCATCTGCTCTGTAGGCATAAACCTAACCTCTTGCCCGGATAAACCAACTGGTAAGGTATTGAGATCGAATTGCTCGTTGCAGAACACTGTAATTTCATTGGTATTGCGGTAGTTTTCATTTATGGAGAACAAGTTTATATCAAAGGCAGATTTCAAAGCATTCCAATCCTGAATTCCTCTTCCCAACTTTATGAGCTGATTGGTATCCCCAAATACATTAAATATTACATTTCCTCCATTGATATCATTCAACAACCGATACTCATTTACTGCTAAATCCTGCCCTTCATCAATCAGCAGCATTTGATCTCCCTTGGCAGAGGCTCCGAAGTAGAGTACAGAAAATAACAGTTGTGCATATAGTCTAAACCGGTAAGTACCCTTCAGGTCCAGTTTTTGGGCGGGAAATCTATGCTTTATAATATTGGCCATAATTTCGTCAAATATATAATTTACGGTAATTTCATTCAGCCTTTTTTGTGCAAATGCTACGCAGTTAATATCTTCATCGCGAATGGTCATAATTTTGCCGTGAACATTCTTAATCTTTTGCATCATATCAGATGAAGGTATAAGCTTTTTCATATTTTGGGCATGTTTTTTTATTTCTCTGGTTATTCCTTCTGTTTGCTTATTTGTAGTTTCCGATACTTTAGCAGCCAGCCAGTCAATACGATCAACAACGATATTTATATCGTCCGTAAGCTCTTTTAGATTATTGCTAATGTCGCTCGCAAATACTACTTTGTACAGCGAATCTAATAAAGTCTCCAGCTTTGTCGACAAGGATATTACTTCAACATATAATTCAGTAAAGTTTTTAATTGCTTGTTTATTCCCATACATCTGGCTGCTAATATCGTTGATGTTCTTTTCCAACAATCTTTGTCGGTCTTCTCTGAATAATCTAAGTTCCGATGTGTCTGCCTCGGATTCTGATTTTACCAGTTTATCATTAACAACCTTCAACTGACTCTCGAGAGCTGCCAGTTTTTCATTAAGAGCTTTATCTTTGGCGTTTAGCTTACTTTCTAATTCATTAACCTGGCTGATTAATGCTGAACTTAGCTCTTTTATTTTTTGTTTATTATGCAAAATACTCTTGTCAATTTTTAATATCTCTTGCAGTTGAGTATGCATTCTATTTACGATATTGCGATAGCGGGAGATGTCAGTTGGTCTTAACCTGGTATCAGGCAAGGAGACTGTAAGCTCATATTTGCTGCTGATCATCTTAAGCTCATCTTCATTTATAGATTCTGATAAATGATTCAACCATTTCAGATATTCACTATGTATATCTGATTTGAACTGATCTGTATATATGTAGTTCACATATGATTGATCAACAATTGCTTCTGATCGGAAATCATTAACCGGCACCCAGTCTGAATGAAATCGAGATAACAACTGGGCATAATACTTCTCAATGGTCAGCCTTTCGATATTGTTTAGCTCCAGGGTTTTAGACAGTTCATTTATGTGTAGATTAAATAGCTCATTAGGCGTTAATACCTTTATGGTTGACATATCCAATGCAGGGTTATTGTACAATAAATAGGAGAGTCGATGCAGCATAATCATCGTTTTACCTGAGCCGGCACAACCTTGAACAACCAGATTCTCATGCAGCGGACGTCTAATAATCAGGTTTTGGTTTGATTGAATAGTTCGTATAATGTCACATAACTCGTGCTTGCTTTTGTTCTCATTAAGCACATTAATCAGAAATTGATCAACTGCTCCTTCTTCATATATATTATCACCTGATACAAATAGGTTATTAAAAGCTCCTTCGTAATTAGAAAATCTTCTTTTTAAAATCAAATCATGATCATAAACAAATCTCCCAGCGATTTTAAGGTTAGTTTTCTCGTTGTTGTAGTATAAATCAGCAACTGGAGACTTCCAACTAACCACAATGCCACTATCAACATAACTATTTCGCGAAGCCTGCACCTTGAATGCGCCGTCTCCTATGGTGGACCCCTGTTTTTCCTGATACAGTCCGGCATTAAGCTGCCAGACAACGGTGTCTCTATTCAAGAATTTGGTTTGCCCAATCGGCGTTTCACTTATATAAATTTTGGTGTAATAATGGCCATCAAACCAATTATCTGCATCGTGAAAGCAGGTATCTATGTCTAAGCGCCCAAAATAGTCGCCATTCTTATTTGTGTTTCTAAACACTGCCTCTGCTGCTGTTTGCTCATCAATATTAGAATACGAATGGATTATTTGCTGCTTTTGCTGCTCAGACATGGGGTTGTCAGGTTCATATTTTTTGATATGTTTGATTTTCTCTTCGTCTTGACTTAACAATTGGTCAGATATTATGGTTAAATAGGGTCGATAATCCGAATCATTTTGGATTTCATTTCTTTTGAGTAAATAATCATCTATCTTGAAAAAAAGCTTGGTACCGATTTCATCAATCTTAAATTGTCTGTTTTCAAATCGGATTTGTACCGCATTTTTTGTTTTAGCATCACTGACAGCCTTAACTTCATGTTTAATTTTGGTATGGATCGTATTATCCACCAAATCGGTAATAATACATTCTATATTCTTAGCTAAATACACTACTTGTCCTATGGATAAATTAGGTTTCATATTTAATAGTTCTTGATCAATGCTGGTTTTAGTATTCTTGAGTTGTTTCTGTAAATTTTCGTCTTCTTGCCTGGTCTGTTGTTGAAAAAAAACCAAATTTAGAACCTCCTGATAACTGATATGATTAAAAATGCAGCTACAAGCAGCAGAGAACAGTTATTATACTATCTGTATCAATTATATTGCAAATAATTGTCTCGAATTACGACCTGGCAACCCGTTGTTATTTTGACCCCCAGCTATATGAACCACTCACAGGTCTACCTCAAGTATTATGACCATTCAATGATAATAATGTGCATTAAAAACAATACCTAACAGGTTTTGTAAAATAGTTATTATTTTCACAAATAATCCCCACCTGGCTTGCATTGTGCGGATTCAAGTATTCTACCCACAAGTGTAAAAGACCTATAAATTTAACCCAGTAAGCCAACCAACCCATTTTCCTTTATGAAGAAAACGGGTTGGTTGGCTCTATGCATTATTAATTTTATCTGGCTGCTAGTTGCAGATAGTATTTAAACAACTACCTTTCTTTTGAGGGTTTGCGTAATCGGGTCTAAAAATTTAGCGTTGTAGAATGGGCATATTAGACGTGGTCGGCCAGGTTAACAATTCATGTACCCATGGAACAAGGGGCCACGGGCTAAACACTTTTCTCCCAAGCATAAACATACCGAAACGCCAAGCCATCTAAGCGCAATTATTTCACTTCTTCAATTAATGATTTAAAGCCCGGTAACGCTTTCTCAATTGTTTGGTAGGCTACACAATAAGCGATTCGAACATATCCGGGACAGCCGAAGGCACTACCAGGTACCATGAGAATATTCTTTTTCTTGGCCAGACTGCAGAATTCAACGTCACTCTCAATAGGAGTCTTAACAAACAGGTAAAATGCACCTTGGGGCTTAATGCATTGGTAGCCGCAGGATGAGAGCCCATTATAAAGAAGTTCGCGATTCCTGTTATAGGCCTCGATATTTACCTTTGCATCCAAGCATTTAGCAATAACACGCTGAAACAACGACGGAGCATTTACGTAACCTAAAATGCGATTGGCTATATTAGCTGCTGAAGTAATATTTTCGTAATCAGCGACCTGGTCCGGAATTACTAAATAGCCTATTCTTTCGCCCGGTAAGGAAAGGGATTTACTGAAAGAATACCCAATTATCGTATTGGTATAATACTTCGATAGATAAGGGACTTCAGCATTATCATAGGCCAGTTCTCGATACGGTTCATCGGAGATGAGATAGATATCAGTTCCAAATTGCTTTTGCTTCTCCTGCAATATATTTGAGAGCTCAATTATGGTATCTTCCGAGTAGATAACCCCGGTTGGATTATTGGGTGAATTGACGATAACCGCTTTAGTTTTGGGACTAATTTTGTTTTGAAACTCTTGCAGATTAGGCTGGAAATCTATCGTATTGGCAGGTACTATTACCAATTCGCCAGCATAGTTTGTTACATAGTTTCGGTATTCTCCGAAAAACGGTGCGAAAACAATGACCTCATCATTAGGATCAAGAATCGTTTTGAAAATTACATTTAAACCGCCTGCTGCGCCAACGGTCATAAGAATGTTATTCTGCGTAAAAGCGGTATCGTATTTATCATTGATTGATTGTGCAATTGCTGCTCTTACATCCTCATAACCTGAGTTATTCATATACCCGTGAATGCTCATCGAATCTTCAGCATTTACAGTCTCTAAAATTGCTTTCTTTACTTCATCAGGTGGTTCAACACTGGGGTTTCCAAGGCTAAAATCAAATACATTTTCAACTCCGTGAATTTCTGCTAATCTCTTTCCTTCCTCAAACATAGCACGAATAACAGAACTGTTTTGCACTTGTTCCTGCATTTTTTTTGATATCATGATGATCAACCTTTCTTGCATATTTCCGCAATATTTCTTCTGTTCATTTTGGCTTTTTCCACCCATTGGCGCAAGCTTTGATGATGATTACGAGGAGACTCCGAACCAAATATTGCAGCCTAATTATCTACAGGTAATCACCTACCTCGCTCTGTAGGTTTCAGCATATTTAACTATTAATTCATGCAAGGACTCACCATCAATTCCAGCTTGACCGGCATTAATACGCTTTAATGCGGTTGGTTTGCTCTTTTTGTCTACCACACCAGGTTCGGTGGTTACAAGGTATTTATAGCCTGCTTTGCCAGCTATGGCTTCAACAAATGAATTCTGAGCGCCATACGGCGGTGACAGGACATTTACATTCTTATGCAAGGACTTTTCCAGAGTCTTTTTGGCACAAAATAAATCTTCATAAACACGGTTTGTATACTCATCATTGTTTTCATAGCGTCTAATACTGGGTAAATACTGGCTATTGGTTAGAGCATTGCCTTTGAATCCAATGCTGCTACTGATTATATCTTGGTGAGAATCATAGCTGTGCGACTGAAAATCAAAACCGTCAGCTTGCATTTCTTTAATTTCTTTCCAATCCAGTTTAGGAATTTGACCGGTTTTTGCCCCAATATGTTTGGCAATAAGAAAAAAAGTAGCAGGAATTTGTTTTTCCTTCAAAAATGGATACGCATTCTGATATGTACTTTCGTAACCATCATCAAGGGTTAATACTACAGCATTAGCAGGTATATCACCTTTGCCCTCCAGAAAGGCGGTCAATTGTTCCAAACTAATAAAATTGTAACCCTTATCCTGCAAATAAAGCAGCTGCTGTTCAAAATGCTCAGCGCTGATGGTTGCGCTGGTTTCATTGTCATCGAAATGATGATACATAAGGATGGCAGCTTTGTCAGTATAATAATGTATCTGAATTGCCATGACACGGTCACTGTAACTGTAAATAAAAGTGAACATTAATGCTATTAGTACTACTAACCTTGCAACGTTTCTTTTCAAGAATAATACCTCCATAAAGATTAATCCCGAATTAAATTATAGGCTTAATTCCCCAGGATTCAATGGTATTTCAATGACAAATCAAAAATATTTTTATATTTATACACTGAAGCGGACGAGTCAACTGGGAACACGGGGACGGTCATTCCAGGCTTAACTGACCCCTATAAGTAAAGGTTTATAGCAAAGATTCCTCATAGGCAAACAGCTATACAAAATACAGCTTATTAAGCAAACGACCCTATTTTATCAATATTACTCCATCTTTTCATCTACATCTCGATAATAAATAATTATTTTTGCATGTATAAACGGCCCTCATTATAGATATCTTCTATTATGAGGTGATAAGATGTCTGAGAACAGAAAGGCAGGAAGTATCAGATCATTTCTGATGAATACCGAATGCCAACGCGCATGGGATGAGCTTCTTCAAAATTACGTATCCAACCCTTGCTCTTTATCGGATTCAGAGGTAATGGATTACATACAAAGTGTCCAGCATTACGCGCTTCAAGATCCTTTACCGGATCGCCCGTGCGATACCGAAAGTTTATTGAAAGCGCTGCATTATATGTCCTGCATTGCATACACGCTGGCCTCAAACGCGTTTTATGAAAAAACTGATGGTCAAGAGCAGCTTACTAAAAATTTGTTTTTGTGTATTAATGCGATAAATATGGGGCCAGAACTACCTGTTTAATATTTCGCTGCTTACATGCATGTTAACTGATGAGGAAAATAATAGGGAAAGTCACATTTTGCAGGTAAAGAGCATAGGCTTAAGCATGAACTCGCGATGGAAATAAGATACATTAATAATGATGATCATTCAGAAGGAGTTGTTTTTATGAACAAATTAAAAAAGCTTGATCAGCAAGACTATTCAAACTCATATGAGAAAAACAAGCAGAAAAGTAATACTACAAATTATGAGGGGAGATCCTTTGAAAATTTATTTGATGAAGCATTAGCACTTTATAATCGAGGAATTTCAGGGGATGGTAAAAGTGCTCAAAAAGCCATTGACCTTATAGAGTACCTAAGAAGCCAAAAAAATGGTGATATTCTGGTGGAATCTTACTATGGAGCAAGTAATGTTCTTATGGCCAAATATGAGAAAAACCCTATGAATAAAGGTAAATGGATCAACAAAGGTCTAGACATCCTTGACCAGGCTCAAAAGCGGGATCCACATAATACGAAAATCCGCATTCTTAGAGGATATGCCTGCTACCACCTGCCGGTTTATCTTAACCGTATTAGCACGACAATTGAGGATTTTGAATACCTGCTGGACCGCAACGAAAAACAACCTGGGATCATTGCAGATCAGACATTGAAAAAAATCACCTCAGATCTGCAATCAGCTCGCAAGACCAATAGTAAAATGATCCCTCAAATACAAAATATAGCCAAAAATATTAGTGGCTTTGGAAAAAAATAATAATAGTATTTCAAATAGAGAAACAGGCTTTTCTAAGCATGGGAAGCCTGTTTGATTAAGCTTAATACAGAAGGACACCTTATATATTTCATAGCACTTTTGCTAATATTAATACCTCAGCAAAATATGTTTATTACAGTTAAATAGGCATAAATGGGGGATCGTCGCAGAGCAATCCCCCATTTATGTTTATGTCAGCGGTGTAAACATGAAAACAGGCGATCTGCCTTCTTTCACTGCTTCGGGCTTATAGTCAAAATACTCAGGATCTTCATTTGCCATCTTATCGATAATATGCTTGTAGGTTCTTTTTTTCATTTCGGCAAGAGTGGTTCTGGACTTATTAAATGTTCTTGCCAATGCAACTGCTTCTTCAAGTGTTTTTTCAGCATCGTCGCAAGCTTTAAGGATTACATTGTATTTCTCCAGTTCTGCTGCTCCGATTTTCTCTCCCGACCATTTCATTCTTATGAAGAGATGGTAAGGCATTATACGCTTCATCCATTCAATCATTGAAGGGGCAAACTGAATGCCGAGATCAATTTCCGGGAAGCACATATAACCTCTGTCCTGTCTCATAAACCTGAAATCGCACGCACCGGCCAGCATCGCTCCATTACCGAAGGCATGACCTGTAATTGCTGCTATCGTGGGAATTGGAGACATAAGCATCGCGGTGAAAACATCACTTTCTCTGTAAAGCCATTTGCTTATTCCGGAGAAATCTTTTTCATTTTGTGCTTTCAATATCCATTCGATGTCAACACCGAGGCAGAAGTTTTTCGGGTCACTCGAAGTAAGCACCAGGGCTTTAATTTCCCTATCATCCATTATTTCTGCGTATGTTGAGAGCATTGCTTCCGCCCATACAGGATTGTGCCTGTTTTCTCCGTTATTCATGGTCATTATAGCAACAGTACCGTCTTTTCTCCATTCAACTATAGCCATAAATCCTCCTCAACATTTTAATTAAATTCCCTTTGCTTTCAATGATGATTTATGGGTTCTGAGTATAAGCGTCAGCCAGGCTGTAAACCTCTTCCTCCAGAACCTTTTCAAACTCTTCCTGATATGGGACTGGCCGTCTGAACATCTTCTGAATCGCATCGACCTGTACATCGGTGTTAAGGGGTTTACCATAAAGGTCCATTGCATATGCAGCAAAATCTCTTACGAACATATCAAACATCTGGTTCATGACTGCATCGCTGACACCTTCCATTTTTGCGCTTTCGATTATCAGCTGTCCATATGCCACCATCGTAAATAGTTCACCTACTGTTAACAAGTAATCGAAGTCCATCATCTGACGGGCTAGTTCCTTGCCGGAAACAGCCAGATACTCCTTGAAGGCATTGATTTGCTCAATATATACTTTTACATTAGGCAGATGTACCAAACTGTTGTAAGCAATCATATAATCATGGAACTTGGTTTGGGCATAACCTCTGGTACGTCCCTGATGGAATAGAAATGTTTCATCGCGGTTGTCGGTTATTCTGCCGACTTCTTCAAATTCACCAGGCATAAACATGTAGCTCGGGATCAGCTTGGCGATTAAAGCCATGTTTACGTGCCGGGTGCCCTCTAGCTTCGGGAAGCCAGTCAATTCGGTAACTGCTTGTTCGAAATAGGTATCCTTCTCAAAACCTTTCGCAGCAATGATATCAAAGAGAAGTTCGTGAACTTTTTCGCCTTGAATCGCGACCTTCATCTTCATAATCGGGTTGTAAAGAAGATATCTCTTGTCATTATCACTGGCAACTCGCATGTAATCAGTTGCACGCAGACCGAAGAGTTTCATACCCATGATTCTAAGCCATGCATCTGCAAACAGTCTCTTTACATGAGGGAAATCGGTAACTTTTTTACCATAGAGATGACGGTGGAAAGCATGGTTAATTGCTTCATAGAACGAATGTGTCACAATCCCGGTTGCACCTGAGCCGATGTTAAATTTGCAAACGTTAATGGTATTGAGCATATCATCCCAGGCCTTGGGACCAACAGTCAGGATTTCATCTTTGGTGATCGGGTAGTCGTGCAGTTCAAATTCTGCAACATACTGCTGGTTAGCATCGACAATGTTTTTTACCAGCTTGTAGTTCGGGTGTGCTGAATCCACCATGAAAAACACATAGTCGTCTGTATCAGCCATTTTGCCAAATACCGATACAGTACTGGCAACGTTGCCGTTTCCGATGTAATATTTACTGCCATTTGCCAGGTAAGTACCGTCACCCTGGGGGTACAGCATCATTTCCGATGAATAGATATCAGCACCATGCTCTTTTTCCGAAAGTCCGAAGGCGCAGAAGGCATTTACCTTTAGCTTGGCAGCAGCTTTATGCTTGGCTTCTTCATTGTCGCCCATGAGAACCGGATCAAGTCCCAATGTTGATACATGATAACAATACCAGTAGGCTGCGCCGTAGAATCCACAGATCTCTGAAAACTCGTACATTCGATAAGTACTGTAATACTGATTTGGATCTGAACCGTAGCCTGCTGGCAGGAATAGGGTTTCGAAAAATCCCTCTTCAGTCATGAATTTTTGAAAGTCTTCTGCAAACTGTTTACTGTGATACTGCTCCTTCTGTTTTGCCAATCCCTTTTCTTCAAACCACTGGATGGTTTTAAACATAGTTTCTTTCGATCTCTCGTCGGGATAATTTCGGTCTTTATATTGTTTAGGATTAAGTAAAAGGCTCATTAGCGCTAACTCCTTTCCGTATTGTTTTTGGCTAAATTTCTGAGAAGAACAATCAATTTAACCGTTGATAAGTATTCTTGGCTACTTCTCTATTGCAAGTAAATCTTCCATTAGATGCTCAATACCGGTTTCAAGAAGCATTTCCCATAACTCCATGAGTTCTTCAACACTTACTATCTCACTCTGCAGAAGCAGCTGAATTACTTGCCCGTCAATGGCGGCGATCAAAGTAGCAGCCAGTGCACGGTTCAGACGGGACTTTTTCTTCCCATAAGCCAGGGACATCCCCTGCTCCGACATATCCACCCAGCCGCGATATTTGCTGCCCAAACGATCATACATATCCTTATTGCTCTTGATGGCTTCATGGGTTAGATAAAACTGCAGCTGGTTATGTTCCATGGCTTCCAGGCGCTGTCTGATTCCGTAATACAGGCTTTTCTTTAGCTCCTCTGGTGACCCTGAGGAAACAAGTGACAGCTTAAAGGGGCTTACTGTAGCACGCAAATACTGGTCGATCAGCGCATACAATACCTCATCCTTGCTTTTATAATGGTAATAGACAGCACCCTTGCTCATGCCGGCCTCATCGGCGATTGCCTGCACACTGGCTTTTTCGACTCCATATTTGGCGATGACTTTTCGGGCTGCATCAAGTATTGCTTCCTTCCCCCCCTTGCTATTTGCCAATAACCGCACCCCCAAATCTTTTTTTCACAAAAGAAGTCCGCAAGCCACACCTCTTTTGCCGCAAAGTACGGCAACCTCCTATTCGCTTGAGTTTTTTCATTAATTTATTCCTCGTACATACTGGCGATTTCATAACGGTACTTCTCACCAATCGTCTTCCGTTTCAGCTTCATGGTAGGGGTTAACTCACCTCCCTCCTGGGTGAGCTCATTTACCAGCAGGGTGTATTTTTTAATCTGCTCAACACGACCAAGCAATTCGTTGCGCTTCGCGATGATTTCATCATAAAGATTGAGAATTATTGGATTGCGTATGAGGTCTTCGTGTGAGCTGTATTCGATGCCATTATTTTGGCAGTAGTCTTCAAGGATCACGAAATTCGGGACTATGATTGCAGTGATATATTTTCTGTTCTCACCGATTATTACAAACTGCTCGATGAAGAGATCTTGACCGAACTGCATTTCTATCTGCTGCGGTGATATGTTTTTACCGCCGGACGTGATAATGAGGTCCTTGATACGGTCAGTAATTGTGATATATGTTAGCTCTTCACAGTTTCTGTTTTCGAGAGTCATCATCCCGATATCCTGTGTTTTAAACCAACCGTCATTGGTGAAACACTTAACGGTCGCTTCGGGCCTGTTGTGGTAGCCTGCCATGGACATGCCGCCCTTAAGCTGAATTTCACCCTCTTCAGAAATTCTCACCTGAACCATGGGAACCATCGGACCGCATTCCCCTAATTTGCCGTTGTTGCCAAAACCAACGCATACCGGGAAGAACTCGGTAAGACCAAATCCCTGTATGATATTTATACCAAAAGCCAAAAAGAATTCGTTGATCTGCGGAGCAAAGGCTACACCCCCTACATGATACGTGTCACAGCGTTCGGCTCCCAAGTTTCTGCGTACTTTTTTCATTACCATTGCATCGGCGAGTATATGTTGTGAGAGTAAGAATATGCTTGATGATTTCCCTGTATTTTTATTGCGGTACACTTCTATAGCTACCCTTTCCGCCCAGTTAAACATTTTCACCTTAAGCGGTGGCGCGGTTTTCAGACCTTCGTGGATGGTGCCATATACCTTCTCCCAGATTCGCGGAACGCTGGTCATAAAGTGTGGTTTAATCTCCGTCATAACCTCCAGGAACTGCTTCGGGTCAGGGCAATAGGCGATACGTATACCCAAGCTCATACACCCATATGACCACATCCGCTCGAAGACGTGACTGAGGGGTAGTATTGCCAGTGAAATATGCTGGGGACCGGTATAAGGAAAACGCATGCTAGTCGGGTATATCCCGCTCATAAAGCTGCGGTGGGTATGGATAGCACCCTTGGGGGCACCTGTTGTCCCTGACGTATAGATAAGGGTCAGTGTGTCATCAGGATTCACTGTATTCAGCCGTTCTTGCAATTTCGCCTCCTGCGGCGCCGAGCGACCTATAGCAAGGAGTTCTTCGAAATACATGCTGTCCTCGCCTGCAATATTAATATCGCGGTCAAATGCAACGATTTTTTTAAGGCAGGCATTATCGGCTATTACTCTCTTGGCACGATTATATTGTTCCTGGTCGCCAACAAAGAGTATTTTGATCTCTGCATCTTTGATGATGTGGGCTGCCTCTTCGGCCGAGTTGGTCGCGTAAATGGGTACAGATACAGAGCGAATGGCCAGAATTCCGAGGTCAGCAATCGCCCATTCCGGACGGTTAGCCGAGAATATTCCCGCCATTTCACCCGGATGCAGTATATCCATTTCCAGAAGTGCTTTCGCAACAGCGCATATCTGCTCACTGAAATCCATCCATTTTATTGAAACCCATTCCTCTTTGACCTTATACATAAGGACATCAAATTCGGCCAATTCCTCCGCTTTTTTCAGCATCATGTACGCGAGTGTTTTGTTTTCGTTGAGATAAGCCGCGAAGTCTTTATCCCAGTCCTTATGGGAAATTGACATTACTTTGGACATAAACACCTCCATACATACCGTAATATGTCGTAGATAAAGGGTGATTTGAAAACTGCTTAACTATCTCTTAGTCGTCGGAATACAGATATATTCCACCATATCGTAAAAATCTTGATAGGTTGAGGAGAGCTTATCCCCCCCTATGGCCTATGACAAATATTGCTAACCATTATTGTCATTATCAAAAAAGTAGATGCTACTATAACTATACTGACTGGCCGGTATAGTTTCAACCATTTTTTTATATGTTTGTTAAAATTTGGTTGTTGCTCTCTGGCGATACTGTCAGGCAGTTCGACTGCAGTTATATAGAGCAAACAAAATATTTTAAGTCTTAATCAGAGCATTTTTAAATTATTTCTGCATGTTAGAAGAGTGGGGAACTTCGAAGACCATCACTTAGAATTTCGAAGCCGGGTGCGAAGGCAGGATTATTGCATGACAATTAACATCATAATTTTTAAAATTTACAAACTTTAAGCAGCATACATATCCCTTTTTTGTAATTTATTATACTCATAAAAAAAGAGGTTCCGGCTTCTATATGGATGCCTGAATTACCTTCTCATGTCGGTCCCGGGGTGCTTCCAGGGGTATAACTCATCCAATCTTAATAGCTGATCATGGACAAGAGATCTGCACTACATTGGAGAATGTTGCGTTAGACTTGGCGATGAGAATTACCGTGGCAACACCTTGTCTGGGCCGGCTGAAGATCTCAAAGGTGATGGCGTCGGAGTACATGAGCTTAAAGCGGTTATAGCAGTTATATAATCCGATGTGGCTGTTCTGGGGTGAGCTGTGCGTGTCTTGCATGCTGTTTTTGATTGTGGAGAGTGCTTCCTGATCAATGCCGATCCCGTTGTCAATAATGTTTATGCGGTAGTTGTGCTCCTCGCAGTAACAGTCGATGATTACTTTCCCACCGCCGGGCATATGCAGTATACCGTGTTCGATGGAGTTTTCAACGAGCGGCTGCAAGGAAAAGAAAGGTACGTTCAATTGCTCCATTTCAGCAGGACAGTTTATTTCATATTCGATGCGTTCATTAAAACGTATTTTTTGAATCGATAGGTAGTGTTTGATGAATTCAAGCTCCTGTTGCAAGGTTACCGTAGACTGAATATTGGATAAGCTGTAGCGCATCATTTTAGAAAACGATGTGAGCATATCCTGAGCGGTTTGATATTCCTGCAGGTAGACCAGCCGTGAAACAGAGTTGATGACATTAAATACAAAATGAGGTGTGACCTGTTTTTGCAGAGCATCAAATTTGGCAACCATAAGCTGGTGTTCGATCTCCAACTGTTTTTTTTGGTACATGAGCAGTTCATGCCTTCTGTTCATGAGTTCTTCTTGTATTTTGGCAAACGCATAGCGCTGAATGATATAGTTGGATATATTAGCCAGGGCAGTCGTTGTGGCCTCGATCTGCTGCTTGCTGAGGGTTTTGATTTCGCTGTAGTATTCGACCAGTTCGGGGTCATCCATCCAATTTTCTGTGCATGGGACGGTATCTCGCGGATAACAGTCGGGGTCACTCGAAAGAACCTGACCGGCGGTAATAGCGCCTACATACTGGCCCTCAAAGATCAAAGGAATCTCAATGTTTACCAGACCGGCATGGCAAATGTAGATGCTGGGTTGGTTGTTATCCATGGCCAGGGCTATGGCCTGGCGGTTGGTTTGGGCGCAATACCTGGCGCCGATTTCCTTTTGATTGATGGCGGTGCAAAAGCGGGTGAAGTTGCCGCCCGTTCCGATATGTTTGCCTTCTGTGTCTACAAAGACTACGCCAAATCCGGTTGCATGAGCAAAAGAGTCTTGAATCTCTTCTTGAAATTCCTCGGTTATGATATCGCGCAGATTGATTGCCATCGATTAATTCCTTGCCTTTCTATATCTTGCCGGGCTTTTATCGGCGTATTCCTTGAACACGCGATAGAAGTGCGAGATGTTGTTATAACCGCACTGTTCAGCTACATCCTGGATGGACAGATCTGAGTGAAGGAGCAGATGTTGGGCCTGCTCCATTCTTTTCCCATTGATGTATTGGCGCGGGGAAACGCCTTTTTCCTGGCGGAACAGCCTGGAGACGTAAGAAGGGCTTAAATAGACGAGCTTGCCCAGATCTTCCAGCTGAATTTCTTCCTGATAGTGGTTATCTATATATTCAATGATAGTTTGCAGGCACTGCTCCGAGCTGGCCTGTGTTTTGCTGGTGCTTTCAAGCAGCAAAACGAGTCTCGCAAAATATTCTTCTGTATCAGAGAGGATGTCGTACCATTGTGTGGACCGGCTGATTGCTTGCAGATAGCGTTGGCTGTCCAGCAGGGCAATCAGATTGGGGTGGATATCCGTCCCTTGCAGGGTGTGTTCGATTGAAAAGATCGTGTTAATGATGTAGAGACGGTAATCGGATAGCTGCTGCTGTACTTTGAATACTTGAATGAGATTCAGGAGGCATTCTTTGACCACCTGGACGTTTTTTCTGGAAATGTTTTGTATAAGACGGCTGGTGATATCAAAAGGAAATTTCGTTGGTTTATGGATATCATATGTAAACTCGCAGTCTCCGGCTCCGCTTAGGGTTTTTCTCTGTTTGCAGCCCAGGATGGTGTTAATTATTTCTTCTTCTTGCGAGGGCTTAACCAAATAGGCATCCAGATCATATTCCAGGGCTTGCTTGGCAAATCGGAATTCGCTGTAGGCGCTATTCAGGATGATAATGGTGTTCGGTAGTCGTTGTTTAATTTCTCTGGCTGCTTCCAGACCGTTCCGCCCGGGCATATTGATGTCAATGATGACGATATCAGGCTTGTGTATATCAGCCAGGCGAACAGCTTCATCACCGTCACCCGTTTCGGTTACGACGTGGTATTCATCCTGGTGCTTTTCCAAAATCTTTCGCAGGAAAGTTCGTTCGAGTCTTTCATCATCTACCAGCATCACACTTAACATGTTCAATACCTCTTATTTGTTGCATGATTGTTGGCAATAGTGTAACAGTTTTACTGATGATAAGTAAGGTTTCTCTCCTGTAAATTTTGCAAAAAACGATAAATATTTATACTAATCATTTATCCATTAACAAAAAGGAGAAAAATATTTCCGGTCTGGTCAATGGTAGCCGTTCGTTTTTAGCATATACTAAGAGTAGTAAAAAGCATTCCGGCGTCATACGGGCCCATGATTCCGGATGGTCAAAAACAGAACAGACAGAATAGGAGAGTGATTCCATGAGAGTAAATGACAGATATGTTTCATTCTATTACGAAATGGATGACGACTATGGAGACATCGTGATTGACCCTAAGAAGACCGCACTTTTGGTTATTGATATGCAGCACGTATTTATTACCAGACCTGTTGTTGACCATCCTACGGCGCGCGAAGAGCAGGTCATGATAAGATGGGAGCCTTTCTATCAAAAAATTGATAACGTGGTGGTTCCCAACAACAAAAGACTGTTAGATGCCTTTCGGGCTAAAGAGATGGAGGTCTGTTTTGCCAAAATTCAGTGCCGCAAAAAAGACGGCCGGGACCGGTCTCTTGACCACAAGGCTACGGGCTACAATCAACTGCTGTTGCCCCCAGGTGATCCTTTAGCTGAAATTGTACCGGAGCTTGCACCGATGGAGGATGAGATTGTTGTCATGAAGACCACGGACAGTGCGCTTACCGGAACTACGCTGCGGCTAATGCTCCACAACATGGATATTGATACGGTTGTGGTTACGGGCGTTCTTACCGACCAGTGTGTTTCGGGTACGGTTAGGAGTCTTGCCGACGAAAGCTTCAAGGTATGGCTCATTGAGGATGCATGCCTGGCTTCAACGGAACAGATTCAGGCTAACGAACTGGAAATACTCAACAATATCTATTGTCATGTCATAAATACGGATGAGTTGTTGCAAGCTATCGGTTATCTTGCCGTATAAGAAAGTATAATATTTCTGAATTTTGCACCCTTCGGGCATTACATATGTTCCCTGTGGTCGCAATTAAGGAAACACCCTTCGGGTACTACAGATTTGACTTGAAGGTCAATATTAAGGTTGATAGGTAAGAAAACTCAGGCAGCCGTCTTTACCCTTTCATCTTTGACATATAAAACCTTCAAGCAGATGTTTATTTAAACATCTGTTTGAAGGTTTATACAAAGTTTTTAATGTTCTTTTAATCTGTCATAGAAAGCATTAAACAAATGATTGGCTTTTGAAACTGATTTACTTTCAATATATCAGGTGTTTTTTCGTTTAAGCGTAAATTTGGTGTGCAGTAATTCATGAGATTTATGACCGAGTACGTCATGCAAAAAATCTTCGTAAAGGATCTGTACTTCACGATTCTCGTGCGATTTCCTCAATGTCCTGCTGCAATCTTCATTATAAATAGCCTCCATGCGTCTGACCCTTTCTTGGTTGTTGTGGGTTATGGGTTGCCCTCCGCCGCCAACACATCCACCTGGGCAGGCCATTACTTCTATGAAATGATAGGGAGACTCTCCGGTAGCTATCTGTTCCATAAGACTGCGGGCATTGCTTAGTGTATGAGCAACCGCCACTTTCACAATGGTCCCATCCATGTCCACCGTCGCCTCTTTCAGGCCCTGCATCCCTCTAACTTCATTTAATTCAAGCTTTTCCAATGATCGGCCGGTTACCTGCTCGTAAACGGTTCTTAGGGCAGCTTCCATAACACCGCCGCTGGCACCAAACAATACTGCCGAACCAGTGTATTCACCCATCCATGGGTCAAAATCGGCATCATCAAGTTTCAATGGATTCACGCCGGTCATCTTAAAAAGACGGATGATTTCCCTGGTGGTGAGCACCATATCTACGTCATTGTATTCGCTGTCAACCATTTCCGGACGCACTGCTTCGTATTTCTTAGCTGTACACGGCATGATTGAAACCGAAAAAATCTTTTCTGGCTTAATACTCATTTTATCTGCCCAATAGGTTTTGACTAACGCACCAAACATCTGCTGGGGTGACTTGCAGGTTGATAAATGATCCAGAAGCTCTGGATAGAAAACTTCTGCAAAACGCACCCAGGCAGGGCAGCAGGAGGTAAACATTGGAAGGGTTCCGCCATTGCTTATTCTCTCCAGCAGCTCGTGCCCTTCTTCCATGATGGTCAGATCAGCTGCGAAATTGGTGTGCAGGATATGGTCAAAGCCAAGTATTTTCAGACCACTGACCAGCTGACCCATACTTAACTGGTCGCTTTCGCCCCCAAATGCCTCAGCTACTGCCAAGCGTACTGCAGGTGCTATCTGGGTTACAACAACTTTATTCGGATCGGCTGCTGCCGCTAAAAATTCATTGATTTGCTCACGTCCGGCGATGGCTCCTACCGGACAGGCATGGATGCATTGACCACACATGACACAGGGGCTTTCAAATAGTTCCTGACCGATGGAAGGAACCACCTGGGTATCAAATCCGCGATTGGCCAGTCCCAGAGCGTTTACCGTCTGCCTTGAATTGCAAACCTCTATACAACGACCACAGAGGATGCACTTATTGGGATCCCGTACAATTGACGGGCTGGAATAATCCACGGGCAAGTGCGCCTCTTCCTGCGGAAAACGATTGTAGCGCACATCGTATTCCGAGGACAATTCTTGCAGTTCACAGCTGCCGCTGCGAACACAATGCAAACAATCCTGGGGATGATGAGCCAGCAACAATTCAAGAATAGTCCGTCTGGCTTCAAGGACTCTGGCCGTGGTAGTCCTAATAACCATACCTTCACTAACAGCGGTAGCACAGGCTGGCATGAGGTTCTTTTGGCCCTCCACTTCGACGACACAAACCCTGCAGTTAGCCTTTACCTCCTGATCAGGATGGAAGCAAAGGGTGGGGATTTTGATCCCGGCTTGATGGGCTGCTTGCAATATGGAAGTTTCTGCAGGGACACTTATCTTGATGCCATTAAGTATGACAGTTGTTTCAGCCATTTATTTCACTCCTTCCGTTATCATTGCATTAGCCCTTGGAAATTGAGCCAAATTTGCATTTCAGCATACAGGCCTGGCATTTAATGCACTTATCGGCATCTATAACATGCGGCTTTTTGCGCTCTCCGCTGATAGCACCAACCGGGCAAGCATCAATGCAGAGTTTACAACCCTTACATTTTTCTGCATCTATCTTAATATCCAACAGTTCTACACATACTCCAGCCGGGCATCTTTTATCATAAATATGGGCTTCGTATTCTGAGCGAAAATAGCGCAATGTCGCCAGAACCGGATTGGGTGCAGACTGGCCCAGACCGCAGAGCGATGTGGATTGGACCACCCGACATAAGCTTTCCAGGGTATCAAGATCTTCGGCACTGCCTTTTCCGTCACAAATCTTCTCTAAAATTTGCAGCATCCGCATGGTTCCTTCACGGCATGGTGCACACTTGCCGCAAGATTCTTCCTGGGTAAATTGCAGGAAGTATCTGGCTACATCAACCATACAGGTATCTTCGTCCATTACGACTAAGCCGCCTGATCCCATCATAGCTCCCAATTTTACAAGGGAATCATAATCAACCGGAGTATCCAGCAGGCTTTCAGGAATACATCCGCCTGAAGGCCCACCAATTTGAACCGCCTTATAACGTTTGTCTTTCTGAATACCACCCCCGATATTGAAAACAATATCTCTTAGGGAAATACCGATAGGGACTTCGGCCAGCCCGGTTCGATTGATCTTTCCAGTCAGTGCAAATACCTTGGTACCCTTGCTGTTATCGGTACCCATACCGGCGAACCAGTCCGCACCCTGACGGATGATGCAGGGAACATTGGCATAAGTTTCTACATTATTTATATTGGTGGGTTTGCCCCATAATCCAGATTGGGCAGGGTAGGGCGGCCGTACTCTGGGCATACCGCGTTTACCTTCTATGGAATGCATAAGTGCTGTCTCTTCACCACAGACGAAAGCTCCTGCCCCAGCAGATATTTGTATTTTAAAATTGAATCCGCTGCCCAGGATATTGTCTCCCAGAATACCCATGGCTTCAGCATCATGAATGGCTTTCCTCAGTCTCTTAATGGCCAGCGGATACTCAGCCCGAACATAGATGTAACCTTCATCAGCCCCGATGGCATATCCGCATATAGCCATACCTTCCAACAATGAATGCGGATCGCCTTCCAGGACACTGCGATCCATGAAAGCGCCCGGATCTCCCTCATCAGCATTACAAACTACATACTTTTTGCTGCCGGGAGAAGCGTAAGCCGCCTCCCATTTGCGCCCAGTGGGAAAACCTCCCCCGCCCCGGCCTCTTAAACCGGATTTGCTGACTTCCTGGATTACCTCGATCGGACTCATTTCTGATAGAACTTTCTCCAGTGCTTCATAACCATTAAAAGAAATATAGTGAACTATTTGATCCGGATCAATGATCCCGCAACGACCCAGGACATTCTTAATCTGCGTCTTATAAAAAGGAGTATCAGTTAGCTTTACGATATTCGCTGCCGCTTCATAACCTCTGGGGTCTTGGGCCACAATGTATTGCGGAGAGGGTTCTCCCTCGTTAAGGTGTCTCTTAATAATATCTATTGCGATTTCGGGCTTAAGATTACCGTAGATAAACCGCGGTTGTCCAGGGATGTGTACTTCCATAAGGGGCTCTGCATAACACATGCCGATACATCCGGTCGACATCATTTCAATTTTTAGCCCTTGCGTCTCGATGTAATGATTGACTGCGCTCCAGATTTTTTCACCGCCGGCAGCAATCCCGCATGTCCCAAGTCCAACTACGATCTTGATTCTGTTTTTTGATTCATTGAATGCGCTCTGAAATTGGTTTCGCATGTCATTTAAGCTATGCATCTCTCTTCGCCGTCCTTTTCTATATAACGTGCGATTATCTCCGGCACATCCTCAGGACTAACTCTTCCATAGGCATCCTCATTGACCATGATCACCGGAGCCATGCCACAAGCCCCCAGGCAAGCTACGGGTTCAAGTGTGAACATTAAATCATCGGTTGTCATTTTCCCGCCTGATAAGCTCAAGTTCTTGCTAATGGCTTCCAATATCTTTCCTCCACCCTGTACATGGCAGGCAGTTCCCGTGCAAACCCGGATAATGTTTTTACCGCGAACCTGCAGATGAAACTGTCCGTAAAATGTTGCCACGCCATAGATTTCACTGGAAGGTATTTTAAGCGAACCGGCTATTATTCTTATTGCATCTTCTGGGATATATCCGAAAATTTCCTGCGTTTCTTGCAAAACTGGAATGATTTTGCCGGTTGTATCGCGATACTTCACCAGCATTTTATCGAGTGCTATATAACGCATATCCTGTACAATTTCTCCACAATTACTGCACATAAGTTGTTCCTCCTTGAATAAGGATTTTGCCTTACTTAATCATTTAGAATATTTGCTTAAAATTCAATCAGAGCTGCCATTTGGCAATTATTAACCGGCAGAACCAATATTAAGATTGTCTGATTTCTATAAGGTCAATGTAGGCACGCTCCATTTCTTCAATCTGGAACATCCTGGCCAGGGTATTATACATCTGGCAAATCTGATCTTCGACGTCAGCAGCCATTTTTTCAACGCTTAGTTTACCGATAGCAGTTTGGTATGTGATCTCATCCAATGACTGAAGAAAACTACTGATAATACGGTTGAAAAAGGGGTTGATATCCATAACCATCTGTTCCGATACAGGGTCTTCTATGATCGGGCCGCCGTCATCGTAGAACTTCTTCACGAGTACATTCAAATCGTATTTCGCCAGCTTTTCGATATTGGTTTTAATGGTCAACTGCCTGGCAGCCTGTTCCATCAGGAAAGTCTTGTCCTTGCTTGGCATCGAGCCAGTGATCTCAATGTATTTAGCCCTAATGCAGTACTGTAGACTCGCACCCAGGGAGCATACATCGTGTACTGATCTTGGGCAAGGATGTGAGTATGCCATTTCGTAGGCAGCCTTCGTATAGTAGTTGATTTTGATTGCTTTTGCTGTATTCATTTATCATCATCCTTTTCTGAGTTGTTTGTGAAATATTTAACAAACAACAATGCAATTTGCATGCCATCTATAAAGTTAGTCTTTCCCAAAGCGGATAATGATACATAACTTCTGGATATTCCAATGACAGCAGCATTAAACATATGTATTGAAAACAATAGGAGAAAAGCAATTGTATCACAGCTGTCACATTACTGTGAACATCATGAATGTATAATGTTACATAAAGGTGACAACATTATTGCAAATGTAGTCTTAATCATGATTGTATTATTCTTAGTTCAGATATTAAGTCCGTAATGCTCGGTTTCGGTCCAAAAACTATCGTCTGGAATATCCTTGATGCCTTCCTGTAAAACCGGAAATAGATGTAAAACGCCGCCCCACCCGCGAAAATACCAAGTTAAGTTATATGTTTAGGTTTGACGAATGGTAATTTTTTACCCCCCTATTATTAACAGACATAAAAAATAAAAAAAAGCTCTCTACAAAAACTGATTATATTTGATAATATTGTTTTATATTTCTATTTTTGGATTTATAGTTGATTAGTATCAATCAGCGAGATTTCGTGCCTTAATCTTTCTCATTCGCAGGTTGAATGACTCAGCAGCAATGAAAGGAGATGGTTACGGATGAAGGACAAAATCTGTATTGTAACCGGTGGAAGTTCCGGCTTGGGCAACGGAGCAGCTATTAATGCTGCCAAAATGGGTGCGAGGGTTGTTCTTTTAAGTCGTGACAACAAGCGGGGTCGAAGAGCATGCGAAGAAATCAAAGCACGAAGCGGTAATCCAAACATTAATTGGATACCTGCTGATTTGTCATCTCGGCAGTCAGTTTGTGATTTTGTAGATCAGTTTCGAAGTCACTATGATCGATTAGATATTTTATTCAATTGTGCCGGTGTTCAGTCTCTGCAAAGAGAAATAACAGTTGACGGCCTGGAACGAAATTTTGCCACCAACTATCTTGGCCATTTCTTATTGACCAATCTGCTGTATGAATCGCTGCGAGCCTCATCTAATTCACGGGTGATTACTGTTTCTGGTGCAGGACACAAAAAGAGTATTACTGAAGGCAAAAATGAGGGGACCATTGACTTTGATAATTTACAAGGAGAAAAATACTTCCATTTTCCCAAAGCATCGAAGCAAGCGGTATTAGCCAAAATTCTCTTTACTTATGAACTGGCCAGAAGGTGGCAGCCAAGCGGAATACAAGCCTGCACCATTTGCCCTGGACTTACCAGAACCAATTTAGCAAGCGAATTGCCTTGGTATATCCGTAGTTATATGTCGATACGCTTTGTCTTGGGAGGAGCAATGGAGCCGGAGAAATCAACTACTAATTTGATTAAGCTGGCCAATTGTCCGAATGTTAATGGTAAATATTTTGAAGGACGAAAAAATAGTCTGAAAGAAGTACGATCTTCCGAGGAATCGTATGATCCATTTGTTGCTGCCAGGTTATGGGAGGTTAGTGAGGATTTACTGGGACGGAAATTTCTTTACACAGATTCACTCAAATAAGACGTTGGGTTATAGGTATCAGTTAATCAAGCCCAATAGGCTAAGTCTGATATTCAGCTTAATTCAGGTGGTTGAATATGATCGTCACACAATTACACCTTTTGTTTATGAAATTTTTAAAATCATTTTATTGCCTGTTTAACGATTGCCTATATAATGACCTTGTAAAGACGAGCAACAATTTTTTTGCTCGTAATTTAAGGTATAGCAAATGTCAAATAAAAACAGGTAAGAAAATCTCTGATAAGGAAGTGTGTCATTGTGGGTCCATTTGTTAACTGGAATAAGTGTGATGGATGCGGAAGGTGTGTAGAGATTTGCCCAACCAATGTATTGGTGTTAAGAGAATTGAGTACAGCAGATTATAATAAACTTAATTTCTTCGGTAAAATCAAAAAGAAATTCAAATGTAAGTCGAGACCACATGTAATAAATGAAGCCGCTTGTTTAGAATGCGAATAATGCCATACAAGTTGCCACGAGAGGGCGTTAAAATTACTATAATTATAAATATCCTGGTGTGTTTTTGCGTTGGATTAAGGCTAACAGCAAGATGAATAGTATGGAAGTGAAGATATGCGAAAGAAATGGCAAATAAATAAAGATCAGACAACCAGGCCTCCTGGAAATGGCATGCATTATCACGGGTGTGCCCGCAAGGATTGGAATGATCGGTTTGGACATAGAAGTAATAAAAGAATTGATAACGCTGGCCATCAATCGCAACCAAGCAGGTACGATGCAGAATTCAAGCAATTGCATACGGCCTTGCATTATTCCCGACCGCTGATCATCATCTTTTATATTATTGTCCTGTATTTTTTATTCAGCTGGGCAGGATTTAAAGTCCTGGTTATCATTTTAGCCGCCTTGCTTGGTGTAAATGCGGTGTTTCACCTGTTTTTTTTGAATCGCCTGGAAAAGCAGGTTTTTGAGCCGATCGCAGCCCTGGAGAAAGGTTTTCAGGAAATATCCGAGGGTCATTATCAGGTACACTTGGAGAGTGAGACAACCAATCAGTTTAGTCAACTGATTAACTCCTTCAATGAAATGGCTGAAAAACTGCAGGCGAGCGAACAAACTAATCAAGATTACGAAAAGAACCGGAAAGCATTAATTGCCAATATATCACATGATCTCAAGACACCTATCACAGCTGTTCAAGGCTATATTGAGATGATTCTTGACGGGGATGTTACTGATTTAGAACATATCCGTAAGTATCTGAAGATTATTCAAAACAACAATGCCTACATAAATAAACTGATTGATGACTTGTTTTTGTTTTCCAAATTGGATATGGATAAAGTCGATTTTAACTTGTCACTGACTCGGGCAAAAGCCTTTATGCGGGATTTAATGGACGAAATTGGAATGGAATTAGAGGAAATGCAGGTGCTTTTTAGCTATGCGGATCAGTTAGAGCAAGATGATCAGATCAACATTGATGGAAAAAGGGTCTGTCAGGCGATCCGAAATGTTATCGGTAATGCTGTCAGATATGGCCCAGATACAGACCTTGAAATCAATGTGCGCCTCTATCAGCAGGAGCAATATATATGTATCGATGTAAAAGATAATGGAACAGGAATTGCATCTGACAAAATTGAGGCCATCTTTGATCGTTTTTACCGCATTGATAATGAACGCAGTAAAAACTTTCTTAGCACCGGTTTGGGCCTGGCAATTACCAGAGAACTGATGGAAGCCCAGGGAGGCAAGATTACAGTTCTATCTGAAGAAACCAAAGGATCTTGCTTTACACTGTGGTTCCCGATTGCATTTTGATGCAGAAATGAGGTTTTCCAATTGAAAAAAGTTTTAATCATTGAAGATGACCTTAACATAGCTGAAATGGAACGAGATTATCTGCAGTTGAACGGCTATGGCGTAGATATTGTTCAGGACGGCGATGCGGGCTTAAACTGCGCACTTAAAGGCAGTTATGATATGGTTATTGTTGATCTCATGCTGCCTAAAAAGGATGGGTTTGAAGTTATTAAAGCGCTGCGAAATAAACAGGAGGTACCGATTTTAATAATATCTGCCCGAAATGATGATATTGATAAAATACGGGGTCTGGATTTCGGGGCTGATGATTACATGACCAAGCCCTTTAGTCCGGCAGAATTAATGGCTCGAATTAAATCCCATATTAACCGGTATGAAAGGCTGCGGGGAAAGTGTAACATCAAGTACATACAGCATCGTGGATTGGAGATTGATCCGGCGGCACATAAGGTATACGTAAATGGTAAGGAAGTACAGCTTACCACTAAAGAATATGAACTGCTATTCTTCTTTGCTTCCAACCCCAACATTGTATTTACGAAAGAGTATCTCTTTGAAACGCTGTGGGGAGGAGATTATGGTGATATGGCAACCGTTCCGGTGCATATCCAAAGAATAAGAAAGAAGCTGGAAAAGGACCCTGCCAATCCAGAATATATAGAAGCCATATGGGGAACTGGTTATCGATTTAATTCATAGAACATTTGTGCTGACGTTGTCAATGACTCATACCATAATGGTATGAGTCGATTGCTCGCCGGCAGGCGCAGGTCCTAAAGGAAAGGAAGAAAATACTATGCAAACTGCAACAGGTGCACTAGAACAACTAGTAACAAGGGGTTATCGGCTTACTCCGCAGAGGCATATGATATTATCTGTGCTTACACAAAACGAAGGCCACCACTTGACGGCCGAAGAGCTATACCAATTGTTAAAACAAAAACCGGGCTGCAAAATAGGTATCGCCACAGTATACAGAAACCTAACAATTTTGAGTGAATTGGGTATTTTGGAGAAACTGGAGATGGATGATGAGGTGAGCCGCTATGAAATTAATCACGGTTTGGAAGGAATTCGCCACCATCATCTGGTTTGCCTAAAATGCGGCGCGATTATCAGTATGCAGGAAAACTTGATTGATGAAGCGTTGAAGCAACAGATTTTTGACAGTTATCATTTCTCTATCAAAGATAACAGAATTAACCTGTACGGGCTTTGCAGACCTTGTCAGGCAGAGTGTATTGAATCGCTCAGCTGAATCAGGGATAGCTTTATTTCCTGCTATTAAGTACTACATTTAAATGTGTTGACAAGGTTGTGCCGCTGACTGCATGGATATAGAAACCTCATAAATAGAAGTCTAAAGGGATTTGGTGCTCAACCGAGTCCCTTTTTCCATTGAGTAGAATAAGTTCCCACACATGAAATTGAACATCTTGCCTGATGGTAGGAGATAATCTGATGGAGCTTGACCCAAAGTATAACAAGGCTTGTGAAATGCTGAATCTTAAAGTTTATAAAATTTTTATAAGTGTTTTATTATACGTTTAAACAGTCGTCCTACAATAGAGTTTGGGAAAAGAGAAGGACAAACAACAAATGGAGTGAATGCAATGTTAAACGCAAAAGAACAGGCTGTCTATATGGCAATGGCTTCCACTACCCTGCTGTTGTTGCTTAAAATCGCGGCAGGTATTCTTAGTGGGTCGGCTGGAATGATTTCGGAGATGATACACTCTGCAACGGATCTATTCGTATCTATATTGACTTTTATTTCTATTAGAGTAGTTGCCTCCTCCCCAGCGCAGATTTATCTGCAGAGAGATAATCACAGAGAAAGTATATTTGGCCTGGCTGAAGGTATCATTATTCTCCTATCAGCAGGTATGATCTTAATGGAGGCTATCCAACGGCTTATCCACCCTGTGGCAATAGCCCAGGCATTTGCAGCGGTACTGGTCATGCTGTTTTCGGCTTTGATCAATGCTGTAGCTTCTTCAATACTGACTAAGACCGCTGAGAGGGAGAATTCTTTGGCTATAAAGGCCTACGCACTTGACATGCGTACTGATGTATATACTTCTATCGGCGTTGGGCTTGGTATTTTGCTAACGAAGATTACGTCATGTTATTTAATCGATTCGTTGATCGCCATTCTAGTGGCCGCCATGATTATTTTTAATGCATGGTCTTTGGTTCAGGAAGCTTATGGGACACTGATGAGTGCACGCTTGCCCGGTGATAATGATACGGTCGATATAGCGTCGGACCTAACTATAGGAGCAGCGAAACAGGCTATAATTTTTCAAGGGGACTAAAAAAACGATAAGCCGGATAGTCATCTCAAAACAGCCATAGATCAGATTTTTAAAGTAATTGATCCGACAACCGGCTTTAAATAAGATAAAATCTTCAATCAGCTTTCGAAACTAATTTCCTTAATCAATTTGTTTACCGCGCGTTTTTCAATCCTTGAAACATAGGACCTGGATATACCCAGCTTTTTGGCAATATCTCGCTGAGTTTCCTTCAAGCCGGTAAAAATTCCGTAGCGCATCTCAATAACCTGCCGTTCACGACGGGTTAGTGCGCCTAGCTTGTTTTTAACCTTCTCTTCCTGCAGGCGAGCCTCGATGAGTTCAACAATTTCGCTATCAGTGGTAAGTATATCAATGAGCGATATTTCGTTGCCTTCCTTGTCATACCCAATAGGATCATATATGGATACTTCCTGTTTCAATTTCTTAATGTTCCGTAAATGCATGAGCACTTCATTTTCAATACAGCGCGCCGCATAGGTAGCCAAGCGCACACCTCGTTCATTGTTGTAGGTTTTGATGGCTTTTATCAAACCGATGGTTCCGATAGAAATCAGGTCTTCGATATCCTCCCCGCTGCTTTCGTATTTTCGGACCACATGAGCTACCAGACGAAGATTGTGCTCAATTAGTTTGTTGCGAGCCTCTTCACTGCCACTCTGCAGTTCATCCAGGTAGAGCTTTTCATCCTCGGCTTCCAGTGGTTGAGGGAAAACCTGGTTGTTCAGGTAACCAAAAAGAAAAAGGGTGCCCTTAACAACCGCCCCAATGGCCAGTGCCCAATACAAAATGGACAAAATCCCACCTCCATAAAAATAAAGCGCTCTATACTATATGAGTTGAATTGAAAAAAGTGCTATTATTGGTCAGGTAAGTTATGGGATTTCATCAATGTTTTTGTAAATAAATCACTTATCTATTTCCTATCGGTCATTTCTGAACGTTTTCTCGCTTTTGTGTTTCAGGCTATTGCAACCTTTCTGGGGAATGCTTCTCAACGCTTACTTTTACAAAGAGTGCTTTTACGGAAAATAATCCAGCTTTTTCCTTAGGGTTTATATGAATTTGCAGGTGGATTACTTGGATCCATTTTTCTATAATAGGTAGGTGGGACCCTTCTTAAGGAAAGCACGCAGATGCCTTAATTTAAGGTAATCAGACTAAAAATAATAATATGGGGGTCATATGTGATGAAGAGGAAATTTAATACAGTGTACTTTAGTGCAACTGGAACAACTGAGAAAATAGTATCTGGAATAGCAAATATAATTTCAGAGGGTACAGACGGGAAAGATGCAATAAATAATATTAATTTCACATTACCTGAAGTCAGGAAAGAAGCCCTTGCTTTTACTGAAGAAGATGTTGTTATTGTAGGAGTTCCGGTTATTGCCGGAAGAGTACCTAATGTACTATTAAAATATTTAAATTCTCTTTCTGGTAATGGGGCATTAGCAATTGCTGTAGTCGTTTATGGGAATAGAAATTATGACGATGCGTTAATAGAACTAAAAGATATTCTTGAATTAGATGGTTTTAAAGTTATGGCTGCAGGCGCATTTATCGGTGAACATTCATTTTCCAATATTCTCGCTCAGAACAGACCCGATGAAAAAGATATGGCAACAGTAAGTGATTTTGCCCGGCAAATATCTAATAAAATTTTAACTCAAGAGGCAATTAATACTGTAGATGTAAATGGGCATATACCTTACCGGGATTATTACAAGCCTAAGGATAGAAACGGTAACCCGGTTGATATTCGCAAGGTTACTCCGAAAACCAATAGTGATTGTATTGATTGTAAACTTTGTGTAAGTGTTTGTCCCACAGGTGCTCTAGATATTGAGGATGTATCCAAATTAAATGGAATCTGTATTAAATGCTGTGCCTGTGTTAAAAAATGTCCTGTTCAGGCAAAGTATTTTGACGATGAAAATTATTTAAAACATAAAAATGAATTAGAGATCGAGTTTGCCAACAGGCGGGAACCGGAGCTATTTATATAACGTGTAAGCTGCACATATATATCTTCATACGGCTTTCCGGTTAGCTGCCGGCCAGACTTCCAGAATTAACCTCGTTTTTTCCTAATGGCAAAGCATTTTAAGGTTGACAATACGATGTTATTCGGACATGATAAACTTAGTATACTAAAAATTACGTATACAAACTTATTCATTTGAAGGAGATACTATGGAAGACTTTACAACATTTATTTGCTACCGCTTAAAATCAACTATGAAGCGGGTGGAAAAGCATATCGGACAAGTGCTGGATGAATTTGGGGTGACTATGGCCCAGTCTTTCATCCTATTCTCTCTGCTGGAAAAAGACGGTTGTGCCTTGACCGAAATCGGCAACCGTACCCAGATTGATAATTCTTCACTCACCACCATGGTTGATAAATTGGAAAAGGAAGCTCTGGTGGAACGCAGACCCTATGCCCAGGACCGCAGGGTAGTTGCTCTTTATCTTACTGATAAGGGCCGCGAATTGGCTCTAAAGGTGTTTAATTCAGGTGCTAGTCTCAATGAAGAATTAAACCACCAATTAGCAGCTAATCAGGATATTTTCTTTAGTTCACTTAATAGTATTTCGGAAGCCTTGGATCAGAAAAAAGCTTAGTACTCATAACTAGACTTATCTAAGATTTGATATATAACAATAATCGCACTCTAATTCAATTTAATATGCTTTAATAAAGCAAATCCAGATAAGCGGAACGATTTGGTTCCTCTATGCTGTGCGGCGTGGAGGAACCTTTGGCCTTTTTAGACATATGAAGCTGTATAAATGCATGGCACTTGTCCCTTTAGAAAAACATAAAAAACCAAATGTTTTTTTTATTCAAGCCTCAGTGTTTTGAGATTTTCCTTTTTTAAGCTCTTTTACACTCCATATGGTAATACCTGCCTCATTATGATATTATCTGGCCATAAGTATTATTTATTCCTGCTTGCACATCTAGAATAAAAACTCACCAAAGGGGAGAGCTGGAAATGGCTGAAAATGAATTAATCGTTACTTTCTGGGGAGTAAGAGGCTCGTTGCCGGTACCGGGCCCCCATACTGTTGAATATGGAGGAAACACCTCCTGTGTACAAATACAAATTGGCAAGCGGCTTTTTATAATGGATGCAGGTACAGGCATTCATGGACTGGGCCAACAGCTGATTAAGCAAGGCCAACCCACTTATGGCGATATTTTTATAACCCACACCCACTGGGATCACATTCAAGGGTTCCCCTTCTTTGCACCTGCCTTCATAAAAGGGAACCGCTTTAATCTTTATGGGCAGAGCAAAGTAAATCTTAACTTTAGTGATTTGATGAGCGGCCAAATGATGTATGAGCATTTCCCGGTAAGTTTAGAGCAAATGGGCGCCGATATTCAAATGAACGAGCTGCAAAGCGGCATGAAAATTGATCTGGGTGATGACATTAGAGTTACATGTCTGAATAGCAATCATCCGGGTGGCTGTCTTTGCTACCGTCTTGATTATGCAGGACGCTCCTGCTGTTATATGAGCGATACTGAGCACTACCCCGACTTAGATCAAGCTATGGTTGATTTTGTTGCCGGTGCTGACTTGGTTATCTATGATGCCAATTATACTGATGCCGAGTATTATGGACACAATGGTCAGCCACCACGCGTTGGTTGGGGGCATTCCACCTGGCAGGAAGGGATTAAGCTGGTTAAAGCCGGGGCCGCAAAAAAACTGATTCTCTTCCACCACAGCAATTTTCACAACGATGCGGATATGCATCTTATTGAACAGGAGGCCCGTGCGCAATATTCTGACCTCATCGCGGCCCGGGAAGGCATGGTGATATCTATATGAGAGTCTACACTTCAGAGATACTGGAACAGGTAGAAGATATTCTCAATATCGGAATTGCCCTTTCAGTTGAGAAGGACCATAATCTTCTCTTGGAGAAGATTGTTACCGAAGCCCGCCGAATTACACATGCTGACGCAGGTACCCTGTATTTGCGGGATGGTGATTTTCTGGTGTTTAAGATCATGCAAAATGAAACCATGAATTCATTCATGGGTGGAAACGGTGAACCAATAAACCTGCCTCCTGTACCTATGCGCCAGGAAAATGTATCCTCATATGTAGCCCTGAGCCATCAGAGCATCAATATTCCTGATGTATACCAGGCCGAAGGTTTTGACTTCTCAGGTCCCAAGAATTATGATAAGTTTTCAGGTTATCGAACTGTTTCCATGCTGGTTATTCCTCTGGAGAATCACGAAGGAGAGATCATCGGGGTATTGCAATTAATAAATGCCCGAGATGAAGAAGGGAATCCTATTCCTTTTGCCTCCCATTTCGATAAAGTTATATCATCGTTAGCTTCTCAAGCAGCCATATCTCTTACCAATATGCAATTGCTGGAGGATATTGAGCGGCTTTTTAACTCCTTTGTTGAAGTTATGGCCACTGCCATAGACTCCCGCACTCCCTATAATGCCAACCACACCCGGCGCGTGGCATTATTGGCTGGTGAACTGGCTAAGGTTCTAAATGAGGAAACCGAAAGCAAGTGGGCTGGAGAAAAATTCGATTCGGATCGAACCGCTCAACTGGTGATGGCCGGATGGCTGCATGACATTGGGAAGATTGCTACGCCGTTATCGGTTATGAACAAATCTACTCGCATTGAAGCCCAATTGGAACTGGTATTACAGCGCCTGGATTATATTGGTCAGACTTATAAAAATGCTTATCTGGAGGAGAAGCTGACCTTAATGGCTAAGGGTGATGCAAGCAGTATTGAGGCTTTGGACCAAAGCTGGGAAGAGCAGCAGGTCATGCTGGAGGAAACCCGTGATTTAATAATCAAAGTAGATAATCCCTCCACCTTTGTAGACAAGGATCTCCTGGCCAAGGTCCAGGAAATAGCCAGTCGAACTTATGTGGACAGTTCAGGCTGTGAACGCCCCTGGATAACCAAGTCTGAATTGACTGGCCTAAGTGTAGTTAAAGGCACCTTGACTGAGGAGGAGCGCCGAATCATGGAAGACCACGTAATAGTCACCCAACGCATGTTAGAAAAAATCCCCTTTACCCACAAACTGAAAGATGTTCCTTTTTTTGCCGGCATACATCATGAACATTTGGACGGCAAAGGCTATCCTCTGGGCTTGAAGGAAGATGCTATTCCGGTAGAAGGCCGCATACTCGCTATCGTAGATGTTTTCGATGCTCTAACCGCTAACGATCGTCCTTATAAGAAAGCTATGCCGGTAGAACAAGCCCTTAAAATACTGGGCTTCATGGTCAAGGACGGTGAACTGGATGCTGACTTATTGGATGTATTTACCAAATGGCAGGTTTGGGATAGGATAGCGGAATAGGGGTTACTGGGCTGACAGCATTTCCAGCATCCCCTGACTGATATCCTTGAAAACCGGGGCACAGTTTTGGGCCCCTGACTTACCCTCCTCTACCAGTACAACGATCACCCAGCGAGGTGACTCAGCAGGTAAGTAGCCAGCGAACCAGGTATTAAGAATTTCTTCACCATTTTCCCTTAGCTTTCCGGTCTGACTGGTAGCGGTTTTACCGGCTACTTTTAATTCTGACAAACTAGCCGTCCGTCCGGTTCCTTCCGCTACAACCTTTTCCATCATTGTCTGTACTTCTTGCGCAGTTCTTATATCTATTACCTTTTTTTTCATGTTCGTTGGAAGATACTTGGGTCTGCCCTCGTCATCCAGGGTGTATTTTACTACTGCCGGTGGGGCCCAGTAACCATCATCAGCAACTGTTGCTACCAGAGACGCTATCTGTAAAGGGGTCAGCATTACCCCCTGTTGACCCAAACAAGCATTGCCCAAAGCTGCCTCTCCCCCATCAATCTGTACATAAGTACCTGATTGAACATTATCCAACCCTAGCAACTTTGCATCTGTTAAATGGAGCTCATCAACATATTTATTAAGACGTGACCTTCCTAAACGTAAGCCAACTTTAATAAATGTAGGATTACAGGAATTGGCAAAAGCCTGCTCGAAGCTTAACTCTCCATGTCCTTCCGTTTTCCAGCAGGATGTAGAGACCTGATCGTTATATATATATTTGCCTGTGCAGTTGAACTTCTCGCTGGGTTCAACAACTTTTTCTTCAAGAGCAGCGACGCTAAGCGCAATCTTAAATAGTGATCCTGGATAATAGGGGGTAAGCACACGGTTATTCAGGGGACCTTCTATATCACCAAAATACTCTTCTACCTGGTTTTGATTATAGGTTGGGCGGCTTGCCATAGCTAGGACTTCCTTGCTTTCTGCATCCATTACCACTACAGCACCCTTGGTCACCCTTTGATTCATGGTTTTTTCAACTAATTCCTGAATGCGTTTGTCAATAGTCAATACCACAGCATTCCTGGGTGCCCCTTCAGTATTTACCTTTAAACTAAGGCCGGGAATAGCCCTGCCCCGGGCGTCAAGCATGGTCAACAGTTCTTGCCTGGAGGCATTGCTTTTTAAATTCCCATTATTGAGCTGCTCTAAGCCATCCAGTCCTTCCCCGGCTGTATTAACATAGCCAATTAGATGGGCCAGGAAACCATTTTCACCGTAACGTTTGTTCATAGGTGCCACTATCAAGGCCGGATAATGAGAGGTTTTTATATGTTCAATCTCGGCCGGACTAAGATCCGTATATAATCTAATTATAGCCACACCATGCTCTGAAGCATTTTCTATTTTTTCATAAATCGCATTTTCATTTAGATCGCTTATGGTGCTGCCTAAAAAATGGGCCATCTCCCTACAAGTTGTTGCCTTAGAGCCGTTACGAGTCGGTATAGCCTGAGGAAGGCAGTAAAGGGCTGAAGAAATATGATTATTAATGAGCGGGACAAGGTTTCGATCCAGAATATCTCCCCGATTATATTCAAGCATATCAATACCTTGGCTGTGCATATCAATAACTTTTCTGCTTATATCCTGACCCCGAATAATTTGGTAGTAGAAAAACCTTATAAGTAATAGCAAAAATACTAATAGGATTAGTCCCATCAAAAAAAATACCCTTTTTTTGATCAACAAAAAACCCCCTGCCATATTAACTAGGGGGACAATTTTAATTGGTGTAAAAATGCTGCTCTATTAATCACAAAATATCCCCCGTTAATTAGCATTAACTATACACGGGGGGCTTATACCATTTATATCATCCGGCTTTGCATAATCTATTTATCTTGAAGCCGTGGATCCTTCAGATATACATCAATCGCAAAGGGCATCTCCGCCAGAATTTCCTCCAGCTCGTTGAAAGTATCCTCAGTAGCACGAATAATAACCAGACCCAGAGATCTATCCAGGGTGGAAACTATCCCCAAATGATCATAGGCCTCAATAAGTTTGGTAAGCATATCTATCCGTTCCGGGGCTACGATAGCAAATATTTGATTCCTCACCTTGTACTCCCCACCCTCCTTAGGATACTTCCCGACGGAATATCCTTATCAAAAGGGATACCTACCAACTGCCGGGCGTGACGAGCTCGATCAATCGTATTGCCTTTATCATCAAACAAGACACTCATTTCCAAATCAATAATTCGTCCATCCGGTAACATCAATTGAAGGGCATCGCCGGGGCCGAAATTAGCTCGCTGTTCAACCTCCAGCAGTCCTTTTTCAGCTAAAAATCCTCTGACCAAGCCACAAAAATCAGCTCTTTCATTAGAATCATCTCTATTGATGTCCTGCAACAGGGGTGATTCACCTTCTATAAAACCGTTAGTATACGGGCGAGAAGCCACACAGTCTAACTCGCTCATCCATTCCTGCAGCTTGGTTTCCGAATAAGGTATCGGGTTGGCTTGATAAGTATCCAGGGCCTGTCGGTAAACCCTGGCTACAGCGGCTACATAAAGAGAACTCTTCATTCTTCCTTCGACTTTAAATGCATCCACACCGGCTGCCAATAATTGCGGCAAATAAGGCAGCAGGCATAGGTCACGGGAATTTAGTATGTATGTCCCCCGCTCGTCTTCTTCTATAGGAAAATACTGACCAGGTCTTTTTTCCTCCGAAAGATGGTACTGGTAGCGGCAAGGATGAGCACATGCACCACTATTGGCGTTTCTGCCGGTCATATAATGCGATAAGAGACAGCGACCGGAATAAGAGACACACATAGCTCCATGCACAAAAACCTCCAGCTCAATATTTACCTTCTGTTTAATAGCTGCAATTTCTTCGAGTGTAAGTTCACGAGCCAGCACCAGGCGACTAGCCCCTAAGTCCTTGAATAGGGCGGCTGATTCATAATTAGTAATATTAGCCTGCGTGCTGATAGTTATGGGGATATCTGGAGCATAGCGCCTGGCCAGGCGCATTACCCCCAGGTCGGAAATAATCATTCCATCCACACCCATTTCCTGCAGGCTCTCCAGATAGGAGGGTAATCCCCCTAAATCTCTGTTATGGGCCAATACGTTCACTGCTACATTTACCTTCTTGTCTAGTTGACGGGCAAAAATTAACCCCTCAGCCATTTCCTGAAGGGTTAGATTGCCTGCCGAAGCTCGCAGACTATACTCTTTACCGCCCAGATAGACGGCATCTGCCCCAAACCGAAAAGCCGTTTTTAATTTATCCAGGTCTCCTGACGGGAGAACCAATTCCGCTTTATTCATTAGTTAACATTCCTTTAAGAGTTTTTCATTTCGTCTGCGCAGTTGATCAAACGCAACCAGGGTGAACAAGGGGACGGTTCTCTTGTTCACCCTTTACCTTTGATATTTTTGCCGAGCTTGCTCGTGCTCAGCAAAGGTTTTGGAAAAATAGTGGCTGCCATCGCCCTGCGCGACATAATAGTAATAAGTATGTTTTTCTGGATAGAGCGCGGCCTCGATGGACGCCTTACCTGGACAAGCAATTGGACCAGGGGGTAATCCAGTATGACGATAAGTATTGTAGGGAGAATTAACCTGCAAGTCCTGATTGGTTATTTGCTGTTTATGTTGCCCCAGACTGTATAGTATGGTAGCGTCGATTTGCAGTGGCATGTTAATATTCAGGCGATTATAAATCACTCCGGCTATACGCTTTCTTTCCCCTGCTATCCGGGCTTCCTTCTCTATGAGCGAGGCCACAATAACTACGTCCCGCACGCTCATTTCCCGGTCCTTGGCGACTCGCGTAAATTCCTTACTCCATTGCCTGGCAAAGTTAGCTAACATATTATTAATTATTTCATGGGCAGTAGTCTGCTTACCTACACTATAAGTATCAGGAAACAGGAACCCTTCCAGGCGCTTTTCATCTGTCTGGGGGGATAAAAATTCGTAATCGTATTCATCACGTAGGGCCTGCTGCCAGTCTTGCTGGCTAACAATATTTTCTCGTACAAGAAGATCGCCGATTTGCTTTAGAGTATAACCTTCAGGTACAGTAAACGAATTCATTAGTCCCTTACCTTCAACCAATTGCAGACTAATCGCCTGCAAGGTCTGGCTGCGACTGAAGCTGTAAATCCCGGCTTTTAACTGCGAATCATAATTTTCCCGCTTACAATAGTTTAGGAAAGCTCTTTCACTGCGGATCAAATTATTTTCCTTCAATAAATGCGCCACTTCTACAGCGCTGCTGCTTTCTGGAATATGTACCTCAATCTGAGCCTTGTCATTGGGATTGACCGGCAGATATTGATGTCTGGATATGGCCTGCCAACCTATTCCCATAAGGCCAAGGAACAATATAGCCAATAATATAGTTACCCATCTGGGCTGCATACGTTTCACTTCCGGTTCACGCATCTTTCTTCACCTATCTTCAATTTATGGATTATGAGGACCTTCCGGGATTACTATCTCCGGATTGCTGCCATTGTTATTATCGATCGGTACCATGGGCTCAACTTCCATACCACTCTCTGGATCAGTGGACGGTGTAACCTCGCTTGAGGGGTCCGGAATAATCGGTAAATCTGGAATGGGATCTGCATCCTGCTCTTGCCCTACCTTAATCAATTTATCCAGAGGCCGATACGTATCTCTGGCCAATTTTTCAGTCTTAATTACTTGCCCAGAGCTATCATAAAAGGTTCGGAAAGATCTGACCACATAGCCTGATCGCCCGGCATTATCTATTTTCTGCTCACCGCTTTTTAGTTCAGGATCTATCTCTGTAATAGTTTTAAAAGCAATGGTTTGATCTACGGTATTGGTAATCTTAATATTCTTTTTAGAGGCTAAATTACTATAAAAGTTAATTGTCAATCTGCCCCCGCTGGTTACTGCCCGTATATAAATGGGATAAGCGGTGTTGTTCTTGAACCTAAAATCTTGTAGCCCATAGACTACAGTAGCGTCTTGTCCGAGAGGCACGTAGCTGACCGCCAGCGCATGATTACTGCGTTCCACAATTTCTAAACCAGCTAACAAGCAGGCATTATAAAGGGTCGATGAAACCTGACATACACCACCACCCAGACCCGGTTCAAATTTCCCTCCCACAATAACCATGGCATCTTTGTACCCCTTTTCCAGGGTTCGCATACCTACTTTATGATTAAAAGAAAAAATCTCCTGAGGAGCCACCATACTGCCATTAATTCCGCTAGCCGCCATATAGAGGTTGTGCGAACGATTTAATTCCGCGGTATTAAAAGCAGTCGTGAAAGCGGATATTTCCCCCATATTGCTCAGGGTTTCTTCATCCACCTGAGGATATTCTTGTTCTATCACAATAGCCATTCTAATTGGTTCAGAGAATGATTTAAGTTCTGCCGGCAGCGGCCTAAAGGTTGCCATGGCATTGACTTTTGTACCGGTTTGACCGGGCACAACTACCAATCCCTGCCGTGCATTTACCTCAATGCCAGCATCTTTGAAAGGCACTCCCCATTTTTGGTTCCATTTTTGCACCAGTTTGGCAGTTTGATCAGGACGGTAATCTAATTGTATCGGATAACTAATCCGACGATTTCCATCCAGATTAGCAATCTTCTGATACCAGTTCCTGGATCTTTCTTCCTCCCAAGCAGCCTGAACTAGCATATGCGCATTTACAGGCTTACATAATGTAAGCAGATTAGTTTCCTCTTCGTAATCTTCATAATAAAAAGTAACCGGCAAATTATATATCCGGTCCATTTCCTGCTTCAATAAGGTTTCAGCCTCATCCGCAGTACATCCTTCTACTCGAATTCCTCCGATAAGCACACCGGGCATAAAATCTTCTGTAAGATAGAAGTATTTAACGAAATATAGCGTGACAGCTGCCAGGACACCCAAAGAAACCAGGACTATTAATATAATCCCGGGTTTTATATATTCCCTTTTCAATCCCCAACCCCCAAAAGCTCAATGGGCAAAATTCTCCAATAATAAATATAAACTTATATATTTTGCACGTTGCCATGCCTAATAAAAAGAAGCCCCCCGGCTTCTTTTTATTATAGTTTATATTTCGTCACTATCAAGTAGCTCGTCCCAGGCATCAGCTACCATTTCCCATTCTTCTTCGTCTTCAATTTCGGCCATGAACTCATTACCATCTGGATCATAGACAACCTTAAGAATCAGAACTTCCACTTCTTCATCCTCGTCATCTTCGTCCCCTTCGAGGGGGATAAGTACACGATAGGTTTCCCCTTCTATTTCCAGTTCAGCCTGAACCTCAAATTCGAACTCCTGACCATCCTCATCCACCAAAACTAAAACATTATCCATTATTTCTTCATCGTGGTCCATTGGTCCACCCCTTCCTAAAAACTAAAGCTATTCTATCCTTTCAG
>CAZEDT010000009.1:0-83561 GCA_964510795.1 uncultured Syntrophomonas sp.
TGCCCGGCCAACCGCCCGTCCGTGGGCGGTGACCGGCGAGGAACGTCCTGTTCCTCGTCCCCCTCCACTCACCTGTCTTCACAGGACAGCACGGCTTCCTGCGCAACGTCGCCTGCATAATTACTGAATTTGTCCTGCATATCCTGAAAATCTTGTGCAGAACCATTTTCATCGGAGCCGTTATTTAACAAGGGGTTGACAAGGGGACGGGGTTGTTGACACCCCAACCGGTATCATAGGGGGTGTCAACAACCCCGTCCCCTTGTCAACCCACCCATCTTTCAGAAAACCCGAAAGACCAGGCCCTGGTTCGTTCCCCTATTACTACCAACTTGGCTGACGAATTTAGTGATTATGCCGGCGACATTGGCGGAGGAAGCCGTTCTACCCTGCGAAGAAGGGTGAGCGGAAGGGGCCGAGGAACACGACGTTCCGAGCCTGCCAGCGACCATGGATGGGAGCTTGGCGGGGCAGCCCCTTACGCTCATCCGGCAAGCAGTTGGTAGAACGAGCCTCCGGAGATAGGAGCAGGCATAATCACTAAATCCGTCCGTTCACCATGCTTTCAGAAAACCGCTAAAATCAACTATCGGGTTAATGCAATCAATCGTACCAGTCACCATCTTATGAAATTTCCTTACTGCGCATAATCTATAAAATGTGAAGCTCATATAATGTAATTAATACTATTTAACCTTCGCTGCAAAATGTTTCACGTGAAACATTTTGTATTAAATATCTATAAGTATCGGGGGGGCTATGAGGCAAATCAAAAAAACCGTGTTCGACCTGTTCCTTTACTGCGCACGAGCTACGCAGCTTTAACTAATCACAGGCTATCAAAGCAGCACCCAGAGCTCCAGTAAACTGACAGCCCGAAGGCACTATCAGCAAGCAGCCCAGTTCCGCCTCCAGGGCCCGTTGAACTCCGGAATTAATAGCCACGCCGCCGGTAAAAGCGACCTGCTCTTTAATACCCAGGCGTCGAGCCATACCCCCTACTCTTTTGCCTACTGATTGATGGAGCCCGGCAATTATTCCGCCCTTAGATGCACCCCGGGCGAGCAGTCCAATTATCTCTGATTCAGCAAAAACGGTACACATACTGTTAATAGTTACTGTTTGAGAAGCATCTTCATTTGCACCCAGCTCACTCACATCCATACCCAGAGCAGTAGCCATAACCTGAAGAAAACGACCCGTGCCAGCTGCACATTTATCATTCATGGCAAAATCCAGTACTTTACCGTTGGAACTCACATGAATAACCTTACTATCCTGTCCTCCGATATCAACAATGGTTCTAACCTCGGGATAGAGCTCAGCAATACCTCGGGCATGACACTTTATTTCCGTAGCAGTCTGGTCAGCTGCCTGAAGCGCTACCCGCCCGTAGCCAGTGACCACTATCTGATCAATCTGCGGGCGAGTTAAGCTGGACAAATCCAAGAGCTTCTCAATAATTGCCTCCCCGGCATCACGCGGACTCCAACCAGTGGGAACCAATACCCGAAACTGATCGTTTCCATTTATAAGAATACCTTTGGCAGCTACCGAACCAATATCAATCCCTATACCAATCACTGTTTGACCATCTCCAGCAGCGCTTCAATTCTTACTTTCAAGGCTTCCAGATCGGAGGAAGAATAATCACTTTCCAGGTGAAGATAGGGCAAATCCTTTTGCCTTACTACTCGAGCCACTTCGTAAGTTTCAATATTATAGGTATGGCAAGCCTGCCAGTTAAGATCAATTACTGCATCCACCTTGAATTCGTCCATCATTTGCTCTAACAATTCCATCCTATGGGTATTGGGGCTCATACAGGAACACGGAATCTGCAGATATTTATGAGCCAGAGCCACGATGGGATCAGCATATTCTCTGCTGCCCTGCAAGCTGAGAGTCTTGTAGCCGGTACAGTTTTCCATACACACCACGTTTCCACCCAGTTCTTGCACCAGACGAATAACCTTTTCCGTTCCCAGTCCCACCGGACAACCAGTAAGAAGTATACGTGGCTGGCCAGCTGCAACGTCACTGGTCTGAGCTTGCAAGCTGGCTTTCAGGTCCTCCAACATGCCGGCTACTTCAGCCTTGTCCACAGCAAACCCACGTGACCAGGCTACGGTAAGCAAATCCAGTCCGCTCAAAGCCGGGGGGTCCATTTGATTTAGATCACACACTGCTTTAGTGGCTTGTGTTTCCCGGTTGATTAGATCGATGGCCTCCCAGATTGCTTCATCAGCAATAGTCACCTGCAGTTCATTTTCCAGTCTCGTGCGCAGACGCCTTACTTCCTCCACCCACATCTCAAACGCGGCGGGAGAATTTTTAGTATACGGCAATTCCATTACATGAACCGGCTTCATTTCACCCAAAAGCTCAAACATTTTCTTTTTTCCATCACAGGTAGTTTCGCCTATAACCAGATCGGAAAAATGTAAAAACGGGCAGGTATCAGCAACGGCAAAACCAAAGGACGACTTAATCAAAGGACATAAATTGCGGGGTAATAACTCTTCCGCAGCCGCAATCGGCTCCTCCTTGGTTCCGCACAGGCTTACCGGCACTGCACCTGCAGCCAGGACTAATTCCTGCGGACAATAGGTACAATAAATACCCACTACCTTCAAGCCGTCCTCTTTGCCTTCCTTTATCCTCATCACATTAACTTCACGGATTTTCAGAAAATCATTAACCATGCTAGCAGTCATATTAACACTCCTCTCCCAAACTATAGATTCACTATAGCACACAGATATTCATATTAAAAATGAATATTAGTTATACATAAAAAGCTGGTTTTACTGCCTATAATTGCTTGCTGGCAAACAGGATAACTTACCCCGGCAAGCATATTTACTTCTATATATAACTAAGGCAGGAAAGCAGAATAATAAATCGAATTGATAAAATATCCAAAGCTATTTACGGAGGTGTTCTATGTCTTCCGCTGTGCGCATTATTATGTGAACCATGATGTCCATGATGGAGAATTGTTGAAGTGGTGGAACTGGAAGGATTAAGCTCCTCTTAAGGTCTGGTTCTGGTTAAGAAATGCCATAAGGCCCTATTCCCCGTTTAAGGAGAATAGGGCCTTATCAATAACTAGATTCCTCAGGGAGACATTTAGCTTGATATTTTATGAACTGGCCTTGTTCTCTCTAACGGCATTGGTAATGCGTATAAGCGAACCACACACAGCTCCCGAAAAAGACATGGCCACACCCAAAAGTATATATCCATTATTAGTGTCAATGTATCCCCATATAGCAAAAAGACCTAAAGCTGCCAAGGCATGTATAATTGATAACTTGCTCATATAGGCTCTGATGGTCTTTTCCATTCTTTGTCCTCCCTTGCTTAACTTATTACTTTATATGTATATAGTTGGTAGTAGCGGTAGCGATCAATTTATTGTCCCGGTTATAAGCTTCAGCCATCATATGAATTTTGGTTTTGCCCTGAGCTTTTACCGCGGCCGTAATAATCAACTCATCGCCTTCAAGAATAGGTCGGTGATAGCTGGTGCTGATATCAACCGTGGTAGTAGCAGTAGTTCCAGTAGCAGAATAGCATAAAGGTCCAAATACATTATCGAAAGCAGCCGTGATAAAGCCTCCCTGCATAGTCCGAGCAGGATTTAAGTAGTTTTCCAGCACCGGGAACCCGATTGTCAGGCTCTGCCCGGCTACATATTCTATCACTCGGGCCTGCATATGAGTAAAGCAATGCGGAACTGGCCCCATATCAACACTGGTCGGTTCTGCCTGGGAAGGGTTGTTTTGATCTTCTGAACCGTTCATCTTCAATTCCTCACTTTCAATATGCCAAATACTAACAAATATATTCTACTAGAAAAGAAGACCTCTTGCTATCAGTTAACACTAGTCCCATTACAACCCTGCCAGAAAATATACTAAATTGTCTAAAAATATGTTACCATCAAGCTATATAATTGTAATATTTCTTCAATTGAGGAGGACATTAATTATGAGGAAACCGGTGTATTTTATAAACAAATATCATAAGTCTAATTATCTGCGTCTACTCAAGATCATCGAACCTGGTAAACTAGACGTTAGTTTCAGCTCATACATTCTGGCATCAATCGGTATACTTGATAAAAGCGAAGGAGCCATTAACGCTATCGAAAAGTACTACCTGCCTACCGGCATCGACTTCAATGCCATGCTGGAAACCCTTAGCCCTAATGCAGCCGATCGGGCGTTGATCAAGTTGGCTGCCAACCTTTATGACAGCAACAATTATGCTAATGTTAACGACGTCTTTAGCCCACTGGATGATATATACCAGGCGGTTGCCTACCAGGCCTTATTGCTTAAATTCCCCAGTTTTTCTAAAACATGGGATAGCAGATACCCGCATGATATGGATTATGACTAAGATAAGAAAATGGCTTACTCCGAGCCTTTAGGGGACAGCGGTCGCTCCTTGCCATCCTTGGCGCCGCGACACTAGTCCATCCTTGGACGTCGGCTGCCTGAGTTTTCTTATCTATCAACCTTAATATTGACCTTCAGGTCAAATCTGCAGTACCCGAAGGGTACAACATTCAGAAATGTTATACTTAATACGGAAATGAAAGCCAGCCGGCAGCATATGGCCAGGCTGGCTTTTCTTACGCCCTTAAGGAGAGCTTTTTTCTTCAGCTCATACCTGATTTGGTTAAAATTACTTAATACTAGTAATATATTTTTGCAGGGTTATTAGAATCTTATTCGTTATTATGAATGAAGAGGGAAAGGAGGGGATTATGGTTACAACCGATGAAGAACTGCTGCAGCAACACCTGGCTGGTAATCAAGATGCCTTCCGAGCAATAGTGGATCGTTATAAAGCCTATGTATTTGCCATTATTTTGAACCTCCTGCCCGCTTGCAGCGATACCGAAGATATAGCTCAGGAAGTATTTTTGCAGGTTTACCGATCCCTGCCCGAGTACCAAACCCATAATTTCAAAGCCTGGTTGGGTAAAATAGCCCTGAACAAGACCTTGGACTGGAAACGCTCGCAGAGTAAGCACTCCCAAAGAGAAAACGTTGATTTGGACCACCTGGCAGACGAAAGCGAGCACAGTGCCCCGGAGACAATTCTGATGCAAAAGGAAAACAAACATCATCTGGAACAAATTTGCCGGCAGTTACCCCCTATTTATGGTCAGGTCATTCATAATTACTATTTCGAGTCCAAGAGCTATGAGGAAATTGCCCGAATGGATGGTGTCAGTATAAAGACCGTTGAATCAAGGCTATATCGAGCCCGCTCGCTGATTAAAAAACAGTGGAAGGAGGAAGACCGTTGAAGCCCTTGCATTATGGTACTGATGAATGGCTGGCCTACAAATTAAAGACCAGCACTGAAGAAAAAATGGCTGCAATGGAATCTCATCTGGAATTTTGCGCAAGCTGCCAGGAGATTTATTTAGACTTGATTGATCAGCCTGACCTGGATATGGTGCAGCAATTTATTCCTCCGGATTTCACTAAATCGTTAATGAACAGTCTGGATATCCAATTATCAAATTCAAACATAGTCAAATTCCCCGCTAGAAAGCAAGCCCTCAATCGTAAAGGTATCTTTGCCTACTACGTGACTGCTGCGGTAATAACACTGGTTCTTATGAGCGGAGGAATATTTGATTCCATGGTAGATCAAAGTATGCGTTTTACTCATATCTGCATGGTACAAAGCCACAATGTTGAAGCCAAGGTAAACAAAGATTGGAATTGGCAATTAGTCAAACACGATTCTCTGTGGATGAATAACCGACTTGACCAAGAAAGGAACGTGAAAGATGCAAAACAGGAGTAAGTGGCTAACTATTTTCTTTTCCTGTGTTCCGGGTGCCGGACACATGTACCTGGGTTTAATGAACCAGGGCATACGCCTGATGGCAGGTTTTTTCATGGCCATTTTCTTAATGGGATGGCTCAATATTACTCTAGTAGGATTCATTTTGCCGGTTATATGGTGTTACAGTGTCTTTGGTGCTTATCACCTCTTTGAATCCGGCAAGGCGGAAGAACCAGTTGACACTCTGGCACTCTTCCCTTTCCTGGCAGATCATACCAAGTGGGTAGGCTGGGGACTAATCCTGTTGGGTGTTATTATTATTTCCGAACGGCTCCTTCTGCCTCTTATTGACTGGCAGATGCAGGAATACCTGCGCACCGGAGTCGTGGCCTTGCTGTTCGTCCTGGGCGGTATTAAGTTATTGCGCGGTGACAAAGTTGAAGTCTCAGCAGAACGGAAGGAGGAGAGTCCATGCGAACCTGGCGAGTAGGCACCCTCAGTATGGGTTCCACCCTATTATTAATGGGCCTGGGCCTCCTCTATGCACAAATAAATGAGCAAGCGGTGCTGGAATGGGCCGCCCGCTGGTGGCCTCTGGTCTTTATCTTTCTAGGAGCAGAAGTACTGTGGCAATCCTATCAGGCCAAAAAAACTGATAGTACAGTGGGTTACGATATCTTAAGTGTTTTTATTATCGGCCTTTTACTATGCTTTGGCCTGGGTATGCAAGCCCTTAGCGAAACAGGGGTAATCGCGCAAGGCAAGACCATGCTGGTTTCACAAAACTATGAGCTGCAGCAGAATTCTGTGGAAATTCCTCTGGATTCTGCCCTAAAAGAAGTGGTAATTGAGGGTTCATCCGCTCCCCTCGACATCTTCAGCCGACCAACTAATAAAATCTCAGCCTCGGTGCGGGCTGATGTAGTCGCTCCTTCCCAGAACGTTGCCGGGGCAATCCTGCAGCAAAATCAAACTGCCAACGTTCGCCGCGAAGGAGACACACTGTATCTCAGCTTTACTTCGGGTTCCCCGGTCAGCAATCTATCACCGGGTATTGAAAGCTTGCAATATTCCCTGTACCTGCCCGAGCAGCTTAAAGTAACTATACATAGTGAGTATACAGATCTGGATATACACGCCAGGAGTATTCTAAATGACTGGTACATTGATAAGGCCCAGAGCATAGACCTGGATTTACCTGCGACATCCAATCTCCAGCTCATGGCCCAGGTTGATAACCGCAGCGATCTGCAGGGAAATGCCCCCTGGGTAGTGAAGGAAAGCCCCCCGGCCAGTGAAGCTAATGCACAAGAATATGAAGAAGCTGCTAAAGTACAAGCCAGCCTTAACCTTGGGTCAGCTCAGCACAAAATGACTATTAACAGCAGCGGAGCACTAATTGTGGACTTATTACCATAGAATACAGCAAGACTAACTCAAAAGGTCTAATAACAACACATTCCCCAACAAGTATCCCATATCACCCAAAAAAGTGGTATGGGATACTTGTTTTAATAGATAATCTAATATGAACTGCGAAATGTTGCTGCGCAGTCTGTTAATTATGGGCAACTTAGGCATCGCAAGACATTAAATAAAATCCACCTTCATGATTAATTTTGGCTGAATCATTAAACAATATTTCTTTTTCAGTTTTAAAGCCATTGCAATGATATAGCTTTTGGGCAAACCTGTTGTCTGCTAAAACAAACAGACTGAGTTTATCATAACCACCGGATTTGGCTTCTTCCCTGACCAATGAAATGAGTTTGTTGGCAATACCTTTACGTCGATATTTTTCTTCAACATACATTGCGTTAATTAATAAGCTATTATCAACTCCGGAATTATAAAAATCTTCGAATTGCTCGAGTCTTTCTCCTGGAATAAAGGATCTCATTTCATCATCTATTTTATGATGTATGCTGGAGTAAGCTTGTATCATCCCAATAATTCTATTGTTATACTCGGCAACAATAACCCCTTCATAAGAGTTATGCCTTTGCTCATCTTGTAACCCAAAAGTTAACAGTTGAGCTACCGTCATACCGGGAATAGTGTCTTTAAACAGATAATCAAGTACACCGTCAGAGGCATAATAAATATATTCAGCCAGCATCGAACATTCGTTGTTTTGAGCTTTGCGGTAAATAATATCCATACAGCAGCAACTCCCTTTTTGGTAATTTTTTACAATAATAACATTGATGTAGTCAATCTGTAAGATATATAATGTCGTAACTCAATAATGAGGTGCAGTACCGAATCTGATTGGTATTGCGCTGTCTTAACATTGTTCAAAATTGGTCTGCTTCCGGGATTAGGTCGATGTTGGTTAGACTGGAACTGTTGCTATTATGCTATAATTTGATCATAATTAATAAAATTTAACAATAAGTAAAGCTATAATAAATTACATTAGATTGGTGCACGAGGAGGAGATGATTTTTAGGGATGAAGGCAGTATATCAAGCAAGCTTTTCCTGCTTAGTGGAACGTAAGGCTGAAGAACTATTGATAAAAAGTACTTTTATTAGCACGGATTATGAGGCAAGCGCCCAACTAAAGGTTGATATTAGTAGCTTTAGAATTAACCAAGCTCACTGGGATATGTTCAGGTCGCCGGACGGGTATATGATTATGAGCCGGGAGATACCGGAACTAATTGGTGTTGAGGCTTATTTATATTCCGGCAGCCAGATACGTAAGGCAGTAGGTGAGGAAATGAACGGAATACCTCTGGAATTAATAATAGAGTGTATAAGGGGAGTAGGTCAGGCCGAAGCTTTTCTCATATTCGAGCGCGGTTTCCCTTCCCTCAAAATATTTGATGAATACTGTCATGAGGTTGGTTTAAACTCTTGTCACTATTATAGCAACCTGGATCGCATTGCTATGACTTGGACGGAATACATGGGCGACCATTCTACTTCAAGGGATAAAGAGCTTTTTTACCGACATAAAAATTATTGCATTTTTCTTCAATCAGATGGAAGTCTGTTGACTAGTGCTGGCTTTATAGATTCATTTCATGAAATTGCTTTGATAATCGCTCTTTCCCAAGAGGGGCTGATTTTAGAATGCTCAGGTAATCTCTTAAGGGGTCCAGATAGAATATGTTATGAAACCGTGGAACTACTACCCAGGCTGGCAGGAAAAAATCTGGCTGCAGCAAGTAAAAAAGAAATTGCCGGTTGGTTGGGAGGTCCCCAGGGATGTACTCATTTGTTTGAAATGTTTTGGGATTTAGGAAGTACCATAGCTGGATTTCAAAAGCGGAATTAATTTGTCCACCCGGATGACAGTCAACCGACCCGGCTCCCCCTACGTAGGGTCCATTTTGCGCAGCATCATATAACCCATACCACTTGTCCACTTCAAGACACAGTAAAAAGCTCTTCGAAATTAAAAAAACTATTATCATGCAAATAAAGTATCTTATAGGTATTGCGCTGTCTGTTAATTATGCGCATTATCATTTAGATTCTTGTTTGCCAAATGAGGTTATCAGAGTAAAACCAAATAAAATACCAGCAACAGTAACCAAATGCGGATGCAATGCTAATACGAATGCAGCACCACTCCAATTATTCGCATGCAGTACGATGATTGGGGTCATAGCGGTACAAAGGCTAGGAAGACCAACTACCAGAAGAACTATCCAATCAACCTTCCAGGTACCTTTTTGTTTTAATACAGTAATAAATTGGGGTAAGACCAAAAGAAGCCCAATTAAAATGGGGAATAGTGATATGAATACGAATTGATATGTTGGGTTATACGTTGAAGCATATAAATGCTTCAAATATTGGGCAAAATCATCAGCCTTTATAACGATAACGCCAAAGGCAAGAATATATATCAAATAACTAATAAAGCGTTTCACATTATTAGTCATGGTTATCGGCCCTCATTTTTATTAAAAATTTCCCATAAGGGATATACCTAATTTTACCACAACCACCAATACGATGAAATTATTATTGCGTAATTCAAAGATGATGCGCTTTCATATGTCAATTTTTATTCACGAGTTCCCAGTATGCTATTAACCAGATTCTGCTTGGCAAAATGACCGCCTGAAAAATAATACATTAAGCCCTCTTTACCCAGGAGCGCCTTTCTAATTTGGGCTGCTGGCGTTCCCTTATGGTACAGCTCCCACACCTTTTCCTGCATCTCCTCCATAAAGCTAATTTTTCGTTGCAAAGCCTGATTAGCCTCGTTAATGGCCCCTGATACTGCACAGTAGATGGTCTCAACATCCAGGCTCTGTAGTTGCTTGACTGATGCCAGCATCTGTCCCAAATCTTCATCAGCACGAAGGTATTTTACCCGCTCACCGCAAAAAAGGTCACCCGTAAATAGTAATTTGTTCTGAGGCTCATACAAAGAAATATGGTCGTGGGAATGACCGGGAGTATGAATAACCTGCAGGGTATAATCTCCCGCAGTTATTGTATCCTTCAGGGGCAGACCGGTTGATGGCTGGGGATGGCTCCAGCATATTTTTTGGTAAAGCCTCTGCCGTGTTTCCGGATTGGTCAGATGGGGCAAAGCCTCGGAATGAGCATAAATCTCAGCACCCAACTCTTGTTGTAATAAACGGTTGTTCCCGGTATGATCCTCATGGTAATGCGTATTGATAATCGTGGATATATTATGGCCTCGCAACTCTGCCAACAGTTCGTCAGCTACATGGACCGTACTGGTATCGATTAGTATCTCACCCAGTACAAAGCTGTGCACATAATAGGGCACCCAGCTGCCGATGTTCCTTCCCATACGTAATATAGTAACCGGGCCCGCTTGACGAGACTTTAACATGACCATTCCCTCGCTTTCAAGCTTCTCTTTACTTAAAACCCATTTGCTTTCTTCTATGCAGCTATCCCGCTAGAGTAGTACACTTTACTTCATCTGAATAATATTTTCATTAACCAACGGCTGCTTCAAGCACTCTTGGATACATCCTAATAGCCATTTATGTATCTGTCAATATATTCCATCCAGCTAACTAGCCTTACACACCAATCACTTTAATATTTATCAGAAATCAATTTCAAATAAACCGGGTTTTTAGGTGGAGAACCGAAAAAACAGCTGTTATACTTTGCATATAATGCACAGACTATACTAATAAATGGGAAGGCAGGTGAATAACCCGGTTTACGTTTCCGCTAAGACGATAATAATTTAAACCGGGTCAATTATGGGTAAAAAAGTACTTGTTGTAGGAGGCGTGGCCGCAGGTGCCAGCGCTGCCGCCAGGCTTAGACGCCTGGATGAAGATGCTGAGATTATACTGTTTGAAAAAGGCGAATATATTTCTTTTGCCAACTGCGGCTTACCTTATTACGTGGGAGGAGTTATCTCAGAGAGAAACAACCTTCTTCTTCAGACCCCTCAGGCCATGCATAGCCGTTTTAATATCGATGTTCGAATTATGAATGACGTGACCAGGATCATTCCGGCGGAAAAAAAGGTCGAGGTTCATAATAGAATAACCGATGAAAATTACCGGGAAACCTATGATTATCTGGTGCTGGCGCCGGGTGCCAGTCCGATAATACCTCCCTTACCCGGAGTAAATAATGAGAATGTCTTTATAGTACGCAATGTACCCGACAGCGATGCCATTAAAGCCTATATCGCCGCTGCCAACCCCCGTACCGCAGTGGTAATTGGCGGGGGTTATGTAGGCTTGGAAATGGCTGAAATGCTGATGGATTCTGGACTTGAAGTAAGCCTATTGGAGATGGCACCTCAGGTAATGCGTTCCCTTGATCCGGAGATGGCCGATTTATTACAAGCTTATCTGAAAAATAATAACTTGGATTTAGTTCTTGCTGCTCAGGCAGTAGCATTCGAAGGGGAATCCAGGGTAAAAGGAGTCCGGCTGGCTGATGGACGCACTATTCCAACTGACCTGGTAGTACTTGGGCTAGGTGTAAAGCCAGAGGTAGGTCTGGCTAAAGAAGCCGGCTTAAAGCTTGGTATTACCGGCGCTATCTGGGTAGACGAGTACCTGCGAACTTCTGACCCGTTCATCTATGCAGGCGGTGACGCAATTCAGGTAAAAGACTTTATAACTGGCGAGGATAGTTATGTCCCTCTGGCCGGACCGGCCAACCGGCAGGGTTGGCTGATTGCCAATAATATTTGTGGACGCAACCTCCCGTATAAAGGAGCCCAGGGAAGTGCAATATTAAAATTCAGAGCTATGACCGTAGCTGTTACCGGTAAAAATGAAAATGAATTGAATAAACTGGGGTGGAAATACCTGAGCTGTCACGCTCATCCTAACTCTCACGCCTCCTATTATCCCGGCGCTAGTCAAATGACCGCCAAATTATTATTCTCTCCAGACGACGGGAAAATCTTCGGTGCTCAAATAGTTGGCTCTGGTGGAGTGGACAAACGTATCGATGTATTGGCTACGGCTATTCGTGCCGGTATGAATGTCTTTGATCTGCAGGAACTTGAACTCGCCTATGCTCCCCCTTTCTCGTCGGCCAAAGATCCGGTCAATATGCTGGCCTATGTAGCCGGTAATATGCTGACCGGTGATGTAGATGTTATGCAATGGCATGATGTAACTGGACAAGGCCGCACAGGAGCATTTCTTCTGGATGCCAGGACTCCAATTGAATTTAAAGCCGGTGCCGTCGAAGGGGCCATAAACATCCCGGTAGATGAAATCCGCAGCCGTCTGTCGGAAATTCCCGAGGATAAAGAAATCTTGGTTTACTGCGGGGTAGGTCTGCGCAGCTATATCGCCACCCGCATCCTGAGACAGAATGGCTATAAGGTTAAAAATATAAGCGGCGGGTATAAACTGTATCAGGTATTAAGGAAAAACTAGGCCTGCAACCATATGCTTTGGTTGGTTTAAAATACATTTTAACCTCGTATAGCAGTAAGCTAGGTCTAATAACATAGACCCTCTTACTGCTATTATTAACTTATAGTTGATAATTATCGGCCAATACACTATAATCTCTATAGGAATTATGTTGTTGCTTTAGAGATATTGTTCTGGTTACTTTATAACCAATATTATGGTCAAGATCTTGGTAACATATGATAAACTCTGTTTACTATGAGAAGATTGTTATATGACTACAATAACATTGTTTCGTCCATGCTAAGATTAATTGTCGAGTAAATTGGAAGGGGATAATGACACATGACTATAGAAGCCGGGCAGGTACTAGCGATTAATGTTTCTGAAAAACGTGGTGAAAAGAAACACAATATCAATGAAGCTTTTATTAAAGAAAACTATGGACTGGAAACTGATGCACATAGCGGAGACTGGCACCGCCAGGTTAGCCTTTTGTCCCTTTCCAGTTTTGATAAAATGCGCGACCGGGGGGCATTAGGGCTTCAATATGGTGATTTTGCTGAAAATATTACAGTTGGGGGTATGGATGTGGCTACCCTGCCTCTGCAAACTCAGTTTAAGGTTGGTGAAGTAATATTAGAAGTTACCCAAATTGGTAAGGAATGTCATAATCAGGGCTGTGCCATAAAAAAGCAGGTCGGTTCATGCGTTATGCCAATAGAAGGTATTTTTGCCAAGGTACTAAGCTCAGGATGGGTTAAAGTCGGTGATCGGGTGGAGTTAATAGATAAGTAGTCCTCACATTAGTAAATAAAGGTGGTTAATATTATGATTAATGCTCAGGATAAGCTTCTAATGGAAAAAATACTTAAACTTAAGGCAGAAAAATCAGTTTACATCATTGCCCACTATTATCAGCGCGGGGAAATTCAGGATATTGCCGATTTTGTAGGCGACTCCTATGCCATGGCCGTAGCTGCTCAGACATCACCTCTCAATACCATCCTGGTAGCCGGGGTAGACTTTATGGCTGAGTCAGCAGCTATTCTCTGCCCGGGCAAAACTATTTTATCGCCTGAACCAATGGCAACCTGCCCCATGGCTAATAGCATATCCGCCAACGATGTGATTAAATACAAGGAAAAATATCCAGGCAGCATAGTAGTGAGTTATGTTAATACTCCCGCCGATATTAAGGCAGTAAGCGACATATGCTGTACTTCCTCCAATGCCGCTACTATATTAGAAAAATTACCCGAAAATGCCAGGATATATTTCATACCTGACCAAAATCTGGCCATAAATACTGCCAACAAGATGGGCAAGATAGTTAATTTCTATGATTCGCACTGCCCTATTCATGCCGCCGTTATAAAGAAGGAACTATTAAAGCTCAAGGAACAATATCCCGATGCCAAGCTTCTGGTTCACCCGGAATGTACTCCTGAAGTAGTTGGAATGGCTGATTACGTTGGCAGCACCGCTGGAATTATAAACTATGTCAACAATTCGGACCAAGATACTTTCATTATCGCTACTGAAGGCGGTGTCACCCACCCGATCCAGCAAGCCAACCCTGATAAAAAACTCATCATGGCTTCGGAAGAACTGATATGTCCTAATATGAAGAGCATAACTCTGGAAAAAATTCTTAACTCGCTGGAGAATATGAAAACTGTAATAAAAGTACCCGAAGACATTCGGGTTCCTGCGGCCGTAGCCTTAGAGAAAATGATCTCCTATTCGTCCTAGTCAGTCAGTGCTTGTCAGGAAGAAGGTTCTCCTGACAAGCAGTTCATCAGAAGGATCAATCGAAAAGGGGTAAATTCAATGAAATTATCCACTAAAGGAAGATACGGACTCAGGGCCATGCTGGATCTGGCCTTGAGTGAACAAACTGGCCCTATAGCCAGTCATACCATTGCTCAAAGACAAGATATATCGGAACGTTATTTGGAACAATTGTTAATTCCATTAAAACAAGCCGGACTGGTTAAAAGTATCCGTGGTTCCCAGGGAGGATATGTACTGGGAAGGGCGCCGAAAGATATTTCCGTGGGAGATATTATCAGAGTTCTGGAAGGCCCCCTGGCTCCGGTCGATTGTGTTAATGAGCTAAACCCTGAGGAATGTAAACGAGCTGATTTGTGTGTTACTCGCCTGATATGGACCAAAGTAAGAGACTCTATCGCTGTCATTTTAGATTCCTATACATTAGAGGATCTGGTAAACGAATCCCACCATATTACTATGCCGGGTCCAATTAGTTTTGATATTTGATGTAAACAGCGTTTAACGTGCTGCACTGAACCACATACATTATTAATTGCTATAACTTTAATTGAATACTGTTGGAGGTGTTTAGGATGGTAAGACCCATCTACATGGACCACAGCGCTACTACTCCGGTTGACCCGGAGGTTTTTAACGAGATGATACCCTACCTAACCGATAGTTTTGGTAATGCTTCCAGCATCCACCTATATGGTCAAAATGCCCGACGGGCTGTGGATATAGCCCGTGGACAGGTAGCTCGGCTAATCAACGCCTCGCCCCAGGAAATTGTGTTTACCAGCGGAGGAACTGAAGCGGATAACCAGGCTATTATTTCATATATGCTGGCTAATCAACCTAAGGGGAATCATATTATCACTTCAGCCATAGAGCACCATGCAGTACTGGAAACTTGCGAACACTTGAGCAAACAAGGCTTCGAGTTAAGCGTTCTTCCTGTAACCGAGGAAGGTAAGGTTGAATTCCAAGCTCTTAAGTCGGCTCTTAAGCAGAATACCTCGCTGGTTTCTATAATGCATGCTAACAATGAGGTAGGAACAATTCAAGATATTCAAGAATTAGCGGCAATTAGTCATGCCGCCGGGGCAGTTTTTCACACTGATGCCGTGCAAGCACTTGGTAAAATCCCTATTGATGTACGAGCCATGGGAATTGATATGCTTTCCGGATCGAGCCATAAGTTATATGGCCCCAAAGGCATCGGTTGTCTCTTCATAAGAAAAGGTTTACGTATACCAAGCTTACTCCATGGCGGCGGACAGGAACGAAAAATGCGGGCGGGCACTGAAAACGTACCGGCTATAGTAGGTTTCGGCAAAGCCTGCGAACTGGCTCAGACATACATGGTTGAACGTAAAGAGCACCTGGACAAACTTTCACAACGACTGCGGGAGGGAATATTGGGCAACATAGCCAATACCAAACTAACTGGTCATCCCAGCGATCGTTTGCCTGGCAGCGTAAGCGTTTGCTTTGAATTTGTGGAAGGCGAATCTATTCTTTTAATGTTGGATAGTTACGGAATTATGGCTTCCAGCGGCTCAGCCTGCACCTCCGGTTCGCTCGATCCTTCCCATGTCCTTTTAGCTCTGGGCTTGCCTCACGAGATTGCCCACGGTTCTCTGCGCCTGACGCTCGGTAAAGATAATACTGAAGCTGATGTAGATAAAGCTCTGGAGGTTTTGCCAGGTATAATCGCAAATCTGCGCAGAATGTCCCCCCTGTGTAATTAAGCTATTACTAAAAGCAAGTTAAAAGGGAACGTCAAAGAACCTTCCCCTAAGAATCACTTAAGGAGGTAATGAACCATGTATAGCGCGAAAGTTATGGATCATTTTATGAATCCTCGTAATGTCGGAAAAATTGACCTGGCCAGCGGCATTGGCGAAGTAGGCAATACCGTTTGCGGTGATGTTATGCATATAGAAATAAAAGTCGCCGACGGTATTATTGAAGACATAAAATTTAACACCTTTGGCTGCGCCGCCGCCATCGCTACCAGCAGCATGGTAACCGAGATGGTTAAAGGTAAATCTCTGAACGATGCTGAGAAAGTAACTAATCGAGCCGTTGCCGAAGCATTGGATGGCTTACCTGAAGTTAAGCTGCACTGTTCCAACCTGGCCGCAGATGCGCTCCATGAAGCCATAAAAGATTATATCAGCAAACAAGAGGCCTCAACTGCTGCCTCGGCAGGTGCTTAACAAAATTAACAGAAGCGCAAGCATGGAAATGGACAAGCAAATCCAGTCAAAAAAGCAGTTTGGTGCCTGGCACCATTTAAAAATAAGGTAATAAAAGAGGTGTATCTTATGCCCATAAAAATACCCAATGATCTGCCAGCTGCTGAAGTTCTAAACAATGAAAACATATTTGTCATGCATGAAGAAAGGGCTTCACGGCAGGATATACGTCCTCTAAGAATAGTTATTCTTAATCTCATGCCAGAAAAAATAGTTACCGAGACGCAGATTTTGCGGTTACTGGGTAACTCTGCTTTGCAGGTTGATATTGTCTTGTTACATCCGAAAACTCATAGCTCTAAAAATACCTCTGAAGCGCACCTGATTAAGTTTTATAACACATTTGATGATATAAAGGGCGAAAAATTCGATGGGATGATAATTACCGGAGCCCCGGTGGAGTTGCTGGATTTTGAAGAGATCGGCTACTGGGAAGAGCTACAGTCAATAATGGACTGGAGTCTTACCAACGTATTTTCAACCTATCATATTTGCATGGCTGCCCAAGCCGGTCTATACCATCATTATGGGATACCTAAATATACGTTGGACAATAAGATGTTCGGCGTTTTCACTCATACCGTTAACAAGAAAAATGTTCAACTGCTGCGAGGGTTTGATGATGAATTTCTGGCTCCCCATTCCCGGCATACCGAAATTAGAAGAGCAGATATAGAAAAGGTTCCCGAATTGGATATTTTATCAGAGTCCCCGGAGGCTGGTGTTTATATTGTAGCTACCCGGGATGGACGACAGATTTTTGTTACCGGCCACTCCGAATATGATCCATTGGTCTTAAAGACTGAATACGAAAGGGATATTAATAAGGGGCTGGACATAGCTGTACCCAAAAATTATTTTCCTGCTGACGACCCCAGTCAGCCACCTATTGTACGGTGGCGCGGGCATGCCAACCTCTTGTTTGCCAACTGGTTGAATTATCATGTGTATCAGGAAACTCCCTATGACCTTGATCAATTAAATAGCAAATAAATCATTAACGCCCCGACCAAGCAAGCTCGTCCGGGGCGTTATTTGTGTTCTTGGAGGTTGTATTGGGAGGTCTATGCTTCTCGAAAAAGCAGCGTAGAGAGGTAGCGTTCTCCGGAGTCCGGGAGCAAAACTACTATATTTTTCCCACGATTCTCCGGCCGGCGAGCAACTTCAGTTGCCGCAAACAGTGCTGCCCCAGACGAAATGCCTATCAGTAATCCTTCTGTTCGAGCCAGAGCTCTAGCTGCTCCAAAAGCTTCATCGGTTTTAATCTTAATAATCTCGTCAACCACTTCAGCATTAAAAGTATCCGGCACAAAATTTGCACCAATGCCTTGAATTCCATGCGCTCCTGGCTTACCTCCGGATAGAACCGGTGAATCATAAGGCTCCACCGCTAAGATTTGCACCTCGGGCTTTTTAGCCTTCAAAAAATCTCCCACTCCGCTGATAGTTCCTCCCGTTCCTACCCCGGCGATGAAAATATCTACTTCACCATCAGTATCCCGCCATATTTCCTGGGCAGTGGTTTGCTGATGTATTGCCGGATTAGCCGGGTTTTGGAACTGTTGGGGTATATATGAATGGGGGATCTCTACGGCTAGCTGTTCAGCTTTTTTTATAGCACCATTCATGCCTTCAGCCCCCGGGGTCAAGACCAGCTCTGCACCTAAGGCCTGCAAAAGACTACGTCGTTCCATACTCATAGTATCCGGCATGGTCAGAATTATGCGATATCCACGCGCCGCAGCTACGAAAGCCAGAGCGATGCCAGTATTTCCACTGGTAGGTTCAATAATAACCGAATCTTTCTGCAGCAAACCCCTATCTTCAGCATCCTTGATCATCGCATAGCCAATTCTATCCTTGCTGCTGCCGCCGGGATTGAAATACTCCAATTTACCTATTATACGGGCATCCAACTTATTCTCCTGATTATAGTTAGCTAGCTCCAATAAAGGCGTATTGCCTATTAAATCAGTAAGACTCCTAGCTATTCTGCTCATTAAATTGCTACCACCTTTCCTTAATAATATTAAAATGTAAAAGTGAACAGGGGGACGGTTCTCTTGTTCATCCAGTTAAGGTGCTAGGGGATGAACAAGGGAACCGTCCCCCTGTTCACTTTTACTGCGCATCTTTAGTAACTATCTTGCATTTATTTACCTATTGCCTTGTTCAAGGCCTGATCGAGATCCCAAATAAGATCATTCACATCCTCAATACCAATAGAAATGCGGATTAAATCAGGTGTTAGTCCCGCCAGTTTTTGCTCTTCTTCGCTTAGCTGCGCGTGAGTAGTACTGGCCGGGTGAATAACCAGTGATTTGGCATCAGCTACATTAGCCAGCAGGGAGAAAATTTCCAGGCTATCGATAAACTTTCTGCCTTCTTCCAAACTGCCTTTAATTCCAAAAGTAAAGATAGAGCCGGCTCCACGGGGCAAGTATTTTTGAGCCAGATTATAGTACTTGTTACCGGGCAGGCTGGGATAGTTAACCCAGGCTACCAATGGATGCTGCTCCAGGAATTCAGCTATCCTCTGGCTATTGGATACATGACGCTCCACTCGCAGCGATAGGGTCTCCAGCCCTTGCAGGAATAAGAAGGAATTAAAGGGACTGAGGGCTGCACCGGTATCCCTCAGAAGCTGTACTCTGGCTTTCAGGATATAGGCGGCCGGGCCAGCATATTCTACATATTTGATGCCGTTATAGCTGGGATCAGGCTCAGTCAGACCGGGAAAACGACCGCTGGATGCCCAATCAAAATTACCTGAATCAATAATAACTCCACCAATCGATGTACCATGTCCGCCGATAAATTTAGTAGCTGAATGTACTACAATGTCAGCCCCAAATTCGATAGGCTTTATCAGGTAGGGGGTACCAAAGGTATTATCAATAATGAGTGGTATACCGTTATCATGTGCAATTTTGGCAACAGCCTCGATATCAATGACATTAATGCGAGGATTACCGATGGTTTCTATATATAGGGCTTTCGTTCTTTCGGTAATAACCTGGCGGAAATTTTCCGGATCGTCCGGATCAACGAAGATGGTCTTAATACCCAAACGCGGCAGGGTCACAGAGAATAGGTTAAAAGTACCTCCGTAAAGCGTACTGGCAGAAACAATTTCATCACCAGCTCCAGCAATATTCAGTATGGCGTAAGTAATTGCCGCCGAGCCTGAGGCCACAGCCAGAGCCCCTGCCCCTCCTTCCAGGGCAGCTATCCGTTTCTCAAATACGTCCGTGGTCGGGTTCATCATGCGGGTATAGATATTACCCGGCTCTGTCAAAGCAAAGAGATTCGCTGCATGTTCGGTATTATTGAATACATAGGATGTAGTTTGATAAATAGGCACCGCTCGAGAACCAGTGGTGGGATCTGCTTCCTGTCCGGCATGAACCTGCAAGGTATCAAAGGCAAATTTCCTTTTAGTCATTACGGTCTCTCCTCATTTACATTTATCCCATCTTATTACTAGGGATTATTTTTTCTTTTTTATTGCTGTCCAATGAATATTAAACTGCTCTAACTTTAGATATCATGGGATTTTGTCCGTATTAATATTGTAAGCCGCTAAGCACATCAGTATTCCTAGTATTCTTATGTGTTTTATATAATATTAATCAATGCTTTGTGCATTGGCAAGCATTTTTTTGAAAATTGATTCAACTGCGGCACCAGTGTACCCAGTCCCTCGAAATTCAAGGCATTATCAAGGCATTATCAAGGGATGGTTAGTAATTGAATATTTATAGGATAGAGTTTTGAGGAAGGGTGAAATAAAAAGTAGTTCCAGAACTCCGGCTGCTTTCAACCCAAATTTTACCCTGATGGGCTTCAACATAGCCCTTGGCTATAGCCAGGCCTAGACCCATTCCACCTTCACGACGATTACGGCTATCATCAACCCGATAGAAACGTTCAAATACATGGGGTAAATTTTCAGTGGGAATACCTAAGCCATTGTCAGCTATGGCGAATTGGAGGTAGTCTTTATGGCGACGTATAGATAAGCTGACCTTACCTTCCTGACTTACATGCTGCATGGCATTGGACAATAAGTTCAGCAGTATCTGCAACAACCGGTCATGGTCAGCGTTTATTTCCTTGATATCATTCTCTACATCTATACCAAATGTAATCCCATTATCCTGCATGGCAAGACTGACTGGTGTTAAACGTTCCACTAGCTCTGCCACTGGAAAGTTGCTTAGCTTAAGTGAAATGGCATGATTCTCCACCAGAGATAGAGTATCCAGTTCTTTTACCAGGCGAGAGAGGCGGATAACTTCATCGTGAAGCAGTGTAATGTTCTCCGCATCCATAGGAATACAAGAGGTTTGCATTCCTTCCAGTTGTCCCCGCAGAAATGTCAGAGGGGTACGTAATTCATGAGATATGTCCGCCGTTAATCTGCGCCGGTTCTTCTCCGCATCTTCCAACTTCTGAGCCATTATATTGAAATCTCGCCCTAGCTCCATGAATTCACGATCACCCTGCAGGCTTATTCTTTCGTCCAACTGCCCATTGGCTAACTTATGAATAGCCGTAGATAAACCAGCTAAAGGGGAACTTATGCGTTTACCCAGTACTAATCCCAATATAAGGGCAATTATCCCGATAAAAAAGGCTAGTACAGCAGTACTTATAGTAAGTTTAGCTATAAAGTCATTCTCCAGTGTGGAGAGACCAGAACCCAGCGGGCTGATTATATATAAGGTTCCTATAGAATGATTATTAAGCAGCAGTGCTCTTGAACTAACATGAGTTGAATCAAATTTTGCTGATTGGCCTATAAGTAATCCCTGGGTGTCAGCCACCACTATTTCCTTGGTATCGGCAACTACCAGCCTTTGTCCCTGTCTCATACCCATTCCCATTGGCATTAATCCGCGGCGATGCCAACCCATGCCATTTCCCATGGTGTTGGATTCCAGATACTCCTGTAAGCCATTACTGCCATGCTGTGAATAGTAATCAGTTATTATTGGTACCCACTGATTGAGCATCACTCGATCATAATTATTGATATAGGCAGAAAATTGTTGCCGGGTCATTAGCAGCATAATCAGGCTGGTAGCAATAACTGCCATCACTGACACCATTATGAATGTAGTGGTGATTTTTTTAGCCAAACCGGATTTTGCCATCTCATCATTCCCCCGCTACTAGCTTATATCCTATGCCGTAAACTGTTTTTATGCTAACCTCGCTTTTATTAGTAACCTCAATTTTATGGCGAAGATTACTAATATGAGTGTCTATAGTCCTTTCATAACCCTCGTACATATCGCCAAATACTCGTTCTAAAATATGCAACCGCGAGAAAACCTGCCCCGGGTTTTCGGCCAGCAATAAAAGGATCTTATATTCTGTCGATGTCAATGTTAATAGATTATCTCCGATTAACACTTCTAACCTCTCGGGATAAATAGTTAGATTATAAAATTTAACCAACGTAATCTGCTCGACAGGTTGACTGCGACGTAACACCGCCTTAATACGAGCACTTAGTTCCCGGGGTGAAAAAGGTTTGGTCATATAATCATCAGCGCCCAGTTCCAGTCCTAATAATTTATCAACTTCATCAGCCCTGGCAGTAAGAACTATTACCGGGGTATTATTTTTTTGCCTGATCTTTTTAAGTACTTCCCAACCTGATAACCTGGGCAGCATCAGATCCAGCACAACCAGGTCTGGTTGTATATCCTGCCAAATCTGTATAGCCTCCAGGCCATCAGCAGCGAGAGCTACCCCAAATCCCTCCTGACGAAGATGCTGGGCCACCATGTCTCTTAGCTTCTTTTCATCTTCAACCAGCAGAATAACTGAATCCATAGAACTCTAACTCCTTATTGCTTAATTAAGCTCACTAAATGTACTTTTGCGTCTGCCCCTAGTATACATCCGAATTTCATATTTAATAAGCAAGGGTACCCAATCCTAAGGACGGGTACCCTATTAAAAGCCGCATTAAGTTACTTACTGTTAGCAGGAGCAGCATATGGACAATTGGCCATGTTTTGGCAACCGGCCCTCCGTCCCATTCCTTGTCCCTGTCCAGTTCCTTGCTTCCTTCCCATGCCATTCCCGCCAACAGTGGTTCTTTCTATATTGGCTTTAACTTTGTCTTGCATGTTGTTTAGGCAGTTTTGGTACTGAGTCTCAGTAATCTTATTATCGGCTTTCAGTTGATCAAGGGCAGCTGTCCGCTCAGCGATTACTTTATCGATTACGGCCTGCTCACTGACTCCCTTGGTTTCAGCAATGGCAGCTAAAGATTGTCCTTCTATCCGTTGACTGTGGATATCCACAGCACTTAGACCGGTCAAGTCAGAAACTACCTTGAGTGCTGTCTGGGCATGTTGCTGGCCCGCCTTAATTCCCTGACTCAGGCAGCCTGCTGGGGAATTATTGACCCCATTCGCTGCTGATGCACTGGCAACCATTCCAACCAATAAGAGCAATGACATCGCTAGAACCATGAATTTTGACCATCTCTTTTTCATTACAATTCCTCCTTAAAAAAATAATATTAAGAACTAGGTTAGATAATACAGAGTAAGTATTATGACAATATCAAAAAAGTGTGGAGAAATTGTTAAGATTATTTAATTCTCTTAGGCATTAAGGAATAATTAAATCCTTGACTACCTCGCTGGCTAACAACAACCCGGCAACTGAAGGAACAAATGCTATACTGCCAGGGGTCTGACGACGGGTATTCGTCCTTGGCGGGTTCTCCGAAGGAAATTCACGGTCAAGGTTAGATTCTGACTCCTCACTTTCCATCGGCTTTACGGGCTCTTCTTTAGAATATACAACCTTTAATGAAGCTATATCTCTTTTCCTCAATTCTCTGCGCATAACTTTGGCCAGAGGACAAACTGAAGTTTTATAGATATCGGTAACCTCGAATCTGCTGGGGTCAAGTTTGTTACCGGCACCCATACAGCTAATGATGGGGATTCCTTTTTGGTTAGCCTGTACTACCAGATCAATCTTGGCGGTTACCGTGTCTATGGCATCGATTATATAATCGTAGTCCGTCCTTATCATTTCCGGTGCAAGTTCGGGCATGTAAAAGCATTGGTATATCTCCACTTCTGCCCGAGGATTGATATCCAATATCCTCTCCCGCATTACCTCTACCTTAGGTTTGCCAATGTTTTTTTGAGTGGCATGCAGCTGACGATTGATATTGGTTAAGCAAACACAGTCATCGTCAACCAGAACCAGCTTGCCCACTCCCGATCTCACCAGACCTTCAACCGCAAAGCTCCCAACTCCACCAACCCCAAAAACAGCCACTCGGCTGGCTGCTAATTTTTGCAGTGCTTCTTTTCCTATAAGAAGTTCAGTTCTTGAGAATTCATTAAGCATCGGTTAACCTCTTCTACATGTAATAAAAAACATATATTCCCTACCAGAAAAATATTTATTCTGTAAGATACTTTTCAGAATAACGATTCCTTCTATATGATGCAAGAAGCATCTCCCCTCAGATATTCTATCCTGTTCAATATCCACCAATACTATTTAAGGTCAATTCAACAACCTGCTGAAACACACTTAGTTCTAGTCTAATTTAATCCGCTTCAATCGCAGGGCATTGGTAACTACCGAAACTGAACTGAATGCCATAGCCGCTCCTGCCCAGACCGGATTAAGCAATCCCATTACCGCCACTGGAATACCGATAACATTGTAGAAAAAGGCCCAGAAAAGGTTTTGTTTGATATTGCGAATAGTAAGCTGACTGAGCTTGATAGCTGTAGCTATGTTGCGCAGATCACCACTCATCAGGGTAATGGCCGCTGCTTCCATGGCAATATCGGTACCAGTACCCATAGCGATTCCCAGATCCGCTGTAACCAGGGCCGGGGCATCATTTATTCCATCCCCCACCATGGCCACAAATTTACCTTGTTCACGCAGTTCCTGGACTTTTTGGGCCTTGTTTTCTGGCAAAACCTCGGCCAATACATGCTTAATTCCCACCTGGTCAGCGATAGCTGCAGCCGTTTTATGGTTGTCACCGGTAATCATCCACACTTCGATGCCCAGATCATGAAGGTTTTGGATGGCCTCAGACGAATGCTCTTTCACGGTATCGGCTACCCCAAATATACCGGCCAGCTGATAATTAACAGCTGCCAGGACCGTAGTTTTTCCAGATTCCTGCAGCCTATGCAGTTCTTTTTCTGCCTGAACGGTATCAATCCCACTATCATCCAAAAAATGTCTGCTTCCCACCATCACCATTTTTCCCTGGATATCACAGCTAACTCCCTGCCCCGCTGTGGCTGAAAAGTTTTGAGAGTCTCCCACCACCAGTTTGGCTGTCCGGGCAGCAGCTCCCTGGACAATAGCTTCAGCAACCGGATGCTCTGACAGCTTTTCAGCTTGAGCTACCAGGCTCAACAACTCATTTTCCTGGCTGGAGTAGTCTCCCAAAGCTATGACATCAGTTAATTCCGGCTCGCCCCGGGTGATAGTTCCAGTTTTGTCTAATACCACAGTATTAACTTTATGTGCCCGCTCCAGGTATTCACCACCGCGAATGAGAATGCCACGCTCAGCACCCCGCCCAGTTCCAACCATTATTGAGGTAGGCGTAGCCAGACCCATGGCACAGGGGCAAGCTATGACCAACACTGCGGTAGCATTGAGCAGCGCTCGGGAGAAGTTAGCCGGATCACCCATCCAATACCAGTAAGCAAAGGTTGCCAGGGCAATTACCACCACAGCGGGAACAAAATAGCCCGCCACCATATCGGCCAGTCGCTGAATGGGAGCCTTGGACCCCTGGGCTTCCTGAACCACTCTGACAATCTGTGCTAAAACGGAGTCTTTACCGATTTTGCTGGTTTGCACTTTCAATGCTCCGAATTTGTTAACAGTAGCTCCGGTAGCCTCGTCACCGGATTTCTTGTCCACCGGAACGCTCTCTCCGGTAATCATAGATTCATCAACCGCAGAATAGCCGTCAATAACTATGCCATCAACCGGAATACGCTCACCCGGTCTTATTAATACGATATCTCCCACCACTACTTCAGCTGCAGGTATTTCAATTTCCTGTTCATTTCTAATTACACGGGCAGTTTTCGGCTGCAAGCCGATTAGTTTCCTTATAGCATCTGAAGTCCTGCCCTTGGCCATGGTCTCCAGATATTTTCCCAGTAAAATCAAGGTAATAAGTATGGCACTAACCTCAAAGTAGAGGTGGGGATGGGGCATGGCAAGCATAACCCCAAGGCTGTAAAAATAGGCGGCACTGGTACCCAGAGTGACCAGCACATCCATATTAGCACTGCCGCTGCGAAGAGCATGATAGGCCCCCTTGTAAAATCCCGCCCCAGCTATAAATTGTACCGCCGAAGCCAAAACTAATTGAGTAATAGGGGCAATTAACCAATCAGGCAGATTTACACTTAGAAAGTGTCCCACCATTATTACTAGAAAAGGTAATGATAAGACGGCAGAAAAATACAGCATATTCTTTTTGCGTCTTAACTCAGCCTGCTCATGGGCTGCAATTTTGTCCTGGCTCATATCATCCAGGAAGTGGGCACCATATCCGGTTTGAACAACCTTTTGCAGAATATCTTGAGCTGATAGTTGACCAGGCCAGTAATTTACGGTGGCGGTTTCGGTAGCCAGGTTTACATTGGCCTGTTTAACACCAGGCAGTTTGTTAAGCCCCTTTTCTACCCGAGCCACACAAGCGGCACAGGTCATACCATCGATTTTAAGCTCCAGCTTGTCCATCGGCACTTCATAGCCCAGTTGTTCAATTCGGCTTATCAGTTCTGGCATTGAAACGCACTGAGGATCATAGGCCACGTTCACCTGTTCTACAGCAAAGTTAACCTGGGCCTCTTCCACCCCAGCCACTTTATTCAATCCTTTTTCAATCCGCGCCGCACAAGCTGCGCAGGTCATTCCTTTAACTCCCATAGAAACCCGTTCCATATACCTTTTACCCCCTTTCAGGTTTATCTAACCCTATAAGTTCGGTTCGACGCGCCTAGGCATTCATGGCAAAGCTGCACTAGTCCTTCCGTGGACGTCACGACCTTAGTCCATCCTTGGGCGTTATTTCTCATCTTGCTCACTGCCGCCATTATTATTAGAAGAATCCCGGCAGTTATCCCTATTATAGCCTATATTTCATCCGGACCGCCCTAATAACCAGGAGACTGTCTCAATAACCCAGCCCAGTCCCGGTCCATTAAAAGTAAATTACAGGGAAAAATCAGATATCATTTAGCTCTCCTCTTTCAGACTCACCAGATTTCATAGCTCTAACTCAACTTTTGCAATTACCAAGCCATTAACAATCATAATAATATCACATCTAAATTGGCCATTATTTAATCCGCTTATCCTCAACACCTGAGTTAAACCTTAGAATCGGGGTAAAAGACCCACCTCCGAGTAACAAATACTACAATTAATGTTCTTAGCGTCCTCGACATCAGCTTTAAGAAAGCCTAAAATATAGTAGGTTTGATTAGTAGAAAGTGAGGCGGAAAGTTTAGTGAAAATCGGCTCCTTCGTTGCAGAATTCATCAAACATCCCCGTACTACAGGCGCGATCGCTCCTAGTTCTCATGAATTAGCCAGGAACATGCTCAAGGGGATTGATTTTAACAATTGTCAATGTATTGTAGAATACGGCCCAGGAACGGGTGTTTTTACCGAACTAATAGTCAGAAAGAAAAATGCGGAAACACTTTTTATTGCCATGGAGAGTAATCCCCGCTTCTGCAAAAGCTTACAGAAGAAATATAATGAAAATAAAAATGTCGTTATTATAAATGATTCTGCGGAGAACTTACAAAAATATCTTGATGAGTATCATCTTGAGAAGGTTGATTACATTGTTTCCGGGTTACCTTTTACCAGCTTGCCGCCTGCAGTGAGTGAGAAAATTCTCAGCAACACCACAAAAATCCTGGGCGCTGATGGCAAATTTATTACCTTTCAGTACACCCTGCTTAAAAAGGATCTGTTCGCAGAATTCTTTGCAGACCTCTCCACCAGCCGGGTCAGGCTTAATATGCCGCCTGCCTTTATTCTGGAATGCCGAAATAACAAATGAAACAGGGAAACGTATCATGCTCTTCATAACGCTAATGCTAGCCAAAGTTTTTTAGCATGAATTATCAAACGGAATTTGTCTTATAACCCGTCAATCTACCAGGTTTGCCGTGGTTTCCTTCCTGGGATCAAAGCTTTTGCCAGGTACAGTTTTCATAATGGGAAGATTGAACAAACTGAATAATATTAGAGACAGTATAATTGCAGAAACCACATCAAGCATATAATGCTGCTTTATGAACAAGGTTGAAATACAGATCAGCAAGCACCAGATTACGGACATAATTCTAATACAGGAATTTCTATAATATTTACATAGGAATAAAGTTACCAGTGTTGCGGCCAGTACATGCGTGCTGGGCAGGCAGTTAAAACGACCATCAATAATATAAATGAATTGAACCGCCCGGGAAAAAGCGTCTTTCGTTTCTATTCCTGGTCGGATGATTTCCACCGGCCAAAAATAAAAGCACCCGCAACATACCAACCAGCCTGAAACCAAACCTGCCAGATACTTATAATAGTCTTGATTTTTCCGTGCCGACAACAAAAACGATCCTAAACTGATATATAAATACCATGAAACATAAGGAATAACGAATTGTGGGACAAAGGGGATCTGCTTATCGATGAAGGTGCTGACTGATACAATATCTAAGGCGGGATAGACATTTATTTTTTGATATAGTAATCCCAGGATAATAAGAACGATAAAAAAGCTGATGCGGCGTAAAATATTTAAAGCAGCTTCCAAACTCACAAAAAGTATAACCTCCCAAAATTGAGCTAATCTCTGTTTTTCAAGACTTCTATTAAATCCAGGTCCTTCAGCCGGAGCATAGCCAGCAGGTGTCCGATCAGCACAAATCCAATCGTTAAACCGGCGGCTGTAACATAGGTTGACACATTAATGGCCAAGGGATAACTGGTGTAGTCTGTTCCGATGGAGTAAATATAATATCCCCCCAGGATTCTTCCCAAGGGTAAACCCAGGATAATTCCCAAAAGCAAATCAAGCAGCAGTTCATTGAATAAGAGCAGCGAGATACTGCGGTTGCTAAATCCAATTACTCTTAGTGACGCAAGCTCTCTTTGTCGATCGGCAAACATCATGACTGACGTATTGTAAACGATCGCAAACCCCATTAAAACTGCACTAACAATTACCACCAGGGTAAAAAATATTAAGCTGGCCATGGTGTTCTCCGCTTCTGCTCTTTGTTTATCCGTTGTCATAATGTAATCTATTTTAGGAATATTTTGCAGGTGATTTAGGAGTCTCGCTTCATTTTTCTTGTCTATTTGCACGAGCGCAGAGTTTATGGTATTCGCCTCATGCAAAAGCTGGTTGATCTGTTCACTGGATACGAATGAGGAAGCTTCTACGTATTGTTTGGTAAGGCCACTGATCTTGAGTATGTCTTTTCGTTCCTTACCACTTCCCAGGTTGGTCTCTACTTGTATCATGTCACCGGTTTTCAGGCCTAACTTGGCAGCAATTTGCTTACTTAGCAAAATTCCGTCTGCGGGGACCTGAATTTGATCCATATTTTCGTTAAAAACTCTTTTCAATCTGGCCTGCGAATCTATGCCAGTTAACAGACCATCTTCAGAGCGTTTATTGGGGCCATCACTGTCTGGGATAGAGAATTTGACTGGTATGTCCACAATCGTTTCCAGGCTTTGAATCTCATTCCAGAGATACCAACTCGATAGCTCTGTTTCATTAATACAAGTAGAAAAATGTATTTTATAATCATAGGAGCTAACCACCTCAAAATGATGCTCCATCAAATAGTTCTTAGAATCGTTGTAGCACATGGCAACTACCAGTAGCACAATTGAACTGGTGATACCCAGGGCTGTAATCGCAAATCTGGTCTTGTTCCTGGCAATAGAGCGGAAAGTCATTTTCCAGGAACCGGAGAACTCGCTCCACAAGCCGGTAAATTCCTCCAGGAAAGAGCTGTCTGCACTCTGTGGTTCAGCCTGTTTCATTACCTCGGCAGGGTTGATGGCAGTAATTTGTCGAGACGTAAATAAAGCAGCAATTATACCGGTTAAAGCACAAATAAGTATTGCCTTTACAATAATTAAAAAATTAATTCCACCGATAGTATATGGCAAATTGAAAACCCCGCCAAATATGCCGGTAACAATCCTCGATAAATAGTATCCTGCAATTATGCCCAGAACAGCGCCTGACATGGTGATAACCAGTGAGTATACAGTAAAAAAGATCATAATGGCTGTATTATCGTATCCGATTGCTTTCATAACCCCAATTTGGGGGCGTTGTGCAGCAATGATTTGTTTCAAAAGAATAAACAGGAATAGCACTACGATTGAGAAAAACAGATACGGCATCACCCGGGAAGCTGTCCCCAGCGCATCAAGATTACCCTGTACACTTCGCTCGCTCAGGTGGTCGTGGCGCGGGTAGCTGGCTAAAACTCCATAAGGTTCCAGAATCTTTTCTACCTCTGCCTTGACCAGTTTTTCATTTGCACCTGGTGCCAGTTCAATCAGCACCTGGTTTATCTGTCCATTCATATTTAGTATCTTTTGCGCGTCATCATGTGAAAGCATAATGATACCGATGCTATCACCCTCAAACCAACTGGCAGCGTCTCGGCATATCGCTTGAAATTCAGGACTAATGGCTGTCCCCGTTATATTCAATGAAAAAACGGTTCCGGCAGAAATCACCTTTATCTGATCTCCACCCACATAATGATTGGCATCAGCAAAGGATTGATTGAGTACTACCTCAGTTTTCGAGCTACCCTGATCACTACTAAATAGATGCCCCTGCAGGGGATAGAGCTTATTAATGTTTGCATTCATGGGCAATGTATAGCTGGTTAGACGTCCTGTAACTCTATTATGATCGGGTTTAACAACCTGCACATCTTTTTGAATTCTGCCATTCGCCTGTACAACCCCCGGTATATCAGTGATTTGCTTGAGGACGCTCTCCGGGGCTTTTACTAGCTGAAAAAAGTAGTCAGCAAAGCCTTCATCCTCATAAAACTGGTCAATTGACAGACTAATATTGATATACGCCGACTTTAAACCAACAAACAGCGCTACCCCAATGACGATAACTAGAACCAATGCTATAGACTGTCTGAAAGTTGACTGAATCGTATGGAATAGCTTTTTTCTCAATAAAATGTTCATTTAATCTACTTTCTCCAGCCGCAGATAATCTTAGAATTAAGCTTCTTGATTGATCAAGAGAAGATTTTTCCCTGGTGATTTCATGATTGATTTTAAAAATAGCTAGTTGTCACTCATAATTTTAACACGCCTACCAGCCTTTAACTGCAAACTGGCATCCCGAACGACTGTGTCTCCTAAACCCAGGCCCGATACGATTTCTACATACTTTTGGCTCTTCAAACCAGTCTGCACCTTTTGTTTAACAATGCGACCCTTGATAATCATGGACACTTCTCCTTGCGGTCCATTTCCAACCAGAACAGACTCTCTGGTTAGGAGCAAGACGTCCTTTGCCTCGGCTGTTTTAATATTCACCTGTACCTCATAGCCAGGCTTAAGCAGCTCGTTTTTTTCGAGGGTAGCGATAACCGTCACTCTTCGCTGGGCAACTCCTAATGAGGATACTTCCTCATGGGCTTGCGGATAAATCTCAGTAATTTTTCCGGGTACTGGCTTATTATCCAGCACAGGACTAGTCACTTCTACTGATTGACCAATTGTTACGTTTGCCATGGCATCACAAAGGATATCCGTTTTGACTGCCAACCCTCCTGCAGTACCTACCTTCGCTAAAACATTGCCTTGCGAAACCAACTGTCCTTCCTTAGCATTCAAAAGCAGCAAGACTCCATCCATAGGGGATTGGATGTTTAACTGTTGTGATTTTTCCCCCATCTCCTGGCGCTGCAATTCCAGGGAATCCAACTGACGCTGAAACCCTTGCACTATATTCTGCTGCGCGGTGCAGGATTGCTCCAGTGTCTCTGTACTCTTGGCAGTGTTTTCATATTCTGCCCGACTGATGCCGCCTGCATCAAGCAAGGTTTTCTTGCGATTCAGGTCTACTTTGGCCTGGTTTAAGCTTAGACAGTTCGTCTTATAATTCATTCTGGCTGAGTCAAGCTGTGTTTGCGTGACCGCGACACGCTCGTTAAGTGATGCCAGCTGAATATCCATATCGATGCTTTGCATAGTAACAAGAACCTGTCCACTGCTTACCGACTGTCCGCGATCTGTACTGATTTGTAAAATGCGTCCAGACTCCAGGGCTTGTACTTCATATTCTTTACTTGACTGTATGTATCCAGTTTCCTCAATACTTTCATTTAGACTACCTTTAAGGACAGTAACTGCTTCAACTTTTTGTCCGCTATGGTTATAGATTGTATATCCTATCACAATGACTATTACCGCTATCAAGATTCCTAGAATTACTTTTCTGTTCATTACCGCTCCGACTTTGAAAACTAACCCTAAGGCTAATTTCCAAAATCAGTTTCCTCCCCTCCGATAATTGACCTTTACTTTTTACAAAACAAGATCTTTAGCACATTCTGGATGTGGATTCCTGAGCAGCTCCACTATTTGTCCATTTCGCATCTTTAACACACGATCCGCCATCGGGGCAATAGCTGTGTTATGAGTTACAATGACCACCGTACCTCCCATATTACGGGCAATTTTTTCCAACAGGATCAGAATCATTTTGCCGGTTTGGTCATCCAGGGCTCCAGTTGGTTCATCACACAATAAGATGCGAGGCTTTTTCACAATGGCTCGGGCGATTGAGACTCTTTGTTGTTCACCACCGCTCATTTGTGAAGGGAAGTTGTTTTTTTTGTTGCTCAACCCAACTTCCTCCAACACCTCATCGATACTAAACGGGTCATCCACCAATTCAGCAGCCAGTTCGATGTTCTCGCCAGCCGTTAAGTCCGGTATTAAATTGTAGAATTGAAATACAAATCCGACCTGGTGCCTCCGGTAAAGCGTTAACTCTTTATCACTGGCAACACTTAAATCCTGGTTATTAAACAGGACATTACCGCTGGTTGCCTGATCCATACCGCCTAACAGATTTAACATGGTGCTTTTGCCAGAACCACTTGGCCCTAAAATCACCAGCAGTTCTCCATCATAGATTTCAACTGACACACCCTTTAGAGCCTGAACCTGTACTTCTCCCATCAAGTATGTTTTCCGAGCATCTTTAAAATGAAGCAGTACCGCTTTTGGTTCTTCCTCCTTGACCAGCAAACCACGTTTTTCAATTGATATAGCTATTAAGGCCGCCATATCCGCAACGAGGACTAAATCTTCATCATCAAACAGCCTGTCTTCCAGCTTGTTGATGAACTGCAGGCAGCCCAAGGTGGATGAACTAGTTATCAAGGGTACGCATAGCAGGCTATGGGTAGAGTATCCGGTATTATCGTCAACCCTGCCTGCCCACCGGGGGTCCTGTTGGGCATCGTGAATAATTTGTGATTTTCGGTTTTCCGCCACCCATCCCGCCATACCCTCACCCATTTTCAGTTTAACACCTTGCAGCCCGCTGATATTTGGACCGTGCGCTAAATATGGATACAGGAATTCACCCTGCTCGTCATTTAACCAGAGGGTTGCTGATTCAGAATGGGTGGCGCGCATGGCCTGATTTAGCGCCGTATCTAGGATGTCATGTAAATTGTTAGAGTTTTGTAGGGACTCGGTTAGCTGCCATACAATCTCAAGATTATGTAATTTCTGCTGCTCTTCTTTAACTACCATATAGTTTGCCTCCGCCTTAATGAAAATTGTAATCACTTGCTAAGCGACTCTACAGTATCCTGGAGCAGGCAAATGATGTGTTTATGGGGGTTATGATTTTAAAACTAGCGAGCGCCAAAATCAGATAGTTTTTGATTGGGCAAGAGGGATTTAATATAACACCGTCTTCTTTTGTGCTGCCTGTAATTGAAATGCTTCCAGGTAGCAATTATTTTCCGGTTCGTTTCCAATTGAGGAGCAGTTTGAATTTTATGCACTTGGTTGGAATTCAATGATTTAATAAGTTCTGCCAGTAGAACTGCTTTAACGCCTTGATTCTGATAATCGGGCCTAACACCTATTAGAAGCATATCAACATGGGGGTTATTTTTCTTTAAAGCCCGCAAAATAGATATAAATCCAAATGGGAATAATTTCCCACCGGTCTTTTTTAAGGCTTCGGTTAAGGAAGGCATGCCGATAACAAAACCAGCCAATTTACCAGACTGGTCCATCAGGAAAATCATATAATCAGGAATTAAAATGCTTAAATAATCCTTGACCAGTACTTTACGCTGTGTTTTGGATAAAGGGACTACTCCATACAGATCTTGGTATGCTTCATTTAATAAGAGTCCGAAATCCTCTCCATATTGGTAAAAATCGCGTATGCTTTTAGCTCTTGGCCGAGTCAGATTACGACGTTTCATAACGTAATGGCTGACCTTTTTAATTCTTGCCGGTATTTCGTCAGGAATTTCAATCTCGTATTCCAGCCAGTCCACATCTTTTGTGTAACCATAGTATTCAAGATGCTTGGGATAATAGGGGTAATTGTAGATCGTCACCATATTGCCTAGTTCATTAAATCCCTCTACCAGCATACCTTCTTTATCTAGATCGCAAAAACCCAATGGGCCGTGGATGCCTTCCATGCCGTTCTCTTTTGCCCAATTTTCAACCGTTTCCAATAATTTACCAGAAACCTCATGATCTTCAATGAAGTCTAACCAACCAAAGCGAGCGTTTCTAATACCCCATTTTTCAATATAAGTATGGTTGATAATACCTGCGATTCTCCCTACCATGACCCCGTTCTTATAGGCCAACCAATAGGCTGCCTCACAACTCTCGAAGGCCGGGTTTTTATCCCATCGCAAACTATCCATTTCAGCAATAAAAAGGGGAGGAACCCAGTAAGGATTTTCAGCGTAGAGGCGATATTGAAACTTGACAAATTCCTTAAGCCCACGAATTGTTTTTACCTGTTTGATTTGAACTGTAGAATTATAATCTTGAGGAGTTAGGTTTCTTAAAGGTTCTTTATCTGAATCTGCTTGTAATTCTGCTATTTTGGTATTCACCTATCAATATCTCCTCTTTGAACAGTTAAAATGAATCGTTTAAAAAACCTAAAACTGAAAGCATCACTTTTTAAAACAATTCGCAAATATAATATAAATGTTATAATTTCCCTATTTTTTCTTCTAATTAATTAAAATATACCATGTATTGTCAAGTTTCACCATATTCATCTTAGTTCAAGATCAGAATCCTACCAGGAAACAGATATTAATTCACACCATTGACTGATTTCAGAATAAATAACCATAAAGCATGAATGGAAGCTGGTAGTTTATAAAGGTAACCGGCGATATTGCATTCTATTTATTTAAAATATGATGTTTTTAGAGGTATTGCGATAGTATGGGAAGAATTATTGTTACATAATTCACTAAATCATAGCGCTCTGTCCCCCAAAAAGATAATGGTAATGGATTTAGATTTTTTGCAGTAAAGTATTTTTACCTGGAGGACCAAGTTATGACAATCAGAAGACGGATTTGTTTGTTGCTGGTATTAATAATGAGTTGCGCCTACTTATTATTATTTATAAATTCAAAGTACATTATTTTGCATAGTTTTGAAAAACTGGAACAGTATTATATGCGACTCAACCTGAATCGTGTCAGTAATGATCTGCAGGATGAATTGAATGCTATTCGACTTGTCAACGAAGATTGGGCGTATTGGGATGATACTTATAAATTTATATTAGATGGCAATACAGCCTATATCAGGGAGTGCAGCCTGGATTCCAAAGGCTTGCAGAAGTTAAAACTGAATGTACTCATTTATGTTAATTCTCAGGGAACAATAATTTGGAGCCAAGGCTGGGATTTACAGCGCAATCTCCCTGAGAAAGTTGCACCTCAGTTAATTGATATGGTGACTGTGGGTAATTCAAAAGCGGGCAGTGATTGGTTAGGTTTTATACTACTTGATGAAGGTAAGCCCATGATGATTAGTGCTCTACCAATTTTAAATAGCGCTGCCCAAGGCCCCCCCAGAGGAACTCTATATATGGGCAGATACCTGGAACATAATAAAATAAAAGAAATAAATGACAGACTCCATTTGCAATGCACCCTACATCCCTGGAACCCTGGTCTCTTGCCGTTTCAGCAAACCAAATCCCTAGCTTTCCATAAAGGTAAACAACCAATAATTAAGCCATCATTAGATAGTGTATCGGGGTATACCCTTCTACAAGATATATATCATAAACCAGCACTTCTGCTTAAGGTAGAAACCCCTAGGGATATTTACGAGAGAGGTCAGGCAGCTATACAGAATTTCGCCTTGTTTCTCCTGCTAGTCAGCATTATTATGGGCTTATTCATTTTTTGGATGGTCGATAAGGTAATACTGTGCCGTATTGATAAATTGGTTAAAGGCATTGCTTCGATAGCAGCCAGTGGTGATTTATCTACCCGGCTGGATTCCGACGGAAATGATGAGTTGACTGTAGTTATACATGAAGCTAATCATATGTTAGATGAAATTGAACAAACCCAATTGCAATTAAAAGAAAGCCGGGAGCAGTACCAAAGATTATTTGACGATGCGTTATCAGCTAATTATATTGCCACTATCGAAGGAAAAGTATTGTTATGTAATGATGCGTATGTACAAATGTTTGGCTTTGATAAAATGGAGGACGCTCTGCAAACACCGATTACAGATTTATATTCACGTGAGGATGATAGACTGCAACTGTTGAATCAGGTAAAGGAAACAGGCGCATTGTCTAATCAAGAACTGGTTTTGATCCACAAAACTGGTAAGCAGGTAAATGTTTTATGTAATATTAGAGGAGTTTTTGACAAGGAAGGAAATTTAAATAAGGTATTAGGATACATTATTGACCTGACTGATTATAATCATGCCCAACAAGAGGTAAGGTATCTAAGTTTTTACGATAAATTGACCGGCATACATAACCGTGCCTTTTTCGAGGAGCAGTTAGCTCTCCTGGATAAACCTGAATACCTGCCCCTCAGCTTGATCATGGGTGATGTAAATGGATTGAAACTGGTTAACGATGCTCTTGGACATTTACACGGAGATAAGCTTCTGGTGGAAGTAGCCAGCAGAATTCAAGCAACTTGCCGGCAGAATGATATCGTGGCACGCTGGGGAGGAGATGAATTCCTGGTGTTATTACCTCGTACTCAGGAAAACATTGCAACTAATATCAGCGAACGCATTAGAATATCAGTAGAAGGTTGGGAATTAGAAGGTATACAGGTTAGTATTAGTCTGGGAACTGCCACCAAGGAAACAATGTCTGAGAATATGGACGATGTTCTCAGCCGAGCCGAAGAAAGAATGTACCGTAACAAGCTTTTGCAACAGCACAGTAATCGTAATGCTATTATAAGCACTCTGGTAAAAACACTGCAAAGTAAGAGCTATGAAACCGAAGAACATGCCCGGCACTTGCGCGATCTGGCGGCAGCAGTAGGTAAAAAGCTGGCTCTGCCCAGTAATGAAATAGATGAGCTGGAGCTACTGGCCACATTGCATGATATTGGGAAAGTATCTATACCGGATCATATTTTAAAAAAAGCTACGGCTTTGTCATCGGATGAATGGGAGGTTATGAAGAAACATAGTGAAGTCGGCTTTAGAATTGCCAAAGCAACCCCTGAATTGGTGCCAATAGCTGAAGGTATTTTAGCTCATCACGAGAGATGGGACGGAAAGGGCTATCCACTTGGGCTTGGGGGAGAAGAAATACCGCTTATTGCCAGGATAATATCTATTGCTAACGCCTATTATGTTATGATTGAGGGACGGCCTTACAAGGAGAAAATCTCGCCAAAAGAAGCTATCAGCGAATTAAAAAGATGTAGTGGAACACTGTTTGATCCTCAACTGGTAGAAGTTTTCACAGACATTATTGAATCCTCAGATTAAAACCGAAAAAACCAGATATGCAATAGTTAAGAAGGGAGTTGCCCGGTTTGTGGTATCTCCCTTCTTAACCTATTCATTATTTGAATGCATAGACTTGCTCACGTATATTTCCCGTCCAGTCATACTAATTTAACGTTCTATTCAGATCTCCTTCATCTCATGCAGGTTTTTAAGGACCAACAATAATAATGGTGTTATCAGGTAAATACTTGTAGTAGCTGCGGATACAATTCCAGAATCATTTATGACACCTCCAATAATGGCTGCCAGTAGAATTCCCGCAAAACCTTTAAATAGTACAGGATATTTGTCTCTAATCATTTTCATCGCACCCACTGGACGATATACCAAAACCGCCAGTGAAAGCAAAATACTAATAAATACCCGGGTCCAAATCGTAAAACGAATAAGTTTTATATTCATGCTCGCCTTTCTGCTGATAATCAGCATGGCCTCCTGCCAACCACCTTGATAAATTTGCCGGGCAGCCCTGCCGATATGAGACTGCAATTCCAGAGGACGGGTCATTTCATACACCGTAAACGCCAATACACAAGTTAATACGGCCCCGGCAATAGAAAAGAAAACTTTGGGGCTAATGTGATACCCACCTAAAAGCACCAGGGTTACCAGGAATGCGGCCGGTGCGGTAATCATTCCATCCGACTGGGCTCCAAGGCCTGGTGCAGCCAACAAATAGCTTTGACTAATGAAAAATAAAGTGATTATGCCTAAGAACCAGGTTTGGTTATACCTTTGATAAAGGGATGCTGCCAGGAGTATGGAACTTCCCATCAGAACACCTACAAATTCGTTGCCTATTCCATAATACCTGGCTCCGGACATAGCATCATAGCCCAGAACCGATGATTGTATCAGGCTGCTGCCGCTAAGGACATCAATATTAAGTACTATAAGTGTTAAGGCAGAAATAGCAATGAGTCCATGAAAACAATTCCCCTTAAATACTTTTATCACTGCCCCGGTTATTATTATCGTAGCTATGAAGGCGCTGCTTATATACTGCCAGTCATTTTGTAATGGTATTCCTCCGATTATCAGGAAAATAAATGGTATCACTCCTATTGCCAACAGGAGAGTCGAAGCCAGGGCCTTAAGTCTTGGTTTTACTAAAATACAGAATAAAGCAAAACATATAATTACGATTTGTATAAACACATAGCCTTTTACCAGAGGGACACGGACCCTGTTAACCATGGCAGTATGGCCAGCAATCTGCTGCGCAGTTAACAGGCGGTCTGACTTTTCATCCTGGTAGGATCGTATTGGCTGTCCAATCATTACATCTTTGGAAGCCTGGAGATGAAAGTAATCTAATATGGTTGGAGCAATATCAGTGTTAGCCGCTATATAATCCCGACGGGTGGTAGTGGAACTAAGCCACCCCTGGTTATATCCAGGCCCAACCATGATTAAGGGGGTAAAAGTGTTTTTCTCCTGAATCTTCAGAGTGGCTGCTGATGGGACCGCTACCATCAATAAATCCCGCTCCAAGTCCATGCTGTCTGCCACTTTATCAACAAAATTGTCGATATCATTCAGTACTCTTTGCCGTTCCTTTATCTGTATTTCCGGACTGGCAACATCAGCTTTTTCCATTCTGGCCAGATCTGACAAATCAACTATTTTTACCCCTGACTGATTATTAAAGCGTTTTAACTGCTCCTGTAAATAGACATAATTGGTACGAGTAGTTATATAACTATCATTAACCAGTATAGACGCTAGTGGGCCCACGTTTCCCCTAGGTATCCTGCCGCTGGAATCCATGCCCACTGCAACAGCTGGACGGTAAATGAAATTATTAATATCACCGTTACCCAGAACATATACATTAATATTGTTTTTGCTCAGAATTTCCCCAAGCATACCTGGCTGAGTAGCCACCTTACCTGCTAGCATTCCAGCCTTTATCTCGGGAAGATTCACTAAAAGCACTTCATTATCTCCTGAATCTATTCCGCTTAAATTCTCAAATAACTGCGCACCGGTCTGGCTTGTTTTGCCGACCAGCTCGTTATTGTTATATCCATAAATCTTGCTCGCCGTTGCGAAATTTCCCGCCCCAATCGTCAGATAACCGTCTTCTGAAGTCCCCCGGCCCAGGGTGCGATTACTGCACAAACCGAGCGCCCCCTGCTCTATCAATCGAAACAATCCGGGGGTTGTATTAGAATTTATATCCTCCACCGAAAGTTTATCGATTAACAGTACGGTTACTTTTCCGCTGGGCTTCAATTGATCCTGAGCTAAGGCTGGTTGAGGCAAGCACAAGATAAGGGCCATCCCAATCATCCATATCCATTTTTTCATTTTCCAAACACCTTTCCGTGTGTTATCCAGACACAACTTAAATTTTACATGATCTAAATAACATTGCAAAATTATTATAAAGAATTAAGAACTCTTCTCCTCCCTATGCCTGGGGTACTCAGCCTTAGCAGTAACCCATTTGGGCCACTAACTAAGGTTGCTTCACTTAGTTTTATAATGCAATAAAGCTATTTAGTATTAAGTATTTGATGAAAAACCTTAAATCCCTGTTTGGACATAAATTTACTTCCAATTTAAAAAAGACTAAAGCTGTTGCATGGTATAATTATCCAACAAAATCTAGCCAGGTTTATTTAATAAAAGTTACCGTGAAGATAAACAATATTAATGAAAGGATGTGTCATTATGAATAAAATAGCTTGGAAGGTTGTATTTGTAATTGCTCTGCTAATGATACTAGTATCCTTTACCGGTGCGTCATTTACCCATATCAATGAATGGTATTACAATCTGCATAAGCCTGCTTTCCAACCCCCTAACTGGCTGTTCGCCCCGGTATGGACTGTTCTTTATATATTAATCGGTGTGGCAGCTTATCTAATGTATATGAATAGGAAAGATGACACTCGACTTATATTAACCATTTTGGTTCTAAATCTAATTTTTAACATTTTATGGAGCTATCTCTTTTTTACCCAACACAATCTGCTCCTGGCTCTGCTTGATTTAATTTTGGTCTGGATTACTATCCTGGTTGTGATAGTAAAGACCCGGCCTATTAAAAACCTGGCCGCCTGGCTCCTGGTGCCCTATTTTCTCTGGGTAGGTTTTGCCGGAATTTTGAATTACTATATTCTAATTCTGAATACTTAGCATATCATCTGCCTTTACCCTCATCCTACTTACCCACCAAAGTCCGGAGACGGTCTTTAATCTTCCCTGGATTTCCAAGCCATATTGATGCTATTATCAGTATGAAATTATGTCTATTTCTTACATTCATATAATGGTTAACTTCTATTCATTGCTGTTTGATGTCGGAATTTGCAGTATAATAAATAATGTTCAGATAGTAATGAATAAACTGTAAATAAAGACAAGCTAAATGGAATAGAGGATGTAATAGATGAATCTGGTTTCACTCATAACCTTTTTAGCCGGAATATTATACGTCTACCTAGGTTATTTTGGTCTGAAATTTGACGTACGGGCCCGCTTAAACCAGATTTTCTTCCTGCTTTGTACGGCTTGTGCCTGGTGGGCTTTTTGTATTGCTTTTATGTTCCCTGCGGCTGATCGCAGCACGGCCTGGTTGCTGCTAAGACTCTCTTCACCCGGCTGGTGCCTGGGCCCGCCTTTAATTTTACATTTCACCATCTACTTGACTGCTAAAAAACATAGCTTACGTAATAATCTGCTTACGCTGGGCATTTATATTCCTGGATTGGTCTTTACGGCAATAGGGATGACGGTGGGATTAACGTCAAAAAAACTGGTCCCCGAAAGCTTTGGCTGGAATAATATTGCATCTGCAAGTTCTCCCGAGTATTGGGCCTATGTGGTATTTTATTTGCTCTGCATTGGTATCAGTATCATCATGCTTGCCTATTGGGGTTATCATTCCAATTCCAGAAGAGAAAAGGAACAGGCCAAGGTCTTATCTATTTTTAGTTTCCTGGGACTTCTATTGGCGAGTGGCAGCGAAACCTTGCTGCCATTATTGGGAATTACCTCTTACCCCAAGATTCCGGTTGTAATGTGGCTTTTTTGGGCTTATGGCATGTGGTATGCCATAAGCAGATACCGTCTCCTTATTTTAACACCTGAAATAGCTACCAAAGCGATCGTTTCATCTATTACTGATATGATGGTTATGCTCAGCCCTCAAGGCCAAATTATGATGGCTAACCAATCGGTGCAATCTCAGTTGGAATATAGTTATGATGAACTGATTCACCAGCCTGCCAGTACGATATTGGCCAGCCAAGCTTTTCTGGAAGATATGCTGGCCAGGATGAATGCAGGAGTTTTATCAAGCAGCAAAACTGAATTGGATTATCAGAGTAAAACTGGAGAAAAGATTCCGGTTATGCTCTCCTGTTCAGCCATAAGGGATAGTTTTGATGATTTAGCCGGGGTAATCCTGGTAGCTCAAGACTTAAGACCGACCCGTCTCTTGGAGCTGCAAAATGCTGAATTAGAAGCTATTACCAATGATCTGCTGGAAACTAATCTAATACTGGAAAACAAAAGCCTGCTAATAAGAAATATAATGGATAACGTGGGGCAGGGTTTTCTAACCTTTAGCAAAGATCTCTTAATTAATGATGAATACAGTGCGGAATGTACTCAAATTTTCAATCAGAGTCCAGCTCGCAAAACTTTGGCTCAGATGCTTTATCCCGGCGATAGGGAACAAGACGAATTTTTGAAAACTGTTTTTACCCGGCTCCTAACATTGGAGGATAAAGATAAAATCAACCTATATATGCCTCTATTACCTGCTGAAATAGAAATAAACAATCGTTGCATAAGCCTGAAATACCAGATTGTAAATGAATCTGCTGCCAGCAATTCAAAATATGTTATATGTATATTGACTGATATTACTGAAAAACGCCAATTGGAAGAACAAATGGAAGAGGAAAGATCCAGCCTGAGGATGGTAGTTAAGGCTATTGTCTACTATGACACCTTCATGGAATGTATCAATGAGTTTAAAAACTTCAGCAATCACAAAGTCTATACCATATTAGATGGACCTGGTAACCTCGATATAAAATTAGCTGAAATATTTAGATATATTCACACTTTCAAAGGTAATTTTAGTCAGTTTGATATATCTCAAGTCGTCAAGAAGCTGCATCAGGCTGAAACTTTTTTCAGCCAAGAATCCGCTTATTTGACAGACGAAAACAAATTAAGAGGATTAGTGCAAGAATTAAGCATGCCTCAATGGTTGGATGATGATCTGGGAAAAATTATCGCTTTTCTGGGGGAGGATTTCTTAAATAACCAAAATACCTTCAAAGTGGATAGGAAGCAATTGCTGGAACTAGAAGAACAATTCGCCACGTTACTGCCTCAGAGAGAATACGCCTTATTACATCCATATATAAGCAGGCTTAGATATAAATCTTTCAAAGAAATGCTTAAGCCTTATCCGGAATATGTTCTGCAACTAGCTGAACGGCTGGGCAAAAGTATTAATCCCTTCACAATAGAAGGAAATGATCTGCAAGTCGATAATGAGTATTACCATCTCTTTGTCCGCTCCTTGGTTCACGTATTCAGAAATATGGTAGATCACGGCATTGAGTATGTCGATGAGAGAATGATGCTGCAGAAGAATGAAATAGGCACTATACGTTGTTATTTAGAATGCGAAAACGATCGAATAAAACTGCGCATCTCCGATGATGGGGCAGGTATCGATATCGATAAAATCAAAGCCAAAGCCATTACTTCAGGGAAGTACTCGGCAATTGACCTGGACAATTTCAGTGATGATCAACTGATAAACTTAATTTTCGAAGATAACTTCTCTACTTCAGAAAATGTTAACCTAACCTCTGGCCGAGGAGTGGGGTTAGCAGTTGTGAAAAGTGAAACCGAGCGAATTAATGGGAGCATACAATTAAACTCCGTATTAGGAGCAGGAACTGAATACATTTTCGATTTACCAATACCGGGTTCCAATGAAATGCCGCTCATATCTATGCCTGGCATTCTAATTTCAATTATCCAAACCATTGAGGACTTTGCCAAGAATTATCTGGGTGTAAGTTTGACTAACGAGATCAATGTTGTCTCAGCGGAAAAAGTATTTTTAAACAAATATACTGCCATGATTAATATCCGAGGTGTTATTGACGGGATTATTATTATGAGTTACAACGAAAGTCTGCTCAAGGAATTTGCACAACTACTAATCACAGATGAATTTGTTATTAGTGAAGAACCGGATTTAATGGAAGATCTGGCTGCAGAAGCAACTAACATTATTCTCGGCAATTCCTTGAAAAAGTTAGGTGATTTTGAAGACCTGGTCAGAATCGGTATACCAACTGTAACCGCTAATCATGCCGCTAGTATAAAACGGTCAAACGCTCAAATATATACATGCAGTATTGAAAACGGCTCTTACAGCGTTACCAGCAGTTTTATACCAATCTAGTTTGAAGTCTATAGGGTGTTTTAAAATATAGGAGGATTGTAATGGCTAATATACTTATAGCAGATGATTCCACAGTTATGCGCAGGGGGTTGAATTTAATTCTAACTAAAGGAGGACATACAGTCGTTGGTGAGGCTACCAATGGAGAACAGGCGTTCACTTTGTACTGCCAATTGAAACCTGATTTGGTAACAATGGATATAACAATGCCTGTAATGGATGGTATTGAGGTCTTACAAAAAATATTAAAAACCTATCCTGCTGCTAAAATTATCATGATAAGCGCACTCGACCAGAAAAAGATGATATTAGAAGCATTGGAATGTGGTGCTAGTCACTATATTATAAAGCCCTTTAAAGATGATAAAGTCCTGGCGACGGTTAAGGAAGTATTGCTTAAGTCAGAATAAGCCAAGGAACCCAAGCACATAAATACGCCAGCGCCAGCCTGCAGCCGATTTCCAATCAGCTTGAAAATTCATAATCCTTTATTATCGAGGATTATGAATATATTATTTTCATAATATATTCATAATTGGTTTATGTTTCTATTTTGTGAGCATTGCAATATTTAATATTATGTTTTATAATATAAGTGCGGTGGCGGAGAACACAGTACCTGGAGATACGGGATTATGGGTTTCTAGTCCACTAAAGCGTTTTAATTATATCTAGTTCGGTAGGATTCTATTTTGGTTTCCCTTAAAATGTAATTTTGTTTTTTTAATCAGGCGGTTGGTTTGGGTTCGTTTCCAGCTAAAGAGAGGTTTTCAGTCTTTTGTTTAAAGAGTCTAATGTCTTTCTCCGCCACCCATATATACAAATTTAATGTCCTCATAAGCCAAGGCTTATAGAGGACATTTTTCTTGCGCAAATATACGAATGGCCCCTGCTTCAAAAGGTTACTAATTACGATGTTACTAATTACGATTCTGCTTGCGGTTCCAAGATACTGATATGTCCTTGACCTACTTTTTCTTCATGGAGTTAATCCGCTGCTTGGCTTCCTCAAAATACTTTTGCTGTTCTTCGTTCTCAATCTCCAGGGGTGGAATCTGACACGGCCGCCCATTGCGATCCAAAGCAACCATAAAAAAATAACCTTCGGAAACGCTCTTGATGCTTCCATTACTCAGATTCTCGGCCTTCACCTTAACATAAACCTCCATGGAGGTCCTACCTGTATAGTTAAGTTTTGCCATGCAAATTACCAGATCACCTACAAAGACTGGCTCAATAAATGAAAGCTGGGTTACACTGGCGGTTACCACATTGCTCAGGCAATGGCGCGCTGCTACCACACCTGCAGCTGAGTCCATCAATTTCATTACTTCACCGCCATGCATGTTTCCAGCCACGTTAGCGTGGTAAGGATATACAATTTGAGTCATGGTAACTTCTGATTCGGAACTGCGTTTAGGCGTCATCTTCAATATCCCTCATCTCCTATTTGCTTATTATCATACTTTCAATATCAAAGTATGTACAGCAAAAACCTAAGTTTAACATTGTGAACTGGAGAAGCTTACGCCCATACCGGTATACAAAAGTACCTGAACAACTGTCCAGGTACTTTTCGTAAAATTATCAAATTATCAAAGCCAAGCGTTTATTCTATAACCAAGTCTTGTTGGTCCGGGTCCAGATTCCCATCTTGGTAGCATCTTTTAAGAGTTCATCACGGAATTGCTCATCAGCCAGACCAATGATGCCTTCCGTCATACCCCAAACTGACTTACCCTTCATACAGAAGATGCCATTTTCAGTTACCAGATTGTGAACCACATGACGTGGAACGGTAACAATGGAGCCCGGAGTGAGTGTCGGGTTGATACGGGATTTGATATTACCTTCTTTATCCTTATAAGTAGAAGTAAACGCCAAGAAGCCTCTGCCGCCCATAGAATGGAAAGCACCCTGAGTCCAGTCCAACTGTCCGCCAGCACCGGATATTTGCCGGGTTCCTGAAGACTCTGAACATACCTGCCCCATCAAGTCTACCTCTACAATATTGTTGAGGGAAATAACATTGTCATGCTGAGCTATACGGAACGGAAGATTGGTATAGATAGATGTACAAGAACCGCATTGCGGATTGTTATCCAAGAAATCATAGGTTTCCTGCGTTCCAAAGCAGAAAGTATAGGTAGATTTATCACGGTCATAGGCTTTTCTGCGATTAGTTATACATCCATTTTTATACATTTCAATGTAAGCAGAAGTAAACATCTCAGTTTGTACTCCCAGATCCTTCAGACCGGACTTAGCAATCTGCATGCCAAGGTAGTTGGGCAGAGAGCCGATTCCCAGCTGAATTAGGCAGCCATCATGGATTTCTGCCAGAACCAGATCAGCAATCTTTTCCTCAGCCGGGGTAGGCGGAGCATCAGGCGGAGTACAGAAAATTGGAGAGTTAGAGCCTTCAATAATATAATCAACTTCACTAATGTTAACATATTCACCTTCTCCACCCAGGCAGCGTGGAAGGTTCTCATTAATTTCTACCATGGTAATCCGTTTTCTTTGCAGGGCTAAAATTCTATTATGAGCATTACCGATTCCAAAATTAAAATTACCCTGAGCATCCATCGGACAGGTCTGTGCAACCCAAACATCCGGCCATATAGGAGTATATTCCTTCATTGGTCTGGAAAGCAAAATGTAACCTTCACTAAAGTTAGCCGGAACATGGTTAACTAGCTCATGGGGAGCCAGAGCGCGATCCAATGCAGTATAGTACCAGCTATAATATTGGAATGATTGATGAGTTGGATCCTTTACAGCTACCTGAGGAACCGGCGGTACACTTGCTGTTCCACGAATTCCGACATCCTGTAGTTCGCCTACCCTATTGGCCAGGGCAATGTCAAAATCAACCGGTTTGGTATTGAATACGCCATAATCAATTAAATCACCGGATTTAACCATATTGGCTGCTTCTTGGGCGGTGATCAGTTTGCTTTTGTATTCTTCCATAAAAGTACTCAAGAAAATATTCCTCCTCTAATTTTTTGTGCATAATCTGCCTTTGATTAATAACATCGTTTTTAATCATTCTTCGCCCTTTGATTAATAGCATTATTAATCATTATTCGCAGTAATATGCCATAGTATTCTATATAAAACCATAAAATCCTCTTTTTATTTCATAATTATTTTGATTTGACATTACTTATTCTTTGGTTATAACTAATAACGTGGAATAGTGTCTGATTCGCAATATGTCCTGCGCAGCCCAAGCACCAGTGTTTAATTGTGTTCAAGGTGCGGTATCATAATATAGTTCCCCTTATTCAGCCTTAGCATTATTAGTTTATCCACAGCGTTCAACATTGTCGTAATATTGTTAATTATCGCGCTTTATTGTTTTTGCATAATTATGCCTATATTCCATAAATTACTGTTATAATTATTACAGATACATATTGTGGCATTATGCTTACGACAAGGAGGTTATTTGATGGAAATCACTGCATGGGAAAGAATTTGGGAGAAGAGTTGGACTGCTAGCTGGGTCAAGGAAGGCTATCAACACAGTAAAGATCCGTTGTTTCATCATCTTTACAGTAATTCTATACGTCACCGCCACCGCCCGGCCATTATTTTCTATGATAACGTCATTACCTGGGATGAACTAAGAGACCTAATCATGCGGGCCGGCGGAGGACTCCGGAAGTTGGGTGTTAAAAAGGGCGATCGCATATATCTTGGCATGCAGAATTGTCCTCAGTTCCTAATTGCTTATTATGCTGCTCATTGCCTGGGAGCTATTGTAACGGCGATTAGCCCTGCATATAAAGCGGGCGAAATGAGCCATGTGTTAAATGACAGCGGCGCAAAAACAATTATCATTGAAGAGTCTGTTTTTCCTGTATTCAACGAGATCAAGGACAAAGTTCCTGCGGTGGAAAACGTAATAATAACATCGCTGGCCGAGTACCTGCCAGAAGAACCATATCCAGCCTTCCCAGCCGATTTGATGTCTAGTGGACTGAAATTTCCAGGAACTCTTGATTGGAAAGAATTCATTGCCAGCGAACCCCTCCAGGAAATGGCTGATGTTGATATAAACGATGTAGCTTTACTCCAGTATACCTCGGGTACCACCGGAAAGCCCAAAGGCGCTATGCTGACTCATAAAAATTTGTTAAACGGGGCTTTCGTAAACACCGCTCAGACAGCTAATACTGTGGATACCGTGCAATTGGCGATGCTGCCCATGTTTCATATCACCGGAATGAACGACCACTTGCTTACTACAGCTTTTCTTGGCAGTACTCTATGTATATTGACCCGCTTTGATCCCGAAGCGTTCATGCAGACCGTCGAAAAATACCAGGTAGCCTACAGTGTGGTGGCCACGCCAATGGTTATCTACCTGGCTTGCCATCCCAGCTTCGGTAAATATGATATTTCCAGTTTATATAACTTTGGTACGGGAGGGGCAGCGCTGCCTCAGGCTGTATTCAACAAATACCTTGAAATGGGCATTACTCTTTGCGAGGGCTACGGGATGAGCGAAACCACCGCAACCTTATCATTTAATCCCCTCGAAGCAGCCAAACTAGGCAGCATAGGTCTGCCGGTTCCCCAGGTTGATCTCAGAATCGCGGACATAAATGATTTAAGCAGAGACGTGGCAATAGGTGAAGAAGGTGAGCTATGGGCCAAGAGCCCCAGTTGTGGCATTGGTTATTGGAACAACCCGGAGGGTACCGCCGAAACCTTCCTGGGAGATGGCTGGGTTCGGACCGGGGACATCGTTAAAATGGATGAAGACGGTTATCTTTACATTTGCGGGCGACTCAAAGAAATGATCAAGTCTTCTGCCTACAGCATTTTCCCCGCAGAAGTAGAGGAATACATGTACGCACATCCGGCTGTTCAGGAATGCTGTGCCATCGGCGTTCCTCACGATATTAAGGGTGAATTGGTTAAAGCCTTCGTAGTGCTTAAGCCCGACTGGGCAGGTAAAATCGCTGATAAGGAACTGATAGAATGGGCCAGAGGCCAAATGGCTCCTTATAAATACCCTCGGATTATAGAGTTTCGTGATAGCTTGCCCAAAGGCCCTACCGGCAAAGTAATGCGCAAGGAACTAAAGGAGGAAGAAGCTGCTAAACGAGCCAACTCTTAATAGGCAAGCCTCCTAAAACGCCCTGGCAGAAGCCCTTAATTCAATTATTTCTGGCTATAGCGTCAATCTATTAATAAAAGAACCTAATTGATATTTATTATACGGCTTACCCATAGGATAAAACTCCGCAAATGATAAAAAGATCCGGAATTGGCATCCCGGATCTTTTATCATTTACGCTCCATTCTATTCCAGCAAGCAGGCCAATACACTTTTATCATTTTATCAGTTATTCGACCATCCGGGATGTGTAAACATGTTTTATCGGCCATTACCTTTTGATTCTGCTGTCAGCTGCTCAGTTAAAATTTCTATAATTGCATCATTTAAGGGCTTACTTGTTTAAGTAGGTGATTATTCCATTGGCTATAGCCTGGGCAGCCAGATCTTTGAAAACATTCTGTTGCGCCAGCTGCTCTTCATCGGGGTTGGTAAGGTAGACGATTTCCGCGATAATTGAAGGCATTTTAGTATTTCGAAGTACTGAATAGTTTACATTATTCTTAACACCGCGGTTATTGCGCTGTAATTTACTGATTAGTTCATCTTGAATAAGACTGGCCAAACGTGCACGTTGGTCTTTTTGCGCAAATAGGTCCGGGTTTTCCAACGGAGCAAAGTAAAAGCATTCAGTGCCACTTATAGATGGGTTAGGAAAACCATTGTGGTGTATGGAAACGTATACAGCAGCGTTTAAATCGTTGGCCAGATAAGCTCGCGGCTCCAGATCTAAAAAGCTATCATCATTGCGGGTATATTCGACATGGATGCCTTTTTTTTTGAGAATATCGCCCACCTTCAGGCCCACTGCCAGATTAACATCTCTTTCAACCAGGTACTGCCCATTGGTACCAGGCTCACTACCTCCATGGCCAGGATCCAGTACTACGATTATTTCGCCATTCTTAAGCGCTGATTGATTATATAGAAAAATACTAAGATCTTTATTTTTTCCAGTAGTAGCTGAACTGAATTTACCAAGATTATCAGTATCAATACTGATGCGCAGATCTTTGGGACTGTCGGCAGCAGTAATAATCTGTAGTCCTTTTATTAGACTGGAACTGCAAGTATAATTATTAGTTGAGCCTGCTTTAATATTTTTAAGTCGAATTTCCAATTTGTTGCCCAGGAGTTGTTCGGAATGTTCTACCGGGTAAAGGCTGCTTATAATAAGTCGCTCTCCAACGGAGCCATAGGGAACTTTATCAATCTTGGTAATGTAATTGGGGATAAAGACCACCAGTCTGCCTCCGTTTTCTTCAGTCAGGATTTCATATTCTACTTCGACTGGCAAATTTATGTTTACCTGCACATCCTTATCCACATTATTAGCCTGGGTCTTAAACTGCTGTCCTCCCAGCTTTTCTTCAAGCGTATTCACACCAGCTATCTGGCGATTTTTGCATATAAGCGTTATTTGACCGCTTCCTTTTTTAATTTCCGGGTCCAGTTTTTCTGCTGATACCAGCATAATTCTTAAGCCAGTGATATCCTTGCTAGTCTGTAAACGAATACTATTGGTTGGTTCCACCTGGGTTTGAGATTGCGTGTTGGCATTAACTGTGGCCGGATTATTCGTTTCTGCAGACGGAGGCACATTGGAAGCAGCATTGTTCTCAACACTTACCAGCCAGGAGGCTACCCAGGAGGATCGGCCGCCGCGACTGACCTGGTACCAACCATCTTTTTCTGCCAGTACGGACATACGCTCTCCAAGTGGTGCTAGGTCTACTCGTTTGGATTGGGACGAGGGGGCTTCACGCAAAGGAGCCGGCATCTCTTTGGCGCTAACGGCAATTGCTTTAGAAGCTGCAGATGAATTAATACTTATGATTTGACTGCCAGCATCCCAGTTTACCTGACTGCCGAAGGCTTCAGCAACAAAGCGCAAGGGAGCCAGGGTTCTTCCTTTCACTATTTTAGCTGGCACATCGAGTGGCCAGTCCTGTCCGTTTACAGTAGGATGCAGCGACCCGATCTGTAACTCTACCACCGTAGCTGCTCGGGTCGATCTGATCTTTTGATTGGCAGCATCCCAGTCGACAGTAGCCCCCAGCGCCTCGAATATAGCCCTGAGGGGGACCAGGGTTCGGTTATTTTCAATGATTGGGTCTACATCAAACTTTAAAAGGTTATTGCTTAAAAGAACCTGTACTTTATCCTTTGGTATTGTCGGCGGGAGGCTGGCGTTTACTGCAGAAATGGTTGGCGGAGCAGTCTCCGGCGTCTCAACGAGAGAAGAACTGATATAAGCTTCAATGCCCTTACTGCTTTTAATCCGATACCAATCTCCGTATACATCCAGCAAGGTCAGAAGGTCTCCTTGCTGAACTTCGCCCAATTTATCATAAGTGATCCCTGGACCGGAACGCAGATTGGCGATTTTTCCCTTTACTTGCAGGGGAATTTGACTGGTGGTGCCAATTAAAGTGCTGGCTACCCAGCCTTCAATTTGACCAGTTTTAATCTGGCACCAGTCGTTCTGCTGATTAAGAATTGTAACATGAGTATTACTGGTAACCGTGGTAAGGATACTATAATTAATACCCGGCCCAGAACGCACACTGGCCACAGGGCAATTTATTACACCTGTGCGAATCTGTTCTGCACAAGCCACATTTAGGTTGCCGCCAAGAAATATAGACGAGAGCAAGAGCAGGCTCCCGCATATTAATATCAATCTGTTCTTCATATTTAATACTATTTCCTCTCACTACTTGGAGTTTATGACTTTTTATTTCCTAACACAACAGGGAAATCCCATTTGTTCCCATACAAGGTCCATGGGCATATGAGATATTTGCCCTACTCTTTATAACAAGGGAATCATAGCAGCAGTGTACGGAAAATTATTCAAGAATGCTGATGCGATAGCTGATAATCAAAATTTCGGTGCTTACATAAGGTCCGGAATTGGCATCTCAGACCTTTTAGCATTTATCGCTTCACTTTATTAAGCAAGTCGCCAATGCAAGACATTATTTATTAGCACTCGACCACCTGGGATGTATAAGCGTGCTTTATTTTCCATTAGCTTTTGATTCTGCAGCCAGCTGCTCAGATAAAACTTCTATAATTGCATCATGTAAAGCCCGGGCTGCCTTAATCCTGAATTCATCGCTCAAAAGCTTTTGCCTATCCGATTCATTGCTGATAAAAGCAATATCTGTCATAACTGCTGGCATTGGCACCTCATTCAGGATTTTCAGCTTCATGTTTTTGCTTCCCAAATCCGTAGTTCCCAGCTCTTTTACCAGCCTGGCCTGAATTATTTGAGCTGCTCGTTCACCGGTGGCTTTAGAACGATCATCAACCTGTTTAGAATAAGTCACAGTACCGTTTGAAGAGCTTTTCGAACTCGAATTATTATGTATACTTACTAAAAATACCCCGTTCTGAGCCCTGGCCCACTTGACTACGTCTGGAGGCGACACCATGCTGTCATCCTGGCGGCTCATTGCTACCCTTAGGCCTGATTTTTCAAGCATTGCCTTAAGTTTTAGCGCTATATCCAAATTCAGATCCTTTTCTTTTACCTGATTAGTCTGAGGATTAGTGGGGTTCATACTAGGATAGGTTGCTCCTAAATCTTGGCCGCCATGACCTGGGTCAATCAGCACTAATTTCCCTTTTAAATTATCCGGGACTCGCTTTTGGCCGTCTGGCTTTATTCCAGCCACCGTGGTCAGCGTAACCACCCCTATTAAGATAAAACAAATAATGGCTGACAGAGTTACTTGGTATGAACCTTTTTTAAACATTTTTATCATCTCTACCCGTCTTTCCACCTGGCTATGGGTTTCAGTAAAACTAACCAGGTTAAATTGTTTATGCCGGTTGGAAAAAAGACTTGCTAAATTAATGATTGTCATTCCATAAGGTATTACCCCCGGCTCGCCAAGAACCTCCATAACATAAGCATCCGATGCAATTTCTCGATCATAACGCATTTCTCTCACTGCGAGCCACACCAACGGATTGAACCAGTGCAGCAAAGCAGCTATGGAAGCCATAAAATTACAAATCAAGTCTTTTCTCTTGTGATGAGACAGTTCATGCAGGAGTACATGTTCTAGCTGATAATGGTATGCCTTGGTACCGATGTCTTCCGGCAAATAAATACTGGGCTTTATAACCCCGGCTATACACGGGCTTTTAAAGTAGGAGTGCATATATATTGGAATCTTCTTTTTGATATTTAATCTTCCGCTACACTGTTCTACCAAAGACAGAATCTCCGGATCTAAGACCTTTTTAAAATCTCTGGTCCGGCGTTTGAATCTGATGGTGATAAAGGCCGAGAAGATAAGCAGGACAATAAAACCCGTCAGCCATATTGGGACTAATAAGCTCAGGCTCATTGAATAGATATCCTGGCTGTTGGCTGTATTTATTCTATTTGGCTTTTCTGGATTTTGACCGATAACATTTACCTGGCTGGCTGTGAGTTCAGCTAAGTCCTGCAAATCGACCAACTGGTTTTTTTCCGGTAATACTTTCAGCATTGCAATAGGGTTTTGAATATCCAATGGCATCAAAAGTCGCAGCAATATTAATATCCATATAATATGGATATACCGTGCTGGGAAACGACTTGGCCATAGCTTCTTAACTGCCATTAAAATTACTATCATAATACTGGCAATTAATGAAGAATATAAAATATGTGTAAACACTATCTCCAGATTCATTTATACCCCCCTATCCATTATGGGTAATGAGTGCTGCTTATTTGCCTTTCTTATCTTCCAGAAGCTTTTGTAAACGAGCGATTTCCTTATCAGACAACGGTTCTTCCTCCAAGAAGTTGGCAAAAAGCATGGCCGCAGCACCATCATAAACTCTTTCCAGAAAATTTTTACTTTCAGCCATAACACACTCCTTTTCTGAAACCAGGGGGAAGTAGGCGTAGCTGCGACCTGTCTTTTCATAGCTTATCGCCCCTTTCTTGAGAAGTCGGTTAATAAAAGTTTTGATAGTTTGATCGGAGCAGTTCATCTTAACGGATAAAGCAGCAATTATTTCTTCAGATTTTACGGGATGGCTTTTCCATATATACTTCATAACTTCCCATTCAGCATCTGATATTTTGGGGATACTCAAGCTTTTTCCCTCCAGCAATTCTTTTGTTTACAGTTGTAAACCTTTATGATAGTTTACAACTGTAAACAATAGTGGTCAAGCCTTATTTAACATTTTTGCATTCCTTGGCATATTATTAAGCAGATGTTTAGATCATAAACATAAGTGAAATTGACACGCTGATCTGACGCCAGGCTTATGCATTCTGAGCTTATTTGTGTTATAGTAATAAGTAATTTGTTTCTATAGAAAGGACAATAATTTTGGCAACTATTTTTGAAGAAATTCAGTCCAAGTTAGATAATCGTCGTACTTTTGCTATCATCTCTCATCCTGATGCCGGCAAGACTACCTTGACCGAAAAGCTCTTGCTTTTTGGCGGGGCAATTCGCATGGCGGGTGAAGTTAAGGGGCGCAAGGCTAAAAAGTTTGCTACCTCGGACTGGATGCAGATTGAGAAAGAACGTGGCATATCGGTCACCTCCAGTGCCATGCAGTTTGACTATGAGGGGCACCATATCAATATTCTGGATACCCCAGGGCATCAAGACTTTAGTGAAGATACCTATCGCACTTTAATTGCGGCGGACAGCGCTGTTATGTTAATTGATATAGCCAAAGGTGTGGAGGCTCAAACCATTAAGCTATTTAAGGTTTGTAGTCAACGGGGCATTCCTATTTTTACTTTTGTCAATAAAATGGACCGTTACGGAAAAGAACCTCTGGATTTATTGGAGGAACTGGAACGGGTGCTAGGGATTCGCTCCTGCCCTATGAACTGGCCCATCGGAATGGGTGATGAATTCTGTGGCATCTATGATAGGCAGAACAATAGGATTGAACTGTATCGCCGGGACGGGCAGAGAGATTTTATCGTTCCGGACGAACGGGGCTTGGAAGATCCATCCGTCAGGAAACACCTGGGTGATTCTCTTTACCATAAACTCTGTGAAGACATATCTCTTCTGGACATTGCCGGAGATCCATTTGACCAGGAAAAAATCCAACAGGGCAAGCTCACCCCGGTTTATTTTGGAAGCGCTATTAATACATTTGGAGTACAAACCTTTTTGGACGAATTTATACAGCTGGCTCCTGCACCCCATGCCCATATCAGCAATATCGGACCGATAGATACAGTTGAATCACCTTTTTCAGGATTCATATTTAAGATTCAAGCCAATATGAATCCTGCTCACCGCGATCGAATCGCCTTTTTAAGGGTGTGCTCCGGTAAATTTGAAAGAGGTATGGCGGTTAACCATGTAAGAAGCGGAAAAAAGATCAAACTGGCTCAACCCCAGCAGTTTCTGGCCCAGGATCGGGATATTGTGGAAGAAGCCTACCCCGGCGATATTATCGGGCTGCATGATCCGGGTACTTTTCGCATTGGTGATACCCTTTGTGCCGAAGGTAGTTTTGAATTTGAACCCTTGCCCCTTTTCCCACCCGAGCATTTTGCCAGAGTTGTTAACCTGAATGCCATGAAATATAAGCAATTTCAGAAGGGCGTAAATCAATTGGTGGAAGAAGGAACTGTGCAAGTTTTTAGAACCACTGATCGGACCGAAGACTTGATCCTCGGTGTAGTGGGTGAATTGCAATTTGAGGTATTTGCCTATCGCCTTAAAGCTGAATATGGAGCCGATATAAGGCTACAGCGCCTTTCATACCAGCTGGCTCGGTGGGTAGATGGTGACAGTCGGATTGATACCAGTAAGCTGAGCAACCTGAGCAGTCTATGTGTAACTGACCAGGACGACCGAATTGTAGTGCTTTGTGAAAGTGAATATGCTATGAGCTGGCTGGAGGGTCAGAACTCGCAGCTTGTTTTTTGCGCCCATCCCTATGATCTAAAAGTCATGTAAGAAAGTCTGCAGGGCTTGAACTCTATCTTTAATGAACTCCACAACATTCATTTCGACAGCGACCAAGCTGTTGACGGAAATAAAGCTCCAGGCATGAGAGAAGCCCGTTCAAGTATCGTACAAAAGTGCGCTGCTTGAGCGGGCTTCTTGAAATAAATGATATTCACTTTTGTCAGCAGCCTGAAGGCAGTTCATGAATTACCCCCTACAATATGTTTTCCATATTAACTGCTTCTTTTTCCGGAATATGTTTAAGCATAAGTCTGAGTTCAGAAAATTGCCCCCTGGATAAAGAGTCATTCCGGCTAGCTACGTATTCCTTGGCTTTGGCCAGAGAAAATTCTATATTGTCCATCTCCTGGTGATCCAAGAAGATAGGCCACCACTTTGCTTTCTCTTGCCAGCTTGCCTCCAGCTTGCCAGTCTGCTGTTTCGCTGTTTCCCAGCGCCCTCCTTCTATTTCAACCGTAATCCGGTCAATCTTCCCGGTTAATTCATTGGTTGAAGCTTCTAGGGAATGGTTAGTCCAAAAACCTAAGCCTAAAATTAAACTTAAGATTAAGGCTAAGAATGTCAGTAGTCTCATGTTGGGATAGACTCCTTTGAAGATTATTGGCTCGAGGACTTGACCTGATAATACAGCTGACCATGGCTATCCAGACTAGCAAAAAGAATTTCTTGAAAGCTCTTTATTCCAGATTTGTTCAACTCCTCCAGAAACCAATTTAGATCTGTATTGGTCTTATGGAAGTTTTCATGTAAAAGGTGACCATCCATCACTAATGTAGTAGGCAGGCCCTCATATTCAGGATAAATATTCAAATCTTGGGGTTGGAGTGTTCTTTTATCTGATTTGAGAATTACACTGAGCTGACCACTGGTTTCTAGAATAGCATACTCCACATCTGAAATATTAGTTACATCTTTCAAACGCAGCTGTTCCAACAAATCGTTAATGTTATAGCGTATCCTGCGCAGCTCGGCTTCTACTATAATAGACCTTTCTATAAGTACACTGGGTCTGCCGCAAATTACCCCTCGCGCCCGTTCACTTTTCAAGGCAATATACGACAAGGTAACCTCAGATGTAAATAGAATAAATATCGGAATTAACCCATTTAAGATAGGAATCCCGGTATTTTGCATAGGTATGGCTGCCAACTCCGAAATCATAATAATTACTACCAATTCATAAGGCTGGAGCTGGCCTATCTGTCTTTTTCCCATGATGCGAAGGAATACCACCGTAGTACCATAAAGAATTAAGGTGCGGATAATTATCAGGATCATTGGGTGCTCCACCTTTTAGACTTGATTATTGTAGTGTTTACCCAATTAGATAATATTATGCAGGTACATCGTCGAACAGCATGCTGGCAATCTGGCAGGCATATGCAATTGCTAGTTGCTAAAATGCCACTTTTTATCGGTAATACCCCCAATCATAAGTGCTTATACAGGTTGATTAAATTCCATGATTATGTTTTTCGGCTATACATGCTAAAATAATAATATATGTTGCCATAATTTACATTGATGGAGGGAATATAATGATTGAATGGAAAGATGAGTATGCCCTGGGAGTTGAGCTAATAGATGAACAGCATCGTAAGTTATTTGAAATCGCTGGCCGTGCTTACAACGTCTTAAAAGATCAGTTTTCAGCAGACAAATACGATGATATTATTGCGATTATAGATGAACTCAAGGACTATGCAGTTTACCATTTTCAAACCGAAGAACAGTATATGCAGAGTATAGCCTATAGAAAATTTTTATCTCATAAAGTACTACATGATGACTTTATCCTAAATATCAACCAGATTGATCTCCGGCAAGTAGATGATAATCCTGAAAAATACCTGCTGGAAGTGCTTGATTTTATCGTTAAATGGATAGGTGAACATATCCTAGGCCAGGATAAAAACTATGTGATTTAGGGTATTTATTTTACTTTTCTAAACACATTCTGTGGATTTATAGTGAATGTGGAACTGTTGGTATTGCCCCCAAGGAAAGAACCTCACTTTTATTCTTTAAATGCTTATTGTTATTTTGCCGAAAAATGCTATCTTTATAGGGGGAGGTGTTCATAATTGGACAATAATATACAAAATTCGATTTTACTTACCAGTGGTACGAACGAAGTAGAAATAGTGGAATTCTCAATCAATGATACGATTATGGGGATTAACGTTATTAAAGTGAAGGAAATTATCAATCCCCTGGAACCAGTCAAAATCCCTAATGCCCATCCCTGTTTGGAAGGCATAATTCAACTTCGCAAGGAAATTATACCAGTTATTGATCTCAGTAAATTTCTTGGCTTCCCACCATCTGCTAACCCAAAGCAGGATAAATATATTGTGTCTGAGTTTAATCAGGCTAAATATGCATTTCATGTACATACGGTTTCAAGGATTCACCGCATTTCCTGGGAGCAGATAGAAAAGCCCTCGGATATTGCACAATCTGACCAGAGTAGTCTAATAGGTATAATCAAGCTGGACAGCAAAATGATATTGCTGCTGGACTTTGAAAAAATCATGGTAGATATTTCCCCTTCCCTGGCCAACCAGAGTGCTGCCATCAGAGCCATGGGCACACGTCCGGTCTCATCCAAAAATATCATGATTGCCGAAGACTCTCCCATGCTAAGAAAACTATTATTGGATTATCTGCCTCAGGTTGGCTATCCTAATCTGAGTTTTTATTCCGACGGCAAGCAAGCCTTGGAATACCTGCTCAAGGTAGTCGAAGAGCACGGGGAGGATTTCTCCAAGGTGGTTAATATCCTGATTACTGATATAGAAATGCCGCAAATGGATGGTCATTATTTAACCAGAACTATAAAAAATCATCCTATACTAAAAGACCTTCCGGTAGTTATCTTTTCATCATTAATCACCGATGACCTGCGGCACAAAGGAATATCTGTAGGTGCTGATGAACAGGTTAGCAAACCCGAATATGAGCAGTTGTCTCACATTATTGACCGGCTGATACTATAACCCGTCCTCCTTTATCCTATTTCTTTATCATTTGATGTTAGCAATCATAATTAACTATCCTAGCAGGATAAAGCCCCTAATTATCGAATCAATTAATGTGGACTTTTTTAACTGATTGGAGGAGTGCAGATGCAAATAGACATGCCGGTAAATGTTAGGCTAATCCTGGATGTTCTACATAGTGAAGGTTACAAGGCTTATGCTTACGGAGCCTGTATCAGAGATTCCCTCCTGGGACTAAAACCTATAAACTGGGATATTACCACTAACGCCCTCCCCTCAGACATTGTCGTGCTGTTCGATGATCGACAAGGCTTCTCAGCTATCCCGGCTATACGTGATTATAGCACCATATCCCTTATTTACCAGGGAGAAAGCTACCAGCTCAGTACTTTTCGAACCGGCATAGAGCATCGGTTTTCTAATGATATCGAAGAAGAAATAAAGCACCTTGATTTCACTATGAACTCCATCGCCTATAACGAAAAGGATGGTTTCATCGATCCTTTTAATGGTATTGGTGATATCGAAAAAAAGATCATTAAAAGTGCTGGCGACCCGGCTGAGAAGATTAATGAAGACAAGGTTAGAATTCTTAGAGCCATCCGATTTGAAGCTCAACTGGGATTCGAAATGGATGCATCTCTAGTTCAGGTTATTCAATCTCAAAAAACCTCACTGACATTCGATAATTCTGAAAAAGTCTGCAATGAATTGACCCAAATCCTGCTGACCGACAAACCTTCAGTTAGTATCAGAAGGATGCTGGAGCTGGAGCTATTAGACAAGTTAATACCCGAGCTCATTCCCACTATTGGTTTTGACATACATAGTTCCTTCCATGATAAGGATGTTTTTGAGCATACCATGGTTGTTCTAGACCATAGTAAACCAAACCTGAGTTTAAGGCTGGCCGCTCTGTTCCATGACATTGACAAGCCCAATTGCCTGACCATAGATGCTGACGGAGAAGGGCACTGTTACGGCCATGCCGTCGGCGGCAGCCAGATTTCCAGGGAAGTCCTTACCCGGTTAAATTTTGACCGTAAAACTATAAATGCAGTCTGTGCCTTAATTAAAGAGCATATGAACATTTATGAAAATGTCAGCGAACTAAGCATCAAGCGGCTAATCCGTAGAGTTGGGCCTAATAATATCGATAACCTGTTTGAATTACAGCTGGCTGATGTTGAAGGCACCGAGCTATCAGGCCGAGATGTTACCAGGATTAACTCCATCAGAAACCGCTGCTGGGAAGTACTATCCCGCAGAGAGCCGCTCACGACCCATGACCTAGATATTAGCGGCTATGATTTGATGCCCTTGTACGAAACCGGTAAAGAGATGGGTGACGCCCTGGAATATCTGTTGGATCAGGTGGTGGAAAATCCGGCTCTTAATAATAAGGAAAAGCTGCTGGCTCTTTTAAAAGCCAGGTAGTAGGATGGTTTATTCGTTAAGCAGTGGGTTACCCAATCTTAACTATCTGCTTATTAACTATCCACAAAATATCGGGTTATCACTTTGGATATAAAAAAGGCAGACCGATGGCGAAAGTAACTATCAAGACACTAAGAAAGCCCGCTCTATTTAGGCGTATCATACGTACAATAGAGTGGGCTTTTGGTTACTTCCAGTTTAAGTGCAATCCGAGCTTCCGACGTCCGACCTATCTCTGGTTCTTCTATTTTTTATCTATTGGCACCTGTAATTCTGTTAGCCATTCTTTTTCATCCGGCTTGTTCCAAATGCCATCAATATAAGATTCTCGGGGATTTCCTGATGGAACAAAGTTATTTTCATCTATCCATTTAAAAAGATGAGCATAGGCGTTGCCAATAGTATCGTAAGGCCCCCGGTGGTAAACGCAGGCCGCTGAAGGTACCTTTCCCATCTTTTTAAATTTAATGGTTTCGGTTTCGTTACCAAAGCTGGTCACGGCCTCACAGAATTCAATATCAATATCTTTTTCCTTGTATTCGCCGTCATGGTAAATTACAAAACAGTACTCGGGAACAGCACACTTAAGCTCAGGATTAGTCTTTTTAAGTTCCTGTGCAATCTCCGGCGCCAGCTTAAAATAGTAATCATAGTCTGGTATTACCATACGTTTAGAATATACAATAACCTCCGGTAATTCCTTTACTGCCACTTCATAATCCATACTGAAATCCTCCTTAATCTTTTCAAGATAGTGTGTAATTTGAGCCAATTGCCGTTGGCTGTCCTCAATTGCCACTTCCAGTTCACGCTTGCGCCCTTCAAAAATACCAGCTAAATTCTGACCTTTAAGTATGGCCGTGGTTTCATCGATGGAAAAACCCATTTGGCGCATGGCTATAATTTTGTGCAGTAATGGCAACTGCTCGGAGGTATAGTATCGATATCCATTTTCCTTATCCACAAAGGCCGGTTTGAGCAAACCTGCTTCATCATAATAGCGCAGAGCTTTAACAGTTACCTTGTTGATTTTTGAAAACATCCCTATCCGATACACATTCCTCACTCCTTACACATTTCTTGTCTTGATTCCAATATAAATGCTCCCCTTACAGGAGAGTCCAGTGCTTTTTAAAATTTTAGCTCTACCTTTGTTTATGACTTTAGTTATGATAACAGAAATGTAGCCAAAGATCTGGAGATTTGGATTATGGGAATTAAAAGGATGGAACCGAGCACCATGCTCCAACCCCAAAGCTTAATAGTGATTTGCCTTTCAACCAATGCTTGGCGTATCAAATATATTGAAAACGGAATGAGCAGTAATATCGAAGTTATAGACCCGGGGGTAAATGTCTGCAGCAATACAGTTGCTGCCAGATGCTGCAATCCATTAACCAATAAACCGCCGTTTACCACGGCCATAGCCATGAACATACCTCTACTATTGGGACGACTGACCGTCCCCAGGTAAGTAAAGAATGAAACTAGCAGGGTTACTTCAATCAACATGACCAAAAAAATCTCAGGCGATACCGGCTTGATGAACTGCGCTGGAATAGAGGGTATAGAATGCCAGTGATTTTCAATAAAAAACGGCATGGTTAGATACTCTTCAACATTATGAAGCATAAAAACAATCAATGAAAGCCACAGTAAAATTCGGAACCGCATTATTATCACACTCCCCAGTTCCCCTACTACTAGAGTTTAGATAGTGGACAGGTGAAACCACTTCTCCAGTAACAGTATTAGCCAAATTATACACCAATTCCTCCTCATGGACTCACTCCCCTGCAGCAAGGTTGGTAATAAGGCTACCATAGAGGTACCTCTTCATGATTGTTTTCCTCGTCTATAACTTTCATCAGTTTTACGTTAAGATTTGTTAATATTATTTACATAGTTGCCATCTTTTGTGCTACAATTAGTTAGGCGGTCAGTTGACCGACTGCCACGAGGAGTGATGATTAATGTCCCCCAGCAATAAAAATAATGATAATATAAACAACCGTCAAAAAATAATTGATACTGCTACTGCTTTAGTAATGGAACGGGGGGTCAAGGGTACCAGTCTGGCTGATATCGCCCGAGCAGCAGAAATAAGCAAGGGCACCTTGTTTTACCATTTCTCTGCTAAGGATGATTTAATATATGAACTTACAGAACAGCATTTTGATGAACTTACCCAGGCTAACTTGAAAAGAGTGGCACAGATGCAAAATACCTCTTTGCAGGAAATTTTGCAGGAAAGCTTAATGACTATTCTTAAAGCAGAAGACCGCGGCAAACTTAATCTCTACCTTTTACAGGAAGCCGTAACTGAAAACCCCGTTCTAAAAAGTCGTTATGCTTCCAAATATCAGGAGTTCCAGGATATGATAGGGCAGTTTCTGGATATAGTGCTTCCGCAAATGGCTCCGGAAAAAGCCAGGGTTTTATCTATTTTACTGGTATCAATACTGGACGGTCTAATCATACAATGGCTTCTGAATCCTGACGCTATCCCGGTTAAGGATATTGCCGATTTTCTGGCTCAAATGCTGGTGGATGTATAGTCGCTTGCAGCGCTTGGGTATATTTTTTTGCTCTCATTCGGTCGGTCGACCGGCTGTGATAGATTTTGGTAAGGGAGGTTTTATTTATGAGTAATGAAGTGTTGGAATACCAGTTGTTCATTGATGGTCAATGGACAGCGGGTGAGTCGGGCGAGATGATGGATGTTATCAATCCGGCTACCCGGGAAGTGGTTGCCCGAGTGCCCAGAGCTACCAAGGGCGACGCAGATAAGGCTTTGAATTCAGCACGGACCGCTTTCGAATCCGGTGTATGGGCTAACAAGTCCATAGATGAAAGGGTCGAAGTTCTCACTAATGCTACTATGGCGGTAATAGCCAACAAGGATAAGTTAGCTTACCTGGAATCCCTGACCTCGGGAGCCACTCTGCGCCGGACTGGTTTTGTAGATGTCATGTCAGTGGCCGGCTCACTGGCTATGTCAGCAGTTATCCTAAAACAAATGCCCAGCGTGGAACATGCAATCTGTCCCCCCTGGGTAGCACCCATGCACAGTTATGCAGTCCGCGAACCCATTGGAGTCTGTGCGGGTATTACCCCCTGGAACTTCCCCATGATATTAGCGGCCTATAAATTTGCCCCGGCCCTGGCCATGGGCAACAGCATCGTCATGAAACCGGCTAGCATCACTCCCGTTACCACTCTGGAATTGGCCAAAATATTATGTGATGCTGGATTACCTCCGGGAGTATTTAATGTAATTTCTGGACCTGGCTCCTCGATTGGTAATTACCTGGCGGCTCATCCCCAGGTAGATAAGATTGGTTTTACAGGTTCCACTGAAGTAGGACGGCAAATCGCTCATCTGGCTGCCGATGGTATCAAACGCGTGACCCTGGAATTGGGTGGCAAGTCACCTCTGATTGTACTGGATGATGCCGATATAGAAATGGCCTCCAGTATGACCTTGCTGGCTTTTCTTACTCATAGCGGCCAAGTATGTGAATCAGGCACCCGCCTGATTGTTCCCCGCAGAATGCAGGATCGATTGGTTGATGCAATTATTGATAAAATTAAAAAGCTAAATATAGGTGACCAAATGGATCTGGCTACTGACCTGGGACCGATTGCCTCTCAGGAACAATTAAACACCATTATGAATTATATTCAAATCGGCAAGAATGAAGGAGCCCAGATAGCCTACGGGGGCAATCGTCTGACCGGTGGTATCTATGACAATGGTTTTTTCCATGAACCCACTGTATTCATAAACTGTAATAATAAAATGCAGCATGTTCGGGAGGAAATCTTCGGACCAGTACAATGTGTTATCCCTTATGATGATCTGGATGAAGCTATTGCTATAGCCAATGACAGTCCTTATGGTCTGGGCGGTGGAGTATGCAGTACCAATACTACCCGGGCTCAACAGGTCGCCAAACGGATGCGTACCGGCAGTGTCTGGATTAACACCTGGCATATATTGCGTCCGGATGTTCCTTTTGGCGGTTATAAAGAAAGCGGCTATGGCAGAGAAAACTGTTATCATGCCTTGATGGCCTACAGCGAAGTAAAACATGTTTGTCAGGATCTGACACCTGATCCCAAGAACCACTTTGTCTATTCTTTATTCGGATTTAACCGCTAGAAAGGGGGTAATATAATGGCGATACCTAAATATTTTGTATGGGAATATAGAACTCTGGTTGAAGTTGGTTCCGGATGCCGGACTTTTACCGCGCAACGCTTTATGGAGATGGGCTGCAAAAGAGTTGGCATGATCACCGATCAGGGCCTGGTTGATGCTGGGGTAGTCGACATGGTAAAGGATATTTTTACCGTGCAGGGTGGAGTTAAGCTGGCGGGCATCTATGACAAGATTGAACAGGATGCCGGTACGCGAGTAATCAACGATTGTGCCCGCTGGTATCGGGAAAATGCTCTGGATGGCATGCTGGTTCTGGGCGGCGGCAGCGTAATGGACTCGGCTAAGGGAGTCAAAATGCTCCTGGGCATGGGGGAAACCGATATTAAAAAACTGATGCCTGGTAATCTGGGCCCCTTTATTCGTCCTCTGGGCCAGCCTTTAGGTGTACCTAATGTATTCATACCCACTACCGCTGGAACCGGTTCCGAGGTATCTCCACTGGCAGTAATATATAACGAGGTTGACAAAGTCAAAGGTGATGTTGTGCATCCCTATATACCCGCCGATATAGCCCTACTGGATCCTGATCTAACGGTTGGGCTGTCCCCTTATATGACCGCTGCAACAGGATTGGATGCACTGGGCCATGCGGTGGAAGGATTAACCTCCCCCGAAGCTAACTGTATGGCCGATGCCCTGAGCATACAAGCTATAAAATTAATCGTTGAATATCTGCCTATAGCCGTCAACGAGGGCAAAAACCTGGAAGCTCGTACCAAAATGCTGGCCGCCAGCAATATGGCTATCATGGGCTTTGCCATGGGAGGCATGATGTTCCCGATTCATAATGTGGCTCACGCCGCCGGTGGACAGCTGCGAATTCCCCATGGTCAAGCTGTAGGTGTGGGTATGCCAGCCTGTATGGAACATATGCCCTGGCATTATATGCCCAAAGCCAAAGAATTGGCCGCTGGTTTTGGAGTGAACTCCCCTAGTAATGACCCGGCTGAACTGGTGGCTCTGGTCAGGGAAAAAGTTTTACAACTCATGCAGGACTGCGGTTTCAAGCCACAATTTGACCGGTCACTGGATGCTGAAGGTGAGGAGACTATGTTCTGGGCTATAAAAGCTGACCCAACCGCCATGCTATACCCAATACCAGATGAATGTATAAAAAACATTATCAATACTGTTTTCCCCAGAGCATGAAGAATTTAAATTAAGCGATTTAGGATTGGGGCAATAACATATAGTTTTAAATTAGTGGGTCAAGGGAAATCTTTGACTCACTTTTTGTATTTAAATTTTGCTTTCCTAAATTCGGTAAAATTCCCTTCGAAACTAAAATACCCGCCATTATAAATAATATATCCTGCTGGTATTACTTAGTTGAAAACCTAACATAAAAAGTTGTACCATATTCACTGGTCTCAATATCAATTTTGGCATTGTGTCGGGCAGCGATGCGGTAACAAACTGCCAACCCGAGACCCGTTCCGTGATCCTTGGTTGTAAAAAAGGGAGTCCCCAAATTCTCCTGCACTCTAGGTTCAATCCCCTTACCTTGATCCTGGATAGCTAATACTACCTGTTCATTTTTCATAAACGTACTTATGCTCAGGGTCCCGCCCGGAGACATTGCTTCTAGTCCATTACATACCAAATTAAGTATAATCTGGCGAACCTCTTTATCATCAAGCAGAAGATCCGGAACATCCTCTATTTGCATTTTTATGTATTTATCCTGAGAGGTTGCATTAGCCTGAATAAGGGGGAGAATGCTTACAACTATTGAATTAAGATTGTATAAGCTCAGCTTCACTTCATTACTTTTAGTTAATGACAGGAACTCGGTTATAATAGAATTAGCACGATCCAATTCTTCAATCATCAGGTTAAATACTTCGCTGTCATCCATATATTTAGTCTGATTTTCTAATAACTGCAGATAACCACGAACTGTGGTCATTGGGTTTCTAATTTCATGACCTATGCTAGCGGCTACTTCTCCGACTAAATTGAGCCTGTCCAACCGGGTCATTTCTATTTCCATTTGCTTGCGGTCGGTTATATCCGTCACGATAATAAGCAGACAGGGTATTCCATTTATCTCAATTCCATCCGCAGATAACAAACCCAGTCTTTTTTCGGTTTTTTTCCTACAAAAATTGATTTCCATATCACTAATGGATTCATTATTAATAATTTTGTTTTTTATAAGTGAGCGATCATCGAGATTGAACCAAAAACCTAAATCTGCTGATGTACGACCTAATATTTCTTTACGACTAAAACCAATAACCTTGCAAAAGCTGTCATTGATCTTCAGAAACCGTCCCTCTTCGAGAGTAGAAATACTCATCGTGATTGGGCTGGCATTAAAAGCTTTAGAAAAAAGTTCCTCGGATGAACGTAAAGCTTCTTCCATCCGTTTACGTTCAGTAATATCCTTATAAACACTAAGCAGATGGGGCTCACCGTACATGTCCACTATCTCTGAAGATTGGAGATACCACCTGACTTGGCCAGATTTCATTTGATGCTTGGTTTCAAAATTGCGGATATTGCCATACTCCCGGATTTGTTCCAACAAAATTTCGCGTTCTCCCGGTTCCCAAAAACCTAATTCTGTAGCAGAGCGTCCTATAACCTCATTGGTCTTGTATCCGGTGGCCTCAACCCAAGCATCATTTACTTCAACGATTCGCCCTTCCTCTAATGTCGATATATTTATTGCTTCAGGGTTACTACTAAAAGCTTTTGAGAACTTGTCCTCCGACAATCGCAAGGCTTCTTCCATCCGCTTACGATCAGTAATATCTTTTAATATACTAAGTAAATGGGACTCTCCACCCAGGTCAATATTTATCGTTGATAATAAATAATCTCTAATCTCTCCCGATTTCATTCGGTATTGGGTTTCATAATTACTTAAGTTTCCATTAACCAATAAATTTATGAAATTAGCTTGTTGCTCTTCCTCAAGAACCCATATCCCTAGTTCCATAGGTGTGCGCCCAATTACTTCAGAACGTTCATAACCAGCAGATTGCAGCCAAACATTATTAACTTCAACATAATGTCCATTTTTATAAGAAATAATTGACATTATATCCGGCATTAGATAAAAAACTTTAATAAATTTTTTTTCTGATTCGGTTAATTCACTTTGTTTAAGCTCAGCAATTATTTCTTCTAACTTTGTATTAATATCGTTCATTATATTGAACCTCATTTTAATATTAATGCCTATACTGGTAATATTTTATATTAATACTATATTACCACATATTAATCGCTATTTTGAGAATTTTTGTTACATTCTTCTAATTTAAGAGATTCATATTCTTTATGGCATAGTATCTAAAGTCATAGTTAGTCGAGGGCAACCCCTAACTGTTGGAATTAAGATATTGCCAAAAGGCTATTTTATTATTCTTCAAGTTGGCTTCCCAATTAGTTCTACATTTTGTGCCTGCTTAACTTTGGGCAGCCTTTGATACCAAAAAAAAAGACCGCTAAAGGGTCTTGTGAAATTAATCTATAATTCTTATTAACCGCAATTTGAGAAGCCTCTTATCGCCAGGCACATAAATATTTTTCGGCCACATCTATGACCGTAAATAAAATGAATCCCATAAAACTTAGCACAATAATACCTGCATACATATCCAGATAATTTACCCGCATCCACGAATCCATAACAAAATAGCCCATGCCATATTCAGTGCCAAAGGTTTCGGTAAAAAACAGTATGGATACGGCAGTCCCCAGAGCTAGGCGAGTAGCAGTCAAAACCTCAGCCAGTGATGCAGGAATTATTATCTCGGAAAAAATCTGCAGCTTGCTGGCCCCCAGGGATTGCAGGGAACGAAAAATTTCCGGAGGTATGGCTTTGACCGCATCCCGGGAAGTAATAATTATTTGAAAAACGATTATTAATACAATCATTATCAACTTGGATGCCTCGCCTAAACCGAACAGTAACATAACTATTGGGAGGAGCGCAATTTTAGGAACTGGGTAAGTAAAATAGACTAATGGCGAAAGTACCTTATCGGCTTTTTCAAAATAACCCATGAAAAGGCCTAGGGGTACTCCCAACAAGATAGATATAGTTATACCACCTAGAATTCTGCCGAGGCTGTATAGCACATGGATTTCCATTTCACTTTTAAATATCTCTATAATGGTTGTAAATACTGCCCAGGGGGAAGGAATAATGGGAAGCTGTAACAAGCCAGACACTGCCTGCCAGAAAATAATTACCAATATAAAGCTGTACAGCGCTCCTTGCCACTTATCTTTTGATAACACCAAATCATCCTCTGCGAAATCGCTGCGAAATAACTGTATCAAGCATGCCTGAAAATTTCTAGCCCAGCATAAATGTTAAACACGGAGCATCAAGTAGGGTGCTTCATCGGCTTAAATACCGTCAAGTATCTGACCTCCTGCTGCCTCTCGGCATGCAAAATTTGCTCAGGCGTCAGTTTACATATTTATTTCACGACAATCCCCTAATATTTTTCTTAACTTTATCATCATATCGTAATACTCATCTCTGAATCGCAGATTGTCCAGTTGGAAGCAAGGGTTATCTATAACTTCCAATATTCTCCCTGGAGCAGTTGAAAAAACCACAATTTTGCTGCCCAGGTAGAGTGCTTCATCCACGCTGTGGGTGATAAATACCGTAGTCACGTTATTCTCTTTCCAGGTATCTAAGAAAAGCTCCTGCATTTCTTCCCGGCTAATAGCATCCAAGGCTGAAAAAGGTTCATCCATTAGTAATAAATCGGGCTTTAATATAAAAGCCCGAGCGATGGCCACGCGCTGTTGCTGTCCACCGCTCAATTCTTTCGGGTACCTATCTAGAAGATTATCAATACCCAATTTTTTTAAAATGTACATACCGTAGTCGTCCAACACTGGCTGATCATTTTTCATACTATCAAAAAGTATAACTTCTTTATGGTGGATAGTATGAGTGCGACCTGACTTCCACCGTCGCCAAAGGCTCGGCGCAAGCTGGGTTTTCTTTATTTTTATCCCCAGAACAGCATTCTGGTAGACATTTTTCCAGGGCAAAAGTCCATAATTCTGGAGTATCAATCCTATCCGCTGGGTTTGAGGATTGATGGGACGACTATCTATCAGCACTGACCCTGAATAATCCTTCAGTATACCGGACAAAACATAGAGTAAGGTTGATTTACCACAGCCCGAGGGACCAATAAAGGTATATATTTCTCCTGAACCGATATCTATGTTTATTCCATCAAGGGCCAGGGTTGCTTCGTTTTGACGCTGGTATTTCACTGTAAGATCTTTGATTTCAATCACTAAATCATTACCTCAAGACTTTTTCATCTACCAAATCTTTATATCCATAACTTCCTTTAATGAGGCCTTTAGACTGCAGCCATTTAACAACATCAGCCACAATCTTTTCATCAGGTGCTTCGGCCTTATGATATTGGGGCAGTTTCAATGAGTCCTTGATGGTCGGTGGAAAGCCTTGGGCTTGAATAACAAAATCGCTGTAACTGGAAAGCGGCTCTTTATCTAAATATGTCACCGCATCATTATATGCTCTGAAAACCGCCTTGATCTCGGCGGGGCTTTCCTGCAAACTTTTTTCGGTAAAGGCTATAGCACCAGCCTTATTGGCCATCTGGTCGGTACTATTTAAAACTACAGCACCATTTTTAACCGCCAGACCAGCTAATGGTTCAGGCAGAATAGCTGCATCAACCTTGCCACCCTGGAGCATTTCCAGACGGGTTGGCAGTGGAGGAATAGCAACTTTTTTTATATCCTCTGGTTTAAGCTGAGCTGAGGCTAGCATTTTGTCGGTAGTATATTCCATTATGGTATTGGTTGACATACCAATGCTTTTTCCTTTGAGTTCTTCAACTGACTTGATACCCGCTTCTTTCCCAGCCATTAACTCGATATTCCCATCGTTTTTAGAAATTATCTGCAGCTTAATTCCACCCTCATTGGCAAAAACGACGGCTAGAATATCTGTAATGACTCCGTCCAACTTACCACTCTGCAGGGCACTGTCCCGATCTCTGGCACTCGTAAAATGTTCTATTTTTACCTTAACGCCTTCTTTTTTAAAGTAACCATTTTTCTCAGCAATAATAAAAGGTATTGATTCCACATCCGGCATAACACCAATAGTTATGTATTTTTCGGATAATGGGCCATTCTTCTCAACATTCTTTTCAGGTACTGAACTGCTCTTCTCTTGGCTACAGCCTATAAAGGTTAAACTACAAATGATAATTAGTATACAAATAACTATTTTTTTCATATTTCATCCCCCAATCTCTCTACAAGTTACTTAATTTTGGCATACTTCGACCTGCAAATAATTTTAATACATCGTGCTCTATAAAACCATATATTTTAGCAATGAGCAACCGCTTAGAAATTAAATGTAAAAAAGTACAAAATAGAAGTTTGTAAGATCTTGCAGCAGGTCACTATTTTTTCCCGGTTTGACGAAAAAATCCAGGCGTTCAAATAATTCTCCACCTCTAAGAAGATACCAACCAAAAATAAAATAAATTATGGTTGAAAATAGATGTGTATATATGAATTGGCACTACTCTAGTGCGCCATAATTTGGAATACCTGTATTTTACAATTACGTATACCAGCATCAGTATTATCAGATACAGATATAACATATCTAGCAGAACTACCGAGAATAAATATGATAATGATTTGGGCCAACGGTACGGGCTAGACAGGTAATCGTCAAGATTTATCGTTTAATTTCAATTCCACCCATTATACAGATGCAATTGAGGTGAATGATTTGGGCGGCGTTCTGCAGATCACCGATTTCCAGATTGGTATTGCCGATTATTCCCCCAGATCCTCGGCCCATTATATCAACCCCGCCCAGTATAGCTGTCCCCTGGCAAGTCACCGCCATATCTTCGGGCAGAATAACCGTAATCCCACCCATGATTACGGTTAGAGTGAGATTAATCTCCCGTTCGACCAGACTAGCTTTGCGTACATCCAGTTCAATCCCACCCATGAAAGCAGTATATTCCGCACTCTTGAGTTCCCAGCCTTCCCTGCTCTTCTCCACCGCCCCCATAATAGCCAGATGCCCTTTGCTATTATGCTGGTTTTTACCGAGTAGACTGACACCGATTAAGATGATAATAACTGGCCAAAATGCCTGCCAGAAATACCTCATATCAAAATCAAAAAGACCGGCATTACGCCCCAAAAAGATTACTCCCAGGCCCAGGAGTATACCTCCCATTGCAATTCCAGACAGATCATGCCGGGTTAGCAAAAAGTTTATACCCGCAGTTACCAGTAAAAGTGGCCATAACAAATTTATAACATACCTAAGACTTATATTGGCCAGGCCAAAATTATTGAGCAAGGCTATAACGCCAAACGAAATTATAAGTAATCCACTAAGATAACGTCCCTGGGATTTATGCAAATAGATCACACTCCTTGTTTTTTCGCATACAATAAATAATTAGGTCCTACCAGCTCTATTAATGTTAATATCTCCATTATAGGTCAGCCTAACCGATACGTGTATATAATTGTATTGATTACTGTATGACATAAGCTGGGAAAACGGGAGCCAGCCTGACTAAATACTATTGCTCCGTTTATAATATTAAGAGTAGAATGAAACCATGAATCTTAAGCTCAAAGGATTTGAATAGGGGGGCACAGTTTGAACCAATTACGAAGATCCAGGCATAATAATATGATTGCCGGGGTAGCCGGGGGAATGGCTGAGTTTTTTGATGTTGATGTTGCGCTGGTGCGTTTGGTATGGGTTATGGCCTTCTTTGCAGGAGGAGTTGGGCTTCTGGCCTATATAGTATGTTGGATTGTAATACCTGAAGGTACAGCAGCGGATAATAGTTATTCTTCCAACAATAACGATACTGATCTGGGACCGGATATATCCGGCTTATCGACAAATCGCCGCCGTAATGCAGGATTATTGTTGATAGGACTGGGATTGATTATTTTGCTGAAAAACTTGGTACCCTGGCACTATTGGGATAAAGCCTGGCCGTTGTTACTGGTTGCGCTGGGCTTATATATCCTGCTAGGCAACAGGAAAGGAGACCAGTAATGAGAGTTGGAACCTTGATCAGCGGCCTGCTGCTGATACTGGCTGGAGTTGCATTTTTTCTGCTTAATATTGGTTATGGCTCCTGGGCTAGCCTCCATCAGATCAGTAAATGGTGGCCAATAATACTAATTGTTATCGGACTAGGCCTGTTCGGACGGGGTAGCCTGCCTCGCTGGGCAGCTTATCTGATAATATTTTTTTCCGTAGGGGCAGTGGGTACCTACCTGGTCCTGGGGGGGCAAACCAACTCTGATTACAAAACATCTACAGGATCTGCTCTCAACCTTAGCCGGCAGCAATACCCTCAGGTCAAACAGGGTAATCTAAGCATCGATTACACAGGAGGTCGTCTTTTAATAAATCCGGGTGCCCAAGATTTATTAATAGGTGAATTCAGTGGTAAGCAAATAGTAAAAAGTATCACCACTAGTGACCAAAACTTGAAAGTTAATTTGAGCCAAACTGAACATTCTTGGACTCCCCGACAGAACAATTTGGACCGCTGGCAGTTACAAATCTCGCCTGAACTGGCATGGAATGTGGATATTAACGCCGGTGCCCTCGATGGCACTATAGATTTGAGCGGGGTTCCTGTCCAGGAATTGGACTGTAGCCTGGGCGCCGGCAATATTCTTTTCATCCTGGGTGAGAACGGGGCTAACAGTAACGTTAAAATAGAGGCTGGAGCCAGCAATATTAAACTGCAGATAGACAATGATACCGGAGTGGGTATAGACCTCGGCGGTGCCCTGAACTCCAACAATCTGGATGAACTGGGTTGGACCAGGACGGGCAACCGTTATACCTCCCCTAATTACCAGCAGGCATCATCCAAAATTGATTGTGACCTAGAGTTGTCGGCTGGAAATTTGGACGTAAAAATGGTTTCAAACTAGATATTTTGTCTCATGTAATTGATTGCAAAGACTGGTATTGTCTAAGCTATGTAAAAGGCCACCCCATCATTTTCATTTTGGGCCCAGACTTTAGCCCCATGTAGTTCAACCACATGCCGCACTATGGCCAAACCAAGGCCGGATTGTCCCCCCTTGCCACTGTAGTATTCCTCAAAAATCTTTTCCTGATAATCTGCATCTATGGGTAGACCATCATTCCAGATTCGCAGCCACCATCCCTTTTCATCGTCGGCTTGTAAGCTAATCTGGATTCTGTTCACAGCGTAACGGGTAGCATTATCCAGAAGGTTTTCCACTACTATTTCCCACTGGTCCTGGTCACCTTGCAGGCTATGATCAGCCAACCGAATTTCCCAATCCAATTCTGGCCGACGACTTTGTAATTTACCGGCAATCTCATCCAGCAGTTCTTCCATCTGCACCGATTCAACTTTAAGATCGCGAGTAGAAAAGTATTTGATTTTATTAAGCATTAGCAAGTCTTGCACCAGCTTGTTGGTTCGGTCAGCCTCATCTTTTATAGTTAATACACTGGCATTTAAATCACCCTTAGGGTAGATGCCGTCCATAATGGCCCGGCTATAGCTTTGAATAACCATTATCGGTGTTTTTAAACTATGCGATATGTTTTGTAAATAGGTTTGCTGCGCTTGATCCTGTCTGACCAAACGTTCTCTCATGCTTTCAAAAGCACGAGCTAATTTACCTATTTCATCTCGGCGGTCAAGATCCAGGGGTTCGTACCACTCCTGGGTTCCAACGCTTAAGACATGCTGTTCCATTTTAACCAGCGGGCGGCTAAGGTGTCGAGACACGATTAATGAAGGAATCCATGATAGAACCATAGCCACCAGCATCAAGAGCATAAGCTGGCGGTATAAGCTACCCGCCATATCATTACGATAAGTGCCCCAGGAGTACGATAGGAGATAGCCTTTGCCCCCATCTACCTTTGTTTTGCGGATTACATATAATAGAGTTCGTTCATGGTTGACCTGAGTATATTGTCTAACTTCTTCTGTCTGCTTAGATGCATCCCGCCTGATTTCTCCCAAAAAGGGCTCGGGAAGAAAGTGATCCGGCAAGGGCTCTTTATTGGAAAAATAAATATGATTCATAAAAGGAACAGATGCTGCCGTAGGAAGCGCAGCTATGTCTATGCTTGGATGGCTAAACTGCGTGACCGGATCGGGTTCAAAGGGCGCTGCCGCAGAACTCGCAGTTATGGCAATGCTCATTGGTTCTATGGTATTCGGCCTAGCAGGGCTAGCCATACTATATGCCACTGTTGTGCTCGTTGCTGGGATAGACCTTGGCAGCTCAGTTACTGGTTTACACTCTGTAACTACCAGTGAATCCTGAACTACAGCGGGTATTAATTCAACCCTTGCAAGTTGCATATTTTTTTGTGAATCTTCCAGGATACTTAATACCTGCCGGGTAAAAAATTGCTGCAGCATACCGGGTATAAATACCATGATCAGTACCGAGATTGATAAGGTTACGGCTGCGCACAGCAGCCAGATTTGTACTGCCAGCGGTAAATTTTTCATGCTTCCACCAACCTGTATCCGTAGCCATATATGGTTTCCACGCGCAATTCAGGCAGCTTACGGCGAAGTCTTCGCACCATATTATCCACCACCCGGTCAGAGCCAAAATATTCATTACCCCATACATATTGGAGTATTTGCTCCCTATCCAGCTGTTGCTGTTGATGCTGGACAAAAAGTAACAATAGATCAAATTCCTTGGCAGTTAACTCAATACGTTCCCGTTTAGGGGTCTCAAAAACCTCCCGGCAGAGAATATCCACTCTGTATGGACCCAGTATAATATCTGAATTACTGGTTTTTTCACTGCCAGGCTGCCTATATACCCGGTCCAGAATTTTTCGGACCCTTATTACCAATTCCTCGGGCAAAAAGGGTTTAGCCAGGTAGTCTTCACTTCCCATCTCCAATCCAACGATACGATCTATATCGGCATCCCGGGCAGAGATGAAAATAACCGGCACATTCGGGTCATCAACCTTGATTTCACGAATTAACTGGAAGCCATCCATGCCCGGCAGCATTATATCGAGTATCCAGAGGTGAGGATGGATTCTGGCGGCCCGGGCATCTTCAGCGCTCCGAAAAGAAAGCAGCTGCCAGCCTTGCTTCAATAAGTAGGACGATAGTACGGCGTTGATATTTTCATCATCTTCCACCAGGGCTATTAATCTATCCATAGTCCAATCTCCCAAGCCTGCAAGGGCAAATATTCCCCTGCAGGCTATTAGTTTATTACTTAGTAAATTATTCCTTCGACAAAGAGTTTTTCATATCCTCTGTGACCTGTTTATAATTACTTAACATTTTGCCCAGAGCTGCTTGGATGGTCTGGCCATTGTTGCTCGTGATGGCCTGATCCAGTTCATCTTGTAGTTTTAGCTGGGTACTAAAGTCTTCATCTACTTGAGCCGCTACCGTACATATGCTCACACATATCTCTTCATTAGGGTTAGCCTCGGTACCACTAATAATTGCAGCCGGTAATGCCTTGATTGCTGCTGTTGCTGACTTCGATTCATATTCAGCCTTATTTAGCACAATTGCGGTGTTTTTAGCATTGTTTGGATCTAGACTATTACTAACCGATGATGCCTCGACAGCTTTCATTTCGACTGATAGTCCTTTTGAATCTCCCTCCACTTTATACCAGTCACCGACTTTAATATCCGAAGCTGCAAAAGCCATGTCATGCTCAAGCTTACTACTTAGCTCGGTTTGAATACTTTTCCGTTCTGCAAAGGCCTTGACCCATTCTGCTTTCAGTTCCGGGGCATATTCCTGGCTTAAGTAAGAAATAAACTTCTGATACTGAATGTCAGATATAGCTGGTGATACACTAATAGCTCTGGTTACCATTACTGAGGGCTTATCTGATTCACCTGCTGCCACCGCCGGGCTGACCTGAGGGGTTAACATAGCAGTTACCAGCATTGCCATCATCAACATCCTCACCATTGTTTTTCGGGTACTTTTCATAAATATCTCTCCTCTCAAATTTGGCTTGTTCATATATTAACGAACAATTATGTCCAAAATAATTTCGGAATTGTGTTAAATTGTTAAAACCTAAACATCGCAGATGCGCAGCAAAAGTGAACAGGGGGACGGTTCTCTTGTTCATCCAGTTAAGGTGCTAGGGGATGAACAAGAGAACCGTCCCCCTGTTCACTTTTGCTGCGCATCATCTATAAAATACGAAGCTTAATTAAAACAGAAAAATGAAAAACCCAGGCTTTTATAAAACCTGGGTCTATCTGCCTACTTGGCGGATGAAGAAGGTGCAACCTGTTGATTTAAATGTCACTACAAATGCAACTATTTGTCTCCTTCTTCCGGAACGATACAAATAAGAATAAAATCATCAAGGCCGGTGTTCTTAAACTGGTGCTCAATATTATCTGGTACATAAGCTACACTGCCAGCTTTTAAGTCGTAATCCTGACCATCCAGGAATAAAGTTCCTGTGCCACTGACAATATAATTTATATGCGGCCAGGGGTGAGAATGGCGGGGGGTATATCCCTCACTGGCAATAGTAAATTGGCGCATCACCCATCCCTGCCATCCTTGATCCGGGCCTACCAGCACCTGTTTTATCACATTTAATGCTACTCCAGGGTTGTTAATTTTTTGCCCGGCTATCTTTTCAACATGGTTTACGTACATTCTCATTCCTCCCATACTTAATCCTAAGCATTCACATGTCTGGATATTAGCACCTTGGGGACTGCCAGGTCAATCTATATATACGCTAACTTATATAGTGGGTGGACTTTAGCACTGCCCTTATATAGAATTAAAAGAAAACATAATCGAGGTCTTATAATATGAACAAGTTTACGCCTTCTTCAAGAACCGAACAATTATCACCCTTTATAGTCATGGAGGTGCTGGAAAAAGCTCAAGCTATGATGGCCCAGGGTGAGGATATTATACATTTGGAAGTAGGGGAACCCGATTTCGCCACTCCCGAACCGGTAAAAGAAGCGGCCTTTAGGGCTATTCAGCAAGACGATACCCATTATACCCATAGCCTGGGGAAAATTGCCTTGCGAGAGGAAATCGCCAGTTATTACTGGAGAAAATACGGGGTTAAGATTTCCCCCGAGCAAATTATCATAACTTCAGGAACATCGCCAGGCATGCTGATGGTTTTTTCTGCTCTTCTGGAAAAAGGTGAAGAGATTATTCTGCCCGATCCCTATTATGCCTGTTATCCTAATTTTATTCGTTATGTGGATGGACAACCGGTATTCGTGCCGGTAAGCGAGCAAGACGGTTTCAAATACCGGCCTCAGGATATAAAAAATTATCTTAGTCCTCGAACCCGGGCTATCCTGGTTAACTCTCCCAGCAATCCCACCGGTGGGGTATTCAGCGCAGATGAGCTCAAGGCCCTGGCAGGTTTGGATCAGATGATCATTGCCGATGAGATATATAATGGACTAATATACGAAGGTGAAGAGCACAGTATCCTGGAATTTACTGACCGGGCCTTTGTCATCAATGGCTTCTCCAAGCTCTACGCCATGACCGGCTGGCGCCTGGGATATGTCATTGCACCCAAGGAATATATCCGGACTATGCAGATAATGCAGCAAAACTTCTTTATCTGTGCTTCTTCCTTTGCGCAGGAGGGGGGCATAGCCGCGCTCCGCCACTGTGACAAGGAAGTGCAGACCATGGTAGACATCTACAACGAACGACGTCTGTATTTACTGGAAAGACTCAAGCAAATGGGAATTGCCACCCGTCATGACCCCAGCGGTGCCTTCTATGCTCTGGCCAATGTTAAGCAATATACCAATGACTCATACAAGCTGGCCTTTGAAATCCTGGAGCAGGCTAAAGTAGCTGTAACTCCGGGTATTGATTTCGGAGCCAACTGCGAAGGCTATATCCGTTTCTCCTATGCCAATTCCTTAAGCAATATAAAGGAAGGTCTGGACCGACTGGATATATTCTTAAAGAGCCACAGCTAATATCATTTTATCTTTATTGCCTATAGTACAATTTATTTGAAAATATGCCGGAGGGGGCAAGTTCTGATGATTTTCTTGTCAGCTTCTTCCATGTTTGCTGTGTTTATATATTGCTTTATAGGCATATATGCTTTCAAGCAAAATCCCAAATCAACTATTCATAGATTATTCCTGTGTTTGTGTATTAGCTATGCAATCTGGTCTTTTGGCTATGCATTTGTCTATCTGTTAGAGGACAAATTCGCAATATCTATATGGAATAAAATAGCCGCGATTGGCTGGTGTAGCTTTAGTGCACTGATCCTATATCTGGTGTTATTAATTACGGAACAGGAAATCATTAAAAATAGATTGGTTAAATTAATTATTTTCATTCCTGGGATATTTTTTTTCTACATGGCCGTATTTTTATTTGGACCTGATATCAAAACGCCATATATTATTTCTAAAATTTTTTATATTGGTAATTTTATTTATAATTTCAGTTATTTGTTGGCAAGTATGGTGCTTCTGTTGCTATGGGGAAGGAAATCAAAACGCGTTCGCATTAAAAAACAGTCACGTTTGCTGGTATTAACTAGTTCATTACCTTTTATCTTAAATTTGATCACCCAGACTATTTTACCAGCATTTCAGCTCGCCAATCTTCCGAATATGGGCCAGCTATATTCACTTATTATGATACTGGGAACCTACACAGTTATAACCAAATATAAGTTTCTTAAAATACCCGAAAGATTTATTTTCGAGGAAGTTATGCGAGAAATGCTCGACATGACCATCCTCATAAATGAATCCGGTCAAATAATTAAGGTGAATAAACAAACCTTAATCATGCTTGGCTATCTTAACGATGAATTATTAGGCAAGACAATTAATACCATCATGCCGTCGATCGATTTAAGATACATATTAAGCGGACACTATAGGGAAAACATAAGGTTTAACGATATGGCATTATGCACTATAAATGGCGAGGAAATTCCCATAAATATTTCATATACCCCAATATTTGATCTTTATATCAATGAATTGCTGGGTGCAGTTCTGGTTATCCAAGACCTGCGGCTGGTCAACGAGTTAAAACTCAAGAATAAGGAGCTTCAGGAAAAATCAATTAGAGATAGCTTAACTAATTTATATAACCATCAGTATTCAATCGAACTTCTGGAAAGAGAAATAAATATGGCCAAACAATGCGGAAAACATTTATCTATAATGATGCTGGATATAGACAACTTTAAGAACATAAATGATATTTATGGTCATCAACTTGGAGATTCCGTGCTGATAACGATATCTAAAATCTTAGTTGATATTATCCAGGATAAAGGCTATGTTGGTCGATATGGAGGAGAAGAGTTTGTCACCATACTTCCAGAAACAAAGCTAGAAACAGCCATCAATATTGGAAGAGAAATATGCAGCGTGGTTAAAAATCATGTTTTTGACAACCATACTCGTATTACAATTAGTATTGGAATTAAGGAATATGTTAATGAAAACACAATAAACCTCATAAAAGGTGCCGATCAGTTATTGTATAAGGCCAAGAAAAACGGAAGAGACCGGATTGAATATTACCTTTCTAAATAAGCATTTCATTAATTACATCCACTAGCCCACTTTCATTGGTCGCTTGTTTTATAGGTGTCACATTCCGCCCTTATTAGTTGTCAATACTTAATGTAGCTATGACAACTCAATTAAGGAGGAATCAAGTCATGTCCGATTTTGCTATCGAAGTGAAAAATCTGAGCAAGTCTTATGCCGGAAATCTGGTAGTTGATAATCTGCAACTGCATGTTCCGGAAGGTAAAATCTATGGTTTTCTGGGGAGAAACGGAGCCGGCAAAACCACCACCATACGCATGATTATGGGTTTAGTTAAACCCAATGCTGGAGAAATACTCCTTAAGGGACGCAATGTAGCCAGCAACCGTCGTTGGGCAGCTCAGCAAATTGGTGCCATTATCGAAACTCCTGGTTTCTACGGCAACCTGAGTGCCCGAGAGAATCTGCTTATAAGTGCTAAAATATTTGCTGCTCCGGTTGGCAAAGTGGATGAGGTTTTGGACCTGGTAGATCTAAAAAACGTTGGCAGGAAGAAAGTTGAAGAGTTTTCGCTGGGGATGAAGCAACGATTAGGGATTGCCAATGCATTGATTCACTCGCCCCAGGTATTAATTCTGGATGAACCCACTAATGGTCTGGACCCCATTGGAATAAAAGAAATGCGTGTATTTCTCAGACAACTATCTGAGAGCTACAACATAACCACCATTATTTCCAGCCATATACTCAGTGAAATTGAACAAACCGTTGATTGGGTAGGCATAATTGATAAGGGTAAATTGGTAAAAGAAACTGATATTGCTTCATTAGCTATCCTTAAGCAGACCCATCTAATCCTTGATGTGGATAGTATTGAATTTGCCAGCGAGATTTTGAATCTTATGGAACTCCCTTATGAACTTGATGGAGACAAGTTATTGGTCAGCTGTAACCGAGAAATGAATGATGAGGTTAATACCAGATTAATCTGGGGCGGTGTCAGAGTGTTTGCTCTTACCCCTTCGTCACCCAACCTGGAGGACAGGTTTATTCAAACCCTGGCATCAGTATAAAAATGGAGGTGTTAATTCATGTGGGGACTATTACAGAGTGAGTATAAAAAATATCAGGGAGCTTATATTGTTTCCCTTTCGCAGCTGGGTATGCTATTTCCAGTGTTGTTAGTGCTGGGGATGTTTCTGATTGAAAAGCAGAATTTTATAGCTAACCATCGTTTTACTTTTGAAATTTTTTCACTTTATGTGGCTCAACTTTTTGTATTTCTTATCGGGCCTATAATCAGCTCGTTTATTGCCTCTTTTTCTATATACTACGAATATCAGCAAAGCACCATGAAAAACCTCTTATCCTCTCCCCATCATCGAGGAAAGATTCTGCTGGCCAAGTTTATTTACGTCTGTATATTTATTTTAATCCAATATGCACTGGCAGCTATTCTATGTGCAGTCCTGGCCTCAGTTCTAGGCATAGAGGTAAGCTGGCTAGCTGCGCTAAAGCAGGTCTATCAGTTTTGCCTGGTTGGAGCCATAACCCTGGTACTGGTACCGATGATGATGTTTATCACTTTACTATTCAGAAGCTTCGTCCCCGCCATGGTCTTAACGGTGGTAGGAACGGCTGCCAATATTTTGGCCTTAAATTGGGATAAGTCTTATCTCTCCCCCTGGGCTATTCCAGCCGATATTTTTCTCATCCTGGATAATAAGCTAAAGATGGACATCATCTATCCAGGCACCAGTTTAGCTGTTTACTTAATCCTGGCACTCCTGGCAGCTTTTATTTACTTCATACATGCTGATCAGGCTTCGGCATGATACTAATAACTTACTAAACGTAATATCGAGAGGAGGCTTTCCCCTCTCGATATTACGACTTACTCTTACTTACCTTGAAAATCCGGTTTGCGTTTATTGAATAATGCTTCGCTGCCTTCCACAAAATCCTCGGAACCACCGCAGTTTGAAATACTGTAGCGTTCCCTATCCATCTGGCTCTCCAGCCCCTGCAGCATGGAATCGTTGATTAGCGCTTTCGCACTGGCATAGGCTTTGGTTGGACCGTTCGCCAACTTTCTGGCTAGTTGCATGGTTTCTTCGGTCAGTTTTTCAGCTGGAACTACCAGACTAACCAGACCTAGCCTTAAAGCCTCTTCGGCTTTGACGGGCTTGTCCAGCAGCACCATTTCCAATGCCTTGGCAATTCCAACAATTCGTGGCACGGTCATCGTCCAGGCTCCATCAGGGCTTAGCCCAACCGATGTATAAGCCTGAGCAAGACTGGCTTTCTCTGAAATGATTCTAAGATCACATGCCATCGCGACGCTCATCCCAACACCAAAGGCCGGACCATTTATGGAAGCAATCACTGGCTTGGGTAATTTGCGAATGGCACTGGTCACCACGGCCAACTTCTTAGGAGTCTGCAATAACCAGTGTGATGCTCCGTCTTGCACTGCTTCTGCCAGATCCCCTCCCGCACAGAAAGCTCTCCCGGAACCGGTTAGAACCACCGCCCTAATATTTTCATCAAAGCAATCCTCAAATGCCTCTTCCAGCCCAGCAACAATTCCTTTACTCATGGCATTTAAGGTGGTAGGTGTATTCATAGTGATTACGCAAACGCCCTCATCTTTTCTCCAAATTACGGCTTTGTCCTCCATTTTATACCCCCCTCTATTTTTCTCAGGTCATCATTTCATATTTTATTCCACAAGTTAATTGATAAATCCTTTGTATGTATTCATTTATATCCATTTATCTCCATGTTTTATGTAAAACTGTTAAGAAAACTCGGCTTACGCCGAGCCTTTAGGCGACAGCGGATGCCTGAGTTTTCTTACCTATTTTCCTTAAATTGCAACCACAGGGAGCA